>CAYNVQ010000003.1:0-507500 GCA_964400735.1 uncultured Eubacteriales bacterium | reverse complement strand
TTGGGCTGCCGGAAGAGCCGGTCAATTGGAGTCTTTTTCGATCTCTTCCAGCAGCTTTTTCACTTCCGTCTGTTCTGGATTCAAACGAAGGGAAGCATTCAGGACTTCGACCGCCCTATCTTTCTGGGCCGTTTTGTAGTAACAGAAGCCGAGGGAGTTGAGGAGGCGGGTGTCGCTGTTGTAGAGTCGGTTCCCTTCCTCCAAGTCCTCTATGGCCTGCATGAACTTTCCCATCCCCAGGTGTGCCTGACCCTTGATCAAATAATAATCGAAAAGCAGGTTTTCATCCTGTTTGATGTTTTCGACGACCTCCAGGCTCTTCTCGAATTTATCGTGACGCAGCAAGAATTGCGCATACTGCTGCACCCCTCGGGTGAAGTGCTTATTCATATTGAAGGCCTTCTCGAAATTCGCTTCGGCTTCTTCATATTGCTTCATTTTGTTGTGCTGTTCGGCCAGCATATAATAAAACAAAAACTGGTTCTGCAGGGAAAAGGGCTTCATCCGCGCAATCGGATGGGAAACAGCTTCTGCAAGAGCGACGGCAAATTCCGTGCTTTTCTCTTCGATCACTCCTCCGTCGGCATCCAAAAAAGTCAAAGTCATCCGATAGTAATCGGGTACCAGCACATCGGCAGGCAGGGAATAATTGACGCTCAGGTTTCTCCGATAGGGATAGCCGGACAGCCTCAGGATATAGGTTTTTTCGGTCGTATTTTTCTCATCCAGCCCCTTGATGAACAGCCTGACTTCGCCCCTCTGCCAGAGGTCCTCCGTCAGATTGACCACATTGAAAAGGAGGGCGATCTCTTCATGACGGGAGAATGTTTTTTTGGGGTCGTACAGCAGTTTTTTGTCTGCCGTCTTGAAAGGCATATGCTGGTTCGGGTTCTGTTCATTGAATTGATAACCCAGAAAAGGACCATTTATGTGGGGAGATTCCGGTGGCGGGGTTACCACGATCTCCCGCTCGCAGAGGCTGAATTCTTTGCCCACAGAATTCTGGAGCAGAATGTTCAGCTCGTACTTGCCTTCGACGACCGGAAAGGAATCCTCCAGGGATATGCCGTTGGCCTTCACTCTATTGAGCTCCTCTTCCGGAAAATATATCGGGAACTCCCTGTCATACTGGAATATGGTGGTCTCGCCGTCCCTGAGGCTCACGTTGATCGTGTAGTTGCAAAAATACTGTTCGGTGGGGGCGTAAAATTCGATCGAGACCGTCAAGGGCGCCATAGAAAAATGCAGGAAATTGATGCCGGTGACCGGGTCCTGGATAAAGGCGATATCCGTGGTGCTTTCCACAAAGTTGGTGAGGTACTCCGTATCCACGACTCCTCTCAGATT
Source organism: uncultured Eubacteriales bacterium (assembly GCA_964400735.1). Lineage (GTDB taxonomy): Bacteria > Acidobacteriota > Aminicenantia > Aminicenantales > Aminicenantaceae > CAYNVQ01. The sequence continues at coordinate 506,153 of CAYNVQ010000003.1, read as the reverse complement.
CAGAAAATGCGTGGAATAGGAGGGATTGACGCTCTTTAGAGGTGAAGTCTCGATATCAGCCAGGATGACGGCGTTGCGAGGATTGGGCTGATACCCGTAACTGAACTCCCCTGGAACCAGGGACAGAGCAGAGAGAGCAAGAGCCGGAGCCAACTCCCGGATCTCATGGTACAACGTCTCGTAGTCCATGGGATCCATGCTCCTGCCTTGGATCAACAGGCTGGCCGGACCATCGGCAACCGGATCATACAATTTGTATTCCCCGACCCCCTGCCGCTGGAAAAATACTAGAGCAAAATGGTTGGGCAAGCCCTTGGCCGGGTCGCCGTAATAGGACCACACTTCACAGGGATAGAGTCCAATATTGGAGGGATACCTGTCTTTGCTGATCGGTTCCCCCAATTTGATATAAATCCTTCCCATATCCGTCATCCATCCCGGGCGCGAGGTCCCCCGGGAAAACCACTTATTGGCATAGGCGAATCTTTTGAGATGTTCATCTTTGAACTCATTTTGAGGCGTGCCAGGGGTCGGATCTCTCTGCTTCCAGAATGTCTCGATAAAAATATCTCTCTCCCGGTCGTTGGTCAACTGCATGAAGACCTCTTTTTCTTCTTCATGTATAATGTACTGGGTTAGATCGAGCCATTCCTGGTATCTCGGGGGAAGGTCCTTTTTTTTGAGTTTCTGCCCCCCCGCCAGAGGAGACAGGCTGAGAGTCAAAATAAGCATGAAGAACAGGATACATGGCTTTTTGGTATTCATTCTCTGTTTATCCTTTCTCCAGCCCCTCTTGTTTTCTCTCTCTCCCTTATTATTTTTTCAAATAGTCTAGAAAATTCTTGACCTGGCCGGCCCTAGTCGAATCGGGGTCGAACTTCAGATAGGCCTCGAACTCGGTGATGGCTTCGGCATTGCGTCCCATGGCCAGGTAGGTCAGGCCCAACTGGTAGAGTCCGTCTAAAAAATCCTCCTGGACCTCCACCGACTTCTGGTAATACTTGAGGGCCTCCTCGAACTTGGAATTGTTGTAAAAAATCGTCCCGACGTTGTAGAGAACCACGGGATCCTTTATTTTGTCGAATTCGATTTTGTTGTACCACTCCATAGCCTTATCGATTTCGTCACGGTTCATGTAACAGTTTCCCACACCTATCAGAGCATCGATGTTACCGGCATCGCTCTCCAGGACCCTAAGGTAATTTTTTTCGGCTTCCTCGTAGTTCTCCAACTGAAAATAGCTGTGGCCGATATTCAAATAGACGATATAGGCCTCGGGAAACTTTTCCACGATGGTGTTAAAAACTCCGATGGATTCTTCGAATCGGCCTTCGTTGAAAAGATCGATTCCTTTTTTATACTCCTCCTTCATGTCATCGGTGACAAAGAGGCCTTCCACCTTTTCCAAGGTTACTTCGATGGGTTTGTTTATCTGGCGGTAGTCCAGAATGGTGGTGCTGATCTTTTTGGGTCTGTATCCGGTCAGCTCGAAATCGATGTACCACAATCCGCCTTTGACGCCCATGGCCGTCCATTTTCCCTTGTCATCGGTCGTTACCTCGAAACCGGTTTGGGTCTGTGTGAAAAGGAGCTTAATCTTGACTCCTTCCAGGGGATTGCCTTCCTCATCGTACACATATCCAACCTGTCTTCCCTGTCCTGTCCAGTCCTGGGAAAAGAGCGGCAAGCTCAGAAGAAGGGGGGTTATCACCAGGACCAAAAGAAACCAAAACCTTCTCTCGTTCATTCTTAACCTCCGGTCTTCGTTATCGTAATCAGCCTCGGAATCTATTTTATCATTATGGCCTATAAATAAAAAGCCCCTCCCGCAAGGTCGCGGGAGGGGCTTTTGAACTCTTACTTCTGTATCAGACTCTACTAGAACTGGAATCTCACTCCGAACCGGAAGATTCTGGGATTCAACACTTCGTTGGGCTCGCCGGAACGGGCGTTGGCGGAGAAGGTGTAGGGATCATTGTGCAGATAGATCGTTCCGGGGCGGATGGTGCGTTCTCTGTTCAGGATGTTCTGGTTGAACACGTTGAAGGCATCCACCATCAGGTAGACTCTTCCCGTGTCTCCGATCCGCAGGATCTTTTCCAGTCTCAGGTTGACGTTCCAGAAGGTGGGCAGCCTTTCTGTGCCCAACTCGGCGGTGTACATGGTGGCACCGGTGCTGTAAGCATTGGGGGAGTCGTAGTCCTGAAGGGTGATCTGAGTGGGTACGGGGTGGCCTTCTCTCATGTCGAAAACGGCGGAGATGTTGAAGTCATAGGGGAGCTGGTAGAGGCCCTGGGCTTTGAGCATCCAGCGGGAGAAGGTGGGCATGCCCACTTTTCCGCTGGCCGCACCCAGGGAGTAGGCGAACATCTTCCCGTCTTGGGCCCACTGGTTGGTGGGATTGAGCGGATAGGTGTCGCCCCAGTAGTTCTTCTGGCTTTGGTAGGTGAAGGAGCCGTTCAGCATCCAGCGGTTGGACAATCTCTTGGCAAACCTTAAGTTGATTCCCCAATAGATGTCGTAGTAGTCGGAAGGTGTGTTGGTGGCATACCATCCGTACACATCCTCTACGCCTTCTTTCCAGACATAGAAGGGACGTCCGGCGGCTTCGCCGAAGTCGACCGATTCACCATCGGGAGTTGTGTAGGAGCTGGGGCACTTGGTAGGTGCTTCGACATAGTCGGTCCTGGCCAGCAAAGTTCCTCCGAAATAGTCGGAGTAGTCCCAGTTGGTCCACCAGTCACTGTACTTCCTCCAGGTGAAGTCGGCACCCAGCATGAAGTCGGGAAGGACTTCTCTTTCCAGGCTGGCGATGAGCTCCCAGGTTTTGTCGCCGTGCCAGTCGGGATCCACATTATACCATGGATCTGTCGTGGCGTTAGGATTCTGGGGATCATAACCGCCCCACATCAGGTTTTCTTCACGGTCCCAGTTGCCCAGGAAGGTGCCGTCGTCGGAGAAGGCATGGTAGGCTGCCCGATCGGTGGTGCCGTATTCGGCCCAGTAGAGTTCGTTGAACTGTGTCTGGTTGTCGCCATTGGCATCGTCCCACCAGAAACGGAGCCATCCGCCGGCTCCGCCTCTCAACCACAGGTAGGCAGGCCAGCTGGCCATACGGGCGCCGTAATAGGCCCCGGACAGCTTGGCGATGGTTTTGCCGTCGCCCGTGATGTCATAGGTCAGCCCGAGTCTCGGAGAAAGGCTCTTCCAGGGAACCGTGTCAGAGGTCGTAACACCGGGAACCTTGATTCCGGGGAAAATGGCGCCGATTGCGCTGGCAACCTGCGGTCCCAGCACATCCTGCTGGATGTCGTAGTAGTGCTCCCACCAGGTTTTGTCGACAGCACTGTCTAGGATGGTTTCGCGCCAGTCTCCGTCAGAGTAGCTCACCTGATAGTCGTACCGCAAGCCGAGCTTGATGGTCAGCCGGCCCCAGGTCGCTGTATCGGAGAGAAACGCGCTGTACTGCTGACACCCTTCGGGTCCGCCCTGCCAAGTACCTCTGTCGATGTAGAGATAGCGCAGGTCAACGCCGACATCCGAAGGGACATCCCTGGTTCCGTCACCATCCCAGTCAACGACCGGAGTGTTGTAGTTGAAGTTGTAGCGGAGGTTGCCGCCGTTGCCGGATGTCCATTCATCCCACCTGTGCACGTACTCGACTCCCATCTTGATTTCATGAGATCCGCCGAGCAGGTCATCGTTGAAGTAAGTGGCGTGCAGGGTGGCTTGATGGTTGGGTCGTCCGGAGAAGAACCAGGAGTTCCTGGAATAGAGATCGTTAGCCACGTCATAGGTCCGGATCGTGGTTATGGCTTCGTCATCAGCCGGCCACAGTCCGAATCCCGCATCCGTGAACCCGTACTTGGCCGATACGAAGAAGCTGTCCCCGAACATGTGCTCGTCCTGGATCTTGATGATCGGGCTGCCGAAATTGTACTTGCCGTGCTGGTTGTATCCTGCCGGATAAGCAGAGCTGGAGCTTCTTCCCCATTTCAGCTTGTTTCCGGCATGGACGAACAGTTCCAGCCTGTTCTCGGGGATGATCTGCATGTTGACTTTGAACGCATAGTTGACCAGCAGGGTGTCGTCTGGCGATCCGTTCATGACCCTGGTCTTGATGTCCTGCACTCCGTAGGAACCCCACCACCAGACCTTGTCTTTGAAAAGAGGTCCTCCGGTGTTGAAACCGAAGTCTTTGATGTCCCGGATCTGGTTGTATCCGTATCCCGGGAAGATCTTCTCGATCTCTTCAAAGGTCGATCCATGCGGCTTGGCCTGGAAGTAGTCCTCTGTGTAGTAGAAGCGGCCGCCAAAGGTCACCCGGTTCTCGCCTCGGCGGGATACCAGGTTCAGCGCCACTCCTCCGGTCTGCTGCTCCATGTCCGCTCCGCCGATGGTGACGTTGACTTCTTCGAAAATGTCATAGTCGTAGTAGGTCGGCGAGGCTCCCATGGCCGCCGGGTCGGTGATGTTCACACCATCCATGGTCCAGGTGTCGTTGCTGCCCATTCCGCCCAGAGCCACGTAGCTGGCCTGCTGACCCGACTCGTTACCACCCACGTTCTCCCGGTCGACCTGAACCGCAGGCGTCATCTGCAGGATGACCCACGGGTCTCTCGCACTGGGCAGAGACTGCAGTGCCTCGTAGTTCAAGGTCGTCGAAACCGCGGTCTTCTTGGTGTCGACAACTGGGGAGACAGCCACGACCGTGACCTCTTCCTCCAGAGCTCCCATTTCCATCTCCAGTCTCATCTCGGTGGTCTGTCCGACCACTACGATGATTCCGGTCTCCGTCTTGGTCTTGAAGCCCTCGAGTTCGGCCTTGAGGGCATAACCGCGGGAGGGAGGAAGGGCCAGGAACCGGAAGGAGCCTTCGGCTGTGGTGACGGCCTGCATCGGCGCACCGGCTGTGGCATACAGGGTGACGGTCACACCGGGAATCGAGTTCCCGTCTGCATCCACGACCATGCCGATGATACGGCCGGTTCTCTCTTGGGCGACTAGAGGTGCAACGAGGAGCAGGGCGAAAAGAATGACTAATGCTTTACGCATATAAAAATCCTCCTTTTTTTCCCTCATTAGGGGAAATTTTAACCAAAACCCCAGAGTGAAAGAAATTCACTCCGCCAATAATCCCATAGTCTAAAGCTATCCTATGGACACCTCCTTTTGATTTTTTTTTCATCATTCTTGCTTGTTTATTTTTAGCGTAGCAATATTTATGCCAATTTCAGAAAATATTAATCTCTTTTATATCAACTATTTACGAAGATACAAGGATTCAATTATTTTTGATTTCTCCAAAAAAATGGATTCGTTCCAAAAATTTGAATCCTGTCATCCCGGATTTGCCAAAAAGTTTACTAAGGAGTTGGATATGAGTTAGCTAGAGAGCCCTTATGGAATACAGGCAATTATAGAGATACAATCTTATTATTTCTGCTTGCACTTTTGGATCAAAGATTCGACATCGAGGCGTTCTTCCGCAGAAAGCGTTTGACCTTTCAATTCGAGATAGCGCTCGAAATACACGAGGGCCTCGGCCTTGTCGCCCTTTTCGAAATAGGCCCTCCCCAGATTCATAACGATAACAGCATCCGAAGGGTTCAGCTCAAGCCCCTGCTTCCAAACGGCAAGGGCCGCATCGGTTCTTCCACCGACCTTGTATCCTGTACCCAGCCAATTATAGGCGATGGCCAGTTTTGGGTCGTTTTCGATGGCTTTTTTTAAATATTCCATGGACTGGACATAATCGGCCCGTACTTTCGTCCGCGAAAATTTGGAAAGATGGAGAATTCCCATAAAGGCATTGGTCAAGGCAAGGTTCGGGTCCAACGCAAGCGCCTGGCCGTAGAGTTCCAATGCTTTTTCCTCGTCTCCTTTTTGCCAGTAGGCAAAACCTAAATAATTCCAGACCGTCGGGTCGAAGTCGATCAGCGACAGGGCTTTTTGAAAAATTTCGATTCCCCTATCCAGCTGGCCTGTTTCGGTAAGGATGATTCCATAAGCCAAGACGATGTCATAATTGTCCGGATTATGCTGAAACCCTCCTGCCAGAAGCTCAATAGACTTATCAGGCTTGCCTTCGGTCCTGTAGATGTGGTTCAGATAGATATAAGCCTGGGCCATGTCTTTTTTTTCCTGAATGAGCTCCTTCAAAAGTCGGATGCTTTCCTCAAATCTTCCTTCGTCGAAGAGGACGATGGCATCGTCCATCTTCTGCTGGAAAGGCAGAAGCGTCTTCAAATCGTCTTGAGGTCCGTAACTTGTCTTGATTTTAGGAACCGCCGAAGAAATGTATCCCAGGCTCCTGAGCTTTTCCAGGGCTTCCCTGTCGATCTTGGATGGCGGACGTTCTCCACGGGAAGAGGAAAGGCTGTCCACGAGATCAGCCAGCCTTTTTTTGTGTTTATCCAGGTTAATGCGCTGGATAAGGTTATCCCTCTCGTCGAAGTCGGTCTTCAAATCGTAAGACTCAGGAAGAGGGGAATCCAAGAACTTTTCCCCTGCATCGATGAATCCTCGAAGAGGTGCAGCCCCAATGTTGTAATAGGGCTCCATGGATTCTATGTAGATCGCTCTCTCGGGCAGCTTTTTTCCCTTCATGAAGGGAACAAGCGATATCCCTTGAAGATAAGGAGGTCTGTCTATATGGAGGACATCGCACACCGTCGGGAAAATATCCACATGACAGACATATTCCGGAAATCGAAGGGGTTCGAATCCGGGGGCGGTTATGATCAAAGGAATCCAGATGGTGCTGTTGTAGGCAAAATAACTGTGAGTCAGCTCCCCGTGTTCGCCCAGGGATTCTCCGTGATCTCCGGTCAGCACGATCAGAGTGTTCTCCAAAAGGCCCCTTCGTTCCATATACTCGAAGAACCTTCCCAATTCCGAATCTACATAAGCGACTTCTCCGGAATACGGGTCTTCCTTGAATTCTGTTAAAAAAGGCTCTGGGGGAGAATACATGGTGTGGGGGTCCCAAATATGAATCCAGGAGAACCACTTGGACCGCTGCAGGTCCAACCAATCGATGGCCGCGTCGATCACCTCCCCGGCTTTCCTCTCAGGAGAAGTGAAGGCGAATCCATCCCCAGAAGAATATTCCTCGTCATAGGTGTCGAACCCCTGGGAGAGGCCAAAACGGGAATCGAGGGGAAAGGCACCGATAAAAGCGCCTGTGGCATATCCTTTTGTTTTAAGATGCTCGGCAAGGGTAAGAAAATCGTCGGATACTTTGAACTTCGAGTTGTCGTGAACGCCGTGGTAAAGAGATGTGGTTCCCAGCAGAATGTTGGTGTGGGAAGGAAGGGTTGTCGGGTTATGGGCAAAGGCTCTTTCGAACAGAACGCCCCGGGAGGCCAAAGCGTCGATATGTGGAGTTTTGAGGTATTTTGGGCTGTAGCAGGACAATCTGTCCGGCCTGAGGGTATCGATGGTGATGAGGAGGACGTTCAGATTCTCGCTATCGGCCCTTGAGCCGCTGGCGAAACCGGAGATAAATAAAATCACCGAAAAAACAAAAATGAAGGGGAAAATTTGTCCTCTGGATTTTTTTTTCACCAGACAATCCTGAATTCTGGTCCCTGCCGGAGACCTTGGCAGGAAACGGAAAGAAAGTCCGAAATTTTAAATTTCTATTGATTTTGGTTTTGGGCTAACTGGACTCCCACCCAGAAATCATACTTTTTGACTTTCTGCAACTGGCTTCTCATTCTGGCTAAATTCGACCGCGAATATTCGGGGTCCATATCCCTCAAGCTTCCCCCGCCTCTTTCTGCGGTCAGACTTCCAGTAGCCTGGCCCGCACCAGCCTTTACATCTCCGGCTGCCATCCCGCTGGCCAGTGCTTCCTTGTATTCTTTGGTGGCTCCGCCCCATTCGAATCCGATATTCATGGTTTTTCCCGGCCAGGCTCCGACATCCACACCCAATTCGGCCAGCTTCAAAAAGGAAATCGCGAACTCGTAGATAACCGACTTCTCCACGATATTGTTCCGGAAGACGGCTCCGGCGTATTTCGGCCTCTCCGCGTCTTCCGAATAGCCTTCGGCCTTTTTGTTTATCAGCTCTTGGTCGAAAAGGTAATAGGCTTTGTTTTTGCGGATCTGTGCCTTTTTGTCTTCTGGCATAGTCTGTCCTACCTGTTTCTCCAAGATGGCGATGTACTGATCGGCAGAGAGCATTTTCCTTATGAATCTTATTCCCAGGTCATCGTCTTTGGATCCCTGCGGGCTCAGCCAGATCGTCAACCCGGTCCAATTTATGGAACTCAGATATTTGGGGTCTTTGAACACGAACAGGATGAAAAGATTTTCTGCGTCATTCATGAACCCGTATTCGACTCCCACTTTTTTCTCGCTTTGTATGGGCACATTTCCCCACTCGGTGTTCAAACCGTCGATGCTGGCAGGAGCGGCCACCCATTTGCTTTCAACCGTTTTGTCCTTTGCGAAACCAGTGGCAAAAAGCGCAAGAACCAAAAAGATCATCAAAACACCAAGGGTCATTCTCCTTTTTTTCATCGAGACCTCCATGTTTTTTCTTGAAAAAGCAGATTCTTATTATAATACTTCATTTTCCAAAAGTCACGCGGACCCTGCAATAAAGGAAATATTTTTTAGGGAAAAGCCGGTGGAGCTGATGGGACTTACATCTGCGACCTCTTGACTGTCAGGCGCGGGTCTTTCTCTTCTAATTGACTTCAACCATTGCAATTATAGAAACACCCTCTCTTTTTGTGGACCGGAAGGGGACGAAGGGTTTCACTTTATGAGAAGCCAGCTCCTCAACGGCGCTTCTCTTCTGTTTGGCATTGGCATAGGTGTGCCTTTCAGTGATTCATACCGAATGGTGAGCCAACAATTCCTTTACCGTGATGAGGTCTACACCCGCGGCAACCAGTCTCGATGCATAGGTGTGCCTGATGTTGGGGAATCCTAAAGCTGGAATCTTCGCATCTTTAAACGCTTCGGCAAAAGACGTCTTAATGTCTACATAGGGCTTGTGAATTGACTCTTACCCCGCCGCCTAAGTCACCCCTCAATCCAGCTAGCTTCTTCCTCGCATCCTCCCAGGATCAGCGTCCTTAAAGACTCGGATGAATTTATGGTAGTCTTAATAATTAATACATTGTTATTTTAAAACGGATAACCTCTTATGTTCGCGGAAGATAAGAATCCCGATGATTAACCAGATCATAATCAATCCGACATTGAAAGCCCCGAATCGTTCCGTGTTAAAGGCCAGATAAGTGGTTCCCAGAAAAACGATGAGGGCTGACAGCACATCTCCAGCCCGGTGAAAAAAAGTATCAATAGCAGCTTTAGCCTTGTATTTTTCTTCGCGCGAAGTGATGAGAAACAGGGCGTGGCGGGTAGTGTTCATGAGCGAATAATCCGTGCCGTTTTCTGCTACCTTCACCCAAAAAGTAAGCATAAGGGATGCACCCATAGCGATCAAAAAGTACCCACCTAATGCAATAAATGGCAAGATAAAGAGCGCTACCCTGACCCCAAACCATTTAAAGATCCGCGAAACGAGGAACAGCTGGACAATCATGCCAAGAAGATTGAAATACATAAAAAATTTCGCTTCATACAATCCGATGAATTCCGCGATATTCAATCCTCCCGCCGTTCCCGAATCTACGGCTTCCACCGCCGCATTTTTAAAGATGCTGTGAAGCATATATTGCCCGTTGGTATTCACAAAATTGAGAAGAAGAACGAAAAAGGCGATGTAAAGCAGATAGCGCTTTTTGAATAATATTTGAAACCCCCCGCCTTTTTCAAGCGGTTTTTCCTGTTCTCTGGCGCCCTTAGTAACATCCATTTTGGTTCTGCTTTCTTCTTCCTTGGATACTCGTGCCTGCCTTATTCTGACTTCACGACGATGAATGACCAGAGTGAGGATGATACAGAGTCCCAACATCGCACCTGAGACCAACATCATTGAATAGAGGCCTATCGACCGGATCAGCCAGCCGGCGACACGACTTCCGGCAAACCCTCCCGAGGCAGCCCCAAAAGCCACGATCGGAAACAACCGTTTTCCCATCTCTTCCGAATATAGGTCATTTGCAAATCCCCAGAACTGAGCGACGACCATGACATTGAATATCCCAACCCACAAAAAAAAGATAATACCCATCGTCCCCAGAGATATTCCTGAGAACGACAGGAAGTAAAGGGCAACTAAGTTGGATATAAAGAAAGCTGTAACCCATGAGATTAGCTTATGACGGGGAAGGTGGGACGCCATGTTGCTGAAGCCTTTAACCACGAAGATAAGTAGAACGGCAATGATCGCGTAAAGATAGATTTCCCACTCCGGGCCTTTTCCCGCTATGATGAGGGCTGATCTCACCGGTTTGATGATGTAATAGGCCGCAAGCAACAAAAATACGTTCAACATTAGAAGCAAAGCGGTGCCGGACTCCCCGGGATGGATAACTGTAAATAGTCTAAGGAACTTATATATAATTCCAGCCGGCACAGTTTTCACCCGACTTACATCCCTGTTTTGAAAGTTATCCATTTTGTATTCTTTCCCATGCATTTAATAAGAATTATTCAGTGTTTGATATAAATCCTTTTCCACCACATACCCTGCATTTTCCTGACTCGATGTATTTATACAATTTTCCCCCGAAAGATATATACCATGCACTTTGTCCGCAGGATTCACAGTCGCATATTCGTCTTCCCAAACAATGAGAGCAGGTGATTTTCTCAGATTTTAATTGGGCTATCATTTCAACCTCCCCTAAATATATTTCCGATTTTTAACGCTGCAAGGCTTTCAACGCGATGAAGTCTTTTAATTATTGCCCTTTCAGCTCACCCAGCTTTTTCCTCGCGTCCTCCACCTCAGCGATATCAGAGTCAGCGTCCTTCCAGAGGTCGAGGAATTTCTCGTAATGCTCGATGGCTTTGGCTGAATTACCTTGCTGTTCGTGTATTTTGCCGAGCATGTAGAACGATTTGGCGTAGATGTCGCCATAATGGAGTCTGCCTGTTGTCAGCGAAACAATCCTTTTATACTCTTCTAGAGCTTTATCGAAGTCTTCAGCTTCATAATAAGCGAGAGCTAGGGAATAGATAAATGTTGCATGAGGTCCAGGAAAAGTCTCCTGATAGGGTAAAGATCTCACGGCTTTCTCCAAATATTCCACAGCTTTAGAAATGTTATCCTTTTCAAACTCGATCAATCCCATCAGAAGGTGGTAAATTCTTATTGATTTTTTATGTATTCCTTTTTCGATCAACTCCCTCAATTCAGATGCCACACACTGGGCTTCATCCACAGATTTCATCTGAAGGTAAGCCAACCCCTTCCAATATAAAGCCCATCTTTGGCTCGATATCTGCTCTTGGTCAACAGCAATATTCCATGCCTTATCAAACTCCTCTAATGCCTTCTCGGAATTTCCTAATCTAAGGTGAAAATATCCCAGCCAAATGAGGGATCTTATTTCGTGATCTTTTGCCCCAAGATCCTCCGCCAGTTCACACCTCTGTCTCATTTGATCTTCTGCTTTCTCAAACCATCCCTGTAATAGATATAGAGCTCCCAATCCCAACCTTGCTTCTAAATGGGCAATCTTTTCCTCGGACTCGAGGACCTTCTGGTATTCTGATTCAGCTTTTAGAAAATCTCCCATATAGTGATAAATATCCCCCTTTTGCAGAGTGTAATAATAAACAGGGTTAAGATTAAATGCTTTTTCTGTTTCTTTCAGGGCATGTTCATATTCATTTTCACATATATATACAGAAGCTAAAAAATAATGAATTTCATGATTATCTGAATAATTATTGAGAAAATACTCAAGGATCTCCTTGGCTTTGTCGTACAATCCTCTGAACATATAGACTTCTGATATATTTGTATATGGGAAATGGCTTTCGTCTTTGTTTTTGATAAGCACTTTGTATCTCTCTATGGCTTTATCCCATTCTTCTAAGGCAGAGTACCACAAACCTAAATTTACATTTCCCGTCCCATCATCAGGATAAAGCTTCAACAATTTATTATAAGCTTCAATGGCTTTATCTCCTGTTCTTTCTGAGCTGTAGAACATGCCCTGTATGAGATAACGTTCCCTAAGAGATAGTCGATCAGATAATTCCATTGCTTTTTGAATGTATTTCCTCCGCTCTTGTTCATAACCTAAATTGTGACTTGAGGCTGCTAAGGACCTATAGGCCATAGCAAACTCGGGATCAATGGCGATAGCCTTTTTCATAGACTGGATGCTTTCACGATAATTTCCTTTATTATGATATATTCTTCCCTCGCCGTAATGTTTGTAGGCTTCTGGCGAACTCGTGGTGATTTTCCCGACCTCTCCATCGATATCATTTGTTATCTCCTCTGCAGAAAGCTTTAAACTCGTTTTGATCCTTCTGGTCAGCTCATCGACCATGGAGTAAAAGCTTTCTTCTCCTTTTCCCTGCACACTCTCAGAACCTAAGGTTTCTCCTGTTTTTATGTTTTGGAGCATGGCATTTATCCTGAAGACATCACCTGCCTTTGTATAATTTCCTTGCAAAATGTGATTTACCCCTCCACGAGAAGCAACTGCCCTGAGTACCTCTGTAGAATAACTCTTAGTATCTAGTTGATCCAACTCGCTGAGTATATTGAAGATCCTATCTCCGCTTAGAACCATAATGTATTTTGACTGTGTGAGATCTGTTATGAGTAAATCTGAGAGTGCCTTCCTCCAGTACTCTAAACCTTCATCGCCTGTGTTATTTTCAAAGTACATGACAGCAAGCGATGGTTTACCAGAAGGAGCTAAAGGAGCTGCTTTCTTTTTGGGAAGAACTTGCCAGAGAATCAATGCGATGATGAGGACAGCGACAATTGCCAGAACAGGGATGAAAAGTTTCTTTAATCCAAATGTAACGGTGATTTCCCTCGAAGTGAGCGGTTTTCTTTCGGGAACAATTCTTTCTGTGGTCGGAATGCCTTTTTCTATCCTCTCCAACTCAGATCTGACTTCACCTGAACTCTGATATCTCTTCTCCTTGTCTTTTTCCAAACATTTAAGTATCAATGTGCTCAAATCTCCAGAAATTTGAGAGTTGAGCTCTTTTGGATCCTTCGGTGTTTCACCCTTATGTTTCATTCCTATTGTGAATGGAGTATCTCCTTCAAAGGGCACTCTTCCCGTTACCATCTCGTACAGGATCACTCCCAATGAATAAATATCTGAACGCTGGTCAACTTCTTTCCCTTCCACTTGCTCTGGACTCATATACTCGGGTGTTCCGATCATCACACCTGCACCTGTGATTCCTTTGGCCTCAAGAGATCTGGCAATCCCAAAATCCATGATCCGCACATTCCCCTCTCTATCGATCATGATGTTATTAGATTTTAAGTCACGATGCACCACTCCTAATCTGTGAGCCTCGGTTAATCCCTCGCAGATTTGTTTAGTTATTGATACGGATTTTCCTATTGGTAGTTGCCCGATACGTCTGATCAGACTTCTTAAATCTTCTCCAGGGACGAACTCCATTGTGATATAGTGAGTCCCTTTTTCTTCTCCTAAATCAAACATCCCACAGACATTCTTATGCCTAATCTTGCGGGCTAATCGTAACTCATTACTGAATCTTTCGATTGTTTTTTTATCTTTAGCAATTTCAGGCTTAATAAGTTTTAAAGCGATCTTTTCTTTTATCTTTGTGTCGTGAGCTTTATAGACTCTTCCCATCCCACCTTTTCCTAGTTCTTCTATGATCTGATATCTGCCAGCAAATGTAGAGCCTGTGTTTAATTCTTCTTTGGGAACTTCTAAGGTCTGTGTAGGGATAGCTTTCTCCTCAGATTCTCCAATTTGAGTTCCACACTTTTTACAGAACTCAGAGTCTTGGGTATTATCGGTTCCACAATTAGGACATTTCACGTCCATGTATAACCCCTGTGATTCTCGCAAGAAAGAATATCAATTAATCAATAGAGAGTCAATCTTAGCTTGAGACGGACCTCTCCCCCTTTGTCACTAAATTTGATTAAAATCGCTTAAAATGACTCCGTTATGCTGACTTAGGCTTAAACAAGAAAAGACGCCAACTGGGGAAAAGATGGTGGAGCTGAGGAGACTTGAACTCCCGACCTCTTGACTGCCAGAAAAAGAGGCACCACATATTTTAATCCTCTAACCAATTGAGTGTCAAGGAGATACAGAACTTGCATTATTTTTGGCCTCTTTCTTCCAATGATAATTCAATAGAAACGAATTATTGACCATGGCTTCAATGGCTCTCTCCTTCCTTTCCCGACTCGAGTGAGTATACCGTTGCGTCATCCGAACGGAGCTATGTCCCATGAGTTCCATCACGGTGATAATATCGGCCCCTGCATCAATTAATCTCGTGGCGAACGCATGTCGCAAATCATGAAAAGTCAGATTCTCGATTCCTGCCCTTTTGCAGGTCGCATCGAAGGAACGGCTCACATCCACGAATGGTTTCCCAGTATCAGGATTGATGAAGACGAATTCCTCGTCCATCCGATTCTCCCAGAGATTGAGAAGCAATTCCTTTAGAGGAGATTTGAATCGAATATCCCTTGACTTCTTGGATTTCGTATTCTCCACCCAAATCTCTTCCTTCTCGAAATCAATCTGGCTCCATTTCAGATTCAGGACACGGCCCTTCCTCATTCCCGTATAGATGGCAACCATAACGATAGGTCCAAGATGCGGAGCTCCAGGGTCAATCGAATCGAAAAATCGTATTTCCTCTTCTTCTGATAAAAAACGGATTCGATGATTACCGTTTTCAGGAAGGAGCTTGATTTTTGGCATTCTCATCTCATGGAGATAATCCCATTCTGTGGCCAGTCGCAACATCAACCGAAGAACTTTCAGATAGAGATTCACGCTCTGGTTCTTCACTCCGGAATCAAGCCTCCATCTCTTGAAAGCCTCAATCCTTTGAGATGTGATTTCTTCCAGAAAATCGGTTTCGAAAAATTGATTCATGATTCTGATATAGCACTCATCGGTCTTCCAGGAGAGTTTATTCGACTTTGCGTAATCCTCAAGATACATCTTCGAAAAATCGTCGAATCTGATTCTTTTCGGCTTGGGTCGAATTCCATGAGCCTGGCAGTTCAGTTCTTCCTTCTTTTGATAGAAGGCTTGAGCCGCATCCCCTTTTGAATGAGCATCAGGGATGACCTTTTGTTTTTGTTTCCCATCCTCATAATAGACAATATACCACCGGATAATGCCTTTTTCTGATTTCCTCGCTAAAATACCTCCTTTGCCTAAATTCCAGTATCTTGAGTTCTTCTTTCCCAAGATACCGTCTCCTTTTTTTAATGAATCCTCCGCAAAGATTCTGGGATGATAATTCATCTTTGGAAGGATTTCTTCCATCGGCGGCTCGTAAGATTTCCTCTTCATCCACGAATCGATTCTCTTTTTTTGGAATTGATATCCTCCACCTATCTTTGTGAAAGGAATCGTTCCTTTCTTTATCATTTCGTAGACCCAAGAGGAGGATTTGTCTAGATATTGAGCCACCTCCTTGACGGTTAAAAGGTCCGTCAGAATTTGTTCCGCCATTACCGCTCCTCAGCGGCCAATCTGAACGCATTATCTTCTCAACCTTTCTCATCATGGCTAATCCTTTTCCCGACGATGATGGACTATGGAAACCATCATTCCTTGCGTCCTTCGTCTTCTCCGGATTTCGATGAATGGCGGTCATTTCTCTTAATGCTGGATTGACAGCATTCATTGAATTTATATATGAGGGATAAATCCTCATATATGGCATCGTATAATCCATTTCTTCTCGGGAACTCCTCTCTGTAATCCCGTGTGGCGGGCGTTCCCGAGCAAGGTAATGGTGTTGCATTACGTTCTTCCCCCCTTATCGATGAAATCCTTCATATAGATTTCAGCATTTCTCCTTCTTTGCTTATGAAGGATTTCTATTTGTTCCGGACTCCGCCGAACATAGCGGGAGGATGAGCCTGGTTTCTCCATTTGAATCAATCTCCCTGTTCCATATTCAGGCACATGATGTTTTTCCGGCTCTCTAAAGATGATTTTTTCAAACTCCGCCTCCCAGTTCCGTGCAGGAATTCTATAAATGAAAACCGAAATTCCATAAGGCGCCGAAGCGAGGAAGTCCGTCAATAAGACGAATTTGTTCGGTGAAATCTTGCCCTCGTTGCGAAGTTCAAGAATCCATCCCGCATCATCCGGCGGTTTCCAGGATTTCCTTGGATGGATTTTTATCTCCGGTCGTTCTGGCTCACCTCTCACATCTTTCAATATGATTTTTTCATAAGGGCTATAAATATCCTCTGCATCCCGATTCTCAAATTGATAGGTCTGTCCAGGACGGAGCCGGAAGGCTCCGGCCTCGCTTTTTACGCTCTGGGGCAATTGCCAAATGATGGTCTCGCTTTGGTTGATGAAAGTCGTAATAAATCTTTCCTCTGCCATTCTATCTCCTATGAAATAATTTTGCTGTGTCGTCCTCCCTCAAGAAATGTCTCCTCCATTTCCTGAGCAGGAGGAATGGGTCTTCTCCGTTGAATCTGAATTTTTGGCGTATAACCGATGACTTCAATCTTTTCTCTCATCAAAATCTCCAACTCAGCCTTTGAATAAGAAGCTTTTGCCTTATCTTGGGATTCTTTCAATTTTCTATTTGGAACATCAATACGGAGGAGATGAGCCAAGACCTTTTGGACAGGATTCTTCTGAAAGGAAGAAGAGCCTCTTGTTCTGCAAATGTGAGTCTGGCCTCTTCGGCACAAGCTATTGCAAGGCCGTCCAACCGATTGGGTGATGGAAGACCTCTCTTCCTCATCTCATCCTTGCTCTCAATCATGACTCGGCCGTCGGAGAACATCCGGTACCGGATTGAAGCCATCTGCGAACGGAGCTTCTCATCATCCGGAATCGATAGTACTGATAAGAGTCTTTTTAAATTAAAATAAATCTCGGCCCGTTTATTTTTATAGATATGGCCTTCCTTTGCCGAATGGCTCCCGATGATTTCAATAACTTTATACCCTTGTTCCCTGAGCCTGTCGGCGATTCCTCCGCCGATTCCAACGCTTTCGATTTTGATGGGAACTCTCTTATCCCGCTTGGCGGCCTTGATGATTCGGCCTACGGTGAACATCGTGTCCCGTTTCCTGAAGATATCGGCAAATTCGATATGATTCCCTTGCTTTCGAACGATGACCGTCTCGTCGCCGCCATATCTGGCAGGGTCGCATGATATGACGAGTTGACCTTTTTTCGAAGATTTCCTCCTCATCGCCTCCCGAATATCTTCAAAAGGAAAGAGCTGGTCCTCGGAGGATATCGAGTTCCAATCGCCCTCAATCCAAGCCTGAACCAATTCATCCGGAAGAGTCTCTCTCAATCTCTCAACATAGCCGGAGGGGAGAAATGGATTCTCATTTGGAAGGGAGGGAATGAATTCATGCCCCTCGAATGAGTTCTCGATGAACCGTTTCCGGACCCATCCCGCTGAAGGATTGGCCGTGAGGAGGCCTCTAAATTTATCCAATCCCTCCACCCGCCAGCGGAGTCGGGAGTTTAACATGTGGAAGAAATCCTCCACCGTCTCCTCCGCCTGGTCGATGCCCCAAAGGCTTATCTCCAAGGATTTCAATTTCTGGATTGCACGGTGGTCGTTGCCAAGCCCTCCATAGAGGAGGAGGCTCCCGTTTCGGAATTCGATGCAGGAATCGGATTTGTTGATTTTCTTCACGAATCCCATCGGAAGGAATTCCATCAATGATAAGAACGTTGTTCGTTTGAACGATGCCATCTCATGTCTTGCAAGGAAGGCTCTGGCTCCTCGATACTGGAGACAATGGAATATCGCCTCGTTCACGAGCCAGGAGGTCTTTCCTCCTCCCACGGCTCCACCGAAAAGAATCCAGGAGGATTCACTTTTATGAGCCTTAAGTTGTTTCGGATTCTTCGTTGGGTCATAGCCGTTCAACGGCGTGAGGTCTTCGATTCTGGAGATGCGGATTTCCTCCTCTGGCCTCTTTCCTGCCGTCTGGAGAGTTTTCCGGATATCCTCAAGTCTCATTTTTTATCTTCTCCGCCAACCGCCTCAACTCGCCGATTTCATCCAGGGAATCGAGAAGATTGGAAATCTGGGAGGCAAGCCTGGAACGGATTCTTATCTTCTCGGATTCGGAGATATCCTCCAGATTTTTCGTGTTCCGCAGGTCTGTCGTCAACGTCCGGAGCAGCTCCTCCCTCGTCGAATTCTGTTTCGGTCGGCTGACTTTCCGAATCCTTCGGGCCTCCTCACTCTCGCTATGGAAAAGACAATATTCCTCCCCTTTGAGGGAATGGACTTTGCATCTCTCTCCTGTCGCTTGAGCGGTGGCCTTGCATTGAGCCATTATTTTTCCTTCACATCAATGATTCTCAGATGATAGATTCCTCTCGAGCAATTCATTTCAGAGAGTTCCTTTTTGAATCCATCCAGAAGACCTTTATAGACAGGACTCTCTTTATCGACAGAACCTGAATCAACCGCAGAGATATCAAATGATATTTCAATCTTCTTTAATGCCATAGTTCATTTCCTTGTCATCGCCCCATAATCGGCATAACTTCCTTTAAAGCCTGCCTTCAGGGCGAATTGATAGCGTATCTTCATCCTCATCTCATCCAGATAGAGATTTTTTGCGAGATATTGATTACCGGATTCAATTAGATTTTGAGAGGTGATTTCGACATCCCGACCGAAGCTCGGCCCAATGACAACATCGATTGATTCCAATCGATAATCGTCCTGGACTTCGCCGGAGGCTGAGACGTTGCCGAATCCTCTCACGGAGGCTCCGAGCCGGAGGTTGCTTTTCAAAAGAATGAGGAGGTCTTTGCCTTTGCTCGTTTTCAAAATCGAGGAAACGGCAACACCTTTCTTCTCGTTCTCAATCCAATCGACTTCGGAGATGAGGTGAGCCACTTGCCCAAGCTCCGTCTGGCTCGTAAATTTCGGATGTTCCAGCATTCCAGGAATCTTGCTCTCGGCGATTCTGGCTTTCATTCTCTGGATTTCCCTCCTCAATATCTTGGATGGGTATATCCTTCCATTGCCATTCCTTTTATCGCCAATGATGAAGGGATACCGGAGCCGGGCGGCAATGGTCTTCGAATCCTTGGCCTCTTCAATCATGAAATTTGATTCCTCAAAAATTTCTCTTAATTCCATTGAAAATCCTTGTAGAAATTGAAAAGGGGCGGGACGCCGTCCGGCCCGCCCCCAAAGGAAAGAAATTCAGAAGGGGAGGCCCAATGGAAGAGAGACGTTCCCCTTCGCTCCATTCCCCAGGAGAAGGGAATGGAAAACATCAAGTCGCCAGCTCTGGCGATTAATCTCTTTGGATTTCTCATTTCTTCCATGTTCATCCTAATGTTATATCTTCGATGTGAGAGAAATAAATTTTTGGCTCAGCCGACTTCCTTTTTTATCTCGATTATCGATTTGAATAATAGAAATTTCGTGATTCGTTCCATGAGCCGAGATTCCCTCTCCTCCTTCATAATCTCATCCTTTTCCTGATTCTCTCTCTCCTTCATTTCATGGTAATATTTCTTCGCATCCGAGATAGAGGCGATACCGGAGAGTCTTGCTATTTCCGTCCACGTGAATTCTTTATATCCTGCCTCCTTCAATTGGCCGTATTTATAGACGGTTTGTTTTTTCTCCATGGCCTCCAATGAACGACGGGAAGGAAATCTTAGGATTCTCTCTTCATCCTGCTCATCGGCCATCACGTCTATGAGAGCCGCAAAATCCAATTCCTCCATGCAGGTCAGGAGAAATCTCATCGTTTCCGACATATCGAAGGATGGTATCTTTGCCTCTGAGACTTTCCATCTGCTAATGGCTCGTTCGGCTTCCTGATAGAGTTCAACGGCTTGGACGATTATCTCCTCTGGGATGTTTTTCAGGTCTTCGGGTTTCATTATCTCTCCTCAAAATTCAATCGCTTCCACACATCTCCTATCCTCTTCCCTTCTCTCAGGTCCGAAGAGGTCCACATAACCCTGCGTGGATTTTACATCCGCATGGCCGAGGCGGCGTTGGATTGTGAATGCGTTCAATCCCTCCCTCGCCATCCGGACTCCGGCCGTATATCTGAATTTATGCGGATAGATATCCTCTATTCCGGCAGCCTCGCCGTATTTTTTAACAAGACTCCAGATACAATCCGGTCCGATATGGTCATAACGGCCTCGGCTCATTTGAGAAATGAATAGATATTCGCTCCTGAACCCCTTCCAATTTTTCCTCTCTCTGAGCCATGATTTTATTCTTTGGAAATTCTCCTTCGATAATTCATGCCATCGGCCATAGGATTTCCTTCTCTTGAGCCGCCGGACCTGTATCTGCGGGTCCAAAGGGTCGAGGGAGAGGTCTTCGAGCCGAACGGCGGCCACCTCATTTAACCTCATCCCATAACTCAACATGAGTCCGAAAAGACAGAGGTCCCGTCGGGAATATTTTCCTTTCTTAACGGCTTGGAAGAATAATTCTACTTCCTTGTCGGACAAATATTTCATACATCCTCCTTTTCCTTATCTTCGGAAGATTCCGAGGTTAAGGATTTTTGGAAAGTGATTTTATTCTTCTGGCCGAACATAGGTTTTGTATGCCGTCGGTGTCCGGCCAGAATCGAAGCCGGAATCCCTTCAGGATATGCCCGGCAAGTGAATCCGTTCCGGTGGAGGTGCCGACATTTGAAACAGGAATAATCGGAATTCCTCAACATCTGGAGGATGGAGTCCACCGTCGTATCATCTCCGAACAATCGAAGATATTCTTTAATATCCCTTGGCCTTCTCTTCAATTTTCCTCTATCTCGTTTCATATCAACCATTTCCTACAAAATGTTAGGGTGACACCAAATCGAAAATCAAGTCCTTTATTAAGAAACACCGAACTTTTTTTCCATCCGGATAATCCCTTCTGGGTATCTATGAAAATGTTGAGGATGACAAAGAAGGAGAAATACCGAATTTTTTATGAAAACCGATTATCGAGGAGGCCCAGAACGGGGAAAACATGAATAGCTCACAGGAATTTTCAAATCTCTTTTTATTTGCCCTATGAATTTATAAAATATGATTTTTGGGGGTGAAAGATATGTGGATATTGATAGGATTAATTCTCAATTTTTTCGGCACTATAATGGTCGCTTTTAGCATCAAGAAGGGAACGGTTGAGGCCTGGCAAGAGAAAGACGAGAATCCAAAGATGCAATATATGATTTATTATTCTGTCTGGATGTTCAGGACGGGTATTGGAATCATAGCCGCCGGATTTCTATTTCAAATCGCAGGAATTATTATCCCAAAATTCTTTTACTCATGATTCAGATATTCCAAGAGTCTTGAGCACAATATATTCTTTGGGAGTTTGATATCCAAAGAGAATTATATTTTGTAACAAAGGAAATTATGACAGGGAGATTTTATTAAGAAAATCAAAAAAAATGAAATCAGAAAAGATTGATTTATGGCCTCTTAATCAAACAACATATTTTCCTTGACGGAGCAAATTTAACTCCTCTGGTTTCAAAGAAAAGACATTCGTTCCTTTTTTTATAAAATATCTATGCTCCTTTGTATATTCATAAAATGTTTTTCTATCCCAGGGGGGAATAATGACCAAAATAATTTCATATCCCATCACATCTTTTTCTTTTATTGTAATATTTGGCTGAGGATTCAATGTGTTCCGAATCGAATTATGCAATGCCTGGTCAAAGTCTTGTCTTTTAATATCGCTTCCAATAATAGTTCCATCATCATCTATTCCATAAAATATGATTCCCCCATATCTAGTATGCAAATATCCTGCAATTTTTTTTGTAATTTTAGCCATCTCAGTTCCTGGCCCTTTGAACTCATATAATTGACTCTCTCCTCTATTGCAAATATCCAATATTTCTTGTTCCGATGGAATGGCCAGCCTTGAAATCTTTCTTGCCCTGTCTTTTCTCTCAATCATCTGTTTTCTAGTTCTATCGGTTTTAGAAATCCCGTGGAAATATGAAAGAGGAACATGCTTGATTAATGGGGCCTTTTCATAAACAGAAGAGGCATCTTTTTCTATAAAATTGCCATTTACATCCTTTTTTTTCTGGACTAATTCTAGGTCTCTCAATTTTTCAATGTCATGAAGAATATTGCTTATGCTCCGACCCATTTGACTTGCGATATCCTTTGAAGTCCTTTTTCCATTTATTAGTTTAAATACCTCTAATCTCTTGGGAGCACCTGAGAATATAAACCGTCCTCGAGCAATCAATTCTTGCAAATCTGCCATTTTTTCCTCAATTAATATGAAATTGGAAATTTTCTATATCACATTCCCAATTCTTTGAGAGAAATGATTTTTTTATATCTTGCCCCAATTCTCTCCAAAATTCCTAGCGAATACCACTCGTTCCACCATCTTGAAATAGTGCCTTGCCCTACATTGACTATCGTCTTTATATCACGAACCCCTTTTTCCCCATCAGTGCTCTCGTAGGCCAGTCTTTTCTCTTCTGAATCCAATATTGTTGGAATTATCTCTTTCAAGATTCTTATTCCTTGAATTCTCTGCCATTTCAAAATATCGCTTAATATCTCGATAATTTTTTCATCGTTACTCATGACTCTCTCCAATATAACTATTTTTTCTTTTTGCCTTTCCTGATGCGGGATAAAGTCACTCGCACGGAATTTGGAGTCTTCCCTAATAAATCGGCAATTTCCTTGGGCTGCAATCCAATTGAAGATAGAAGTTCAACTTGTTCAGGATATTCCTTATCCTTTATAATGCCTAAGGCTGTTAATCTAACAAGCGCATCGATTTTTTCCAGCAATTGCTTATTGATATCGTTCATATCTTTTTCTCCTTTTTCCCTTTTTCGGCCTTATATTTCGTAATCTCACCTGATACGTAACCTCTCGTTCGGCATAAAATTTTCGCAATATCCGTATCCTTTAGGCCAATTTCATTCAATCTTCCAATTATTTCTCTATTGGAAGCCACATTTTTTTCTTGAGCTAGCTCAACTAAGAAACCGATTATCACATCAAGTCTATTAGTGATTTCCCCAAGATTAATTTCTTCCTTTTGCATGGCAATTCCTCCATCATTAATATTGGGAGCTGACGACATTAACAACCGGAAGTATTATACTATATAATCCTATTTAAGTCAATGAGTTATGGATAAGAAGGAATTAATGGTATCTTTAATTCTATATTTCTAGTGAGAATTTCTCCCAGCTCATTTGTCTATTATAATGAGGCGTCATTCCGGCCCAACCGTCATTTCGAAATCGGGAAGCCAGGGTTTTCCGGTCCCTAGCTTCCATTCGCCTCATTCAACTAATTCGTTTTTCCGGCCTCCAAGACAAGAATAACCTCTATCAGAAATACATAGGATATTTTCGTCATCAGGAAATATATCTGTGATGTCTCCCTCTTTCCTTCTTATTAGCCTTCCTCTCTTAAGCTCATTTATTATCAAGTTGAAATCGGCTCTCCTTGCTCCTCGGTATTTTTTTTTGAAATGATTATAGAAAAGATTATCTCTTGATTCGCATCCATTCTCTGAATCTGCAAGAGCATCTAGAATAACTAAATGTTCATCTCTCAAATCTATTTTTTCCGGCTCAATTGATTCAAGACTAAGACCAGGCATATTTTTCATTTTTATTTTATTTTGAATTTCCTTTAGCTCTCCTTGAATTTTCTCGATAGAATTGAGAATTTCATTTCTTTTAATTCGTCTATAAATTAGAAACAAAAATATTGAATTCATCAAAATTAGAATTAATAAAACAATATCTGGAGCCGTCAAAATGGAAAAAAATCCTATCATCGATTCCCATATTTTAATCTTGGGAAAGGCCCATTCCAATATTTTCGTGATTATAAAAGCTCCAATTACTCCAAAAGTCCAAAAGAGAGTTTTTTTAATATTTGGCGATAATTTTTTATTCAAAATATTAGCTCCATTTCATAGGTCTAAGTATTCATTTCGATTTCGGGCAGCCAGGGTCACCCAGCCTCTGACCTCCAATAGACTTAGTCATTTTCCTTCAAACCTTCAAATCTCTCTCGAGCATCAATAATATAAGATATCTCTCTTCCTGGGGCTGTCATTTCTGCTTCCAATAAGTTTATTTTGCGATGTTTAATTGAAAATAATGATTTTGAAATCTTGGAGAGCTTCAATTTTGCGATATTCTCGATGAATTCAGCGCTCCCCGTGATGAAAGCCTCAAATCTTCCCTTCTTTATTTTAAGCCCTTGGAGCACCATATATCTTTGATAGTCATCCAACATCCATTCAAATTTTTCTTCTATTTCATCCATTGATAATTTTGCTCTTGCCGTTTCGCTCATCCAATTTCTCAATGCTAAAAGCTTATTTCGAGATTCGGGTTCCTTCTTAAATTGAAAAATTTCATCCCATGGAGTTAATTCATCTGGTATCGGGAGCGAATCTATGATGAAATTTAAAACTCCGACCTTTTTAAAAGCTTCAGGTTGGATATTTTGGGGAGGATTCATCGTAAATAATATGGGGAAAGCTTCAAAATTATGAGAAATTCGAAGATTTAATGCGATATATCTAACTGAAAAGGCATAATATGAATGCATATATTCATCTGTTATTTTCTTCCCCAAGATTCTGATTTCGTGTGGCTTTTTGCCTGATTCAATCTCGTGAAATTTCTTGATATCTTCTAATAATTTTTTATTAAAATTCAACAATTCAATTCGAAGGCTTTTATATTTTTCTGTTAAATCATCTTCCACTTCATATTCGTTGGCATCAAATAAAAAACCCTGTTCTCTCAGCCATTCGAAATCATCAATTTTTTGAATTTCTTTCTCACTACCACACGTTTCGAAATAATCTCGAAAGTGTATAAGTAACGATTCAAGATTTTCAACAGCAATTTTATCGAATAAAAGTGCCTGTTGTTTTAGGGAAATTTCAAGAAAATGATAATTTTTTACGCCTATTAAATCTTTCATATCGTCAAAAAGGAATTTGCTTTAAAAAATTCTATCACTTTTACCCAAATTGCATTCGCCGCATAGCGTTTGTAGATTATCCTTTGTATTCTCTCCGCCTTTCGAAAACGGGATGATGTGGTCAATATGCAAAATTATTCCTTTTTCTATCGCAGGGCTTTTGCCACAAAAAACGCACCTGAAGTCATCTCGCTTAAGAACCTCCAATCTAAGTCTCAAACCAATATCCCGTTTTTTTTCTGGTCTTGGCATCTGGGTTTTTTTCCCAAAATCTTCGCTAATAGGAATGGATTCCTCAATAATTCGTCTTCCCATTTTATATTCAATGAATTGAAGGCAAGCATTGGTCCATCCATTGAAACGTTGTTTATAACAATTATAGCTAATCCTTGGAGATGAAGATTCCCATTCTATACGTGAAGGACGATGACCAAGACTTTTCCATATCCTTTCCATTTCATCGAATAGCTGTTTATCCGAATAGAACTGTTTTTTCCTAGGTTTCAACTCAATATTTTTATTTCTTAGGTGGATATTTAAGGCCTCGATGGCATTTCTCCAACTTCCGAATTCTTTTATTGCTGGATTGTGGCTAATATTGGCAAGCTTAGCAAAATCTCTTTTTCCAAATTCAACATAATTGCAGATTCTTGCGACCCTTTCGAGTTCTCCCAATATTTTTTCTCTCGAAAATTTATCAATTCTATGTCTCTTAAACCTAAAATCTGTTTTCATTTTTTTATTGGAATATGCTAGTGCTTCATTTCAATTATCGATAATCCTCACGCTTATAGACCCTAAAAATTAAATGATAGGAATTCGCAAAGTGAAACGATGACCATGACGCAGAACTCGTTTCCTTTCAAATATTTCCCTCTGAAATGGTTATAACATATGCCGCTTCATGAGGTCAATTCAGAAAAGAAATGGTCAGAATTGAATAAAGGAAAGGGTCTATTCTTCAGGCACCCTCCTCTTTAATTCCATGATGGTTTCGCTCAACCTGCCGTTTATAAGTTTCGCCAATTTATTGAACGATTCATAGAATGATTCAATTACCTTGGGCGTGATATCTTCGATGGTTACCCCATCATCGAAGAGCAATCTAAGATGGGTTGAATCCACCAACTTACCCAATTCCCTCCTCGCCCTATTCATTGACGT
This sequence comes from uncultured Eubacteriales bacterium, assembly GCA_964400735.1. Lineage (GTDB taxonomy): Bacteria > Acidobacteriota > Aminicenantia > Aminicenantales > Aminicenantaceae > CAYNVQ01. The sequence goes on along the minus strand of CAYNVQ010000003.1, from coordinate 479,905 downwards.
GATGGCGTCCCTGAACCGATTCTCACAATATCCTGCACTCCCTGGATTATCAGAATATAGAGTTCCAGCTTGATATCTCATGAACGATTCATTCATCGTCCTCTGTCCAAATTTTTTTTCTTTAAATAGGAATTCAGCGACCTTCTCCTGAGCTTCCTTATTCGCCGAATACAATTCAGCAGCCTTAATGAAATTATTGGCCGATGCGACCGTCCGGAACTGATAGACGATGTCCCTGGAAATTCCTTTCTTATATAGTTTCAACCGCCATAAGGCATCCTGGACCTGCGTCTGATTGAAAGTCCTTTTCAAAAATTTCACAATGGCTTGATATCCAACATTCGCTCTCTTAACTTCGGTTCCGTCCGATTCTAAGATTTTCCTCAAATCATCACGGTTCTTTTCAAGATACTCCTTAGCAGCCTTAACTCCCTCATCGATAGTACGGACGTCTGCATTATATGCAGGGTCATTCTCATCGACCATCATTTTAATCATATCGGCCTCAGAGACATCCTCCCGCACAGGGATTTCAATCATATGGTCAGGCGAATATTCTAACTTCAAAGCCTCCAACCTATGATGCCCATGGACCAGTTCTATCCTGTCTCCTTTCATTCTGGCAAGAATTCCTTCGAAGAATCCATTATCATGGATTGAGGCCTTTAGCTTGTGAACCTTTTTCCAGTTCAGAGGAAACATCTCAAAATCCCGATAAGGATTAGGATGGATATCTTTCAATTTGACCTTTATCCTTGGAAGAGATTTTATTTCAAGATTTTTCTTATCAAATTTATTCATTTCTCTCCTTTTGATTTGAGAGGGGATGCCCCAGTACAGGTTTTACAATTCTATTACGATAGAATTGGAAAACTGAGGTATTGCATCCCCTCTCCCTTGGCTTAATCAGAACTTCGAATCCCCTCAAATGAAAATAAATCGGCAATCATCAAAAAAGACATCCCCCTCCTCAAAGGCCCTATTCAGTTCGGTCATACATTTCTCATCACAGAGAAGGAAGCCCAAATCATTGAATCCAAGCTCATCTGAATAGAATTCCTCTGAATCATAGGAAAAGACATATGCAGGGATATCCTTATCCAGATGGCGAATGGTGATTAGAATCCCCTGGCCTAAATACCCTGACAGGTTATTTTCCATCTCTGCATGATAATGGAGAGGTGTGATATCCTCATAACTTTTCAGAAGCACTATAGACGATTCCCTGTCCTGGAGCCCTTTCCGGCACCAGGAACACATTTGAAGCTCATCGAAGACCCTTGATTTTTCTGATTTTGACATTAAAATCCTCCTTTAATTTTTTTTTTTGGAAAATGGTAGTCCAGATTTTGGACAGAGAAATAGTGGAGGACTTTTATTGTGGATTATCGGTTCGGGTAAGCCCAAATTTGCCTCCTCATCTTTCGATGAGGGAAACAAAAGGCGTTACCCGTGGACCGTCTTTACGGCACCTTATTCACGAGCAACTGCGGTGTTCCATCAGAACACCTATGCGGTATTCCATCGCAAATAAGACGTTAGTAATATACGATTTTCTTTTTCCCCTGTCAAATTTTCCTTATTAATTAATCTATCCAGCAGTTTAGCCTACCCCGTTTTACCCTGGAAAATGGCCACGAAAATGAAAGTTTGCGGAATTGAAAATGAAAGAAAATGGAATTGAAAATGAAAGATTTAAAGATTGAAAATCATAAATTAATTATAAGGTAAGTGTCGGGCCTTCAGAACCTTATACCAGACCTCGTTTCTTCTTGTGCCGGGAGATTTTTTCGCCCTTTTTTTCCAGCCACTAATGAATCCCCCCTCCCTCAGCTCATCAAGATATCCTTCAATCGATTTCTTCTGGATGGTCTTGTGATTAGATTGGATACCCGTTATCCGGCAAGCCTGTCTAAGTTCGATATCCGTAGGATTGGCCGTCCATCCTATCGCCCTGAGGAGGAGTTGACTCCCTCCCTTCAGCGAATAATATGAGGGAGGTCTGCAATCGAAGAATCCAAGCCGGAGCGAGTTCCAGAAATCCAGACTGGTCGCCCTGTCGAAGATAAATTTATAACAATATTCCGGATGACGGTTCCTCTGGGAAAGCTTGCCCGTTTCGATATACTGGACCTTGCATATGTTGTCTATCTCCCCAAACCGAACCCAGGTATCCCCATCCTTTCCAATCTTTCTTTTCGTTTTTCTTTCGATAGGGACACCGACGAACTTTTTCACCAATTCATGAATATTAGAGTTTAGGAGCTTTCTCTTTCCGATTTTTTCACGAATCTGAGAGGATAGGAGAACCACCTGCGGAACCCGTTCGGTATAGACCTGGGGATTATCCTCTCTGAGTTTTAAGAGATATTCCTCCGCCTTTTTGAGTTCCTCCGGATTCATAAAGAAATCCTTTTTCTCCTCTTCCGTCCAGGGCATACCATAATCCTCGATTATGGCCCAGGAGATACAATCTCCAATCCACCACGTCCGGTAATCCATATCGATGGTCTTGTCGGGATGGATTGCACTATCGTAAAGGGAGAAGGCAAGGCCTTTTTCCGAAATCAATCCCGTCTTCAACCGAATAGCGAGTTTTTCCTTTGAAGATTTTTGTTCCGGCTTCTTCTTTTTAGCTGGAGGGGAGGAAAAATCATTTTCATTGGAGGGTTCTTCCTCTTCTCTTAATCGTTTTAATTCTTCCCTCTTTATATCTTCCTCTTCAATCTTCTTGATAATCCATTCCCTGTCTAATTCATCAGCCTGAGAAATTCGGCTTTCTATGATTGTGATATGGTTTGCAAACTTCACGTGATTTAGGTCGAGGATTCTAATTTGTTCTATCCTGAGCCTCTTCTCGATTTCATCCTCTGTCCCTCGCAAATAAGAGGAAATCAGTGTCTCTCTTTCCTCATCTATTTTATCGTCAAAATACTGCCTCGATTTCTGATATTCTTCCCAAGTCGGAAGGCTCCGTCCGAAATCAATTAATCTTGTTTTGAATCTTTCCCAGGACATGATTTTCTACACCCACGCAAACCATCTTTCCCCTGTATCTCTGAAGAAACCGAGTCGTAAGGTGAGGTGAGAATTATCTCCTGAGATGAAAAAAAGCAAGGCTTTGGCCTCAATCTTCTCGGCAGCCTCGATGATTTTCTCTCTGAGATACGGGGCATAGACTAATCCCATCTTAATGCGTCTCATATTATCAAAAATCTCAAGATTGAATGGAGTCTCATCAACCCGAAGGTCGAGAGCTTCGCAATATAGTCCGACCTCCTCTTCTATCTCGTCCAGGGCTTCATGTAAATCGTCTTTCATGGCCTTTTCCTTAATCGGCTCAATTTCCAGAGCCATAGAATCATTCCATTCAATGAATATTCAATAGTTTTGGCGGAAAAATACCGAAATTTAGGCAAAAAGGCTAAAAGACAAATATCCGGTGTAAATCCCTGTAACAGGGGTGGTTAGATGGTGGAGCTGATGGGATTTGAACCCACGACCTCTTGACTGCCAGTCAAGCGTTCTCCCAACTGAACTACAGCCCCACCGGGGGTGCTTCACATGTTACAAAAAGTTGCCCATCCAGTCAAGGACATTTCCGCGCAAAGTCAGCCAGGACGACGAGGGGACAACCGTAATTCACGCACCCGTGCCCGATAGGATTCACTTAGAACAATCCTCTATAAACGTTTAGAGGCAGTCGGAAAAAATGAATATCGCACAGCCCTCTGGGCGTATTACACATATATATTGCAATGGAGAAACAGCCACGGAGATATATATAAGGAGTATAAGGTATGATCCCTACGGAATTAATTCCGACAAATCCTAACTGTTTTGTTAACAATTTTTCCAAAACATGTTAAAATAATTTCTCAAAAGGAAAGAACTATGCCAGATGTGCGAAGAAAACCGCCTAAATCATACAGAAGCATAATTTTTTGGATCGCTGCCGGAATCATCATCATCGTCCTTTACAGTCTTCTCCAGTCCCCCTCGGGCGTCAAAAAAGAGATCAATTTTTCCCAATTCATAGATGAAGTGGAGCGAGGAAACATCAACGAAGTGACCATCGAGGGAAATCAGCTCAAGGGGAAGTACACGGACGGAACGGCCTTCAAGAGCGTGGCTCCTTCTCAGTACGACGACTTGGTCAAGATACTGAGGGAAAACAACGTCATCATCGAGGTCAAAGACACCAACCGCAGTCCCTGGTTCTCCTATCTTTTCACCTGGTTTCCGATCATCCTGCTCATCCTTTTTTGGGTATTCTTCATGCGCCAGATGCAGGCCGGGGGAAACAAGGCCCTTTCCTTCGGGAAAAGCCGGGCCAAGCTTTTTTCCGGAGTACAGAAAAAAGTGACGTTCAAGGATGTCGCCGGCGTGGAAGAGGCCAAAGAAGAGCTCCAGGAAATCATCGGATTCCTGAAAGACCCTCAACGGTTTCAAAAGCTCGGCGGACGGATCCCTAAAGGGGTCCTACTGGTCGGAGCTCCCGGTACAGGAAAGACCCTGCTCGCCCGGGCGGTGGCCGGGGAAGCCGGTGTCCCTTTCTTCTCGATAAGCGGCTCTGACTTTGTGGAGATGTTCGTCGGAGTGGGCGCCTCAAGAGTTAGAGATCTTTTCGATCAAGGAAAAAAGCACGCTCCCTGCCTGATATTCATCGACGAGATCGATGCGGTCGGCCGCCAGAGAGGAGCGGGTTTGGGCGGCGGACACGACGAACGTGAACAGACACTCAACCAGCTCCTGGTGGAGATGGATGGGTTCGATTCCAACGAAGGCATCATCCTTATAGCCGCCACCAACAGACCGGATATCCTTGACAGCGCCATCCTTCGCCCGGGGCGATTCGACCGGCGGATCGTGGTGAATATGCCCGACGTCAAAGGCCGGGAGGACATCATCAAGGTGCATGTGAAGAATATCCCCCTGAATAAAGATGTCGACATGAAGGTCCTGGCCCGGTCGACTCCAGGTTTTTCCGGCGCTGACCTGGCCAATCTGGTGAACGAGGCCGCCCTGCTCGCTGCGCGCCATAGCCAGGAGAACGTCACCATGGAGGACATGGAAAGCGCCAAAGACAAGGTCCTGATGGGAGTGGAACGAAAGAGCATGATCATCTCCGAAGAGGAAAAGAAAAGCACTGCCTACCATGAGGCAGGCCACGCCCTGATCGCCGCCCTTATCCCCGAGGCCGACCCCATACACAAAGTCACCATCATCCCCAGAGGGTTGGCTTTGGGCATCACCCAGCAGCTCCCCCTGGATGACCGGTATACCTATTCGAAAACCTACCTCGAAGCCCAGCTATCTGTTCTCATGGCCGGCCGCGTGGCCGAAATCCTTTTCCTGAACAAGACAACCACCGGCGCGGCCAATGACTTCGAAAGAGCGACAGACATCGCCCGAAAGATGGTCTGCCAGTACGGAATGTCCGATTTGGGCCCCTTGACCTTTGGTGAGCGCGACGACCTCATCTTCCTGGGGAGAGACTTGGCCATGCACAAAAATTTCAGCGAAAAGACGGCCGAACTGATCGATCTCGAGGTGAAAAAAATCGTCACCCGAAACTACGAGAGAACCAAGTCCCTTTTGGAAGATAACAAAAGCTCACTGCTGGCGATTGCCGAGGCTCTGCTTGAAAAGGAAGTCCTCTCCTCGGACGAGATAGATGATACCATAAAAACAAACAAAAAAGGCTGGAAAAAAAAGACGGCAAAGAAGGCCAAGCCTGAGGAAGAGAAAGCGAAGGAAAAAGCTTCTCACACAGCTTCCTCGAGCAAAAAAAATGCGAAAAAAGCGTAAAAATTGAGAAAGAGGTCCATACTCCACATAAACGGCAAACATCACACTTTGGGCCTCAAAACATGGATAATGGGGGTCATCAATATTACCCCCGACTCCTTTTATGATCCCGGCGTTCATCTCGACAAAAATAAGGCTATCAACCGAGGCTTGGAGATGGTCCAAGAGGGCGCGGACATTATCGACATAGGGGGGGAAAGCACTCGGCCGGGCTCAGATCCCACTCCATCCAAAGAAGAGATAAATCGAGTCCTACCTGTCATCGAAGGACTCAGAAAAAAAACGGATGCCCTGATTTCGGTGGATACCACCAAATCCGAAGTCGCCGAAGCGGCCCTGAAGGCTGGGGCAAATATCATCAACGATATCAGCGCCTTCCGTTTCGATGACCGCATGCCTCTCCTGGCCTCTGAAACCGGATCGCCGGTCATCCTGATGCACATGAAAGGCGTGCCCAAAACCATGCAATCCAGCCCTTTCTACGAAGACCTCTTTCAAGAGATCCACTGTTTTCTCCAGGAAAGGATCTCCACCGCAGAAGCCTACGGTATTTCCAGGGATAAAATCATCGTCGATCCTGGGATCGGATTCGGAAAAAACCTGGAGCATAACTTGGCCATCATCAAAAACCTTCAGTTTTTAGAAGACCTCGACCGGCCTATCCTGTTGGGCATTTCCCGAAAATCCTTTATCGGAAAAATTCTCAATCTCCCTCCCCAAGAAAGATTAGAAGGGACCATTGCCAGTGCCATCCTGTCCATCCTGAACGGAGCCCATATTTTGAGGGTTCACGATGTCGAGCCGGTCAAGAGGGCCATAACTGTGGCAGAAGCCATTATGAACGAAGAGTCTTCTCCGCCATCTGTCGAAAATCCAGAAGAGGAACCAGCCATCCGCCATGTTTGAGAATATCATCAACGCGCTGTCCAATTTTACCCTGGGCGATTTCTTCGACATTCTTTTGGTCACCATCATCCTTTATTCCTTCTTCCGGCTGATCAAAGACACCAAGGCCTACCAAATGGCCATCGGGATCGCTATGGTAGGCCTCATATTTTTAATCACTCAATGGGGAAATCTGGTCGTCTCTCACTGGCTCATAGAAAAATTCATCATGTATCTGATTATCGCCATCATCGTTCTCTTTCAAGGGGAAATTCGGAGATTCCTGATGACGATCGGCTCTCAATCCTTCAGAAAACCAATGACGTTGAAAGCCCTTTCGGAAAAAATGGAAGACGTGTTTCTGGCCATCGATTATCTCGCTTCCAAAAAAATCGGCGCCCTTATCGCTATCGAGAAGGACATCTCACTTAAGAGCTATTCTGACCGGGGAACAACCATCGATGCCAGCATCTCCAAGGATCTTCTGGTCAGCATTTTCTTCCCCAATTCTCCGCTTCACGACGGGGCCGTGATCATCAAAGGAAACAAAATCGTCGCAGCTGGTTGTCTTCTTCCTCTCCCTGCTACGCACAACCTGGGAGACGAATTTTTGGCCCGGACCAGGCACCTGGCAGCCTTAGGGCTCTCCCAGGAAACAGATGCCGCGGTTATCGTCGTATCCGAGGAAGTCGGCACCATTTCTCTTGCCACCCAGGGACGGCTGGAAAGAGGGTTGGAAAAGAAGCAGCTAAAAGAACATTTGATCAATTATTTGAAATAAAAATGATAAGAAAATGAAATGATAAGAATATTAAGAAGATTATTCCTGAGGAACTGGGGGCTAAAGCTGTTCTCCTTCCTGGTTGCCCTTATTCTATGGTTGGCTTTGATTCCGGAGGAAAAGACTTTTTCGGAAAAAAACCTGACCGTCTCGCTCGAGCTCTACAATATCCCGTCCGGGCTGGATGTCGTGGAGAAACCGCCTTCTACCGTAGATGTCAAAATCCGGGCCCCGAAAAGGCTTATCGGACAGGTCACCCCGGCCAACGTGAGGACCATCCTCGACCTTCGAAACGCCCGTCCCGATGTGGAAAATTACCTGATCAACGAGAGCATGGTCAGCGCTCCTCCCGGTGCTGAGGTCAAGGAAGTCCGACCAAGGCAGGTGAGTTTGAAGCTGGAAAGGACGGCCGCGGTCATGCTCGATGTGGAGCCTCATGTTATCGGAGAGCTTCGGGAAGGCCTGGGCGTGGTGAAGATCGAGGTTGTCCCTCCTCAAGTCCTGGTCAGAGGGCCTGAAAGCAAAATCGACAAAAGAGAAAAGGTCAAGACAACACCGGTGGATTTAACTCCTCTAACCCAATCGACAGAAATCGAGGCCAATCTTATCCTTCCTAATCCTGACCTGCAATTCGCTTCGGCCCAAACAGCGGTAAGGGTAAAAATCCTGATCCAGGAAGACAAAACTGAAGAAACACCCCCGGTTAAAAAAAAGTAGGGGGGGCTACTCGCTCTCTCCAGGATATTTTCCTTGAAAATAACTCTGTTTTGGGTATAATCTTCTTTTTCGGACACAAAATAAAAGGAGCGGGGCAAAAAATGCCAAGACTTTTCGGAACCGATGGAATAAGGGCTGTAGCCGGCCATTTTCCCCTTGATTATTCCACCGTTTGTGTCCTGGGCGAAGCCTTAGTGGAACTTCTCCAGGAAGAAGGGCTTCCTCCTAAAATGATCATCGGGAAAGATACCAGAGAATCGGGTAAATGGATCGAACAGGCCCTTTCACAGGGCATCCGGAGGGCGAGAGGAGATGTTGTTTCGGGAGGAGTCATTCCGACCTCTGCCGTCTCTTTTCTCACCAAAAAACATGCTTTCTCGGCTGGGATCGTCATCTCTGCCTCTCATAACCCTTTCCAAGATAACGGAATCAAGATTTTCTCCATCAATGGAAAAAAAATTCCGGAGTCATGGGAGGACCGGCTGGAAAATGCTATTCGGGCCAGAAAGGCGTCCATAGAAAGAGAGGTAATCGAGATCGATCCAGAGCCCACCCTAGCACAGAGTTATCTGGAATTTTTGATGAGCCGCTTTCCCGAAGATACGACGGGCCGCAAAATCAAGCTGGTCTTAGACTGCTCGAACGGGGCAAGCTCTGCCTTTGCTCCTTACATCTTCCAGATGCTTGGGTTCGAGGTCATGGCCATTCATGTATCTCCCGACGGAAGAAATATCAATGCCGGATGCGGGTCTCTCTATCCAGATGAGCTTGCCCGCACGGTGGTGGAAAATAAGGCGGACTTAGGTATCGCTTATGATGGGGATGCCGATAGGGCCATTTGGGCCGATGAAAGAGGACGAGTCCTCAACGGTGACCATACGCTTTTCGTCCAATCCCGGTTCATGAAGGAACGGGGCCGGCTGAAATCGGAAAGCGTCGTGGCCACGACGATGAGCAACATGGGACTGGAAAGGGCTTTGGAAGAAATGCATCTTCATCTAGTCCGCACTCAGGTGGGTGACCGATTCGTCCTGGAGAGGATGATCGAAGCGGGAGCGAACCTGGGCGGAGAACAATCAGGACACACCATTTTTCTCGACGACTGTCCCACCGGGGACGGCATCCTGACCAGCATCAAGATGGCCGAAGCCATGGTCGGCAAGGAAGCCTCGCTTTCCGAGCTCGTCGAAGACTTTCATGAATACCCCCAAGTTCTGCTGAACGTTCCGGTCTCCCGAAAAGACGATTTCGAGCAATATCCCGAAATCACGAGCACCATGGCAGAGATCGAACGGCAGCTCGAGAACAACGGGAGATTCAACCTCCGCTATTCCGGCACAGAATCTTTGGCCCGGATCATGATGGAGGGTCAAGACCGGCAGCAGTTGGATAAACTGGCCCAGCGTCTGGCAAAGGTGCTCACCAACCACTTGGGCTAGTTTCAGATTCCCCCTTCCGTTAAAAGGTCATAATCCGTATAATATTTTCTTGTCGCGGTTAAGGGCCAGAATTCTTGGGAGGAAAACATGAAACTCGCGCTTAATATCGATCATTTTGCCACCATCAGGGAAGCCCGGAAGTCCGACGAACCCGAGCCTGTTCTTGCCGCATTGCTTGCCGAGCAAGCTGGAGCGGAAGGAATCGTTTGTCACATCCGTGGCGACAGACGTCACATCAAGGAGCGGGACCTTCGTCTGCTCAGGCAGACCATCAAGACCAAGCTCAACATCGAGATGGCCGCCACCGAAGAGATGAAGAAAATCGCTCTGGATATCAAACCCGACGTCGTATCCCTGGTCCCGGAGCGGGAAGAGGAGCTGACCACAGAGGGTGGATTGAACGTCCAGTCCAATGAAGAGCACCTGAATCCCCATATCCGGGCGCTTCAAGAAGCCGGAATAAGAATCAGTATCTTCGTCGATCCCGACATCCAGCAAATCGAAGCCTGCAAAAGAGTGGGTGTGGACCTCATCGAAATCAACACCGGGAAATACGCGGACCTGAAACCCGGGGAGAAACGCCGGGCGGCTTTGGAAGAGATAAAGCAGGCAGCCAGGAGAGGTCATGAGCTGGGTCTCGAGATACACGCAGGGCATGGGCTGGATTATTTCAACATCGGACCCATCGCCTCCATCCCGGAAATGAAAGAATTCAGCATCGGTTTCGCCATCGTGGCCCGCGCAGCCATCAAGGGAATTCACCAGGCTGTCAAAGAAATGATCGACCTGATAGCCTGAATAATCCAGGTAACAAATAAGATGAGGGAAAAAGCATGGACATTCAGATAAACCTCGATCGATTGAGAAGGGATATCGAAGAGCTGGGGAAAATCGGTCAAGATTCCCGCGGAGGAATCAGCCGGCCATCATTCAGCCGGGCGGATTTGGAAGCGAGGGAGTGGCTCAAGAAGAGGATCGAAAGTGCCGGGCTCACCTTACGTCAAGACGGAGCGGGAAACATTTTCGGCCGGCTGGAGGGAAAGGGGAAAACCATTATGGCAGGATCCCACATCGATACGGTCATCAACGGCGGTATGTTCGACGGCTCGATCGGCGTTCTCTCGGCACTGGAATGTTTGCGGCGGATTAAAGAGGAGGGATTGACGGTCACGAAGCCGCTGGAAGTTGCCTCTTTTACGGACGAAGAGGGAAACTTAGTGGGAGATTTCCTCGGCAGCCGCTCGTTCATCGCTCCACCCGACCGCGAAATGCTCGAAAAGGGAAGAACGCAGTTCGGGATCCCCTTTCTCGATGTCCTCAAAAACACAGAGTTCACCATAGAAAGCATCCTGGAAGCCCACCGCGAGCGGCCCGAGATCGAAACCTATCTCGAAATTCATATCGAACAGGGGCCGGTGCTCGAGACAGAAAACAAAACAGTCGGTATCGTGGACCGAATTGCCGGAAAAAACTATTGGGTCTGCGGCTTTTTGGGAGAGGCCAGCCATGCCGGCACGACTCCCTTTGAATTGCGGCATGATGCGCTCTTGGGTTTGGCCGATTTCGCCCTCAAGAGTACCCATTATGTGGCCACCCATCATTATGGAAGCCTTCTGACCATAGGAAGGATTCAAGTCCATCCCGGGGCTTTCAGCATCGTCCCCGGAAGGGTGGATTTTTCACTGGATTTCAGAAGCCCTTCCAAGAAAACCCTGGAGGAGATGGAAAAGACGATCCTCTCCCTTGCCGAAGATGTGGCTTCCACCCGGGGCTTGACTTTCTCCTCGGCCGTGGTCGATAAAACCGAGCCCGTCACCATCCCCGAACGGATAGTGGACATGATGAAGAGGGAATGCGAAGCGCTGGGCTATTCCTACCTGACGCTTCCCAGCGGAGCCGGCCATGATGCCCAGATAATCGCCTCTGTAGCCGACTCGGGGATGATTTTCATACCTTGTGAAGACGGAATCAGCCACTCACCCGATGAACGGATCAAATGGGAGGATCTGGAAAAGGGAGCCAACCTCCTGCTCCGGATGCTGACAGAACTTTCCCTTTAATATTCCCCTGGTTCAGGACGATAGCTTCTTTCTTTCTTCTTCTGTGAATGTTTCTTTTTCTCTTCCAACATCTTCTCTTTAGCCCTCTTGGAGCGCTTTCTTTTTTGACGGCGGATCTTCTCTATACGCTGCTGCTTTGCGCTTTCTTCTCCCAGAATCTTGGCTTCGATCTTATCGGCCAGAATCTTCCGGGCAAGGAATCTGTTGACAGCTTGATACCGCTCCCTCTGGCATTTCACCTCGATTCCGGTCGGCATGTGTTTCAAGTACACGCAGGTCGATGCCTTGTTGAGTCTCTGTCCGCCTTTTCCGCCCGAGCGGATAAACTTCTCCACTATATCTTTTTCTTCGATGCCCAGACTCTCCATCCGCTGGCGCAGGGCATCTTCCTTTTCCCTGCTCACACCGGAAAAGCCCATTTCATTCCTCTTATTTCAAGTGAATCCTTCACATGGCAAGGGTGAGGCGTTCTGCAAAGGCTTCGCTAAGCTTCCATAATCCTTTGAACTTTCCTCTTTTCTATCATTATAGAAGAGAAAGGTGCACCACACAAGACAGGCCATCTCATTGAAGTTGTGATAAAACAAAAATGTTGCTAAAATAATTTTCTTAGGGGATGGATAAAAAAGAAGATGTCTATGAAACGAGTTCCGGTGCTTGCAGGACCCTCTTTCTTCTATTTTTTGATCATCTTACTTATTTTGACTCCACTTTCATCTTCCACAACTGACAGGAAGAATCAGGAACAGAATGTCCTCCTTATCACCATAGACACGCTCAGAGCGGACAGACTGAGCTGTTACGGTTCAGAACTCCTTCAAACGCCGAATATAGATAAGTTTGCCGAAAGAGGAGTTTTGTTTTCGAGGGCATTCGCCCACACGACAACAACCTTACCTTCTCACACAAATATTGTCTGTGGAACGACTCCTCTGTATCACGGTGTTCACGATAATTACGGTTTCGCTCTAAGCGAGAGATTCTTAACCCTGGCGGAACATCTGAAAACCTACGGCTATTCCACAGGGGCATTTATAGGAGGCTTTCCTCTCGATTCGAGGTTCGGACTCAGCCAGGGTTTCGATGTCTATGACGATGACTTCGGGAAGAAATACGAAAATGAAATTCCAGCGGAGCTCGTGATCGAGAAGTCCCTGTCCTGGCTGAAACAGCAAAAAAGCCCGTGGTTTCTCTGGATCCACTGCTATGATCCGCATGATCCCTATGCACCGCCCGAGCCTTTCAAGAAACGGTATGAGAGCGATCTCTACAACGGAGAGGTGGCCTATGTGGACCGGTCTTTAAGTCCGGTTCTCAATTTTCTGGAGAAGAACGGTCTGTTCGATAACACTCTTATTGTTTTTACCGGAGATCACGGCGAAGCTCTGGGACAACATGGAGAACAGACGCATGGATTTCTCGCCTATAACGAAGTCCTCAGGATCCCTCTCATCATATGTACGCCAGGAATTCCAGCCAGCCATAGCGACCAATACGTTTGCCATACAGATATATTCCCTACGATCTGCGATCTTCTCGACGTCAAAAAACCGGACTTTCTCCAAGGAATGTCCCTGCTCCCCGTACTGAAAGGGAGGAAGTTACCGCCAAGAACTTTTTACTTCGAATCGTTACAACCTTACTACAGCAGAGGATGGGCTCCCCTGCGCGGAATCATCCAAAAGAACGAAAAATACATCGATTCGCCGATTCCTGAACTTTATGATCTAGAGGAAGATTTTGAAGAGACGAATAATCTTGCCAAAAAGAATGAGCTGAGCGCCTACAAGATGCAACTGGATCTGATCATAAAAAATCAATCGAATCCAGAGAAAACCGAACGGAAAAAAGCGGTCGACCGGGAAGCTCTAAAAAAACTGGCAAGCCTGGGATACATCGCAAACCCCAACACCCCAGCGAAAAAGAGTTTTGGACCAGAAGACGACGTAAAAACTCTGCTTCCGTATTATTACAAAGCCTATTGGACCAAATTTCACTTCCAGAGGGGTGAGGCGTCTATCGGGAACGCAATGGAAAGTTTTAAAGAAGTCCTCACAAGTACCACAAAAATCGATGTCGCCTATGAAGGCCTTGCGCTCTTATATAAAGAAACCGGAAGGCTGGACGACGCCATCGAAGTTTTAAAGACAGGGATCGAGAACCATCCCTCCAGTTATGGAATCCTTTGGGATCTGATACAATATCTCTCAGAAGCCGGAAAATATGAGGATGTCATCGCCGTATGTAACAGAGCACACGTCGTGCAGATGGACTTTGAACCTCTAGTGTACAACGCTCTCGGTTTCGCCTATTGGAAAACCGGAGACCTGGAGAATGCCAAAAAAACCTATGAAAAAGCATTCTCTATAGATGCTGAAAATCCTCCTTTGTTAAGTAACTTCGGCAATCTCTATCTTTCCTTCTATCAAAAGACTAAGAACCCTGATGATCATAAAAAAGCCGTCGAGTTTTTTAAGAGGGCAGTTGAACTAGATCCCGCTCTCACTCAAGGTTACGACGGCCTTGGGCTTGCGTTTCTGGTTTCCGGTGACCTTGACAGCGCCATTCAAAGCTGGGAAAAGGCCTTGAATATCTCTCCTTCACATGCGATGGTCGCTTACAACCTCTCCCGTGCTTACTTTATCAAAGGGAACACACAAAAAGCGCTTGATCTGCTCCAAGATTATCTGAAAAACTATTCCAGTCTATTAACTCCGGCACTCAAGGAATATTTTGAAGAACTGATCCAAAAATGTAAGAAATAAGACCGGTCATCCGTCCTCTAAAAACGTTTCGGGATGGATGGCATTGTCTGTAAAAAAGGATCTCAGGGCTTTTCAAAGCTCCGAGGCTAGTGGTTCCTCTTTTTCTTGGCTATCAAAAATTTGCCGCAGTTTTCGCAAACAAATATATCGTTGCTTCCTTCGATCGCCGACCTCATCCCGGTCGCTATGTTTATGAAACACCCCAGACAAGCCCCGCCCTCCACCTCCGCTACTGCAAACCCATATCTTTCCATGAGCTTATCGAATCTATCGAGAAGGGCTCTGTCCAGCTCTTGCCTGATGATGTCGGCCTCACTCTGAAGCTTTTCCCTTTTTGCTTTGGAGGCTTTCCTTTTCTGAATCTCTATTTCTTGAAGCTTCCAGAGAAGGCTGGCCCGGCTGATGATCTTGTCTTCATGAACAGGCAGGCTGAGCTCGATCTCGGATATGACGTTGTAAAGCTGGGTCTTATTTTTAGCCTCGAACAACCTGTTCCTGAAGCCGGGCTTGCGCAGGAATTGAGCCAGTCCTGCGAACAGATGGTTGAACAAACCAGGGATAGAAGGATTCCAGACGATCAAAATGATGATATGGACTTTTTTATTATCGATGGAATCAAAATCGATGCCCTCTTCCGAACGCCCGACCACCATGGCGATGTCGTGACCGGTATCGACGCGGGCATGAGGCAAAGCCACACCGTGACCTATTGCCGTAGATTCCAGCCGCTCCCTGTTGATGATACGGGTAAGTATGGGCTCTTTATCCTTGATGAGCTTCTGGCTGTGCAAAACACCCAGGAGTTCTTCCAGGGACTGGATTTTGTCTTTAGCTTTTAGGTTATAGACAACCTGGGATGGCTTGAGAAAATCGGAGAAGTGCGATCCTTTGAGATCCATCTTGTTCGGTTGTACTATTCTAACACAAAATGTAGGTTACCTAAAGAAAAAAGCAAAAAAATCCTCATTTTCCCAGTTGCAGGTTTCCATAAAGATAAAATATGGTATATTAATATCCTCATTTGATATTCATCATGATACAAGGACTCAAAGAAAAGGCCCGGACGCTTATCGAAGAATTTAAAGGCGAAGCCTACATTTTTGGTCTGGACTGTCTCGAAAGGGTGGGCACTCTGGCCAGAACTCTGGGAGACAAGGCCTTGCTGGTCACCAACCTCCAGAAAAGGGATCCTCCACATTTCCAGGTTTTATCCGATTCTTTGGAAAAGGGAGGCATACAAATAGCAGGTTCCTCCTCCTCCGCCCGTCCCAACTCCCCATGGGAGGATGTATTCCGCATCCAGCAGGCCATCCAGTCTTCAAAACCAGAAATGGTCGTGACCGCATCCGGAGGCTCGGGAATCGATGCTACCAAAGCGGCCATTGTCCTGGCATCGCTGGGAGGAAAGCTGGATGATTATTTCGGAACGGGCAATGTAAGCGATAAATTGAAGGCAGCGAATCAAAGTCTTTTTCCCCATATCGCTGTCCAAACCGCATCGGGTTCAGCGGCCCACCTCACCAAATACTCCAACATTACGAACATCCAAAGCCAACAGAAAAAACTGATCATCGATGATGCCGTGATTCCTACGCGCAGCCTTTTCGATTACACTCTCACCCGGTCCATGTCCGTATCTTTTACCTGTGACGGAGCCTTCGATGGATTGGCTCACTGTCTCGAAGTCTACTATGGAGCCTGTCCGGAGGCTTATGAGAAAATCGAAGAGATCGCTCTGACCGGCATCCAGCTGATTCTGGCTTACCTTGAAAGGGCGGTGAGAAATCCTCATGACATTGAAGCCAGAGAAGGACTGGGGCTGGCCACTGACCTCGGGGGATACGCCATCATGGTGGGTGGGACAAACGGGGCTCACCTGACGAGTTTTTCTCTTGTGGATGTCCTGCCCCATGGCCGGGCCTGTGCCATACTCAATCCATACTACACCGTTCTTTTTTCCCTGGCCATTCAGAATCAGCTTGAAAAACTGGCCCGAATCTTCCACCGTCACGGCCTTCTAGATACCCCTCTCCAAAAAACGAATGAACAAGGAGTCGGACTGGGAAAAACCGTGGCCCGGGGATTGACGGCCCTCAGCCGGCGAGTTGGATTTCCAACGGTTTTATCCGAGATAGAGGGTTTGACGCCCGGCCATATCGAAAAAGCCCTCGAGGCAGCCAAGGACCCCCAACTGGCGTCCAAACTCAAAAATATGCCAGTACCGATGATGCCCGAAATGGTGGACCTTTACATGCGTCCTGTTTTGGAAGCCGCTCTGACCGGAGATTTGGAAGGTATCAAGCCTCTCAAAAGCGCTTGATCTGAAGTCTTTTTAAGAAAATGCATAATGACATGACGAGCATTAACGAAGCCATCTCATTTTCGTGGTCCGTGGGGGCATATACAGATGATCGATTCATAAAAAATGCCGGGGGCTAAAAAAACCGTGCGGCCGGAAAGAAAAAAGGAGGAACAGATAAATTGAAGGAAGTCCCCTTCGATCTGGGCCGGATAAAATTTCAGGTGCAGGTTCCTGATCATGCCGACGTCCTCCGGATGGGAAAGCCCAGAATAATCAACCGTCCGGAACCGGAAATCTATCGTGCCCTTCGATCGCCGGAAAAGTGTCCTCCTCTGCAAAAAATCGTCCGGAACCAGCTCCGGTCCAATCCTCTGGCCGAGGCCGTGATCGTCATTTCCGACAACACCCGGCCCGTTCCCTATTCTGGGAAATCAGGTATCCTCCTTCCTGTTTTGAAAGAACTGATAGAAGCCGGCTTGCCGGCAGGACGAATCCGCCTTCTTGTGGCCACAGGAACTCACCGTGCTATGGACCAGGAAGAGTTGAAGGAGATACTCGATCCACGGGTTTTTGGCCTCGGCCTCTTCATCGTCAATCATGATTCGCGAAAAAAAGAAGATATGGAGAAGATAGGACAGACTCAATACGGCGGGGATATCCATGTCAACAAGCTTTATTTGCACAGCGATATAAAAATCCTAACCGGCCTGGTGGAAAGCCACTTCATGGCTGGGGTCTCAGGGGGCAGGAAATCCATCTGCCCCGGTCTTATTTCCGAATCCTCGACCTATGCCCTTCACAGCGGGCCTATCCTCAACTCCCCCCAGGCAAGGGACCTGGTGCTGGAGGGGAATCCTGTCCACGAGGAAGCCCTCAAGGTCGCCAGGATGGCGGGTTGCGATATGATCGTCAATGTCACCCTGGATTCGAACTTCGATGTGACAGGAGTTTTTGCTGGGGACCTCGAAAAGGCCCACCGCAAAGCTTTCGAGAAACTTCGCAGCTACGCTGCCATTCCCGTTCAAAAAAAATACGACCTGGTGGTCACCCATGCCGGGTATGTTGGAGTGAACCATTATCAGGCCGCCAAAGGAGCCCTGGTATGCGCAAGGATGGTCAAGGAACAAGGGATGTGTCTTCTTGCCGCCCATCATACGGACAGGGATCCTATCGGAAGGGAAAATTATAAAAAGATGCTCAGGCTCCTCGGAGAGAAGGGGTCGGAAAAATTTATTTGGACGATTCTCGATCCAGAGTGGACTTTCGTTCCCGAACAGTGGGAAGCCCAGATGTGGACCCGTCTGTTTGAGAGGACTCCCCCTGAAAACCTCCTCTACTGCTGTCAGGATATTCCTGAGGAAGACTTCAACTGGATTCCGGGAAAGGATGCCCGGTCCGTAGCAGGCAAAACCAAAAACCTCGCCCAACTGGTGGACAGGTCCATCGCCTGGGCCGTGGAAACACTCCATGCTCGCCTGAACCGACCTCCGGAAATTGCGATCCTGCCTGATGGCCCCTACGGAATACCCGTCTAAATAGCCTTTGCAAGCAGGTAACATCTTTGTCTAAAATTCAATAGGCAGACCTTTTTATGCTAAACTAGGATAAATCATGATCCATTGGCTGGGCACTTCTGGATGGAGCTATGCAGGCTGGAGAGAGAAGTTCTACCCCAAGGGATTGGCGCAAAGAGAATGGCTTTCATTCTATGCAGGGCAATTTCAAACGGTGGAAATCAACATGACTTTTTACCGTTATCCAAAGGCAGAAACCTTGAAGGGATGGTTGGAAAAAACCCCACCTGACTTTAAATTCACCCTGAAAGCCAACCGCCAAATCACCCACAGAAAAAAACTGAGGGATGTCAAGAGTGATATCCGTTATTTATATATCCTGGCAGATAACCTCCGGGAAAAGCTGGGATGTATTCTTTTCCAGCTTCCTCCCTCGCTTACCTATGATGAGCCTTTGATCGAAGACTTCCTGGCTCTTCTGTCTCCTTTGCACAAAAATGTGATCGAATTCCGACACCAAAGCTGGTACGCCAATAAAACATTCGATCTTCTTAGAGTTCACAGAGTCACATTTTGTACGGTTTCCTCATCCCAAGTGCCGAACACGGTTGGAGCGACGGCAGAAACAGCTTATTTCCGATTTCACGGGATTACCGGTGGATACAGGTATTGCTATACGGATGAAGAGCTGAAACGGTGGGCTGATACCATAAAAAATACACCCGCAAATGAATGTTATGTATACTTCAACAATGACTACAACGCTTATGCCGTGAGCAATTGTCATACGCTATCAAATTTCTTGAAATGATGAGGAGGTATCTTCCTCATTTATGGTTCAAACGAAAAATCGCTTTGCTTCTGCGATCTCCAGGAGAAGGCCCGTCATCGATAGCCCAAATTCATATTTGACAACTTAGACCAGATATTCAAGATTTATTTTTACAGCAGGTGAAATGCTGCACCGACTAAACCCTATGGAAGCCATTCACCAGATATATCGCGGAATAATTCAATGGATTATTCACGAATCAATATTGCTGCGGCGGCAAGGAAGGGGCTCATGAAGCTGCAGTAAACTACCGCGAATGAGCTACGACGAAGTCGACGTGGTGAGATTGGCTCGCTCGAAGGGTAAAAAATTCTGATGAATTATAAATTTTTGTTTGAAAATATTTTTCAAAATTTCCAGTAGGATTACTGGAAAAATTGAATCAGTATTTTTTATGAATAATTCAGGACAAGCGGACGAATTCTGGCTTAACATACTGGGCATGCTTGTGCTAATATATTCTCAGAATCCTTAAGGAATAAGGGATGAAAGACGTTCTAGGAATGATATCCCTCACCACTGCAGCCAGCATCCTCCTTATTCTAGCTGCCATATGGTTGATCATCCTTATCATCAAGAAGCAGCACGAATACATTTTCCGCGCCATGTTGATCATGTTGTTGCTTTTAATGGGATTGATCTTCCTTCGTCAGCATGAAGCCGGGAAGATAACCTGGCCCGAGCTCAAAGTCAAACTCTTCCCGGGAAAGCCTCCTGTTTACAACTACACGGTAAAAAAAGGCTATTTCGGCAACAAAATGGAGACACGCTACGTTTTCCAGGAACCTAGGCCCAGGCTTGCGCTAAAATTGGACAGCTCGGGGAATTATTTCAATATTTCCGATCTGCGGCCCATAAACGATGCTCTGGAGCACCTCAAGCTCCCTAAAGTGGAAAAAAAAGTCCCAGAATTGGCCTCTCTCACCGGAGCCAAGGGAGACGTCAACCTCTACAGGTGGGAAGATTATCCCCTTGGAGTTTTGACTATCGAACGGGCACTTTGCCAGGACGAAGACTCTCTTGATATCTATCAAGGCATCATTACCCTGCGAATTCTGAAATAGAATCTTTTCGTCTAGCCCGTGACCATATCAAAAAGGCAGAGAAAAATATCAAATAGGTAAGGGACAGAATCCAAAAAGATTTCTGACTTTCCACAACCTCCGCGTAGATCTCTCCTTCCCCCGGTTTAGGAAGAGGGGAGGGATCCCACTCCAATCCATACCTCTGGACCAGACCTCTTACATAAAGCAAATGGATCACCGGGAGACCGCGAGCCGCCATCTGAAAGAGCACCCCCTGTCTTTCCCTAGGGGGAAATCGATCGATCTTCGTGAGGCCGGGTTTGACGTGCAAGACCAATGAATCGACCCCAAGATTCGACCAGCTCCCCCCCACATTGACGAATGCCCTGAGAGGCCTTTCCCCTGCCTCTTGAAAAAAAAGCCCTATCCTGGCCTCGACATTTTCAGCTAAGTTTCTCTCCCGGATAACAGGAATGCCCGTTTCAGCCATATCCCGCTCGAGAAGAATTCGTCCCTCCTCCGGCATGTCCTCTCCAATATCTTGATTGCCGCCCAAAGAAACGGCAAGGGGGAGACTGGAAAACAGACCTCTCTCCCAGAGGCATAGATGCATACACAGCCAGTGAAAGCGGGGATGATTCGCTCCCCATTGGGAAGATCCCAGGGAGGATATGACCAAAGGTTCAACCCCCATGGCCTTGGCTGCCGAGATGACAGCCACGATCAATCCAGGAAAGGAACCCGAAGCACCCACAGCAATGGCATCCCCGGACCGAATGCCTGCCTTTCTCAGCAGAAGAACAATCAAGCCGGCAAAATTCGGATTGGTACTTGTCCTCTTTGATTTCAGGTTTCCCAAGGAGGTGGTGATGGGTGAAGATTTGAGCCCGATAAGCCCTGTCCGGTTGATATCTGTCTCCGGGTCCAGGTCCAAACCGATCTCCTTGCGGCAATCCCTGATAACCGCCGAAGCTTCGGACATGATCCGAGAGGCCGCTATCATTTCTTCTTTGAGGGCTCTGGCTTCTCTGATAGGAACAATCTTCAGCA
The DNA here is from genome assembly GCA_964400735.1 of uncultured Eubacteriales bacterium. Lineage (GTDB taxonomy): Bacteria > Acidobacteriota > Aminicenantia > Aminicenantales > Aminicenantaceae > CAYNVQ01. The sequence goes on along the minus strand of CAYNVQ010000003.1, from coordinate 458,724 downwards.
GGAGAAAGAAAACAAGGCTTAGAAAAAAGAGGAAATATATACCGTAGCGGCCGGATGATCGAGATGAAAACTTCGACATTTTCAATAAATTATTCAGGTTAAAAGAAAAATTTAGCCACAAGTTTCACCACAATATAAACAAGAACCGAGACGGTAAACAGGGAGGTCAGTGTCTCGAAAAACCTCTGCCTTTCCAGGTTGTTGGCCAGAAGCCCGGGAATGACCCACCCTATTACCTTGAGCTCCGCGGGCCCAGCATACACATGGGGAGCGACAAGGAACCAGGCCTGTCCCCAGAGAGCGCCCAATAGGATAAGCATTACGAATCGTCGCCTTCCGAAAAGGATGAGGCCCCGGGAAAGAAATCTGTAACTCAAAAGGCTTAGAAGGGCGGCCGCAACGGTCACCAGTATCCTCGACGGATGATCGAGATAAAGGGCCAGGTAGGCGGGGACGATGATGCCGCCGGGATAAACACCCATGACCTCTACATAGAGGGCGGCAAGAATGAGCCCTATAAAAAACGTTTCATAGGTCATGGCGAATCCCAATCTTTTCCCAATAGTCGACGAGTTTCTCCCCCATGCCTCCCATATTTCCGATACCGATGACCACAGCTTTTTTTTCCCCTGTTTCGAATAGGCTGGCTGTTAACTTATCCGGTTTTTTGGTCCTTAAAACCGTAACTGCAGCTTTGAAGCGCTTTTTCAACCTGTTGCGGAGAACTCGGGCGTGGTCTCCCGTGATGACCAGCCTGTCGAATGAAAAATCTTCTCTATCCCGCAGAGCATGGAGCCATTGGACGGTCCGGTCTCCACGGTCCTCTCGGAGATTAAGGAGACCGATTCTCTTTTTGTCTTCCAAAAGGCCGCTTGCCCCCAGTTTGTCCATGACTCGCTTGGTGGACTCCGGATCGTTAGCGGCAAAAGCGCTGACAAAGGTCCACCCTCGAAAGGAAGAATCTTCAGCCGGCTTCCAGATTTTGAGACCGCCAAAATCCGGTTGTGCTTCGGTCATGCCATGGTAGGATTTATCCCGCTCAACCCCTAAAAAATCGGCAACGGCCAGAGCCAAACGGATATTTTGTTTAAATTCATGAGACGGGGCTTCCGAGGAAAGTTTGAAATCATCCTCTGGCCCGCATTGGGACACGAGGATTATTTTTGTTCCCCTCGTCTCTGCCTTTTGACGGAAATCCGGATAGAATTCTTCCTCCGGAAGGAAGACCGTGCTTTTCTTGGGGATGACGGAAGCAAAAGAGCGGGCGATTTCCGGTTTTGTGTTTCCGATGGCGTCCAGATGGTCCAGACGAACATTGGTGATCACCAAGAGATGGGGTTTCAGCATTCGGACGACTTCTGTCCTCAATGATTCGGGATGGATGCTCATCATCTCCATCACGACCGCCTGGACCTTGCCTGCTACGGCAGCCTTGATTCCTCTTTTCTCTTCGAGGATGGAGGTTCTTCCCCAGCGCTTAATTTCTTTTTCGCTTCCATCCGGAAAAATCAAGCAGGGTTTGGATCCGGTCGTCTTGGCCAGCACGCTCATTCCGGATTCCCTCAGGCAGGCTGCGATGAGCCTGGTCACGCTGGATTTTCCTCTGGTTCCTGTCACACCAATTCTTAAAGGAATCTTTTTTATCTCGCGGCTCAGACTATATTGTTCGATCAGCAGATAAACGGCGAACACCAAAGCACAGGCTCCGGTCACCAGAAGTTCTCGGATAGGACACCTCCGAATTTAATCCTGATGAACTTTTACATATACATAATCTTTTGCAGTTTAAAGCAGGTGAGGGAGCAATTGCAAGAAGACACGTGGCGTGGTAAGCATCTCCAAAACCGTGATAAAGCAACTGTCAGGGAAGCTGAAACGGCAGCCCGCTGGTTTTCCCCATCGATCCCTTGGAGGGGGAACTGACTTCCCCCTTCCAACGTTCGCTTCGCTCTCTGCCTCCCCTTCTCGGGCTTCGCCCTGCGACCAAGGGGTCATACCCCCTTGGAATCCCCGATTGATTTGGAATCCAAATCAATCAAAACCAGCTTATTCCTCGGCTCGCTCTCCAACCTGCCAGCAAAGCTTGCTTTCCATGCCCGCTCGCCTCCGGATGGCTTCCTCTTCAGCTTCCCTGCCAGATTTAAAATCATCACGGTCTTGGAGATTCTTCCCGTCGCACTGAAAGAATTGGATGGTTTAAAATATATAATAATTGGCTGTTGACGTAATCCACTTGCCATCCTATATTAAAATCCGGGATAAAAAAGTGAAAGGAAAACAGCGAGGAGAATATGCTTTTAAAAATCGATCGAACGAACCCAAAACCTCTTTACCTGCAGCTTACCGAGGAAATAAAGAATCTCATCGACCAGGAAATTCTTCAAGCCGGACAATCGCTTCCTTCGACACGAAGCCTAGCCGACAAATTGGGCATCAACCGGTCGACGGTCACCCGGGCCTACGAGGAACTCCAGGGACTCGGTTATCTTTGCAGCCGGCAGGGATCCTATCATAGAGTCGAAGGACGGAAAAAAGTGGCCCGTTATCATCCCGAAAATCGCAGCGTCATTCCCTGGGATCGGGCCTTGTCTGCCGAGGCCAGAGCCATCCACGAAATCTATCTTGGATACTCACCCGAGAAGGCCAAGAGCATCCCACCACGTCAGAACATCCTTAACATATCCCAGCTGGATCTGGACCCTAGGCTCTATCCTATGAACGATTTCAAACGGTGCCTAAACCATGTCCTTCACCGGTTCGGAGCGGAAACCCTTCAGTATGGCGATCACAGAGGCCATCCGCCTCTGCGGGAACAGATCGCCCACCGCCTGCGCCTGCATGGAATATCGGTGACCGAAAAGGAGATCCTGATCACCAACGGGGCCCAGCAGGCCATAGATATGGTTATCCGGATGCTGGCCAGAAAAGAGGCACGAGTGGCTATCGAGGCGCCGACCTATGCGGCCATGCTCCCTCTGCTGAGGCTCAATGGCGCCGAGCCTCTGGAAGTTCCGATGAGGGAAGATGGAATGGACCTCGATTTTCTGGAAAAAACCCTTTCCGAAGAAAAAATAAGCTTTGTTTACTCCATGCCCAATTTCCAGAACCCGACCGGTATCACTACCTCCCATTCTCACCGGGAAAGGCTCCTCAACCTTTGTCTGAAGCACCGGATTCCGCTGGTTGAGGATGGCTTCGAGGAAGACATGAAATACTTCGGCAAAGTCGCCCTTCCCATCAAATCCATGGATAGCAAAAATATCGTTATCTATCTCGGGACGTTTTCGAAAGCTCTTTTTCCAGGATTGAGGATCGGCTGGGTGACGGCCGATAGCGAATGCCTATCCAGGCTTACCGCTATCAAGAGATTTACCGATCTGGGCAGCGGAAAACTGGTTCAGATCGTTCTCCATGAGTTTCTCAAGCGGGGATACTACGACAAACAACTCCGGCGGATGCACCGGGCCTTCCGCAAGCGCATGCAGGTCGCTCTTCAAACCATGGACTCTTGCTTTCCCCCTAAGGTCACCTGGACCCGTCCGGCAGGAGGTTACACCCTATGGGTAAAACTTCCCACCCGGTGGGACAAGGATAAAATCAACGACCATATGGAGAAATTCGGGATTATCGTCTCGCCCGGAAGCTATTACTTCTATCGAAGCGAACCTTCTGCCTACTTCCGTGTCTCCATCGCCAAACGGAACGAAGAGGAAATCGAGGAGGGGATCACACGGCTGTCCAAGGCCCTCCGCCACATGGGAAAAGGGAGTTGAGAATGCTGCTCGAGCTAAAAAAAGGAATCATCTACGGACCGGTCATGTCCAGACGGCTGGGCCGTTCGCTGGGGATTAACATCCTTCCCTGGGAGAAAAAGACCTGCCCGTTCAACTGCGTTTACTGCCAGTATGGCTGGACAAAATGTCACTTGAAAAAAATACCCAGCGGCTTGTCCATTCCCTCCGTGGGAGATGTCCAAAAGGCTTTAGTAGAAGCGCTGGCCAGGATGGAAGATTCTCCGGCCGCCATTACCTTTTCCGGAAATGGGGAGCCCACGACGCATCCTGATTTCGATGCCATGGTAGAGGCAGTTACCGAAATTCGCGACCGTCTGGCTTTTTCGGCTAAAACAGCCATTCTTTCCAACTCGGCGCTGGTCTCCGATAGATCGATCCGGAACAGTCTGGAAAAACTCGATCAGAAAATCATGAAGCTGGATTGCGGCAGTCCTCAAGTATTTCAGCGCTACAACCAGCCTTGCTCAGGTGTCGATTTGGAAGGGATTACCCAAGGTCTCGAAGAATTGCCCGACATCACCATCCAGGCTCTTTTCACGGCCGGATTAACAGGAAACCTGGAGTCAGCGAACATCGACGATTGGCTTGTTCGACTTCGAAGAATAAAGCCCCGCATGGTCCAGTTGTACACACTGGACAGGAGCTATCCCGATAATAAATTGAAGCACGCTTCATGGATGGAATTGATCCTGGTAAAAGAAAAGGTTCACAGGGCTGGATTGGATGCCGAAATATTTTAAGCTTTTCGCCCGACCAGGTGCCGTATCCCCTCGAGAAGCATATCCACGTGCCTGTACGATACGTAGATCGGTGTGGAAACCCTGAGGCCATAAGTGCCCGCCTCTCGGCTCCCCACAGTACGGATGACGATGTTGTACTTATCCCTGACATAGTCCACTATATTACGGGGCTCGACATCCCCGACAGAAAAAGCTGTCAATCCTCCGCTGATGTAGGGATCTTCCGATGTGTGCAGCTTTGCTCCAGGGATCTTTTTCAGTTCTCTTTTCAGGTAGCCGGCCAGAGCTTTTATCCTTTTTTCCACCTTCTGTTTTCCTATAGAATTCTGGAAATCCACCGCTTCTCCCAGGGCGATGGTGAGCGCATCCGCTCTTTGGGAAAGGGTCTCGAATTTGTGCGCATCTTGATACCTGTCCCAACCTGAGGAGGCGATGGTGGGCCAGAGCCTGTCCTGGACGTCTTTTTTTACAAAGAGCACCCCCACGCCGGTGGGAGCGCCCATCCATTTATAAGGGCTGGTGGCAAAAAAATCGACGTCCATATCCTTCATATTCAGGTCGAGCATCCCAATGCCGTGGGCGCTATCGGCCAGCACGAGAACTCCCTTCTCATGAGCCATCTTGCACAATTCCTTAAGGGGAGATATGAGTCCGGAAATGTAAACCGTATGGCTGACGCTGATGATTTTAGTCTGTGGCGCGATGGCCTTCTCGAATCCTGCAACGAATTCGTCCACACTTGCCGGGGGAAAGCCTATCGGGACCTCCTTGATCTTGATCCCGTATCTTTTTGCCTTCAACCTCCAGGGATGAGTGCCCCCGGGATGCTCCATAGTGGAGAGGATGACTTCATCTCCTTCTGCCATATCCAATCCGTTGGCCACAAAATTCATCCCCTCTGTGGTATTGCGCGTGATGACCACTTCCTCCGGAGATGCCCCGATAAAACCAGCCAGCTTGTTGCGCACCTCCTCGATCTTCCTGGGAATGAAGTTATACACATCGAAGGGATTGGTGCACTGGACTTTGAAACAACGCATCAGGGTGTTGAACACGGGCTTGGGCATCGGCCCGACCGTGCCGTTGTTCATCATGATGACTCCCTCTTCGAAAAGGTAGTGTTCCCTCAAGGCGTCCCAGTAGACTCCATCCGGGGATTCGTCTTGAATGTATTTCTGGTTCAGAGAAGTGATGCTTTGATAGACCGAGGCGTTCAGCTCGCCGAGAGCAGCAAGGGATAGGGCTGAGCCGGCCGTGAAATACTTGACAAATTCCCTTCTCGTTAGAGGATTGACGCCGTTGCCGGATTTTTGAGTGCTTTTTTCCATGATCGATCTCCTAACCTTAGATTGGCTCTATTCTATGCCCAACCCGAATCCCGTGTCAAATAAAAGGGGACGTCCCATTTGGGGCCACCCTATCATCTATTTTTAAGGTGAGTTCGATCAAAGAAGAGATAGGGTGGTTCCTGATGGAGCGTCCCCTTAATTCTTAATTTTTTCTTCGAGGGTCCGCAGGATCGTATCGGCCTTTGGGCGGCCGACGTCCCCTATGCCGATAAAAAGATAATTCTTAATGAGCGAGACAAAAAAGCGGCGGCTTCTGCTGTCTTCAGCCAGAAAGATATCCCTATCCTTGTATTCTTCATCTCCCACTATTTTCTCATACTCTTCCCTCAAGCGTCTGAAGCTTTTCCGGCATTCGTCCTCTTCCCCGAAGCGGATGATGAAGAGGCTCAATCCGTCAGCATAGTCTCCCTTGATCCCTTCTTCGAATCCGACAATTTCCAGGCTAAAAAAAGGATGGCTGCTGCGCAGTCCGAGCAGCCCCTTGAAATACTTCAGGCTCCCGGCCTCAAGATTTTCTGAAGGAAGCAGAGAAACCATCAGAGGCTTTTTTCCCTTTTCGACTTTCACCAGCTTGGAGTCCACAGCATGGGCCATGGCCAAAAGTCCTTTGACCGTCTCGCCTGTCTCATCGAAGCCGGTCAGGGTGACGAGGAAAGGCCCCTTCCAAAAATTCAGGTAGTAATCGGCCAGCCGACCTTCATTTCCCAAGGGAATTGCCTTGTCCCGCGCATTCGTTTTGAAGGCATACATCCCGTATGCACTATCCGGCGACATCATTTCGAAGATTTCGACAGATAAAGATTTTCCCTCTGCGCTGACATAATCCTGAACGACCACCTGCTTGAATCCGTATTCATGGTAGATCTCCGCTCCTCCGTCGATGTATTCGAAGAGGTCTTCGCCGGCATAATGCTGAACGGTTCTTTGCCTTTTCCATGTCCCTATCTCGACGTCCTCGGGCAGAAACCGGGACAGATCATCGCCGAAGGCCGAATAGGCCAAAACGATAAAAGCCAAAACTCCTGAAACGAGCAGGATCAGAGACTGTTTGATCATGCCTCTATTACTTTAATCCTCACCTTCTTCAGGTCGATCTCTCCCAGTCCCTGTTCAGATCCGAGTTTTATCTGGTAAATGTCCGCACCGGCCAATCCCCATAAGCTAGCACAGTAGGCATCGATAGCGATCCTGTCGACGCCGGCTACTACTTTTTGGGGCTTGGCGAGCTCACCGGGACCAAAAGGTCCGTTGGTCGTGATGAACTCCGTGGCATCCACCACACATAAGGCCGGCTTGACCGCCTTGTTCAAATCCACGATGCACTGGTCGAGATGCTGGATGGATTCCGGATTGGTCTGCCAGTCTTGCTTATGGAATAACTGCCGGTTGTGCTGACGGAAGTTCAAGGCCATCAAATTCTTCATGGTTCCGGTGAACTTGTTTCCGGCATGGTCCTTGGTGATCGGCATATCGATAAAAACGTCATGATTGTAAAGCTCTTTCATGATCATCGCCTCTTTGAGAATCTTCCCTCCCTGAACGGGAACGGGCCTGAAATTGGCCTCCTCGCTATCAATGAATGTCAGGTTTGCCCCGGCCTCTTTGATCGCCACATCTAAACCACTGGCCTCCCAGTTCTCTCTGGTCAGCCAGGTCAAGCAATCGACCTCTTTGGCCCCTGCTTCCAGACATTTTTCGACCACAGCCTTGATCAATTCCGGCTTGGTGTAGCTTCCCGGATGCCGGCTCTGGGAATTGGGAAGCAGGGCCACCCGCGCCCCTCTGGATACAAATTTCTTCACCCCTCCCAGCGCTTCTACGGCCTTGATGGTGCTGGAATAATAATCGCCCCCCTTCGCCACCGCTATGTCCGGAATTTCTTCACCCTGCAGCAGCGCATTTCCTCCACGAAGAGACTGGCTTAGGCCGAAACCGAAAGCGGCAGAAAATCCAAACTGAGCGCTCCTTTTAAAAAATTCTCTTCTTCCGATTTTCTTATTCATAAAATCCCTCCTAAATTGATTCGGACTCCTTTTTTGTCAGAAAATCAAAATTTTTCGCCTTCATCAGGATAAGACCGCCCCGATCGACTCCGATATCCCGGGCGATAACCTCGCATTTCGCTTTGAGAAGAAAAAATAGTGGACGGGCCTCATCGGATAGCCCTTCGTAATTGCCCTGCCCTTTGCTGATGATGAGGTCGGCCGAATCATAGACTTTTAAAAAATCCCGGGAACAGAGACCCAAAATAGTGCCCGGAGCATCCGTGCCCGAGGAGATGATCTCGGCCACCCCATCCAAACCGGCATCCAGCGCATCCTGAAGAAGGGCATCATTGATGATAGGTTTCTCCCTCACCACATAAATGACAGGTTTTCCGATCTCCTCGATGAGAAGCCTGTCAAAGACCGTTTCGCCGGCATTGTCAGCGATATAGAGGATCTGGCGCGATTTATCCAGCGCCTGACGAAATTCCTGGTAATGATTGATGGCCAGCTCCTGGGAAAGAAGCGCTTCGAGGTCCTTAACCAGGTCGAAACGTGCGTTTGCCCCGAAATCGATGACATTGCCCGCAATTGCCAGTCGCGCCGCGGTCAACAGACGGTCTTCCGAGGCGGCGATTCTTTCCTTGAGCCGAGGATACAGGTCCAAGGCCTGCCGGGTGCATCTGTTTTTGATCTCCCGATAGGGATCGGAAAATCCTGTCTTCTCCGCAATAAGCCTGTAGAGCTCCCGTCCGATTTCCGGAGGTGTGGCCTCGTTTGGAATATGCTGGAGGTATTGACCGAAGGCCCTTATGACCTCCAGGATTTTTTTCTCATCGGGAGTAACCTCCCGTAATGTTTGGAGAATTTGCTTGAAAAAACAGGGATAACAGTCGAGATAGGCTCTCATTCCATCCGTCCTCTTATCCCGTCCTCTATCATCTCCCGGTGGCTGGGAAAGGCGATTTCAGGAAGTTCGGCAGGCAAAAAATACCGCACGCTCAATGAATCAGATCCCGGGGAAGGCACTCCAGCGGCCTCGACCTCGTAGCCAATGATGAGCACGTTTTTGTACATCGCCGATTCCTGGGCGTATACGCCGAGCAACCGGAGAATCCTCCCTTCGAGACCGGTCTCCTCCTTGAGCTCCCTGAGACAGGCAGTCTGAGGGGTTTCTTCGATCTCGATAAAACCCGACGGAAGGGCCCACTCCCCCTTGGCCGGTTCGACACCTCTTCTCACGAGCAGAATCTCCCCCTTCGTATTGCTCACAAAGGCGGCCGCACAGGGAAGCGGATTCTCATAACGGATCCACCCGCAATCCGGACAGACCAACCTAACCCTGTCTTCCACCTTCTGCGGCCCGAGTTCCGCTCCGCAGAAGATACAGTATTTGAATTTTCCTTTCATCATGACCTAGGAATGACCAAAGGCTGGACGCATTCAAGATCCGGTCTATTATTCTTCAACCGGTAGATGCGGGATGGATCCTTTTCTTTCTTGGCCCTGGAGAGGCCCCTCGAACCATACCACCTTGACCAAGGTGATGGCTTCCAGCTTGTGGGATTCTCCCTTCGGGGTAAAAACCATATCCCCGGGTCCTATCTCTATCTCCCTATCCGCGCCAGCTACCCGGGCTATGCCGTCGGCGATGATCCACCATTCATCGCAGTCATGATGGTGTAGATCGGTCGAGGCTCCTGGAGCCAACATATCCACCCCATAATCCTTTATATGGGATTCTGCAGGGATGGGATCGACAGGAGAAAGTTTCATGGTCAAGAATGAAGGGGGGTCTTTATGCTGTTTCGCCTGTATATGAAACATAGGGCCTCCTCGGATGGATTGAATAACCGGTCAGGAAAACACTCAGGTTCATGATAAAAAAATCGGCCCTCGCTTGCAACCTATTTTCCTCCTCCTTAGCCCCAGAATTCAGCCATGATCTCTTCAGCAGTCAGGGACGCCGGGAGAGGAGCCATACAAACCGGGCAGCTTTTTCTTCGAGGAAGAAGCCCCATTTCGGTAATGAAGAAACAGATAGGCAGGCTGGCCCATCAACCCGCTGATTTTTCCCATCGATTCCCTGGAGGGGGAATGATTTTAATCGCCGGCCAGCAGTTGAAGGACCGCGCGGATGAATATCTCCGTGCAGTCCAGAAGATCTGAAATCTTTACAAACTCTTCCGGTCCATGGGAGACTTCCAGAAGACCCGGTCCGTAGGCATAAGCCGGAATTCCCTGGTTATTAAAAAAACGGATCTCGCAGAGACCCGGGCAAAGCTCGAAAACAGGAATTTCGCCTTTTACGGCAGAGACCGAATCTATCAAAGCAGCGGCAAGAGGGCTGCCGGAATCCGAAGCCGAGGACTCCCCCTCCTGAATCAGTTCGGTCTCGACATCGATGCCGCGTTCGCCAACCTCCCGAAAGGTCTCCATCAACTCCTGCTTGGCTTCGGTCAGTTTTTCCTCGGGATTGATCCGTCTGTCGATCGTAAAGTAAGCTCTGTCCGGAACGACATTAAAATTCACCCCGCTTCCCGACTCTCCGCCGATCAGCATGACAGACAAGCCCGCCTCAGGGGGTTTCACGGGAAGGGACGTCCTTCGTTGGCTGACCTTTTCTTTCAACTCAAGCAGGGATTGGACCACATTCACCATGGATTCGAAAGCATTTCGCCCCTGGTGTCCTAGGGCCACATGGGCAGGTTTTCCACGGACGGTCACCCGGTAGGTCAGGGCTCCCTTGCTGGCATTCCAGACCTTTCCGCTGGTGGGTTCAGGCATGAGCATCCCCAAAGAGCGCCGGGGGAGAAGTCCGGCCTGGTAAAGGTGCTGTGTCCCCAGGCGGCTCCCGCTCTCCTCATCGGGAACGAGGGAAAAAGAAATTCGTTCTTTGAACTCCTTGCCCCTATTTTGGAAAAATCTCAAGGTATAGAGGATGGCCACCAGGCCGCTCTTCATGTCCGAACTCCCCCTGCCATACAGGCAATCGCCTTGAACTTTCGGCTCGAACTGCTGGGGCGAATAGGCCGGCACGACGTCATAATGGCCGTGGAGATGCAGTCCGGTCTCTCCTTCTCCCCCCCTGCCCAGGATGCAGAACCGAGGATACTTCCCCTTTGTGACGGAAATCACATCATGTTCGATGTGCCATTCTTTCAACAACCCCGACAGGAAATCCACACACCGGCGATAGGCCTTTCCCGGAGGATTGATAGTGGGAATGCTCACCAGGTCAGAGAGGATATGGATCATCTCTTGACGGGAGTTCCTGACAAAATTCCTTATTTTATCTTGATCCATCGCTTTACTCATCTTATACCTCAATCCTTAAGTGTGTCCACTCGCTCGTGCGCTCAATTCGCCGGATGAGAAAATAAAAAGCCAGACCAAAAAACACCGTAACCATCATCCCGATTATCCCCTCTCCGTTTATAAGCCAGAGATTCCCTGTGAAAAGGCCCGGTTCTCCATCCGCCAATCTGCCGGTCAGAATCCCCCTGAACAAATTCCAGAAAAGGTGCATGACGGTGGGAGCCCATATCGATCCGCTCTGTATATATATCCATGAATAAATAAAAGATGTCCCGACCAAAGAAAGAAGGGCCAAGGCTGCTGTCACCGCTAATGACCAGAAGCCGAGTTCTTTAAGGACAGGGCTCAGCATGAACATCGGAGCATGCCAGGCCCACCAGACAGCACCGGAAATAAAAACAGCCTTTTGTAAACTTCTCTTTTCCAGTGTGATCTTTCTGAAAAGATATCCGCGCCAGGCGATTTCCTCGCTCAAATGGCTTAACCAGCCAAAAACAAAACGGGGAAAGGAAAGAAGAATGAAAGGTATAAACATCGAAGGAATGCAGATCAACAAATTCAGCCAAATATGGGGAGTGGGTCTCTGCACAAGAAAATGCTCCTTGTTATAAGAAACCAGGTTAAAGGCAAATCCTGCAATCAATACGATGCCTATCTGCAACAAGGGAAGGAAAATGCTAAGTAGAATGAACTTGAAATGAGGAATCCGCCAGCCGATGGAGGAAAAGCTCTCACTTTTTGCGGTCAGCATAAAAACCAGAACAAGAAACAGAGGAAGTACCATAACGACAGCCATGGGATTTTGGTTCAGGTTGAAAAATTGAATAGAAAAAGTGATGGCCCAGGAGAAAAAGATGAGGAGGAGGATGAACCAAAGTATCCGTTTATTCATTGGGTTCCGTTTTAATTAAGCCTTTAGTCTGAGAGTCTTTCCCTTTTTCCCCTTTTAAATCGTCTTTTTACTTCCAGAAATTATTCAGGTATCTTGAAAAACTATTTTTCGTATTTGAAATCGAGAATTTCTAGCTCAAGTCTTCCGATTATTTCGGAAACAGACCCGACCATTTCCTGGAAAATATTTTCATCCAGGCTGCTGCGTCCCAGTTTAATGTGGGTGGCGTCGGTGAAGTATTCCCCTGTATTTTGATCTAAGGCCAGCCATTTGGCATCCAGGTTGACCCATCGACCCACATACACCTCGGGCCACATGTGGTAGGCAAAGATGCCACTGGCGTACATGACACCCACGGCGGCCCGTGCCGGAATCCCGACGGCCCGGCAGAGGGCGACCATGATCACAGTGTGTTCCGAACAATCGCCCTCGCGATTTTTGAGGATTTCTGCTGCTGTGGCGAAACCCACATCATAGTTGGCCCTCATCTCTCGACTCACCCATTCGGCTATTTTTTTGGCCGCTCGCCAGGCGTTCTTTTCATCCCCCACGATTTTTCTGGCTGTCTCGATGATATCAGGGTCTTCCGACTGACAGATATCCGTGGATTTCAACTCTTCAGCAAATTTCTCGCCCTTTATGGGGAGGGAGACGGACTCCTCTTCCTCGAAAACCTGCGAATTCGTCCGGATCAGGGAGCAATCTTCCCGGCTTTCCAGGAGGGTTTGGCTGCCGTCATCGAAGGGAAATCCTTTGACAATCTCTGGAGAAATGCCGCTGAGCTTGAACGTAATTTCTTTCACCTGAAGAGGACGCTCTAAAATGACATTGGACCGGATGATGGTGGAAAAAGCGATATCCAAATACTCCTCGGACATTTCAAGTGCTTCCTCTTTCGACATCCGGATAGAGGTGGTGGTCATGAAACTCGCCTGGCTGACCGATTTCCAGATCTCCCCCTCCTCATCGACCCATTCTTCCGTCACCAGTGGTATGATGGAGGTCATCTCGGTTCTCACATGCCACAGCCTCATCCTCTCTCCCTGGATCAAAACCTCCTCCTGGCCCATAACCTCAAAAGTGCTGTCTTTGACGGCCTGAGAAAGCGGATCGAGGATGGGAAAAGTGAATTTCTTTCCTGCCTTCAGATCGCCGGTCTCTATGATTTCTTCCAGGGGAACACCTAGGTAAAACCTTTCCGTATAGGGAAGTTCTTTTATCAGGTTACCTCCGCTCTTGAACAGGATTTTGTCTTTCTGTATTTCTGCTCCTAAGACAATCTCGCTCTCCGACATTTTTGTCCGGACAACGGTCTCCAAAGGAATATTATCCTCTTTGTAAAGGGATTCTTGACCCGAGACGATCTCGACAGGGGCTCCTCCCAGACGGGAAACCTTCATCCAGGATTCGGTGACCGATTTTTTCAATTCCTCGCCTTCCTTCCAATAGGCCCTCTCAAAGCTATGGCTGTACCCGACCTTCACTCCTTCCATGTATATCCCCATCCACGATTCAGAGATGGTTTTCTCGTCTTCCTGGAGTGCCGAGGACGATAAAGGGGCGTTCGTCATGAGAAAAATGCCCATGATCAGGATCGATAGATGTTTGACGCTACGATTCATGATGTCCTTTTTTTTTCTTGTTCTGGAATCCAAAAAATTCATGTTTTTATCCTTGAATGGGAATCACTCTTTTATTTTACGATATAATTCAATTATTGTTTAATTCAAGAAAATATCTTCGAAGGCGTGATGATATCTGGCTGAGATACCCAGGAGAACGTCGGGAAAAATTCCGTTTTTTTTGGGGGGGATGAATATAAGTCCGTTCTCGCCTTTTTTAATAGAATAGACAACGCCGGGAAGGATCGCTAAAAAAAAGAAAAAACAAGGGAAGCAGATTCCTCAGTTCTGTCGTTCTCCATGAAAAACAATGACTTTGCGCAGGCCCAAGCTGTATTTTTTCATCTTTTCATGAAGGGTTGTGTTTCGAATTCCCAAAATTTTGGCTGCCTCCCGCTGGTTTCCCTTGCATTTTTGCAGCGTCAGGACCAGAAGGTTAAGCTCCACATAGGATAAAAAATCCTTAAGCGGGAATTCACCCCTGAGCATAAACTCATCGATGAGGTGACTCAACAGTTCTTCCCATTGCTCCTTTTTAACGGGCAAACCCATTGCCTCAGCTTCATTTCCCATCCGCTTTTCTCCTTTAAAGTGTTGATGCGAAGGCGGGAAGAAGCCCCTCCCGCGGGTTGCGCGGGAGGGGCTTTTCAACTTCAGCCTCTGTCTCTTTCTCTACTAGAACTGGAATCTCACACCGAAACGGAAGATCCTCGGATTCAGCACCTCATTGGGCTCACCGGAGCGGGCGTTCGTTGAGAATGTGCCGTCGTGTAGATAGATGGTTCCAGGATTGATGGTACGTTTTCTGTTCAGGATGTTCTGGTTGAACAAGTTGAAAGCATCGACCATCAGGTAGACTCTACCCGTGTCTCCGATCTTCAGGATCTTCTCCAGCCTCAGGTTGATGTTCCAAAAGAGGGGCAATCTCTCTGTTCCGAATATTTGGGTATCCATGGTGGCGCCGGTACTGTAGGAATTGGGAGAGTCATAATCCTGCAATCCGATCTGGGTAGGAACGATATGTCCTTCGCGGATATCGAACACGGCGGAGATGTTGAAGTCATAGGGGAGCTGGTAAAGTCCCTGGGCCTTGGCCATCCAGCGGGAGAATACCGGCATACCGACTTTTCCGCTTGGCCCACCCAGGGTGTAGGCATAGGTCTGTTCGTCTTCGGCCCACTGGTTGGTGGGATCGAGGGGCCAGGTCTCGCCCCAGTAGTGCTTCTGGCTCTGCAACGTGAACGATCCATTCAGCATCCACCGGTTGGACAACCTCTTGGTAAACCTGAAGTTAACACCCATGTACTGGTCATAGTAGTCGGAGGGAGTTGTCGTGGCATACCGTTCATACACATCATTCACACCCTCTCTCCAGACATAGAAGGGACGTCCGGCGGCCTCACCAAGATCCACTGTCGTTCCATCCGGAGCCGTGTAGGAAGCCGGGACATTGTGGGGGGCTTCGATATAGTCTGTCCTCTCCAGCAGCGCTCCGCCGGCGTATTCCGCATAGCGTCTATTTACCCAGAAGTTGTCGTATTTCCTCCAGGTGAAGTCGGCACCGACAGAAAAGTCGGGCATAACTTCTCTTTCCAGGGTGGCAACGATTTCGTAAGTCCTGTCACCGCTCCAATCAGGATCAACGGTATAACGCGGATCCGATGTCGCCTGGGGATTCTGAGGATCATAGCCGCCCCACATCAGGTTTTCTTCCCGGTCCCAGTTGCCCACGAAGTTGCCGTTGTCGTCGAAGGCCCGGTAGGCCGTGCGGGCGGTCGTGCTGTAGTCGGCCCAATAGAGCTCGTTGAACTGGGTCTGGTCGTCGCCGTTGGCATCGTTCCACCAGAAGCGGATGTATCCTCCGGAGCCGCGTCTTTGCCACAGGTAGCCGTAGTAGCTTCCCATCCGGGCGCCATAGATAGCCCCGGACAGCTTGGCGATGGTTTTCCCGTCGCCCGTGATGTCATAGGTCAGCCCCAACCGCGGAGACAGGAATTTCCAGGGAATCGTGTCGGAAGCGTTGACCTCCGGAATTGTCGTGCCGGGAAAGATCGCGCCGATCGCGCTGGCAACTTGCGGTCCCAGGATGGTCTGCTGGATGTCGTAGAAATTCTCCCAGTACGTTCTATCCGTGGCCTGAGAAAGGATGGTTCTCATCTCATAGGTCTTGACATAGCTCACCTGATAGTCATAACGCAAACCGAACTTGACGGTCAACCGTCCCCAGGTGGCTGTGTCGGAGAAGAAACCGCTCCACTGCTGGTTTCCTTCCGGACCACACTGGAAGCTTCCCCTGTCGACGTACAGGTATCTCAGGTCGATCCCGAAGTCATCGAGTACGATATCCCTTGTCCCATCGCCGTTCCAGTCGACTGTCGGGGTGTTGTAATTGAAGTTGTAGCGCAGATTGCCGGGATTGCTGGCCGTAAACTCATCCCAGCGGTGCACGTACTCCACACCCATCTTGATCTCGTGGGAGCCGCCCAGCAGGTCATCGTTGAAGTAGGTACCGTGCAGGGTGGCTTGATGGTTCGGCCGTCCAGAGAAGAACCAGCCGTTGCTGGAATAGAGGACGTTTGCCACGTTATAGGTCCGGATCCTGGTCAGCTCTTCATCATCGGCCGGCCACAGTCCGAATCCCGCATCCGTGAATCCGTACTTGGCCGATACGAATAAGCTATCCCCGAACATGTGCTCGTCCTGGATCTTTAGGATCGGGCTGCCGAAATTGTACTTGCCGTGCTGGTTGTATCCTGCCGGAAAGGAAGAGCTCGAACTTCTTCCCCATTTCAGCTTGTTTCCGGCATGGACGAACAGTTCCAGTCTGTTCTCGGGGACGATCTGGAAGTTGAGCTTGAATGCATAGTTGACCAGCAGGGTGTCGTCGTTCGATCCGTTCATGACCTTGGTCTTGATGTCCTGCACACCGTAGGAACCCCACCACCAGATTTTGTCCTTGAACAGAGGTCCTCCAACGTTGAAACCGTAGTCTTTATTATCCCGTATTTGGTTGTAGCCGTATCCCGGGAAGATCTTCTCGATTTCCTCGTAGGTCGATCCATGCGGCTTGGCCTGGAAGTAGTCCTCTGTGTAGTAGAAGCGGCCGCCAAAGGTCACCCGGTTCTCGCCTCGGCGGGATACCAGGTTCAGCGCCACTCCTCCGGTCTGCTGCTCCATGTCCGCTCCGCCGATGGTGACGTTGACTTCTTCGAAAATGTCATAGTCGTAGTAGGTCGGCGAGGCTCCCATGGCCGCCGGGTCGGTGATGTTCACACCATCCATGGTCCAGGTGTCGTTGCTGCCCATTCCGCCCAGAGCCACGTAGCTGGCCTGCTGACCCGACTCGTTACCACCCACGTTCTCCCGGTCGACCTGAACCGCAGGCGTCATCTGCAGGATGACCCACGGGTCTCTCGCACTGGGCAGAGACTGCAGTGCCTCGTAGTTCAAGGTCGTCGAAACCGCGGTCTTCTTGGTGTCGACAACTGGGGAGACAGCCACGACCGTGACCTCTTCCTCCAGAGCTCCCATTTCCATCTCCAGTCTCATCTCGGTGGTCTGTCCGACCACTACGATGATTCCGGTCTCCGTCTTGGTCTTGAAGCCCTCGAGTTCGGCCTTGAGGGCATAACCGCGGGAGGGAGGAAGGGCCAGGAACCGGAAGGAGCCTTCGGCTGTGGTGACGGCCTGCATCGGCGCACCGGCTGTGGCATACAGGGTGACGGTCACACCGGGAATCGAGTTCCCGTCTGCATCCACGACCATGCCGATGATACGGCCGGTTCTCTCTTGGGCGACTAGAGGTGCAACGAGGAGCAGGGCGAAAAGAATAACGAATGCTTTACGCATAATCAAATCCTCCTTTTTTCCCTCATCGGGGAAAATATTGCCAATATCCCGGAGCGAATATACTCACTCCACTTTCAAGCCTTTTTTCCTTGACTTTCCCTTATTCTCACCTCCTTTCAAAATTTTGGATAAAAAAAAAGGCTGCCGGAAACCCCCATGGGGATCTCTCGACAGCCTCTTAAAGTTAAGTCAGCTATCTATGAAGCTAAGAATTTAAAGACTTCCTTCGCTCTCCTTTCATCGAAATTTATGCAAAAAAAGTGCCAAATAAGTCGTCCATTCTATCTTATTGATATAAATAGAGTTAAAATTTTCCCCCTTTTTTAGATCTAGCTCCCATTCAATTTTTCGTATAGAATATTCAATTTTTCGAATTCAGTGTAACTCTTTACACACCTCTTTAGGTAATCCATTAACTGGGGCCATATTTTGAAAAGATCTTGAAAAAAGATGGCTCCTGCGCTGGTTCACAGAGATTGAACAAAGCCTGGAGATGTGATAACCTAATGTTTGTGCTGGGGGTGGATACATGAGTCAGAAATGGAACGCTCGAAATCACAGATAGCCAAGCAGCTTGAGGCTGTCAGTGAGGTGGCGCGCAAAACAGGAGCGACCCTGGACCTCCAGCAAACACTGGATGCCATTGTCGGAGCTGTCGCTGATTTGGTTCCCTGTTCTCTGGCGGAGATCAGCCTGTGGAATCAAGAACAGGGATCTCTGGTCCTCCGGGCCCTGCGCTGCTCGCCGGACCGCGCTTTTCCCCTCGGCTCTTCCTATCCCCCGGGGAAGGGATACACCGGCTGGATCGTCAAACATAAAAAATCCCTTTGGGTTGCCGATATATCCAAGCGGACCGATATCCAAATCGACTTGCTGCCGGGGGAAAAGCCCTTCGGATCATATATCGGACTGCCGCTCATCGCCGGCAATGAGCTGATCGGAACGCTGGTCCTGGTTCATGATAAGGAAGGGGCGTTTGACCGCGATGACTTGGCCCTTGTGGAAACGTTGGCCGGATATGCCGCAGCGGCCATCCACAAAGCCCGCCTCTTCGAACAGTTGTCCCATCACCACCAGGAATTGGCTGCGCTCTATTCCATCGCCGAAACCGTCAACCGCCCACCGGATCTTGACTCGCTGATGGAACAGGCTCTCGACCGGGTCATCGACGTCACCAAGGCCCAGGGAGGAGCCATTCGGCTGTTGGATTCCAAAGAGCAAAGCCTTGTCCTTGCCGCACACAAAGGTCTCTCCGAGAGATATATCATCCAGGCCAAGCATTTTCCGATTTCAGAGGAAATTGTCGGATGGGTTGCGCGAGAGGCGAAACCGAGCCTTTCCGAGGATATGTGGAACGACAAGCGGGTCAGTCCCAAGGTGCGGGAACTGCTCAAGGAAGTCGGACACCGCTCCTTGGCCCAGGTTCCCCTGATGGCCCAGGACCGGCTTGTCGGGACCTTAGGCCTCGTCTCACGGACGCCGGGCTTTTTCAGCCAGGATGACCTCCAGCTCTTGAACGCCATCGGACAGCAGTTGGGCATCGCCATCGCCAACGTTCAGCTTTTCGAAGAAACCCAGAGCCGAGCCAAACGCCTCGCGGCCCTGAACGCCGTGGCCGCGGTCATCAACCAGGCTTTCGACCTTGACGCACTCCTCTCCAGCGCAGCGGATAAACTGATGGAACTGACCGGTATCGATGCCATAAGCATCCGTCTGATCAATCCGGAAGACGGGAGTCTGCGTGTGGCTTATGCCCGGGGACTTTCCAGGGAGCATCTCGCCTGGCTCAAGACCGCATCTTCAGAGGAAAAGAGCCTGTTCAAGTCTTTCCAGAACGGCGAACCCCTTCTGATTGAGGATACACAGGCTTTTCCGTTCCCAACGGAAAAAGACCGACAAAGAATCAGCAAAGAGGGAATCCGCTCTTTTGCCGAGGTGCCCTTACGTTCCTTGAAAAGAACCGTCGGGACTATGGGCGTGGCTTCCCGTTCGCCCCGAGGATTCGGAGCGGACGATGTGGATCTGCTGACGGCCATCGGCCACCAGCTCGGAGTCGCTATCGAGAATGCCCGTTTGCGACAGCAAACTCTGGAAGCAGAAAGGTTGGCCGCTGTAGGCCGGGTGGCTGGAACAGTCGTCCACGACCTGAAAGGCCCGCTGAGCGGGATCATCAACAGCGCCGATTTTCTCGCCCGTCCGAGCGTCTCCGCAGAAACGCGTCAAAAAATGTGCAAGGGAATCGTGGGAGCTGCCCGCCGCCTGATCAGCACGGTCCAGGGAATTCTGGACTTTGCCCGGAACGGCCGCATGTCCACCTGCTTTGCACCCTGTTCTCTACCCGAATTCATTCGGGAAGTCATCGAAGTCTTCCAGTTGGACTTCAAGGAACGGAAGATCGATATCGCCATAGAATATGGATACAGCGGAAAGGTGAAAATGGATTCCGACCGGATGGCTCAGGTCGTCCATAATGTCGTTGCCAACGCCCGCGATGCTATGCTTGATGGCGGGCGGCTGGCCATTTTGACGAATGAAGAAAACGGGCTGGTGGAAATACGATTTTCCGATACAGGCCCGGGGATACCCCCAGAATTATTGGATCGTATCTTCGATCCCTTCGTCTCCCACGGCAAAAAGAAAGGCGCCGGGTTGGGATTATCCATCGCCCGCCGTATCGTGGAGGAGCACGGCGGAAGGATTTGGGCCAAGAACTCTTCAGAAGGAGCGGCCTTCATTATCCAGCTCCCCTTACAGGACTGAACTTTTCTCGCTCGAACTCCCAAAATCCATGGAAATGGTCGAAAAAATCTATGCCCCTTGGGTTTGGAAAGTGAAATTCGTGAAAATATCCGCCGCGGTCCTTAACCAGCAGGGCCCTGCAGGCCATACTGGATCATCTTATTGAAAATCGTTTTCCGGCTGATCCCCAGCTTTTTGGCCGCTTGGGTCCTGTTTCCTCCGGTTTCCTTCAGCGCTCTGCGTATCATCTTCCGCTCCACGTTCTCGGTTAATTTCTGAACAGCCTCCTTCAACGTTTCTCCTAGATGGACGCTCTCATCCGGTTCGTAGTCCGCTCTCTCCGTGAAGCGTGCCGGAAGGTCTTCCTCATCGATCCAGAGGCCGTTGCTCAGAACCATCGTTTCATACAGAACGCTTTCCAGCTCCCGGACATTTCCCGGCCATGAATATCCCTTCAAAAGCTCCATGCCTTCACTGGTGACTCCCTTGATCTTCTTATCCAGCGATTTGTTGAATTTCCTGAGGAGATACTCGCAGAGAAGGGGGATATCCTCTTTTCTTTCCCTTAAAGGCGGAAGCTGAAGGGAGAGAACTGCCAGCCGCCAGTAGAGGTCCTCGCGGAATAGCCCCCGCCTGACCAGTTCCTCCAGATTCTGGTTGGTGGCCGCAATGACCCTCACATCGATGGGAATGGTTTTCGTCCCTCCCACCTTGACGATTTCCTTCTCTCCGATGGCCCGTAAGAGCTTGACCTGGGCTTCCGGGGAGAGGTCTCCGATCTCATCCAGAAATATGGTCCCATGATTGGCCAGCTCGAACTTTCCGGTTTTTTCTGTCTTCGCATCGGTGAATGCCCCCTTGAGATGACCGAAGAATTCGGACTCGATCAGGTCTTTGGGGATGGCACCGCAGTTGACCACTACGAAGCGATTTTTGCTTCTCGAGCTGTTGAAATGGATGGCCCGGGCCACAAGCTCCTTGCCTGTACCGCTCTCGCCCGTGATGAGCACCGTGCCTTCGACCCGGCATATCTTGGCCATCATCTGAAAAATGGAGTTCATACGGCTGCTGGTTCCGATGATATTGGAAAACCGGTATCGGGATGAAAGCTCGCTCCGGAGCTCCTCCACTTCTCTCTGAAGCCTCTTGACCTCCAGGGCTCTAGAGACCACCAGCAGGAGTTCCTCATTATCTACCGGCTTCTGTAAATAGTCGTAGGCTCCAAGCCTGGTGGCCTCCACGGCGTTCTTTATGGTCCCGTAGGCCGTGATGATGATGACCTCGGCCGGAACGTTGGATTCTTTCACGCAGGAGAGGACTTCCATTCCAGAAATGTCGGGAAGATTCATGTCGAGCAGGATGATATCCGGATTGAATCTCTTCGCGATCTCGATCCCACGACTTCCCGTCTCCGCCTCCTCGACCGAGTAATCTTTCTCTTTGAGAAGGGCCGAAAAAACTTCCCGTATAGTCTCTTCGTCATCGATGATGAGAATCTTGAATTTCATGTTCAACCGCCTAAAATCAGCACGATAACCTCATTGGCCTCAAATTCAGGCAGCATTTCTCACTTTTATTAGCTGCTTCCATTTCTTCACCCACAAAAAAAAATTCGTCCTATGCATCCGTTTTGACTCCCACATCATGAAATTCGGGCCTTTTTTTCTATAATAAAGGAATATCCGGTCCTTCGCAATGGAAAATCGTGCAATCATTTACCCATCCTTGCGTATTATTTTACCCAATCAGCCCTTCCTCTAGCTCAGAACGGGGCGGCCAGCCAGATGGCCTTTTTGGCTCTTTTACCGTGCTCAACTTTCCTCCCTTTCGAAATTTGAGCGCTCGATGAAACTTGTCTGCATGATTCATGCCAACGATATAATAGACAGAATCAAGCCGCGCATTGGGTATGATCTTGCCCGTAGTGTGTAAAGAAATATCCGACCTTCGAGTACCTTTTTTTGATGCCAATAAGATAAAACAGATTGAAAATATTAGAGTTAGGACGATTCCTTCCTTTTTGCGCAAATCTGGCACTAAATTTGCATTCTATCGAACGGGGAGATTCATGGAGAAGATCAAGTCAACAAAGACACATGTTTTCGGCTGCATCTGCAATCCGGGGAAAAGAAATGTTCAAAGGAAGAGAGAGCGACTCTCTATCTTGACCGGCGGGGATGCCAAGCAAAATGAATTAATGCCCTTTAAACGGAATGAAGATGCCATCAAAACGGGATAAAACCATAAACGGAAACAACAGAGAATCAGGTAATAGGGCCGAAACGGCGAAACTTATCTATGTTCACCCCATCTGGTATTCTTTCATCAAGTACTGCCAGACTCTGGAGTACGGAGAGATCGATAGGCTTAAAATCCAGGATGGGCTTCCGGTGTCGGCTGAGAAGGCTCTGAAAAAGACCAAATTCTGTTAGGAGGATTTTATGAGCAAGCAAGGCCTAGCTCCCTATATAGAAAATTTTGTCTGGGAAAGTCCAAGTGACATATATTCTCATCAGCATGAATCGAACAAAAGTCAGGAAGATAAAGATTATCCCGCTGATTCGAGCGACAAGAACTTAAATGACGAAACCATCCATCAATTTATCGACCAGTTTTGTGTCAAACAAATAAAAAAAAGAGTTCCACTCAAGGACCTTATGAACAGAATCGAGAAAGTAATTTTGACCAAGGTTTTATCTCGATTCAACGGGAATCAAAAAGCCGCATCCCAGTTCCTGAGGATCAAAAACACAACATTGCACGAGAAGATGAAAAGACATAAGGTGAGTTTTGCCAAGACTGCTCATTAATCCATCCATAACTCTTTTTAAGGATTAGCCGTCAAATAAGACACCCTCATGAAGATGAGAATGATGTCGGAAAAGTGGATTATTATTATGATATCATGCCTGCTTTTTGGGGGCCAAATGGTTCTGGCCGATGAAGAAACACAGAGGGCGAGTTCGTTAATTCTGTTTTTCGAGAAAAAAGTATAATCCGAAGCGAGTGTATTAGTCTGAGAATGACAATCAGCGACGATAGAATAATCAAGCAGAGAGTTTCGCTTTTTGATAAGGACGGAATCTAGAGCGATTATGAGGGTTATGTGATATTGAGGAAAGTAAGGGATAAGCTGAACTGGATGGGACAATTAGCTGGCGATGAGAATACAAGAAACCCGATCGAGAATCATGTTTTCGAAGCACACATCGGCCGGAACCAACTATATATAAAGAGAAGAGCAATGTAAGGGCAAAGCTATGCTATTTGGCACAAATACTGGCATATTTCCCAAAATTTATTTCCAACAAAATATATTGGAGAGAAGAAATGATTAAAAGCTACTTAAAAATCGCCATAAGGAATCTTAAAAAACATAAGGCTTACTCTTTCATCAATGTCTCAAGCCTAGCAATAGGGTTGGCATGTGCAATTTTAATAATGCTTTGGGTTCAGGACGAGCTGGGCTATGACAGATTCCACGAAAACTCCAAATATCTTTATCGAGTTGCAATTCAGGAGGAATTATCAGATGGAACAAATCGCTATGCAATCACGCCCGCACCTCTGGGACCTGTTTTGAAAGAAACATATCCGGAAATCACGAATACCGCAAGAGTTTACAAATTGCAGTCGGTCGTCCGTTATAAAGATGCTCAATTCCGTGAGGATTGCATAATGGTTGATCCATCTTTCCTGAAAATGTTTACTTTCCCTTTGGTTAAAGGAGATGTGAACGCTGCATTAGATAATCCCCATTCTGTCATTATCACACAAGAAATTGCGGAGAAATATTTTGGTAACAGGGAACCTATGGGAAAGACCGTGAATATTAATAATACATTTGATCTAATCATTACTGGCATTTTGAAGAATGTTCCTCATAACTCACATTTAAAATTCAATATGCTTGTTCCTTTTATTTTAGCTGAAAAATTGGGCTCTTCTTTGGATAGCTGGCATGAATATCAGTACTATACATACGTTCAACTCGATAAAGACAAAACGGCAAACGAAGTAAATAAAAAGATTAGGGACATTATCGTAAAAAGTGATCCTGAAACCAATTCAAAACCTTACCTTCAGAGCTTGACCAAAATACACCTGCATTCGAACACCAAATATGATATCAAGGGTCAGGGGGATATCAGATATATCTACATCTTAACGGTCATCGCTTTGTTCGTGCTTCTAATTGCATGTATTAACTTCATGAATCTTTCTACAGCCAGATCAACAAATCGAGCTAAAGAGATCGGGGTACGAAAGGTTGTCGGTGCTTTTCGGACCAACATCATGCAGCAGTTCTTAGGAGAATCAATGCTTCTGGCATTAATAGCCTTGATTATTGCCCTTTTCATGATCCAATTATTTCTTCCGTTCTTTAACAATCTGTCAGGAAAACAATTATCTCTCAAAGAAATCGAGAATATAGGTATTATTGTGAAATTATTAGGTGTGGCAATTTTCACGGGAATCATTTCAGGAAGTTATCCGGCACTTTTGCTCTCGTCGTTCAAACCTGTGCATATACTCAAAGGTACTCGTGCAAAAGGATCAAGAGGCGTAGCGTTCAGAAAAATACTCGTAGTCGTTCAATTTTCCTTGTCGATTATCCTGGTAATAGGAGCTGACATTGCTTATAGACAGCTTGATTATATCCAAAACAAAAATTTGGGATTCGATAAAGATCATCTACTTTACGTCCCCTTGGAGGATCAGGCAAACATTCAAGACTACTACTCATTCAAGAACGAATTGAAGCAGAACTCAAAAATTCTGGGAGTGTCCGCTTCTGATAGAATATTGACAAATATAGATAGCAAAACAAGTGGCAATGATTGGGAAGGTAAAAATCCTAACGAGACGATCTACATCTATCGTTTAATAGTAGATTTTGATTTTATCGAAACTTCAAAAATGGAACTTGTCGAGGGAAGAAGCTTTTCTCTTGAATTTCCAACAGATTTGACAAAAGCATTTGTGGTCAATCAAGAAGTCCTCAAATTGATGGGAGTAGAATCAGCTGTTGGCAAAAAACTCAGATTTTGGGGAATTGACGGAACAATCATCGGCGTAGTAAAAAATTTTCATTTCAAACCCTTGCACAATATCATTGAACCTATTGCCATGCTCGTAATCCCAAAATACCTCCAATACGCCTATATCAGAATGCATCCCCAGGACATTTCATCAACCATTGCCTTCATTAAAAAGAGCTGGGCTAAAGTATACCCTGACTCCATGTTTGAATATAAATTCTTGGACGATGATTTTGACACCATGTATAGAACAGAACAAAGAATGAGTAAAATCCTGAATTGCTTCTCTATATTTGCCATACTTGTCGCGTGCTTAGGTCTGTTCGGACTTGCAACCTTTGCAGCCGAAAAAAGGTCAAAAGAGGTCGGAATCAGGAAAGTATTGGGTGCTTCCGCATTGAATATCGCTATTATGCTTTTTAAAGATTTTACCAAATGGGTAATGTTGGCAAACTTAATTGCCTGGCCCATTGCCTATTTGGCTCTAAACCGTTGGCTACAAAACTTTGCTTACAGGACCAGCATAAATATTTGGCCTTTTCTTGTGGCTGCTAT
Organism: uncultured Eubacteriales bacterium; assembly: GCA_964400735.1. GTDB lineage: Bacteria > Acidobacteriota > Aminicenantia > Aminicenantales > Aminicenantaceae > CAYNVQ01. The sequence goes on along the minus strand of CAYNVQ010000003.1, from coordinate 432,839 downwards.
CCTTGCCTTCCTTGCCACTTTTTTAACAGTGAGCTATCAATCCATCAAGTCCGCTACAGCCAATCCAGTAGACTCGCTTCGATATGAATAAAATTGGATCTATTCGATGAATGATGTTTTCCTTTACCTTTATCGCTGGCATCTTCGATTCCTTGATCTATTTCAAGACAAGAAACAGCCTGGGAGCAGCCATCAGGCACACGCTCGGTGATCTTCCTCACGCCATAAGATTTCTCCTCGGAGCCCACTAGCCTGAATTATTCATGGACATATTTCCTTAACAGAAATTCAGCCCTATTTGACTTGAAATCAGGGACATGTAACGATTTTCTGAAATCGGAAACGTGTCCTTTAATTTCGAGCTCCATTTTGCACGAACAGCACATCCTTAAATTCAATGGCCATCCCGAAAAAAAGCCCATCTACAGGCAGCAAATATCTTGATTAAAGCAAAAGGTGAGCTTTTCAAGAAATTCAACCGGTTGGCACTTTTCTTGCTCCTGAAAATCTATCACAGGAGATTTTATTAACGTGAAAGAGGAGGAAACACATGGAATTCAGAAAGTTATTCTATCTCTGTATCATTCCGCTCTTGTTTTCCGCTCAGACGGTTCCGTCATCTCAGAACCGGGAAAAAGCGGATGATATTATCTCTCTCATTCGGGAAACGTCCGGGCTGAAAATCCATCTCAGTGACTCTGGCTGGCAGTGGAAAGAAGAAGACATCAAAGGAACAAAAGAACAGGGAGAAATCACTTTCTCCGACACGAAGTGGCTGATGTATCTCATCCATTGGGGCCCGATTCAGGTTCCTGAGATCACCATAGACTATGTCAAGGACCGGATGCTCAAAATGTGGGGAGTCCCTTTCGAATTTTCGGGAAAAGAAGGTAAAACTAAAATTTCTGGCCATGATGCGGTCTGGGCAGAAGCATACGGCACGAAAAGAAGTTTTTACACCCGGTTTATCATCTGGAATTGCCCGGAAAGCGGAAGAGAATTCATTGCCGATACCAACTACAACCTGCAAGTCAAGACTCCTGAGGAGGATTTCGAAACTGAAATGCGCTCCGCCAGGACGATCCAGTGCCACGAAGATGCACCGGCTGAATCATTTCTGGATTTAACGAAAACAGTCGAATCGAGAGATTATGGTTTATCCTTCTATATCCCGGATAGATGGTTCATGTTCGACAGTCCTTATTATGTTCCTTTTCCCCAATATGAGGGTATCCGGAACGAAAAATTTGGATCGCTCCTCGGCCTTTGCTCCGATCAAAATATCTCCGTCACCTTGAAGTGGTATCCTCTGGAAAAGTCGCAGCAGGAAGAACAGATAATGGGTGTCCAGCAAGAGACGCGCCGGTTTCTTATGGAGGAAATAAAATCGCAAAAGGATATAATGAAATTTCAGAATCACGGCCAAGAAAATTTCGAGATCGGGCGCATCAAAGTGTCCAAAATATGGGGCAGCTGCGATTTTAAAGAACTCGAGGATCCAAATGCGGATGAATTCTACACGGGTAAAGGAATCTATCAGGTGGCTTTATGGAATTTTCCGGAAGCGGGGAAAAAAATAGCTGTAGTTCTTCTTACCCGGCAGTACAGATACGGCACGGCTGCCTCTTCCCCATCAAGAGACGCACATGACAGGTTCATCAAACAACTAATTATGAATATTGATAAAGCTCCTCATTAAATATAAAGAAAGTGAGGAGGAATTCGTCAGGATTTGTAATTGATTTATGAGATGTAGAGGATTTCTTTTCACATTTCTCTAACATCTGCTTTCCGGAATGAAAAAAATAAAGTGAAACCCAGCACGATATTCCATAGTATGAGGAGAGAAAAATCATAAATCACATCTTTTGCACAAGACTCCGTATCAGATTCTTCAAACTTAGGGATGGAATCAAAACTAACAGGTTTTTGGGATAACATCATATAGTGTCCTTCCCATTCTGCCAACAAGTGCATACTTTCTGGATCTTCGCGGTCATTTGTCACAATGAAATTTCTCAGCGTTTTTTGGTATTTCTTGAGCTGTACAAATATGTTTTCAAACCGTTTCATGCCTGTTTTATTGATGGCTTCTGCGGAATACTGAAACAACGATGTAGGGAAGATCTGTGTGAATTTCCGCCCTTCCTGAATTTGAAGGAGACTGCTTTTTATGTAATCATCTATTATTTGGTTTTTTGCTTCTGTGATAGTATTGAACATCCTCGTTCTGGCTTGCGGATTGGCTGGACCGTCAGAATAATTGCCAGCTTCCGGACCGAAACTATCGGCTTTGCTCATAATTTCTGCTCTAGAATCGAGAACCTCCCTTTCCAATTCTGTTCGAGTCAGAACATTAACTGTCTTTTCCGCTACAACTCTTCCGAATGAGGGAATAATTATGCAAAAGATAATCCAAATGAAAATAAGGATGACCATACTGTAAGACGAATCGGAAGCTAGACATGAAAAAAGCATACCGATAAGAGCAAATACGGAAAGAAATACCATTGAAAGCAGAAGAAACAACACAACATGTTTGACATCCGGAATTCTCTTGTAAGGAATACCAAGAACTCTGACAGTTGTTACACTAATGATAGTTCCTGATGAAAGGAGTGCCAATAGAATTAGCATTGTGCTCGCATACTTCCCAAGAATCACAAGTGACCTTGGAACAGGATTAGCCAACATCAAACTGAGCGTGCCTTGTTCGCGCTCGGCACTGAACGAATTATATGTAATAAGAAGAGCCACAAAACTGAGGATAAAATGGATGATGAAGGTCCAGTCAAGGTCTAAAAATCTCGAGATCAAATAATTGTCATGGCGTTGGCTTTCGGGGATTTGGAGGGAGAACACATCCATTCTAAAGGTATTCGGAAGAGATTTTTCAAATCCCTCGCACAGAAGCCGATTAACACTGGGCTCTATTTGAAAAGTTTGAATATAGTAAGGGATGAAGCTGAGGTTTTTGGCTCGCTGTTTCAATCCTAAAAGATTTTCTTGCCGTGCCTCCTCATAATCCTTCATTTCGAGTTTATATTTGTCCACAAAGACGACAGCGCTGAAAAAAAACACCATTATTGTCACCAGGGAAACTACAATAAACCACTTTCTCTGTACTTTTCCCAACATCTCTTTTTTTATGATAGTTCTCAGCATACCCTTATCTAGCGCACATCGTATTTTCTAAAAGCAACCAAAGCTCCGATTAAAAAAAGGAGAGCCATAAAAAGGAGAAGCCCAAGTTGAGGAAGCACAGACTTCAGCGAGATACTTAGATTAACAGGATCGTTATGAAAACTGGGGATATCAGATACATCCAAAGGAACCGGCTGGGTTTCGAGGAGATGATCTCGGACTAGTGTAAAATATTTATCTCCTTCTTCTTTCGTTTCAAAATCAGGGATCTGGCTCTCCTCAAGCGTAGTCGAATACCTCAGAGAAGAAAAGGCTTCTTTCCTATGGAGATAGTCTATTATCTGCTTTCTATAGACACCAGCCTGAGTTTCGAATCCTTTCAGACTGGTCGCATCTGTTCTAGAGAAGCTGTTCATGACTTTCTCGTAGATAGAGATGGGAGATAAGATTGATAGAACATCCGCTGTTTTTTTCTGTTTCATAAGGATTGAATATTGATGTTCCTCAATTTCTTTAAGACGGTCAGCATACTCGATACGAATTTTTGCGATCAAGGGATCGGTTTGCTGTCTGAACCGGATTAAAGCTCGCGTGGCTACTCTATAATAGGATCCCCATGGTTCAAATTCATCATGTTGAATCATATGTCCTTGGATATTGTGTGCTTCAATAATAAGGTTTATTTTCTCTTCGCGTTCGTTGAGTATTTCCTGCTTTTGTTGATTCACTCTGGATCTCATCTGGAAAGGATGGATTCGCAGGGCAAGATATGAACTTAAATTCGGAATCACAATCAGAGAGATCAACCAAACGAGGGAGAGCGTGATGAGTGTACCGGACGCTCTTTTTGTTATCGAAGATACGAACAGTCCTACGCTGAAAAAGACAACTGCCAGAAGCCACGAAGCTATCCCCATAAAAAAAATTCGCAGCCAATCTTCTGTGCCGAAGTCAATAAAACGAGAATGGGCGATCATAAAGGCAGTAAGTGAAAATCCCAGAAAAACTGGTAACAAGAGCGTTACTACTCCCCCAAAGAACTTCCCGAGGATCAATTTATGCCTTTGGAGTTGGTTGGAAAAAATCAGACCGAGGGTTCCTCTTTCCTTCTCACCCGATAATGTATCATAAGCAAGAAGAAGAGCCAGGACGCTGACTATAAGCTTGAAGATCAAGGTCATGTCGAACTCAGAAAAAACACCGAGGAGAGGGTTTTCAGAAGTGCCCGAACTGCTTAAAACAGGTATTTCATCTAGGACTATGCGAAAAGAATTTGAAATATTTTCTTCAATACCTCGACTGAAAATAGCCAGAGGTTCGGGGGGATAATAAATGCTAGGCGTGAAATTTTGCCAAGTCATTAGCTTCTGTAGATCCAATATGTTCTGATTAACTTGATGGTTATAATCTGACAATTGTTTTTTATGGCTATTAAACAATATCGGGGTGAAGGATACGATCAAAAGCACAAGGAGAACGACTCCCGCTCCAAAGCGCAGGGTTGACAGGTTAGACCTAAATTCCTTTTGGAGAATCGTCCATATCATCGCTGATTCTTTTTTTCGTGACTAACTTCGCTACATCACCTGAATAATGCTCATACTGACAAAGGTTCCGAACGCATATAATCCAAATAGATTTTTATCAAATTTTCATACTGAAGTATTTCCTTTGTCCTTTCCATGACCAACCGTCCCTCCTTCATTATCCCGATCCGATCTCCGATCTCCTTTGCACGAAATACATCCAAGGTAGCCATTAAAATGGCTTTTCCTTCCTGTTTAAGTTCACCAATGATCTCAGAAAATTCACTGATAGCATTCGGATCCAAACCTGCGGTGGGCTCATCCAATAGAATAGCTGGGGTATCCTTTATCATCGCGATTGAAAGTCCTAATTTCTGTCTCAATTCTTTGGAAAAATATTTCACCTTCTGCTCAAAAGCTTTTTCCTGGAGAGAAACACGCCGCATTACCTGGTAATAATCTTCTTTGGTTAATTTCTTCCTTCCTCCGAGCTTGGCAAAAAAGTCTAGATTTTGACGCGCTGTGAAATTCCCGTATAGAAGAATTTTTTCCGAAACATAAGCCACATGTTTTTTCGATTCAAGAGGACTTGCCTTTACATCCACTCCATTGATATAGCACGTTCCTGTTGTCGGTGGGATAAGATTCAGGAAGAGATTGATTGCTGTTGTTTTGCCTGCCCCGTTTGCCCCCAGCAGACAATACACTTCTCCCGAATTCACCTCAAGATTGAGATGATCCACAGCGAGCGTTCCATTCTCGTATCTCTTTGACAGATCTACAGCTTTTAAAATGGTTTTTTTTCTTATCATGTCACAATTTATTCATAATATGAGCATTTTGAATTGTCAAACATATGTGGGACTAATGACTTCCACGTGGCTTATCTTTTTATCGGACATCTCAATGTTTAACTTGTAAGCAAAATCGATGCCACATGAAAGATTTTTCAACAAATATTCCCTCTTATTCCAAACAAAAGATTATGGAATCAAAATATAATGAGCGCATTTTTTGGCCAGATATCAGAGGAAATGCATACAATCTTCTCATTAGTCTCTGACCCGAAATCCATATTGCCCTGGCATAAAAAATGCATATTGTATACATTCGAGTCTTAGATGCATATCCTTAAGAGCTAGGTTGCAACAGATATGATACTTCAGTTTACAAGAAAATAGGTAATGTATTACCCAAAAGCGGGAATTGTCTTACACGTTTTTATTGAAAGAATCTGCATGTTGTATTAAAATATAATCAAGAGCAGTGGGGAAATTCATCGAGTTCCTAAAAAAACACCTAACGATGAGATATCCCTATGAATATTCCTGGCATTTCTTTAAAGAACTCGAGAACAGTCTGAATATCATCGAAGATCTGGATTTAATTGGGATCAATTTTCTGGGAAAGATTAAAGAGGCTGTTCATGCAAAAAAAATAATGCTTATCCTCTATGATTACGATTTGAATGACTTCGAGGGCCGCAGCAGCATCGGATTTGAAAACACACAACAAAAAAAAATTACATTTTACCGTAATTCATCGCTGGTGAGATGGCTCAAAGTCAACAAGTCCTATTTAAATATAGATGAACAAAAAGGGGTGTTCGGTTTCCTAACCCCAAAGGAACAGGCAATATTGAAATCTTTGGAGGTGAAGCTCTGTTATCCCCTCATATCCATGAATCGATTGATAGGCATCATATTCATCGGTCCCAAGGAGGATAGTATAGAATATTCCAAAAAAGAAATGGAAATGATTACATCCTTTACTCTTCAAGCAGCAATTGCGCTTGAAAATGCCTTATTGTACAAAGAGCAAAGGGAACGGTACAGAAAAATGCTCAGGGCGGATAAATTGGCTACGATCGGGGAATTGGCTTCAGGAGCTGCTCACGAGATTAGAAATCCACTCACAGCCATTAAGTCATCATTACAATATTTGGCGGCTGCTAAATCAGGGCCAGCCCAAAGAACCAAGAATCCTGTTTCCGTTGATCAACCGCCTTTGGAATCCAATCCATCCAAGGAGCGTGCTGAAGTGGAATCCAAAATGTTGAATACTGCCCTTCATGAGACGGAAAGAATAGAGAAGATTCTTTCGGCCCTACTTTCCTTTTCTCGGCCCCTTGAATTAAAAAAGGAGAAATTCGACCTGATAAAGGTTATTGACGACACACTGGAATTGATTTCCTTCCAGGCAAATAAGCAGAGAGTTGTGATGGCTCGTGATTATCCACAATCAGAACTTTTATTAAAAGGTGACAAAGCTCAACTCAAGCAGCTCTTTTTAAATCTTTTTCTCAATTCTCTGCAGGCCATGGAATCAGGAGGAGAACTCAGAGTGGAAATAATTGTTCCAGAAGAACAAATAATCGTTATCCGAATATCCGACACAGGATGTGGTATTCAGGATGAAAATTTGGATAAGATTTTTGATCCTTTCTTCACGACCAAAAAAGGAGGGACCGGCCTTGGATTATCCATATGCTATGGTATTGTGAAATCGCATGACGGAGACATTACCATTAAAAGTGTATCCAATCATGGAACGACGGTCATGATAAAGCTGCCAATTTTTCAAGGATGATGAAATTTATAGTATTAATAATAGATGACAAGAAAAGCATACGGGAAGTATTTTCTCAGTTATTCCTGGACATGAATTATATCGTTGAAACGGCAGAGAAAGGAATAAAAGGCATAAAAATTGCGCAGGGATTCCGACCGGATGTCACAATATTAGATATGAATCTCTCCCGATGTTTCTGGCATCGAGGTTACATCGAAAATTAAATAGATTTCTTTTTTCTAATTCCTGTTTTAAGAAAGAAATATTCTGATCGAGGATCCAAATGCCACTGATCTTTCCGTGGCCCGGAACGACGGTTTGGATATCTAACTTTTTCAACCGCTCAAGATGAGTGATCCATTCTTTCCACTCTTTGGGCCCCCCGAATCTCGTGGTGGGATCCATGCCCTCGTAAACGGTGTCCCCGGCAAAAAGGGTTTTCGATCGGGGATAATAGATGCAGATGGAATCGGGAGTGTGGCCGGGGGTGACAAATATTCGGACATCTTCTCCGTCAATGGTCAGGCAGGTATCCTGATCGATATACCGGTCGGGCTCCGACAGGACGACATGGCCGTATCTTTTCGTGCCTTCCTCAGGAGTGATCCTATCCATTTCGATAATGAAGCGAAGATATCTTCCGTTATCATCCTTAAGATGCTCAGCGGTCAATCTATGGCCGATGACCTCGGCGCCTTTATCCCTAAAGAATTGCATGCCGAAAACATGGTCGGAGTGGCTGTGAGTCAGAATTAAATATATCTTTTTCTGCCCGGTCATCTTTTTCTGCGCCAAGCGCCACAGATACTCTGCAGACGCGATCGACATTCCGGAATCGATGAAAATAACGCTTTCTGCGGTCAAAATGATCCCTGCATTCACTCCGGCCAGGGGGCCTTTGGAATGATAGAGATGCTCGACGGCAAAGACATTCTCTGCCAGCCTGAAGACCTTGGGATTTCCCAAACCTTCGAAACCCTCGATAGGCATTTTTTTTTCGGACCATTCCTGCCATCCGCCCTCGTACCTGTAGACATTCGTGTAACCTAGAGACAAAGCCCATCTGGCTGCCAGCGGACTGCGGGTACAGGAAGGACGCCGACAGGTGAAGATCACTTCTTGGTCTTTATTTCGCGGCAAATGGACCATAAGCTCTTCTATTTTCGATCGGGGCATGTATTCTTCCCCGTCCTCGGCATCAATCAGGACAAAATGGAGTTCTCTTCCCTCTGCTTCTTGGATTTCAGCCATACTTTTTTTCACGAGCGTATCCATTTCGAAACCGAGAGAGTCGATGGAAACATTGACCGCGCTGGGAATATGTCCAGCGTTGAATTCGTCTGGCGGCCTGCAGTCGATCAGATAGAGTATTTTTCCCGAGTCAATTTTCTCGAGCAGCTCCTTTGCAGCGATAATTTTGTATACCCCCGCCGTTTTTTCCCCTGGTGCAGCACCCAACGCTGTGAACAGCACAGCCGCCAGAAGTAGAGCGAAGATCGTTTTTTTCAATAATTTTCTATTCACAACGGCCTCCTTTAGACTTTACCACTCCTGTACCATTAGCAAATACTGTGCCATTAGGTGAAGTCTTTAGGTACATCATCTTAATAAAAAGGGATAAATGTATCGCTGACTTTTTTTGTTTTATCCAGATTGTTCCTCCTCATTTTATGGCCAGTTATGGCCAGACAGGAAAGCTGGAAAAATCCTTTAAGGCCAGGATTATGGCTGAAATACTGAATAATCCTTCATTTTAGCGGGTAAAAGTGTGTAATAAATTACTCACTATACGTAACCAAATACACAGAAACAAAAATCCATTTCCAGTTCTTTCCCTATAAATACCTGTTCTAACGCCTTTTGTCGACTGGCATAGTTTTTGCACTATTGGGATGGATCGAGGAGTTATCCATGAAAATCCGCTTTAAGGCGAAAAAACGACATAAAATTCCAGCTGTTATTCAGTTAGAGAAGCCTATCATGGCCGAAGTGGCGGAATATTCTTGTGGTCAGAGGTGTCCGTGACGTATGAAAAACACAAATTCTTTTCCTTGGATACCGAGGTCAAATATGGCACGAACCTGAACTCGTACGAAGAGTCACCTGTAAATAGATGACGGATTCATTCAGCCTGAATAATCCAGGTTAATGGTGTCTCATTTGGATCGTGTCTCATGAACCGGAAGAGACAGCAATTATCGAAGCCTGCCATCGCAGGGCAAGGACGGTAGTCTAGCAAAAATCGATGTCTGTCAGGATGAACTTTTACGCGTGTGCCGACGTTTCGTTTCTATTTAGGGAGAATCCGAAGCGTGAAGGAATAAGACGTTAGTCTCATAATTATTTCAATAAATAATTTAAATCAATAATGGCCATTCGAAATAGCGCTGAAAGGGAATAATGATGGGCTTCGGCAACCGCAGACTACCTGGAGTCATGGCCGGGGGGCTAATGATCCTGATGACTTCTGTTTGGACCTTTTGGGGAATGGCGGAAATCTATTACGAAGGCTGGGGGCTTCCTTTTTCTCAGCTCCTGCGTTATCTGATGGCCGCTGCTCTGTTTCTCGCTTTTTCGCTACTGTCCTTGACCTGGCCCAGGATAGGGGGGATGGCCCTCCTTATTATGGGCGGAGCCTTCTCTGTTTTCTTGACTCTCACCGCTGCCGGCCGTGGGCTTTTGAACTTGAAATGGGGCCTGAGCTATCTCCTTCCCCTGAGCGGTTTCGTCATACTCGTCGGCTCCCTTCTCCTTCTGGAAGACCGCTTCCGAAAAAGCCAAGATTGCCAGGTTCGCACTCTTCACAAAAGGGAAAAAGGCCTCCGAAAATCTCTTTATATACTGGCCATAGGATTACCGCTTTTGGTAGCCTTTTCGACATCAATCTACTACTTTCCCCTAATAAAATCCCGCCAGGACAGCGGCGAGAGGGGAACGAGCCTTATCCAGGGAAACGGAGTGAGGCTCATCTGGGCACCGAAGGGGCCGGGATGGAACTGGAAGCAGCCCTGGGGAGGATATCCATCCTGGGACCAAATCGCCCTCTACGGTGTCCCACCAGCAGGATTGGGAGGCAAGCCCGGCTTCGAGAACCGGCACGCAACGGCAAAGGATATGGATGAGACCTGTATCTGCCGGTATCTCAGCGAGGATGGAAAAACCTTGATGGATGAACCCCAGGATATCTGGCGGATGCCCACCACCGATGAAATCGTCCGCTCGCTCGTCGGAGGAGGAGAAAACGCCGGCTGCATCTGGGATAAAGAAAGCGGAAAAGCCGACTGTGCCCGGCAGCCCAATAAAGACACGCCCCTTTGGGCTCCGGATGAAGAACCCATCTACTATTGGTCCGCCGATGAATATGACGAGGAGTCAGCCTGGTATGTACCATACACCGGCGGCATCCGTTACGGCGGCGTAATCGGCCACAGACCGAAGGACTGGGGAAATCCCCGTCACGGCTACCGTTGCGTTCGCGAGCCACTTGATGCAAAGGAGTCCGTAGACAGTAAAGAACGGACAAAAATTGGCAACATCCTAAAAAAGATTCATATCTATTTTTCACATCTGTTTACGTTTTCATAATTAGAGATACAGGACAGACCGATAACCTAGGGAGATCAAATCGGTAATCGATGAATTCACAGAGGTAGATTAGGCAATAAAAACCGGAGAGCTTAAAACAAATTCAGGAGAATAATCCATGTTCAAAAACTATCTTAAGATAACTTTTCGAAATCTGAAGCGCTACAAAGGGCATTCCCTTATCAACATTGCCGGTCTGGCCACCGGGATTGCCTGCTGTCTTCTGATTCTCCTCCTGGTCAGAGATAACCTCAGATTTGACCGGTTCCATGAGCATAAAAACCAGATATACAGAGTAATCGTTCAGCAGCCAGGTCGGTTTTATATGGGCATGGACTATTTTGCCGTGACACCCGCACCTCTTGCATCGGCTTTAAAAGAGGACTTCCCTGAAGTTATCGCAGCGACAAGAATTTATCGGTCCAATGATATCATCATGAGCACCGAGGATAAGCGGTTTTACGAGGACGGTTTTCTCTGGGCAGATGACCACTTCTTTGAAATTTTTTCCTTTCCGTTTCTTAGGGGAGACCCGTCAAAAGCTTTGAGCGAACCGTATTCGATGATCATTTCGGAGAGAATGGCTCATAAGTATTTCGGGGATGAAGACCCGATAGGCAAAATCATGGCCTTAAGCAACAGGTATGACTTCACAGTCACGGGTATCATGAAAGATGTTCCGCAAAACTCTCATCTCCAGTTCGATTTTCTGGCTCCTCTGACGACTTTAAACAGCATCAGGGGACAGGAAGATTATCTGGAAAGATGGGGGAACTACTCCTATTACACGTACATCCTCCTTCCGGGAGGCTATTCACCCAAAGACCTAGAGATAAAATTTCCGGGATTCGTCGAGAAATACATGGGAGACAGGCTGCGTCAGATGAGGCAGCAGGATCCGACGAGACAAGCTCCAAGATTTTTCCTCCAGCCCCTCAAACGCATTCATCTTTACTCCCATGTCAATTTCGAGGTTTCTCCGAACGGCGATATCAAGCAGATCTATCTCCTTTCCGCACTGGCTTTGGTCATCCTCCTTATAGCCTGCATCAATTATATGAATTTGGCCACGGCCGGGTCAGCCATCCGGGCCAGAGAAGTCGGCATGAGAAAGGTGATCGGGGCCCAAAGACGGCAGCTCATCAGGCAATTTATCGGAGAATCCGTTTTTTTATCGTTCATCGCTGTTCTTCTGGCAACTATATTGGTTGAGCTTATTCTCCCAGCTTTCAATTCCCTCCTAGGCAAGAATATTCGACTGCACCTTTTACATGACTGGGATTTTTCGTTAAGCTTGATATGTGTGGCTCTTTTTATGGGAATCATTTCCGGAAGTTATCCAGCTTTTTTTCTGTCCTCTTTTCAACCTTCAGCCGTTCTTAAAGGGAGCATAAAGGCAAATATCAAAGGCTCCACTTTAAGGAGGATACTCGTTATCTTTCAATTTTCAGCTTCTATTGCTTTAGTCATCAGTACGGTCATCATCTACAGTCAGCTCGAATACATAAGGAACAAAAAGCTGGGATTCAACAGAGAACAGGTTGTCGTTCTTCCTGTCAGAGATAGAGAATTGAGGGAGAATCACGAGCCGTTCAAATATGAACTCCTCCAAAACCCGGCTGTCCTCGGCTGTGCGGCTTCCACATGGCTCCCGAATAACATCAGAACGAACGTCGGAGACACTGTCTGGGAAGGGATGGAGGAGGGAGCGGATTTACAGGTCTATCTATTGGAAGTGGATTATGATTTTATCGATCTTTTTGAAATAGAGCTCGTTGAAGGGCGGAACTTTTCGAGAGAATTCTCGACGGATTCCCGGGCATACATCATCAATGAAGCTGCCCGGAAGATTTTTGGCTGGGAAAAGGCTCTAGGAAAACGATTTGGCTTCCGAGGAGGAACAGAAAAAGAGGAAATAGGCCAGATCATCGGCGTTGTCAAGGATTTTCATTCCCTTTCTCTTCATCAAGAGATTCAACCGCTTGTCATTCATTTAGCCGAAAATATGGCACCTTACCTTTCGTTAAAAATCCGTGCGGAAAACATACCCAGAACAATAGGATTCTTGAAAGAAAAATGGAAGAAATTTTCGCCGAATTACCCCTTCGAATTCTTCTTTCTGGATGATGATTTTGAAAAAATGTACAGGGCCGAGACGCGCTTGGGGAAAATATGCGTGTCTTTCACTGTTCTGGCTGTATTCATTGCCTGCCTGGGTTTATTCGGGCTGGCCTCATTCACATCAGAACAGCGAACCAAGGAAATCGGAGTCCGAAAAGTCCTCGGTGCCTCTGTCTCCCAAATCGCCATTCTCCTGTCCAAAGAATTTGCGAAGTGGGTGTTGATTGCCAGCCTCATAGCCTGGCCTGTGGCTTATTATGCCGTGAGCCAGTGGCTTCAGAGCTTTGCCTACCGGGTATCTATCGGCATCTGGATATTTTTTCTGGCGACTGGACTGGCCCTTTTCGTAGCCATGATGACAGTGAGCTTTAAGGCTGCAAAAGCAGCCTTAACCAATCCCGTAGATGCCTTGAGGTATGAATAACAGTCCATCATGGGGGGAAACAATGTTAATGAATTACCTTAAAATCGCTTTTAGAAACCTGAAACGGTATAGGGGCTATTCCTTTATCAACATCGTTGGTCTGGCTCTGGGCATGACATGTTTTCTGCTGATCATGCTCTATGTGAGATTCGAGCTCAGCTATGACCGTTTCCATGAGAATCGTGATCGTATTTATCAGATATTAAACAGGTATGAGACAGAAGGGAAGATCAATTGGCATGGCTACAGCCCTGCTCCTCTAGCGCCGACTCTTGTGAATGACTTTCCGGAAATCCTCGATGCGGTGAGAATAAGCGGTTCGGGAGGGATCGTCACCTATAGGGATAAAAGTTTTATCGAAAGAGGCCTGCTTCTGGTCGACCCCTCATTTTTCAAAATTTTCACCTTCCCTCTCCTTAAAGGAAATCTGGAAAATGTGTTCCCAGATAAGAATTCAATCGTGATCACCGAAGAGATGGCCGAAAAGTACTTCGGGGATGAGGATCCGCTCGGGAAGATGATCACCCTGAACCAAAGTTTCGATTTTATAATCACTGGAGTGGCTATAAATCCACCCCACAACTCGGACATCCAATATGATTTTCTTGTGCCATTTATTCTTGTCAATGATTTTGCAGGAGGCTACGATTATTTGAATGCCTGGAATGCCTCTAATTTTCCCACTTACATCCTTGTTCAGCCGGGCTTTAATGCCGAAGATTTTGGCGGGAAGACCATCCCGTTTTATAAAAAATACAGAGGGGAAAATGCCCCGGACCACCAGATGTTCTCCTTTCTTCCACTGGCAAAAAAACATCTGGATTCAGTTGTCGGAGCCTACAATATTCAGTACATTTATTTATTTTCCTCCATCGCCGTCATTATTCTTCTCCTCGCCTGTTTTAATTTCATAAATTTAGCTATGGCTCAATCGGCGAACCGAACTAAAGAGGTAGGAATAAGAAAGACGATGGGCGCCAACCGAACTCAACTGGTCAAGCAATTCATCGGAGAAGCGGTCTTCCTGTCATTTTTCGCCCTCCCTGTCACAGCCCTTCTCATCAAACTGTTTATCCCCTCAATCAATAGGCTTACAAATACAAGGCTCGGCATTGATTGCCTAAGAGAATGGCCGATGCTCCTTGTCTTTGCCGGGATTGTGGCAGCCGTGGGTTTCATTTCAGGCAGCTATCCCGCTTTCTATTCTTCGGCCATGGATCCCGTGAGGTCTTTGAGGAAGTCGTTCAAACCAGGAGCAAAAAGACCGGTATTCAGGAACATTCTCGTCGTCTTCCAGTTTTCAGCCTCGATCGTTCTCATCATAGGTACGATCATCGTCAAGCATCAACTATCCTACTTAAAAAATAAAGACTTGGGCTTGAATAAAGACCATGTGATGAACATAACGATGACGGACCGGGAAATAAGGGAGAATTATGAGTCCTTCAAAGCAGAACTCCTGCAAAATCCGCATATCTTGAGTGCGACCGCTACTTCTTTTACTCCCGGATCGGCAGGGAATAACAGCGTATGGTGGGAGGGGAGGAACGAGGATGAAGAGCTGGATATGAGAAATATCGCGGTCGACCAGGATTTTATTAAGGCTCTCCAGATTGATCTCATCGAAGGAAGAACATTTTTCCCTTCCGAGAGAAGAAACGCCTACATCTTGAATGAATCGGCTGTCAAAGCATTGGGATGGAAATCGGCCTTGGGCAAGCAATTTGAAATGGAAAGGGTCGGCTTCGAGAGAGGCCCGGTCGTCGGTGTGGTCAAAGATTTTCATTTCAATCCTGCGCAGTACAAAATCACTCCTTTGGTGCTCTATTTTGAGCCGGGAGATTTCTTCCTGATATCTATCAGAGTCCACCCGGATCATGTGCCCGGCGTAGTGGCTTTCATCAGAAACAAAGTGAAGCAATTGGCTCCGGGGAGTCCATTCGAATATTCCTTTTTGGACCAGAGATTTGAGCGCTTTTACAGGGATGAGGAACGTCTGGGCAAAATTTTCAACTATTTTTCCTTCCTGGCCATTTTTATCGCCTGCTTGGGACTGCTTGGACTGACTTCCTTTTCCATTGCCCGTCGCACCAAAGAGATCGGAATCCGTAAGGTTCTTGGAGCCTCTGTGCTGAAAATTGCTCTCATGCTGACTAGAGAATTCATCAAGTGGGTTATCATAGCCAACATCATCGCCTGGCCCGTGGCCTACTTTGTGATGAATCGCTGGCTAGAGAACTTTGCCTACCACGTTACCTTTGGAATTTGGATCTTCCTGCTGGCAGGGTGCGTGGCATTGACTTTGGCTATCCTGACCGTAAGCTATCAGACGGTGAGGGCTTCCCAGGCCAATCCAGCTGAATCCTTGAGATATGAATAATTATAGGTAAATAACTCTGAGGATTTTTTCCTGAATAAGGAGTCAAATCCATGTTAAAAAACTATCTTAAAACCGCCTTCAGAAACCTGAGAAGGCACAAGGGATATTCTTTTCTCAACATTGCCGGCTTGGCCATTGGGATGGCCTGCTTTCTTATGATTGTCGTCTTCGTCCAGGATGAGCTCAGCTATGACAAATTCAATGACAAAGCAGACCGGATATTCAGGATGACCTCAGAATGGAACCAGAGAGGAGTCATCGCTCATTATCCTTTGGTCTTTTCAGGTATCGCTCCTTTACTCCAGAATGATTATCCGGAAGTCATGAGCTACGCCCGGTTTGACCAGCGCCTGAATATTCTGGTCAGCTCCGGTGATAAGAAGTTTTACGAAGAGCGTCTTTTTTTTACAGACGCGAGTTTTTTTGAGATGTTCACCTTTCCTCTGAACGAGGGTAACCCCGAAACTGCCTTGATAGAACCCTATTCCATTGTCCTGACCGAAAAAATGGCTGAAAAGTATTTTGGCGGCGAAAACCCTGTTGGACAGACACTGAGCATCGATAACGAACATGATTATAAGATCACGGGAATCCTAAAAAAAATCCCCAGAAATTCCCACATCCAGTTCGATTTTCTGGCTTCGATGGCGACCCTGGAAGTACAAGACCCCAGATACGGAAAACTGTGGGCCTGGAACTGTTATACCTACTTGCTTCTTCCCCAAGGTTATTCTTATCTGGATCTGGAGAAAAAATTCCCTGATTTTATCCGCAGACATCGCGGGGAAGAGGCTGCAGAAGCCTATACCTTCTCTCTCCAGCCTCTGACCAGCATCCATCTCCATTCCCACCTGGGAAGCGAGATCGAACCCAACGGCGATGTAAGATATGTCTATATTTTTTCAATCATCGCTTTCTTCCTCCTGCTCATTGCCTGTATCAACTTTATGAACCTGTCTACAGCCCGTTCGGCGAACAGGGCAAAAGAAGTGGGTATGAGAAAGGTTTTGGGCGCGGATAGAGCGCGTCTGACCAGGCAGTTCCTGGGAGAATCACTTTTTCTCTCCCTCTTGGCAATGCCGATTGCTGTGGCTTTAATCCAGCTCTTTCTCCCTGCTTTCAATGCCCTGACCGGGAAGGATTTACGAATAGGTTATATGGGCAACAGTGTCGTTTTTCTGGGGTTGATCGGGATTCTTCTGTTCGTGGGACTCATTTCCGGGAGTTACCCTGCTTTTTTTCTTTCGACCTTTAGACCAGCAGAAGTGTTAAGGGGAAAGTTGAAGGGTGGCTCAGGAAGCGTGCTTTTTCGGAAAGTTCTGGTGGTTGTCCAGTTCTCCATTTCCATCGTCTTGATCGCAGGAACGCTCATCATTGCCAACCAGTTGGATTTTATCCGCAATAAAAAACTCGGATTTGATAAAGAACATGTCGTGGTTATGCCTGTGAGCCGGGCCGGAATAGGACAGGACTTTGAGGCTTTTAAAAAAGAGCTTCTTCAAAACCCGGGCGTAGAGAGTGCCTGCGGCTCGACCAGCTTGCCGAGCCTCCTGACGACGCTAAGTACGTTTATACCTGAAGGATTTGAGGAAGAGGAGAGATTGACCTTGCGGAATGTTTTGGTGGATTACGATTTCATCAAGACCTTCGGCATGGAGATCGTTGAAGGAAGAGATTTTTCCAGGAATTTTGCCACAGATAGTAAAGAGGCTTTTATCGTCAATGAAGCCGCTTTGAAGGAATTTGGCTGGGATTCAGCCGTGGGCAAAAGGCTTATCGATCTGGATGGACCGAAGGGATATGTCATCGGAGTGGTCAAGGATTTTCATTTTCGCTCCAAGCGTCAAAGGATCGAGCCCCTGATTCTGTCTCTTGCTCCCAGCAGCCGCTATGTCTACTTTGTGTCCGTGAAGATAAAATCCTGGAATCTCGGCGACACCCTGAATTTTCTGAAGAGCAGGTGGCAGGTATTCTCTCCCAACTGGCCTTTTGAATACTTTTTCCTCGATGATAACTTCGACAGGATGTATAAGAGCGAAGACAGATTGAGTCATGTTTTTCTGACTTTTACGTTTCTGGCCATTATCATTGCTTGTCTCGGCTTGTTCGGCCTGACCGCTTTTACGGCTGAACAGCGAACCAAGGAGATCGGAATCCGCAAGGTCTTGGGAGCTTCAACACCAGGAGTTGTTCTTTTGTTGTCAAAGGAATTCATGAAATGGGTGCTTATAGCCAATGTTATCGCCTGGCCGGTCGCTTATTTCGCCATGAGCCGCTGGTTGGAGAACTTCGCTTACCGGATCAGTCTAGGCTGGGCGGTGTTCGCCGTCTCTGCTGCGCTTGCCTTGGGAATTGCCCTTATCACAGTGGGCTTTCAGGCCACCAAAGCTGCTCTGGCCAATCCCGCGGATGTATTACGATATGAATGAATGGGGACGTTCCCTAAAGGGACACCTTATTAATTACTAGAGGTTGTCCCAAAGTGACGGGAACGACATATAACTTTAAGGTGCAAGGAAATGTCTTCGCTTAAGTTCAGATTTTTAACGCCATTCCTTGCACCTTGATTTGCATCTGATCTCCCGTCACTTTGGGACAAAGCCAAATATTAAACAGTGATATTTTAAAGAATGAGATGAAGAATAGGCATTTTTTGGCAGAGAAACACTCTGACGAAAATCTCAAAGGAGGAACTCATGTTTAAGAACGCGACTAAGGTCGCCCTGCGGAACATGAAGAGACAGAAAGGATATTCTCTGATAAACATCCTGGGGCTGTCGGTCGGGATGGCCTGCTGCATCCTTATCCTCTTATGGGTAAAGGATGAGCTCAGCTATGACCGCTATCATGAAAATGCCGATCAGCTCTACAGAGTTGTCGTCAAGGGGAAAATGTCCAACAGGGATATCCATTTCTCGACATCCCCGGCTCCGCTGGCCAAGGCGCTCGTCGATGAATTCCCCGAGGTCCTGCAGGCGACAAGATTTCTAAGTAGCAGGAATGTTCTTGTCAGCTATCAGGAGAAGTATTTCAATGAAAGCCTCATGCTCTACGCAGATGCGAATTTTTTCGACGTGTTTTCCATCCCTTTAATCAAAGGAGATCCCCGAGAAGTTCTGCGCCAGCCGAATTCTGTGGTGATCACGAAAGAGGCCGCCCTCAAATATTTCGGAGATCAAGATCCTCTTGGCAAAACTCTCACCTTTAACAATCGAACGGACTTGCGCATCACAGGATTGGCAGAGGACGTGCCATCCAACACCCATTTCCATACCGATTTCTTTGTATCCCTGGCCACAGTCCCAGACAGCCGGAATCAAAACTGGTTCAACAATCCCTACCATACCTATATCGTTCTCGATGAGGATACCTCACTGGAGGATTTTCAAGCCAAGCTTCCCGAAATCATCTCCAAATACATGGGGCCTCTGGCCAAAAAAGTCATGGGCGTTACGATGGAGGAGTTTCAGTCTTCGGGAAATACATTCGGGTACTTTTTACAGCCAGCAACGAGCATTCATCTCCACTCGGACCTGGAGTATGAGCTGGAGACGAACGGGAGCATCACCTATGTCTATTTATTTTCCTTGATCGCTCTGTTTATACTGGTGATCGCCTGTATAAATTTCATGAACCTGGCCACAGCAAGATCCTCTGCCCGGGCCAGGGAGGTCGGAGTGCGAAAGGTCTTGGGTTCGGACCGTCCAAAACTTATCAAACAGTTTCTAACCGAATCAATACTCATGAGCATCCTATCCTTTGTGCTGGCCATTGTCATCGTTGCGTTTCTCCAGCCCTTTTTCAACAATCTTTCGGGAAAACAGCTGGATATCGCATCATACTGCAGTTGGAGTTCTTGTCTCGGTGCAATAGCCGTCATCCTTTTTGTGGGCATCTTTGCCGGCAGCTATCCAGCTTTTTTCCTCTCCTCCTTCCAGCCGATTTCCATGTTGAGAGGGGTCGTGAAGACCGGGACAAAAAGTTCTTGGTTCAGGAGTGGACTGGTTGTCTTTCAATTCTCCATTTCCATCGTGATGCTGATAGGGACATTCGTCGTCAAAAATCAGTTGGAATACATACGGAACAAGAAGCTGGGTTTCGAGAAAGAACAGCTCTTGGTCATTCAACGCGCCGAGAACTTGGGTCAGAACAAAGAGGCCTTCAGGAACGAATTGTTCAGGTCTTATGATGTCATAAACGTCGCTTTTTCAAACTCCGTTCCCGGCCGGCATCTTGGAGACTTCACCCATCTGGCCGAAGGGGCCTCTGCTAATGAAATGGTGCGGATGTTCCTGCTGTATGGTGATTTCAACTTTTTTGATACGCTAAAAATGGAGATGATCGAAGGCAGGTACTTTTCGAAGGATATACCTGCAGACAGAAATTCAGTCATTCTCAACGAAACGGCTGCTGCGGCACTGGCAATGAAAGATCCTGTCGGAAAACGTCTTCTCCGGAGTTCGCTTGCCCAGGAAGGATCTGAATTTTTCACCATCATCGGCATCGTCAAAGATTTCCATTTTGAATCGCTTCATCAAAAGATCAGGCCCTTGGCCCTGTATCTCCTTTCCGAAGATGAGGCAAGATATGTGTCCATCCGGATCCGCCAGGGGAGTATCCCTAAGACGCTGGCTTTCATAAAGAGCAAATGGGACGAATTTGTATCCAGGCAGCCCTTCGAATATTTTTTTCTCGATGATGATTTCGACAGTCTCTATAAAACAGAACAGAAGGTCGGGCAGCTCTTCTCGGTCTTTGCAATTCTCGCCATCCTCGTCGCATGTCTGGGGCTTTTCGGCCTGGCCTCTTTCACGGCTGAACAGAGGACTAAAGAGATAGGTATTCGCAAGGTCCTTGGTGCCAATGTCCCCCACATCGTTGCCCTCCTCACCAAGGAATTCTCGAGATGGGTTCTATTGGCCAATCTCATAGCTTGGCCTATCGCCTATTTCGCCATGGGCCGCTGGCTCCAAAACTTCGCCTACCGCGTAAGCATAGGGCCCCGGATATTCTTTCTGGCTGCCGGATTGGTGTTTTTCGTCGCCCTGTTTACGGTAAGCTATCAGGCTTTAAGGTCAGCTTCAGCCAATCCTGTGGATGCTCTGAAGCATGAATAAAAAAGAAGTTGTCTTAAAGTGACGGGAATGAGGTATCACCTTGAGGATCAGGGAAACATCTCCGCTCTAGTTCAGATTTTTAACGCCATTCCATCACCACCTTGGAGGGGGAACTTACTTCCCCCTTCCAACGATCGCTTCGCTCTCTGCCTCCCCTTCTCGGGCTTCGCCCTGCGACCGAGGGGGCATACCCCCTCGGAACCCCCAACAGCGTTCCTCCAGACGCTGTTATCCTTCTCGGCGCCTGCGGTACTGCGCATGATCAATCCAAACCTTTGGACTTTAGCATTTGTTAATCCGAGTCTCCCCTCTTTGGAGTCGTCGTGCTCAATACATCCTCGGCGTCAGACAGAGTCGGATACCCTCGCAGGACGGTTCTGTAAGGCTAAATCTTCAATGTCGCTTCGACATTTCCCTGGTCCTTCATTACTATTTTACTTCCCCGTCACTTTGGGACAGAGCCATAAAAAAAATTGAGGAGGAAACCTTGAAAAATTTTAAAATTTTCGGAATTGCCGTATGTTTTTTATTCTTGTGTCTCAATCATTGTAATGTCACAGAAAAAGGCCATACAAGTGAAAATTACCCAGCCGATTCTACCCAGTACGAATTTCTGAGATATTCGGGTGGCCAGGAAATCTTCTCGCCCGATAAAATTGTCTCTTCGGATAACAACTGGGAAATATTGTTGTCGTGCCTAGGAGGGAAAACGAGAGAGGAGCTTCGAATGAATGGGGTTGAGTTTACTGAAAGCCAATTGATGCTGCTAAAGGCCATGGGATTCGTCGATATTGTCAAAGATTCTGAACCGGATAAATTAATCACAACCTTGCCCATCCTCGGCTCTTCCGAAAAACAGGCGCTCATCCAAAAAGTGAGGAGTTTAGCCGTCGAGATCGAGCCCGAGATCAGAGATGACATAGAAAAGCTCAAGGAAGTTCTGGCCAAAAACGGATACGAAGACTATTTATTCAGCGTCCTTTTCTCGTCCGTCGTCGATGGAATCGTGTGGTTCCCCTTCAGAGCTCAAGGTCTTGTGAAAGAATTCGCTCTCGATCGGGACAGGCCTCTTTTCGATGGTGTTTACTGGGCCTATTATCCGAAGCGGGATTTCCGGTGCGGCACAAATATCGCCTTAGGGAAGGATGTGTTCATGATTCTGAACTGGAGCGACGGTCCCAACGAGAAGATACAAAAAGTATTCCACTGGGACAATTTATACGCCCTTCGTGACGAATTCCATGAATATGGAAAGATCGTCGATGAAGAGCTCAAATCAGAGCTTACCCCTTACGGAGTCGTCAATGATGATGGAGCCTTCACAGTGCCGATTATCGAGATGAAACCGGACGATCAGATATTTTTAGTTTGTCAGTCTCTGGCGGGAAAAATCGTCGGGTATATTGTCCAAAAGTTTGATCTTGAAAAACTGCAGGAAGAATTCGGATTCGCCGACGAGGAAAAAGCGTTCATCGTCGCCTACCATGAATGGATGTGGGAACTCATGGAGTATCTGGATGAGCAGGGGCTTGTCAGGATGCCCCTGGCATTCTCCAATCCAGAGAAGGCCGGGCCGAAGGATTTAGGAAAATTATTTTTCATCGTACGGGGTTCGGTCAATCCGTGATGAGTCATCCTTGAAGGTACGAAATGAAGTTATTCAAAAAATGCATTTTAATGTGGATGCCTTTCTTTATTTCCTTCCTTTATGCTTACTCTCAAGAAATAGCCAAACCGGCATTTTATCACTTGAAGGTCAAAATAGAACCGGAATCCGGAGAGCTCTCCGTCGAAGGGAGATTCAGGGTCATCCTCAGAGAACAACCTTTGAATGAATTCGATTTCAACCTGCATGGGACATTTTCAATTCAAGAATTAAAGGTGGATGGGCGACCAGCCGGCTTTCGTATGGAGAAAAATGAGCCCTGGATAATCATCCCCTCCTCTAATAAAATCACGGTCAAAATTCCCGGGGTCGATGACCGAAAAATTATCGATGTGGATATCGCTTATCATGGAAAACTAGAGGATATCCCTGAGTTCGGCACCACCGAGGACCAAAAATGGGCGCTGGACGACCAGATCAATCCGCGGATGGTCGAGCTGGCCAATTATTCATGCTGGTATCCCCAGTTTTCGTTCGGGGTGAGATTCGATACAGACCTCGTGCTTTCTCTCCCTGACGCATGGAACTGCGTATGTTCAGGCGAAAGAATCGATGAATGGAAAGAAGGGAACCGCAAACTGAGCCGGTGGGTATCCCGGAATGACACCGACATCTTGATCGTTGGTTCTCCCCAACTCAAGCTGAATACGTATGAAGGAAACCGAATCAATATTCATCTTTATCACACCCGGATGCCCGAAAGCTTTTTAGAGGCCGAAATCCGTCAGATCGAAGAAACCGTCAATCTTTACACCGATCTTTTGGGCCCGACACCCATACCCGCAGGAACGGTCAAACACGTGTATTCACCAAAGCGAAAAGGACAGGGAGGAGCGGGCATCGCCCGTCCGGGGATGATCGTGACTTCCGAAGGTCGAACGCTGGAAGAATTGAAAAATGATCCCGATTTTTCGTTTTTTCACGGAATTGCCCATGAGATCGCTCATTTCTGGTGGAATTTCGGCTCGGGCCAAGGCGACTGGATCAACGAGACGTTTGCTGAATATTTCGCTTCGGTGGCAGATCAAAGAATAATTTCAGAAAAAAAATTCAAGAACAACCTGGAAAGATACAGATCGCTGGTTGAGGAATTGCCCGATGTTGCCCCTTCCCTTTCCTCCGTTCCCTTCGCCGAAGGGGAAACGAACTACATCGTGAGATATTATATAGGCTCCCTCATGCTGGACGATATCCGGAACCGGATCGGGGAGAAGACTTTTTTCAAGGTTTGCCGTAATTTCTTTCAAAAATTCCATCACGATCTAATCGGCACGACTGAATTTCGAGAATTCTGGGGGGATAGGCTGCCAGAATGCAAAGATATGCTGAATGCCTGGCTTGACTCAAGCGGTGGACTGCAGGATCTAAAATGAAGATATTTCACATTTTTTTCACTACCCTGGATTATTCACGAGTCAAGGTCAACCCACCCCACCCTGCATTATAGGTTCGTCCGAAGGGTAAAAAATTCCGATTAGACGGGAAAGGGAAAAATATTTTGATAAGAATTTTCAGGCTAATCTTATTCTTATTCTGTATTCGGTATGCACTGATGTTCATCGGCCTTTGCTCGAGCAAAATTTGGACTCATCGCATATGGAGATTTTGATGTGTATAATCAGATATCAGCAGAGTCTTGAAAACATATACAGAAGAATCGATTTTTTGGAGCATATTGGCAAGGAAGAATTGAGATTCGGAGACCTGGTTCATGTCGAGACCAAGAATTCGACATACATCCTTCATGTTATTGGAAACAGCCAATATCTTGTATGCGGAGGATGGTTTGACAGAAACGGATCGTCCCCGGCAGAGGTTCGAATCAATGGGTGCACCTGGGGAGGAAACATCATAAAAACCGATTATTTTGCAGCTTGTGGGATGCACCTTGAATTCAATAACGGAGTGGTTACCTCAACCATTCAAAAGGTGATTATCATCCATGGAAATGGGAAAAACTAAGACCTTGGGATATCCTAATGTTGAGTGAGAGAATTCTTTCTAAAGAGAGAGCTAAGTCATGGTTATTCCGATAATATTTTTAGCATTCATGCTTAGTGCCGCTGATTCTGAAGCAAAAATCCAGGCGGGGACTGCACATATCCTCCAAAATATAAACAGAGAAAAACAGGCGCTCAAATATTTAAAATACAGTGGCTCAAGATTTCCCCAGAAATGCAGCGACAAAAGTGAATCAAAAGCCAGCGGTAAAGGTGCTCAAACGAGCCTTGAGGTCCAGATGGGCGCAGTCATCCCGGATGAAGATTACCTGAAAGCCCATGTTGTTTCAGGTATCGGTCTAACCATTCCCTTGAAAAAAAGACTTTCGCTTACCCTCGACCTCGGATACTGGAAAAGCTCAGTCGAAGAAGTCCCCTCAAAATTCTATGACGGCCAGCTAAAGGCATTCCCCTTTCTAGCTTCTCTTCGATTTTCCCTTTTGCGCCAAAACAGGGTCAACCCTTACGCTTTTCTAGGAGGCGGTTATATTTTTACTTCCTTTATCATGAAAGACATCATCACCATACCTGAAATAACCATCGGCCAATGTGTCAAAAACGGCCCCTGTTTGCAGTGCGGTTTAGGAATCGACGTAACGATTTCGCACACTTGGGGAGTATTTACTGAGGCTGTCTATTTCTACAGAGAATCAACGGGAATAACGACGATCACCGACTTGAATTTCGGAACAAACACCAAGGAATTTCCCGTCAACCTCCGCTCCTGGATATTTCAGATCGGAATCAAGTATTTCGTCAATTAGACTGGATACCTTAAAAAATAGCGACATCTCCAATTGTCACGGCTGAATCTTGGAGTTCACCATAATCCAGGTTAATCAATAAAAGGCTAATTGGAACGAGGGGAGGGAATACACATGCAAAAATTTGGCACTATTTTACTGGGAGGCACAATTTTGCTTTTAATATTTTTGGCATTTTCCCTAATCCAAAACATAAGCCAAGGCACAGCGGTCTATGGCTGGAGCGCTGCAAAAAATTTGGGACCGCACGTCAATTCTGGCTCAAAAGACGAACATGCCACATTCACACCCGATGGACAAACCATGTTTTTCGCCTCAACCAGAGAGGGAGGATTCGGAGCATATGATTTATATGTCACGCACCTGGAAAATGGAGAGTGGACAAAGGCAGAATTGCTACCCCTTCCGGTTAATACACAAAAAGATGATTTCGATCCTTTTATCACTTCGGATGGTGAAAAACTATTTTTTGCCTCGAACCGGGATAACAGCGACAAGTATTGGGACTGCGATATCTATGTCTCTTCCTGGAGCGGCAAAAACTGGACTGAGCCCGAGCTGTATGATCCTGTTTTCGTCACGCCGGATAAACCGGACTGGGGCGCCACCGTAACCCGCGATTTCAAAACCTTTATCTTCTCCAGCGGGAGAGATCTGAGTAAACCTCATTCGGTTCAGATTTTTCAAGCCGACTGGCTGGGAAACAAGTGGTCACCACCCCAACTTCTGCCTTTTCCCGTCAATGCCGGAGAATGGGAAGCCACACCTTATATCACTCCAGACGGCAACGTGCTCTACCTCAATTCGATCCGTGGGGGATCGGATAAAAAAGATGTCGACATATGGAGATTCGAGCTCAAGGGAGATAAGTGGACCAACCCCAGGTTGATGGGTGGCCCTTTTTTATCCAGCAAACATGATTATGACCCGTGCCTATCGCCTGACGGCAAGAGATTCTACTTCACATCTGACCGAGACGGAGGCATGGGAGATGCCGATATATATGTAGCAGAGAAAATCAGACATTAAAACAATGTTCGAATGATTGCCCTGGAGGATATTGGTGAATCTTCTCACTGCTTATTGAAAAAGGAGCTATGAAATGAAATTTTTTAGCGTTGTATTATTATTTGTTTGTCTGTCATCACTTTGCCTGAGCCTTCCACTTGAATACGAGCAAGAAAATTCTCTGGAATTGCCCTTTTTAGACATAAATTCTATATTTTCTGATAAAGAATCCATTGTTTTAGTCCTTCCTTCTCATGAAGTGGATGGAGACAAGCAGGAGCAGATACATGAGTATGTCAAGAAAGTATTCAGATTCATCGAGGAATCTTCGATCCTTACTGATGAAGAGGCGTTAAAAAAAGACCTGTCTCAAAATTCGGTCATCGTCTATGGCACGCCTGAAGGAAATCTATGGCTGTCGAAATTTTTTTCTGATATCCCTGTAAAAATCAAAAAGCACAAGATCGTACTTCGAAACAAGACTTATTCAGGCACTGATTTACGATTTATCTCTCTTTGGATAAACCCTGAAAACCAGAAGAAAGCCGTTTTGATATACACGGCACAAAAGGCTGATGATATTATCGGCATAAACAGAGTATTCCACGGACAAACACAGTTTGTGATCGCACAAAATAAGCAGATTCTGAAATCAGGTTTCTATAAAAGAGAAAACAGCCGCTGGACTGTCACGGACATTCCGCATTTTGAAACTCCTCCATTGACAAAAGAGCAGATGTATGAAGATTTTGATTTTCTGGTTGATGTGGTTAAAAAAGTATTTCCGACTGCCACCGCAAATAAAAAAGTTTACGGCATCGATGTTTTTGAGAACCTGAAGCAATATAGAGCCAAAATCGAAAGAACCCGATCAGCATTGGATTTTTGTTCTCTTGTGAATGAGGCGACAAATTCCTGCAAGGGAAGCCATTTCGGAGTTTCCGGCATCCGCGTCCCTCTGACCGACTATTTCAATTATTTCAAAGGCCATGTCGACGAGCGATCCATACCCCTCAGCAACAAGTACTCCTATTTCGTTAGAGCGAAGAACAAAGGAAATCATCTGGACATTCCTCTGTTTTATTTCAGAGGGGACTATTACGTCCAATACGATTTCGAATGGAAAAACAGACACTATCCGAAAGGTCTGAAACTTGTCTCGCTAAATGGTGAAAGCACACAAGAGATCTTAAGCCGGTATCAGCACTCAATGCAGGAATGGGACTACAAAAATAAAATCTTTTACTCTAATAATTTGTTTGAACACATGGACATCGCAGAAAACGAAATTTTGACCCTCGAATTTATGGATAAGAACGGAAAATCTATTGACGCGAATTTAAAAGCCAACGATGCAATAAAAATCAATAAACCGTTAAACACAAAATATTTTGACAAAAATGTGCTCTATCTCAACGATCCTGAAATCCTCTACATCAGAGTGCCCATGATGCGGCCCGAAGACCTCGATTTTTACTATTCGAACATAAGGCAAAAAGCCGGGCATAAAAATACGAAAGCGATAGTCATAGATATCCGCAATAATCCCGGAGGAAGCGATGAAGTCTGGCGCGGGCTCATTTCGCACCTCAGCAACAAAGATTATATTTTTGAAATCAAGCTGGGGATTAAAGACAGCGAACTTAATCTTTCTTACATAAAGAAACATTCCTTTGGAAAAATTTTCTCGGAAAATAACAAGCCCGAACATATACCATTTTTAAACGAGGAAAAATTCCTTGTCATGACGGATACGGACAGGATAAAACGTTCAGATGAATCCATAAATTTTCCTGGAAAAATCTTTATTTTAGCCAGTAATATTTACTCGGCAGCCGGAAGCTTTATCGCTTTCGCCAAGCAGGCAGATGACATCACTTCAGTGGGAATGAGAAATCCAGAAATACTGGGAATGGGTATAGATCCATACAGATTTACCCTGCCGAATTCAAAAATCATTTTTTCGATCGAACCGGTCATCGACCTGACCAATGCCCGGGAAGCCGAAGATGTCTTCCATACCGGCGTGGAGATAGAGATCAATCCCACCATCGATGAAATGGTTAAGTTCTATAATGCCGATGGTGTTCCGCTGGAGGAATTCCTGCTGGATTATGATCCTTTTTTTCAACGTGTCCTGAAGCTGATTGATAAATGACATATAAATGAAGGTCCATTTTGCCGATTAAAAAAACCGGAACATGTTCCCGAGTGAAAGGAAACCCGTCATGAAAAAAAAATCGATTCTTTTTCTTCTCATTCTATTTATTCTCTTCTTTGCATTTCCCATAAGCGCTCAGGAGACTTCCCAACGGGAAAAAAGCCGCCTGACTTTTTTGATCGTGGGAGGCAGGGATGGGTTTATCAAGCGTTTCGGAGATGTAACCCCATACAGGCAACTTTTTTATTCTCTGGACAAGAAAAAAATGGCCGAAAAGGTGCTGTTAAGCATCGCCTGCCAGCCTCAATCAAAGGACCAAATTATTAAACAAAGAAATCTATCAGAGAATGAATTCGAAGAGATCTCCTCCCTCCTGCTCTCATTGAATATGATCTCCTCAAGGGATGGGGCATGGACCACCTCCCTCCCCGTCTTTACAGGACAGGAAATGGCATATCTCCGTCAAAGGCTATCGCCCCTTGCCGACAAAATCACTGGCGTTACGGCGAATTCGGCTTTACAAATTAAGGACCTGTACGATCAAAACCGGCTCTCCTCTGACCCCGAATGGAGGGATTCGGCCCATCTTTTCATCAGCTATTTCCTTCTGGATACGTTCCTCCTGCGATCCTTGAGTCAACTGGAGGAAAAAAAGGGGGTCAAGCAGTATTACTCGGAGAAACAGAAAATCATTCCTGCCTTCTTCCTCGAGATAGGAGAGAATTTCACCAATTTCGGCTGCAATTCCTATTCCTTTAAGGGGAATGAAAACAATCAGAGCATCTATGTCTTTGTCCTGCACGGAACCTTGTTCGAACGTATCCAAATCTCCTTAAACAAGTACGAGAAAAATCCTGACCTTTCCTCGGCCCTTTTCAAGCTCATTCCGCAGGAGGGAAAACCTTCCCTTTCGGATAAGGAGAAAAAGATACTGGAAAATCTGGAGTGGCTGGAAAACGATGAACTGAAGGTTCCCATGATCAACAGCCGGATCAGAGTCTCTCTGACTCCCCCGCTAGCAAAAGCGGCAGAGAGCACGGCTGAGGTGGTTTTTGAAAATTTCGACATTATCCTCGATGCCTTCAATGATTCCCCCTATTCCAAATTTTTAGACGGTGCCGGAGACTATATTCAGTACAGCTATCACATGCTCATGTATCTGACCATAGAAAAGCTCATCCAGCAAGGTGTTTTACCAGATATCCCAAAACCTCTTCCCGAATATTTCGGCACCTATATGCTCTATTCTTCAAATAATGTCAAGCAAACAGCGAAAAATTAAATCCTCTTCCCAAACAGCCGTATTGAGGAGACAAAACATGACATTTGGACTTTTATCTATAACACGGATAATCAATGTATGGAGAAGTGAGAAATGAAAAATATTTCGATTCTTATGCTCGGTCTATTCCTTGTTTGCACTCTTTCGGCGGCTCAAATTGGCTATCCCTTTCTGGACGACGAAAATGATCGCGATATCCAGGCGTATTGGTACAACATTCCTCCAGGCTCCATTGCTCTGGATATCGGTCAGAAAATGGATTTCCATTCATCTCTTCACATTTACGGAAAAGCGCCTGCCGATGAATTTCAGGTCCACGTCAAAGCCTTTTTGAAGAACGGGGATCAAGCTCTGGAAAAAAGGTTCGAGATCAATCGAGCCGTGGAATCAAATTTTGTTGAATTTAGAAACGATTTTTTCAAGATAATACATCCTGTCGAATATACAAAAGAGAATCCGGATAAAATTGGAGTGACCCTCTCATCCGCAAAGGGAACTAGAAGCAAAGAGATCGAATGCCGGTATCATAAACTTTCCGGAAAGATCACCGATTTCAACGGCAAACCGTTTAAAGCGCCTATCGCCATCTGCCCCGATGGATTTGCGTCCGAGTCGCTGGGCAAATGGTCCGACGAGGAAGGCCGTTACGAGATTTGGCTCCCTGAGCGAACATATAACGCCATAATCGCTTTCCCCAAAAGCTACGGAATGACAGAACTAGAGGCCTGGGCCTGGCACATCCTCATAGATGCAGATCAAAACATCGATTTCAAAGTCGGGACCGGCGAGGTCTACAATCTGAATGTGTGGCCGAACAACGGCGGCGGAAGCTCTTTTTTCATCTCCTTCAGGCCGATGGTTCTTTGGACTATGGAGCAAAAAAAATTCCCTGTTACGATAAATGAAACAGAATTTTCAATCACGGATGCCTCCCCTGAGCTCAAGCCGGAAGATTTTAAAATCACGGTCAACGGAAAAGAAGTCGAAATCATTTCGTGTCAAAAATATTATGAAACGGGCAGGCCAGGCAAAGGGATGCCTTCTTATTTGGTCCAGGTGAACAGCAAAGGCCTGAAGCACCCTGGAAAAATGACAGTTATTGTTGAATACGAAAAAGAGGTCGAGAGAAATCAAAAAAATATTATGTGCACGAGTATGGGAGTTTTTCAGTTCTATTCGAATTACAACGGTTTATCAAAATATTTTTAGATTCGACTTTGCTGGCGAGCAGATCCTCCTTTTAATGCTTATATACACATAAAACGGCTCAAACGGATTTCTTTCTCTCATTCATCTTCCGCATGATAACGAAAAGGCAAATCGAAATCTTGCGGCCGAAGGGTAATATATTTCATTCAAAAGGAATAACGAATGAAAAATACACTCAGATCTTTGGTCCTCATGGCATTGATGACATTTTTAGGCTGTTCATCCAGCATGTCGCCAAAACCAAACCTGAGCCCTATCCTGGCAGAATTTTCAGGACCCTCCACCTACCAAAAAGCCAAATCGGTCGCCTTTACAGCAAAAGGCTATGATCCAGATGGGGAAAAAGTTTCCTGCCATTTCGGATTCTGGCTCACCAATGACGCGGAGCCATTTTCCTCTTATAGAGATCTTGGCTACACTCCTTTTGTCGACAATAACACTGTTGTCAAAAAATCGATCTCTTTTCCTTCAGCCGGAGACTATACGGTTTGTTGCCATTTCATAGATGAAACACACAAAGAATCCGTCCATCAACGTTGGACAATTATAGTAACCGAATAAAACGGGATATTTATGTTACGGAATAACCTTTCTTGAGCATATTTTTCGGGTGACACTATTCAATAAACAAGTAAGTCTCATATGACCAAACAGTGCCGAAGGAATTTTCAAAACGCTCACTCTTCAGATATCACTGGTCAGAATATAAGAGCAGGATTCTGGATAAGATTTGCTGCAACATGGATAGATTTTTTACTTATCTTTTCTATCACTTTTCTTATTATTTTTTTCGGCTGTCAATTTCATACATACATTCCATTTGAGCTGATATTCATCATATTGGCTCTTTCATACTCATTAATTTGTCTCACTCGGTGCAGGCAAACCTTTGGGAAAATAATTTGTGGATTAACGGTTAGGAAGAAGAATGATAATACTTCCATCGGATTTTCAACGGCTTTTGTTCGTGAGTTCATCGGAAAATTTTCAGTCGAAATTATTTTCCCTATCGGAATGGCATGGGTTGTATCTAGCCGAGTTAGAACTTATAAAAAACTTTTCCCAATCATTGCATTCGTCTTTGTGATCCTCACATTAATCCTTTTTCTTATTCATTATCTTTTGAAGAAAAGGACGTGGTATGACCTCATAGCCCGCACAATTGTTGTCCAGAATTACAAGCTCAAAAAACGCTCAAATTTTGTCGTTTGCACGATCCTAATTTTCGGTGCTGGTTTATTAGGTCTTAAATCCTTTGAGCTACTTTCAATTCTAAAAATCGCTGGAGAAATGTCCTCATATGCAATCTCTAGGGCTCCATATGAAAATAGAGTTTCTTCGTTAAGGGAGATTGAAACCCTTGCTCCTTCGAAAGATTCGGAATTTGTTGAATGGCTTGGAGAATATGGAAATTCCCC
The DNA here is from genome assembly GCA_964400735.1 of uncultured Eubacteriales bacterium. Lineage (GTDB taxonomy): Bacteria > Acidobacteriota > Aminicenantia > Aminicenantales > Aminicenantaceae > CAYNVQ01. Next base: position 400,463 of record CAYNVQ010000003.1, on the reverse strand, counting down.
CACTGCTTATGCTGTGGAAAGAGCCCAACGACATCAGGTTCTTATTTTTGGCGAATCTCATTTTAATCGAAGCCATGTCAAATTTCTCAGCAAAATCATTCCTAGATTGTATCGCCAGGCAGGAGTTACATGCATTGCTGTCGAGTTTTGCAATCGGGAGGATAATGAAAAAATTCATAGGTTAATAACTGCATCAAATTTCGATCGAAAACTTCTTCTGCAAATAGCCAGAAATCAGAACTGACATGACTGGGGAGGCAAAGAATATTGGGATGTATTTAAGGTAGTATGGCAGCTCAACCACGGTCTTTCCGAAGAAAAGCGAAAAGTGCGGATTGTGGGGATTGATCGTCGGATGGATACCATTTCTTGTTCGCTTGCTATTCCTGGAGACGATTATATAAAAGGACCAATATGGGAAAATCTTAGGATAATCCGGGCATTATTTACAATACCAAAATTATTTTTCCGCGATGAATTGATGGCCAAGGAGGTTGAAAACGAGATAATCAATAAAGGAGAACATGGTGTCGTGTGGATTGGCAGTCACCATTCGTTTATCCGATACAAACAACCATATCAAGACAAAGGAAGAATGGGATATATTTTGCATGAAAAATTTGGCGATAAAATATTGCAAATAAAATTGCATTCCGATGATGTATCGCCCCATCTTCGTGATTCAGAGTACATCGGACCAAAACCAAACATGGGAAACTTTATCGAGAGGATAATGAGTGCGCGCAACAATGAGCCTGTTGGTTTTGATGTAATAAATTCACCTTTTATGTTGCTTCGGGATAATTCAACGTATTACTACCATTTTCAACCTGAAGTGAGTTTTGGGGATGTGACTAGCGGCTATATATATCTCGAGCCAAGAAAAGAGTTTCAGCGGTGTCTCTGGATGGAAGGGTTTATCACCCCGAAAATGTACACAAAATACAAACCCTTCTATGAAGGTCAAGCTAAAAGAAAATTTTATAGGGCAAAAGAAGTCGATGATTATTTCGCTAAGGAAAGATAATCCTCCACGTGATTTTAACCCTGTAAATTTTTCAGAGAAATGAATCATAACTTATATCTCTTTTTCGAAAAATTTAAGGTTTCCGAGAAGCTGAAAAGTCTAATTCCCAAGATCTTCGCTGAAGAAGAGATTATTCTATTAAATCATCTTGCAGATAAAGAAGACACGATGGCAAATATGAATGCAAAATTTCCCTATTATCCTCCCTCACTCCTGAAATCAATGTATGACAAGGGGTATTTAATACGGAAACCAAAAAAAGAAGAAGACTATTATAAAAGCTATCCTTTTGAAGAGATCCTGAAAATATTTATCAAACACAGTTCAGTATTCCAGAAGCTACCGGACGCAGATAAAGCCGCTTGTCAGCAGTGCGTCACAGATTGGTCACTGAAAGAGATGACGGAAAGCAAAGAACCAGTGTACAGGATTATTCCGATCGAAATCACTATTCAAGATAAAAGGCAACTGATTCCAATCTACCAAGCAAGAACTTATATCCAAAGAGCCACTCACCTGGCCTTGGTCAATTGCCTGTGCAGATCTACATTCCAAAAATGCAACAAACCGATAAAAGTCTGTCTTGCCTTGAACAAAAAAGCGGAATTTTTTATGAGGAATGAAATGGGAGAAAGAATCGATGTTCAGGATGGTCTTGAAATTCTAGAGATTGCCGAAAAAAATGGCCTTGTCCATTCCATCAACAACATAGAGAATCCAGATTATCTCTGTAACTGCTGTGAGTGTTGCTGTGTTTTTATTCAAGGTTTGAAAAAATACGGGATATTCACATCTATAGGAAAGTCTGGATTTATCGCAATGCTCAATCCCGAGACGTGTAATCTATGCGGTCTTTGCGTTGAAATGTGTCTATTCGAATCCATCTCGTATGAAAATGAGAGCATCAAAATTAAAGAAGACAAATGTTTTGGTTGTGGCCTTTGCTCCTACCATTGCCCTCAATCAGCCATCCAATTGATCTTGCATAAAAACTAAAAAAAGCACGATAATGAATACGCAACTAAAATGAATTGCACTTTAAAAAAGCCATGCGAAATATAACCATGCGAAATTACAGAAAACCTAATCGAGCTTCATTGTTTAGGGGAAAATGCTTGAGTTTGATTCCCATAGCATTGATCATGTTTTTTACAAGATCTGCCTCAAACGAGACCTCAGCAAAAACAGTTGAAATTACCTTGCCTGAAAAAAAAGCGGTTGATTTGCATCCATATGCAACAATGGATTTCCCCGCAATAAATGAGGCTTCTGGATTGGTCAAAAGCCGGCAGTGGAAGGATGTTTACTGGACCCACAATGATTCTGGTGATGAATCCCGCATTTTCCCCATTAAAGCCGACGGCCATATCATTCGCCCCTTATGGATGAAAGATTATGCAGGGATAAAGATTCCTGATGCGGTGAATGTCGATTGGGAATGCATAGCCGCCGACGATGCAGGCAATTTATACATTGGAGATATAGGCAACAACAGCAATACCCGGAGAGACCTTTGCATTTATGTTGTCGAAGAACCTTATCCATTCGAAACCGTCATCACATCCATAAGCAAAAAGATTTCTTTTTATTATCCTGATCAGAAATCCAACCCGCCAAAAGAGAAAAACTTCGATGCAGAAGCCATGTTCTGGAAAAATGGAAAACTATACATTTTGACCAAACACAGGAGTGACAGCTATACCAAACTCTACCGTCTGGATTCGATTAAACCTTTTGAGAAGAATCCAGCAAAACTAATTGGACGATTCAATATCCACGGACAGGTGTCAGGAGCAGATATTTCACCTGATGGTATGAAGCTGGTCATTTTGACATTTGGCTCAATCTGGTTGTTTAAAGTGGGAAAAAAATCCGACGACTTTTTTAATGGGGAGATATCGTGGCTTCCAATAAAGGCAGAACACATCGAGGCCGTTTGCCTGGATGGCCCTGCAATTATTATCGCCAGCGAAAGAGGAAAGCTTTATAAACTGTATGAGAACGATTTGACAATGTTGAGGAAATAGATACCCTCAATTTTATTCAGAATGACCGCCCCCTAAAAATTAGGAAAGAAATTGGTTTCATCAATACGTGAATCAATTTTCAGGTCGGACTCTTCAAAGTCAAGCAAATTTACCTCAGGGCAAAATGAATGCCTCGGAGAGAGGAGATTAATGGAAAAATAAATGCGTAGGATGAGTACTATAATTACCCTTAAAAGAAATTTCTGTTTTCAGTGATAAATAACAAAAAGGAGGCCATCGAATGAACAAGCAGGATCGAAGGAATTTTTTAAAATCTGGATTGATGCTCGGAGCGGGGATAACCGCCTGGAGCATTCCCGGCAAAACCCAGGAAAAGGATGAGCAAACGGCGGAGGAAATGTCCGTCTTCGAGGTTATCCATAAGCGGCGTTCGGTACGGAGCTATACCTCCGCGCCGGTACCCGAAGAACATATCATAAAAATCCTGGATGCGGCTCATATGGCGCCGACAGCCGGGAACCAGCAACCCTGGAAATTTCTGGTGGTTCGGGACCGGGCCAAGATCGACGAACTGATGAGCACCTGCATCACGACGAGCGTGAATGCTTATAAGGATCGTCAGAAACCGGCGGCTGAAGACCTTGCAAAATACGAGACAAAAATAAAGGCCTATCTCCAAAATGTATTTAAGGCTCCTGTATTCATCGTGGTCTTGGTGGATATGCAGTCGAAATGGCCCAGCTACAATCAATTCGACGGCACGCTGGCTGCAGGCTATTTGATGCTTGCCGCCCGCGCGCTGGGATACGGAACCGTGTTTTTCACCGATACCATCACGGACCAGGTAACAAAAAAAGTTTTCAACATACCGGACCGCTACCGAAGGATCTGCGTCACTCCTGTCGGCGTTCCGGAAGAGTGGCCGTCAACTCCCGCCAAAAAGAAACTGGATGAGCTCATCACCTACGATTCATTTTGACCCTATTGAATCACCTTCTGACATTTCCCTAACGATTTCCATTTTATAGGTATCGATGAAGTGTTCATCGACTCCTTCCCTTTTAACACGGCATTTCCTATCTTTCTTTTCCTACCTAGACAAAAATGGACTGTCAAATCGATTCAATAGATTTCGAAATAAATCCCCCAAGCAAAGATGCTGACAGCAAGGCGCCTGATGAGAAAACGAAATCAAGACTGAACGATCGACCCGGATTGTCTGCATGAGGTAGCGCTTTGGCAAACAGGAGAACATCGATGAAAATCATTCTAAAGGCTTTTATGGTTTCTTTCCTCATCTATCTTATATCCGTGCCCGGATTCACTCATTTAGGAAAAATTTTCCCTCCCTTCAGATCTTTCGGGAGCGGGATTCTCATCTACGCCGGAAGATTGATTCTGCTTTTCGCTGGAGTTCTCATTTTCTACACCCGAAAGTTCAGCACAGTTTTTTCCTTTCTGGGGCTGAAAAATTTTTCTTCGAAAACCTTTCTCGCAGGATTTATCCCTTCTCTACCTTTTATTTTGTCCTGGATCGGAGGATGCATCGTCTTCGACATACCAATCCGTTTATCCGGGCACTCATTGATTATGCTTTTTTTGGCGTTCATCGGGCCCGGTCTGTTCGAGGAGGGACTTTTCCGGGGAGTTTTATTCAATGAAATCTTATCCGTTTTCAAATGGCACATCGCCGCTGTGTACACAGGTATATTTTTCGGCCTCGCCCACGTTGCCAATCTCCTGGTCGGACACAATCTTCAAGAAATCATGATCTCTGTGGCAGCGGGATTGATCATGTCATTCCCGATCGGTTACATGTTCTTCAAGATGAGAGCCAACTTATGGACATGCGCTTTCTTCCATTTTTTCGTGGCGGGATCGATGGATGCTTTGATCTCCGAAGAACTCATAAAAGCTCATCTCGAAAATATTACCTTGATCACAACAGCCGGGCTTGTTCTGAGTTTCATTCTGGTATTCGTTCTTTTCGGAGACAAACGGTTTGTAGGATTTGTCTCGAATTGATGCAGCCATCGTCAAGCATAATTTAAAAAAACGATCTATTGGAGGTTTTGCAATAAATATCCATACAAAAGCTGTAGTGGCATCCGGACTCATAAAGGCATTTTTTCTTTTTTTGCCGCTTTCATCTTTGGCTGAATACCAGAAAAAAATCGATGGAAAGCTCTGGATAACAGTTCCTAAAAATCTGCCGTTTTTCACATCCTGGTCATTCTCACGCTTTCTCAGATGGAAAGAAAAGGATTTTCAAACATCCAGTGGCCCAAGCTGCGTGCACTCATTTCCGCCTTGCTGACTGTCAGCTACCAATCCATAAAAGCATCCGTATCCAACAGGCTGCATGGTAACCTTCTCAAAACCCGTTGCGTATACGACCGTGAACAGCGAACGCAATAAGGGGAAGTTATGCATCCACAGCCTTGCGTTTGGGACAAATCCATTCCCTAAGGAGAAATGTCTACAATGATTAAAAACTATCTTAAAACCGCTTTAAGAAACATCAGAAGGGCCAAAATGTATTCCTTGCTCAACATCCTGGGGCTTGCTGTAGGGATGGGCTGCAGTTTTCTTATATTTCTGTTTGTCCAGCACGAATTGAGCTATGACAGGTTCCATGAAAAACACGACCGGATTTACAGGGTGGTTGTCAAGTGGGAACTGGAGGGGGAATCGCAGACAGGTCAGACTACGCCAGCCCCGGTCGCGCCGGCTCTTCTGAATGACCTTCCCGAAGTCGAAGAAGCTGTCCGCGTAGAAAATCAGGGAGTCATCATCCGGTATGAGGGGGAAAGTTATGTAGAAAGAAAATTCTTGATGGTGGATCCTTCTTTTTTCGATGTGTTCCATTTTCCGCTCATAAAGGGAAATCCTGAAACCGCTCTCAGTGACATCCATTCCATAATCCTGACCGAAAGAGCGGCTGAAAAATATTTTGGCAATGATGAGCCGCTGGGAAAGATCCTGAATATCGGAGAAATATTTGATTTCGAAGTCACCGGAGTGGCAAAAAATCCGCCCTCCAATTCCCATATCGACTTCGATTTTCTGGTCAAGTTCGATTTCATCAACAGCTACACCCATTTCAACTATATGGACAGCTGGGGTGCCTGGAACTTTCACACTTACGTCGTTCTTCAGGAAGGCTACCCGCCTTCCGCGTTCGAGGAGAAAAGCCCTGCTTTTTTAAGCACCTACAGAGGGGATGCGGAAAATCCCAAGGGACTGCATCTGAATCCTCTGACCAACATCAACCTGGAAACCCATGGAAAGCTCAAGTACATCTATTTCTTTACTGCCGTGGCGGTGATTATTCTGGTCCTCGCTTGTATCAATTTCATGAATCTTTCCATAGCCCGCTCATCGGAGAGGATCAGAGAAATCGGAATGAGAAAAATCATAGGAGCCAGCAAGCCCCAGCTTATCAAACAGTTTTTGGGAGAAGCAGCTGTCCTGGCTTTGCTGGCCCTTCCTCTGGCTTTGTTGCTGGTCCATGTGATTCTTCCCTCTTTTAACTCTCTGGCCAATACTCATCTTCAACCCGATTATTTCCAGAACTGGCTTTTTATCCTCGGAATGTTCGGGATCACGGTAGTGGTCGGTTTAATATCCGGGAGTTATCCGTCCTTCTATCTTTCTTCGATCCATCCTGTTCAGTCTCTCAAAGGAAAGCTGACGTCGGCCAAAGCCTCCTCTCTTTTCAGAAGCCTCCTGGTTGTATTTCAGTTTTCGGTCTCGATCGCCCTTATCGTCAGCGCAGTGACCGTTTCCCAGCAGCTCCATTTCATCCACCACAAAGATCTGGGATTCAACCAGGACTCCATCGTTAACGTTCCCATCTACGAAAGCAGCCTGAGAAAAAAATCGGAGGTCATCAAATCCGAGCTCCTGCAGAATCCCAACATATCCAGGGCTACGGTATCTACATTTTCTCCAGGAAGCCATCCCTACCAGAGCGTCGACTGGGAAGGCAGAAATCCAGACCAGGATCTGATGATGGCGTGGTACTCAGTGGATTACGATTTTATCGACACCTTCGGAATCGAAATCAAGGAAGGTAGAGACTTTTCCAGGGATTTTCCCTCCGATGTGAAATCAGCCTACATATTGAACGAGGCTGCGGTGAGAGCTTTGGGCTGGGACGCGCCTGTGGGGAAACAATTCAGGGTAGATAGGGCTGACACTTTGATGGGCCGAGTCGCAGGCGTTATGAAAGATTTCCACTTCGCTTCGCTCCATGAATCGATCCGTCCCCTTACGCTTATCTTAGAACCAGGGCGCGGATATCATTTCTCCCTGAAGATATCTTCAATAAATATGGAGGACACACTCTCTTTTATCGAAAACAAATTCAGGGAATTTGCCCCCAATGCCCCGTTCAACTACAGCTTTATCGACGAAGAGATCGCTGGAATGTACATGGAGGAAGACCGGCTGGGGACTCTGATCAACACCTTTTCCGTAATAGCGGTGTTCATTGCTTGCCTAGGTCTTCTGGGGCTAGCTTCATCTGCCATAAACCGAAGGACCAAAGAGATCGGGGTGCGCAAGGTTCTGGGAGCCTCAATCCGCAATATCTTTTTGTTGCTGGTCAAGGACTTCACTAAGCTAATCCTCATCGCTAATATCATTGCCTGGCCCGTTGCGTTTTACGCCATGAACCGATGGCTGCAGAATTTTGTATACCGCATCGGTTTGGAATGGTGGCTGTTTGCATTATCAGCTCTTATAGCTCTGATGATCGCTGTCGTCACGGTCAGCTACCACACAACAAAGGCAGCCGTATCCAATCCGGTCGACTCGCTCCGTTACGAGTGAATCAAACCCAGTGAACTTTTCTCCGATCAGCCGGCCGTCAACTCCAGCCAAGAAGAAGCTGGATGAGCTGATCATCCATGATTCGTTTTGACTGCATAAAAAAGCACAGTGAGGCTGCCATCCGCTTTTGTTTCCTCTTTCCATGACAGCTCAAATACGATCTAACGAGGCAAGAAACTCCTATTCCTCAGTATCAGTTGGAAAAATTATTTTCTATTTGACATCTCATCCACAATGGGATATGATAAATATCAGATTATGATATTAATAAAGGCACAAATATCATGAATTTCTTATCCCGTTCTGAAGAAATCATTTTGATCACGATTCTTAAACTCGAGGACGATGCATACGGTGTAAGTATCCGCGAAAAAATCTATAGAGACACAGGCTCCAGATGGTCCTTCGCTTCCATCTATACTCCTCTGGATAAGCTGAGGAAGAAGGGGTTCGTCAAAAAAATAAAGGGAGATCCTCTTCCCGAACGGGGGGGGAAGAGCAAATTCTATTACCGGATTACCCCGAATGGAAAGGAGGCCTTGATCAAGCTGTACAGAACCCATGAGAAAATTTGGTCAGAGGTGCCGCAAATCATGTCAGAACTCGAGGGCGGAGACTAAGAATGGGGAAGGCCGTCCCTCCCAGATTGGCCAATTGGCTTCTGAAAATATTCATGAGGAAAGATGAATATCTAGAGAAATCCGGAGATCTCGAAGAAGTGTATCATTCATTATACAACGATTATGGAAAAACGAGGGCTCGTATCTGGTACTGGACCCAATTGATGAGGATTCTCCTCAGATCATTAACAAATTCACTCTATTGGAGAATGGAAATGGTAAAGAATTATTTAAAAGTCGTTTGGAGAAACATACAAAGACAGAAGGCTTTTTCATTAATCAACATCCTCGGCCTATCGGTAGGAATCGCCTGTTGCCTGATGATTTTCCTTTTTGTCCGGGATGAGCTGAGTTTCGAGAGATTCCATTCCAATTCCGGCCGCATCTACCGGACTATTATCGACGAGTTCGTGGACGGTAAATGGGAAAACAATGTGGGATCTCCCGATCTTCTCGGACCGGCCCTCGTCGAGGAATGTCCCGAATTCGTTTCCTGTGTGCGGCTGTTCAATCCCAACTGGATCGACAAGTGGGCTGTCTCAAGGGGCGAAAAATATTTTTATGAAAAGAGTCTTTTTTTTGCCGACCCGGCAATTTTCGAGGTTTTCACTTTTCCGCTTCTGGAAGGGAACCCAAAAACCGCGCTTAAAGATCCGAACTCTCTGGTCCTCACCGAGAGCATGGCCCAGAAATATTTCGGATCTGAAGATCCGATGGGAAAAACGCTCACCATACAGGATGCTGTCGAGGTCAAAGTCACGGGTGTCGCCAGGGACATTCCACAAAACACACATTTCCGGTTCGACTTCCTGGCATCTTTTGAATCCATGCCTTACAAATGGGCCACGAACACCTGGAGAACTCTGCAATTCTATACCTACGTTCTACTGGGCGAGGAATATTCCCAGGACCAGTTGGATGAGAAACTTTCTATTTTTCTTAAAAAGCACTTTGGAAAACAGACCAATATGGCCTTGCGTCTTCAGCCCATCGAAGAGATTCATCTCTATTCCAGAAATTTCAATCAGGATATGGCTGTCAATAACGGCGATATCGCTTATGTTTATATTTTTTCGACCATCGCGCTATTTATCCTGGCTATAGCCTGTATCAATTTCATGAACCTTTCTACAGCCAGATCCGCAAAAAGGGCCAAGGAAGTGGGGGTACGTAAAGTTATAGGCGCTCACCGAAGCCAGTTGATCAAGCAATTTTTGGGAGAAGCGTTTCTCTTTTCCGTTCTCGCCGCTGTGCTTTCCGTCGCTCTTGTTCTGCTCTTTCTTCCTAAATTCAACGGCCTTACCGGCAAAAATATCATTTTGAGCGCGGGAAATTTCCTTTTTATCGGGGGGATGCTGGCCGGCATCATCCTTATCGTCGGATTCATCTCCGGAAGTTACCCAGCTTTATTCTTATCAAGATTTCAGCCATTGAATACACTCAAGGACAGCCTTTCTGCGGGGAAAAAAGGGATTCTATTCCGAAGGGCCTTGGTTTTTCTTCAGTTCACCATATCCATCGGCTTGATTACTGGTACATTTATTATCCAAAGCCAAATCCGGTATTGCCTGAACAAAAACCTGGGCTTTGAAAAAGAGCAGGTAGTGGTCTTGCCGCTGAGAAGCAGATCTGTGATGTCTCGATATGGAGCTTTGAGAACCGAACTTCTTCAACAATCCTCAGTGCTGAACGTCGCCGGTTCCGCCGAAGTGCCTGGAAAAAGCATAGCAAGCAGGGGTATATTTCCGGAAGGAAACCAATGGTACCCCAGAAATTCGATATTCGTGGACTATGATTTCATCCCTACTCTCGGGATAGAGATCGTGGAGGGACGAAATTTTTCCAGGGATCATCCTACCGATTTGGAGGACGCTTACATCGTCAACGAGGCGGCCGTCAAGAACTTCGGATGGGATCAACCCATTGGGAAAAAAATCATTTGGGCCGGGGATCAAAACAAAAAAGGAAATGTCATCGGCGTGGTAAGGGATTTCCATTATGCTTCGTTTCGTGAAGAGATAGCCCCCCTGGTCCTTCATATGTCAGCGGGCGCACCGAACTATCTCTCCATCCGCCTCAAGGGGAATGATATTTTGAAGACCATGTCCCTTATCAAAGAGAAATGGCAGGAATTCTATCCCGGTCATCCCTTTGAATATATCTTTTTGGATGAAAGCTTCGATACCCTTTACAAGTCCGAAGAAAAAATGGGCACCATTTTTCAGGCTTTCACCGTCCTGGGCCTTTTCATCTCCTGTCTAGGACTATATGGATTATCCTCCTATCTCCTTGAACAGCGCACAAAGGAAATCGGCATCCGGAAAGTGTTGGGAGCTTCCTTGTCGAGAATCCTGCTCATGGTATCCAGGGAATTTATCAAATGGGTCGTTTTGGCGAACATAGCGGCATGGCCGATCATTTATTTTGCCATGAAAGAATGGCTGGAAAATTTCGCTTACCGGATTAGCATTCCCACGTGGGCCTTTTTTCTTTCTGCGGCTATCGTGACGGCCACTTCTTTGCTGACTATCAGCTATCAGTCCACAAAAGCCGCCCTGACCAACCCCGCAGATTCCCTTCGGTATGAGTAATCCAATCCGTCGTTTATGACTTCCCTCCTTTTTCACATAACGGCTTTCTTTGGCCGGCTGGGGAGAGCCGCTTTGATCAATGGGCTTATTGCCTCCGAATCACCGTCACACAGCCGGCCTCTATCTAGAGTTGTATCAATTTGTTTCGCTTAATCCAAACCGTATAGAGATCAAACATTAGATATCAAGATGTACATACCTTCTTTTTTAAGGCCCTTGAGCTTATTTCATCAGAATCCTGAACGAATAGCTAACCGATTTATCTTCTTAGGAAAAAATCTTTATATGCTCCGTTAAAAAATTCATAAATAATACCAGGAGAACATCATGAAAAGCACATTAAGAAAAACCTTCTTTCTATACCCTGAATTCCTAGGATTATTTGGAGTTTTGAGCTTAGTCTCGGCATTTATTAATTTCTTGCTTGTCAATTTTTTCAAAATCGAAGGGCTAGCAAATATCATTCTTTATTGGTTACTCTATGGCGCATCAGTTGCCGCATTGACCTATACCGTTAGACGAATAAAGGGAGCTTGGACTTGGAAGGATTTGGGTTTTAGGCTCTATAAAGGATGGCGCAAAGACGTCTGGTATGGATTTGTGATTGCCAGTCTTATCTATGTTCTGACATTTCCCTTGGAGATAGTCCTTCTGCCAAAAGCTTCAGAATTGGCCATGGGTTCAACGGATTCTCTCTTTCAGCTTTCCCTTATCGTTCTCATCCCAGCCGCCGGCATCATGTCTATCATCTTCGGCTTCATAACCGGCGCCTTTCATGAAGAAATATGGTACAGAGGTTATCTCCAGGGATTATTCAGCCGGGAGGTGGCTCCCGCTGCAGGATTCTTCTTTTCTTTGATCGTTTTTAGCTTGGGCCATTACATATCCCATCCTGAATGGAGTGTACTTAACGTTTTAAATACGGTTCCCCACGGAATTTTCTTCTGCCTAGCCTATTACGCCACCGGAAGTTTATTGGTTTGTATGGTGATCCATACGCTATGTAATTTTTTTATTCCCACCATTGCTGTTCCCTTGTACGCAAAAGGCTATCATATCGAATCCTACATAACGATGACTATTTTCTGGTTCATATTCCTCTTGATTTGTATAACCGGCAGGGGAAAAATTAAAGGACTGATCCAAAAGACTATAGAACTCTTTAAGAGATCAGGATTGAAGGCGAGTTTTTTTGGCGTATTCCTAGGGGCATTGGGGCTGCTTTTTTCATGGACCAGATATATCCTTCAGGAACAAATGCTAAAAAAGAACTATCTCCTTATCCTTGCTGTTTTTTCGACCCTGGCTTTAGGAATTTCCTTCCTATGCAGGAACTTCAACAGGAAACATTTTGATGGCTCCTTTTGAGGGTTTTTTGGGCTGAGTTGAAAAAATCAAGTGTTACTCTGCCCTAACACTAGACTGAAACCATGGAACATTTCTTATTGTTTCAAAAAAGCCTGGTAATGTAATCGGTATTCTTCAAGAATGGCTTGAACCCCCAATCTATATATAGAGCAAGCCTATTATGTATATATCATTTTTTCAATCGAAGTCCTAACAGTATAACAGCTATTAAAGGTAGGAGAGATGAAAATAAAAACTTTATCGGTTCTTGTCTTATTGTGGTTTCTATTGGGTTTCAGTCCAGCCCTATCATTGGGTAATGCGTATGATACAGATCTGTGCATCGTTCGGTACAAGGTTCAGCTCAAACCTGATTTTGAAAACAATGCGGTCAGCATTATTGCCAACACATCCATCCAGAATTTTTCGCATAATTTCATAGAGCGAAGCGATTTTCTGCTCGGGACATCTGGCAATCATGACGACTGGGTTCCTGAAGTTAGAAGTGTTAATGTCATCGAAGCCGGGGGCACGAAAAAACTCGATTTAATACTCACGCACACGCCAAATCCCTTCGGCCAGACAGGCGAATGGCCGATATACAGGGTCATCTTTAACCGTCCCTTGCAACCCAACGAAGAAATAGAAATCCAATTCGTCTATTCCATTAATGGAAAATCCAAGGATAGAGGCTTCCCGTTGGCGCGGGCAAAAGAAAAGGAGCTTTATCTTATATCCGACTTTGCATGGTTGCCCAGAGTGTTCTTCAAGCCTGAGATCGGTTCATTTCCAAATTTGTACAGACCAGAGTGGGATCTGACAGTTACCTATCCTTCGACATTGACAGCAGTGACCGGCGGAGAAAGGGTAAAAAAAACTGTAATCCAAGATACTGCCATCGAGGAGTGGAAATCGGTGGCGAACGGTTCGCCCCAAATTCTTGTCGGACGCTATGAAACCATTGACAAAAAAGAAGGAGAACTCACCGTAGAAATATATTCGCCTCATGATCCTGAAATAATCCGTGCAACCGAACAACTGGCACCTGATATCGTTCGAGTTTTCAATATTTTTTCAGGTTTATATGCCAGTCCTGGAAGTTCTACCTACCGTCTCATCATCAGTCATACCGACTGGGGCGGGCACGGCATGTTCATGGGGCAGGTGCTCCAGCAGAGTATAATTCGATTCTTTAGCCTGGAGACCATCGCCCACGAACTGGCCCATACGTGGTGGGGATTGCTCTGTGCCTCTTATGGTGAGGGCAGCAAATTCCTCCGCGAGGCGATGGCTGAGTTCTCTGCTTTTTGGGCCTTGAGGGAAATCAACGGCTATGCTTCTTTCCGGAACTGCCTGCTCAATTCCAAGATCGGATTTTTCACCTATTATTTGGCTCTGGATTCCGAACCAAAGCAGGCTCCCTTGATCGAACAGGAAGGATTCGACCCACAGTCCATCGTGTCGGCAAACTATTGGAAGGGGCCCCTGGTGGTCAACCAGTTGCGTCTTGAACTGGGGGATGCCCTCTTTTTCAAATGCCTGAAGGCGTTCACCGTCCGATTCTTCAACCGAACGTAACCATGTCCGACTTTTTCCAGACCTTCAACAAAGTAGCAGGCAAAGATCTAACCCCACTCTTCAAAAGTCTATGCTGGAGTCCAGGATATCCCAGCTATAAGCTTCTAGGTTTTCATCCATCCAAAGAGGGCAAGGGTTACATGACGGTTGTAAAGATCCAAAATGAAGGCTCCACCGGAGACACCTGTCCTTTGCTCCTGAAGATGGGAAATGACGAAAAATACGAATCCTTTAGATTGGATGGCCACAGCTACAAAGAATTCCGCTTTTTCACAACTATGGAAGTAGAAGAAGTCCTGATCGACCCTGAGATGACGGCCTTCCACTACCATCCGGATGACCGGATTCGTCTGGTTTTGGCTCTCGACCCTACCTATCTGGAAGCTAATCCGGTGAACAATTGGCTCTGGTTCAGGCGCTCATACGCCCTCTTTCTGGACGGGAGACCTCGCGAAGCATTCGATACGATCTCAAAATATCTGCAGAATGCGATGCAACTCCTTCAAGCAAAAGACATGGATCAGCTTCTGGCCAGGGATGACATAGGCCTTTGTGCCAGCTACCTATTAACCCGCGCCAAGTATCGTCTTGGATTTCGGGATGACGAAGGAGCCCAAGCCGATGCCAAAAAAGTCATCGATTCAATTCTGAAAAGCATATTAGCAGGAAATGAAGACATCGCCCAAATTTTCTATCTGGCCGGAAATATACCCGAGCAGAAAATAGGATGCATCGTCGATTTACTTGAGAGGCTGACGGGTAGAGACTTTTTTTGGGAGCCCGGTTTAAAAGCAGCCGACCAAAACAAAAGGATCGAAGAATGGAAACAATGGTGGGAAAAAGAGGGCAAAAATCAGCCCCTTAACCTCGATATTCTAAAAAAGGAACCAGTAACCATCACTAACGTCAATTAGGCCTGGGCGTCGTTCTCTTTAATGAAATGAAATAAGTGCATTGTATAATCTCAGATATCGTCAGCAAAACTCAAATCCAAAAAGGGATCACGGGTTCCGAATAGTCAATATAAAAAATTCTTTATTCCTTTAACACAAAAATCAGGATCTTATCGAAAGGAGAAACTCGTATGAAACGAACGCTTCGATCAACAGCTGTTCTTCTATGCCTTGCGGCATTCATTACGAATTGCGGTCAGCAAAGAAAAGGGCAAGCTCAAACCTATATGCCGATCCATACCGCCACCGAATGGCAGGTCAGGCCTTGTTTTAAGTTCGATGTTCTGTGCTTCTTGAATGCGTTGACAGCAGATCCATTCTATCTACGCTACTATCAGGAGGAATACGACAAGTTCCAACCCAGCATCACTCCTGCAGCCCAGGATGCTCTGAGCAACTTGAAACGAAAGATTAAAGACGAAAATCAAGGCATCATCTCAGCCTTCCTGTGTCTTTATTTCTCGGCAACCGATGATGAGACAATGGATGAGATGTTACTCACCCTCAACCACAGCATGAGGATGCAGAGTGCTTTGAAACAAACGCCTTATTACAGTGAAGCTGGATGGCAGCTTTATGATTCCGTTAGAGAGGATTTGAAATCCATACTTCTGTTTTTAAAAGATATTCAATTTGAATCCTATTGGAAAGAAAACGTCCTGCCCCGAGTGAGGCAGAAGATCGAGCTCGTCGAAAAGGATCTGCCTGCTTACAACGTTATCGCAGAAGTCGAAAGACATCTGGGTTTTGCTTTACCCTCCAACAGGATAACCGTTTATATGCTTTACTTCTCTCAACCCCACGGCATAAAAGTGACCGGCACTCGTTTTTTAACCGATGTCGCCTGGCCTTTTGAAATCGTTCTGCGGAATGCAGTTCACGAAATGATGCATCCGCCATATGATCTTGTGCATGACGATGATCTTAGAAAGACCTTTGAATTGTTGAAAAAGGATGAATTTTTAATGGATACAATTAAAAACCACAATCCGGCATTTGGATACAATTCCTTCGAAGGTTTCATCGAAGAGGATTGTGTTCAGGCCTTGGAACAGATCATCAATGAAAAATTCGGGATTGAAGTCGAGCCTCGAAAAAGATGGAAAGAAAGTGATGATGGGATGCATGTTTTCTCCGCCGCTCTGTATAAGGTGTTGAAAGAGGAGAAATATAACCAGAAGGGGGAGCGGTTTCGGGATTTCTTGATAAGAACGATTCAGGAAGGCAAACTGGCTCCAGGAACGATCAAAAAGCACCGCGACGCATTTTTCCAGTAATGAAGAAACTCGTGGTTCACATCTTTTTTTCCGGCTTATTCTGTTTCAAGGAGATGACGAATTATCGAAGATGCTGTTTTCCGATTTCATGTCAGAAAACACAAAAATATAAGTTCTTAAATTCATAAAAGTTGTGTGGCCATCACAGGATGATATCTGCGTTCAATTAGCACATCACCATGAGAGGCAAGAATCACCAGGACGAAAAACAACAACGAGCGATAAGAATGGCTTGAGAACGAGTTTCGCTAGAAGCGATCGGAACCGTCGTTCGAAAAAAAATATCCGATGGGAAAGCCGGGTGCGATTTTAATCAAGTTTTCGATTCAGGCAACAAAATCCCATGCTGAAAAACGGCTTATTAGAAAGAATAGAGGACAGGAAAATGAAAAAACATATCCAAATTCTGAGTATTTCATTAGGACTTTTGTTTTTATCTAACCTGATTTACAGCCAGGAAAAGCCCGATCCATACCTATGGCTGGAGGAGATTGACGGTGAAAAAGCATTGAACTGGGTAAAAGCAAAGAATGAAGCTACACTAAACATCCTCAAAAAACATCCCGTCTTTGATGAGATATACGAAAAAAACCTCGAAATTTACAACTCAAACGAGCGTATCGCCTATCCTTCTATTGTCCGAGATTATATATATAACTTCTGGAAGGATGAGAAAAATGAGCGAGGTATCTGGCGTCGAACGAAATTAGAGGAATATCTGAAAGCCTCCCCCAGATGGGAAACTCTCTTGGATATTGACGCTCTTTCAAATGCAGAGGGAGAGAACTGGGTTTTTAAAGGCGTAAGCAGGCTTTATCCCGAGTTTGACCGTTGCCTCGTCTACCTTTCACCGGGCGGTGGGGATGCGACAGAGGTAAGAGAGTTCGATGTAGAAGAGAAGAAGTTCATCAGGGATGGATTTTTCCTGCCCACGGCCAAATCTTTGACCGCCTGGAAGGATAAGAACACTCTGTATGTGGGCACAGATTTTGGTGAAGGGTCGCTCACAGAGGCCGGTTACCCAAGGACTACCAAGGTATGGAAAAGAGGGACGCCTCTAGTGGAAGCCACGACTATTTTCGAAGGAGAAAAGACCGATAACGGAGTATGGACATATGTCATAAACAAACCGGAGAGGCAGTATGTCCTCATCGAACGGGCGATAACACGCTACTTTTCCCATTTCCATGTGATTGAAGATGGAAAGATTATCAAGTTGGATATTCCAGATGATGCTCAAATCCGAGGCATTTTTAAAAATCAAATTTTAATCCATTTAAAATCAGACTTGCATACAGGGGCTGTATCATACAGCCAGGGGGCACTGATCTCGATCGATTACGACAAGTTGCTCGGAGGAAGCAAAGATTTTAGCGTGGTTGTTGAACCTAACGAGCGTTCGAGCATCGATTCTGTCTCCTTCACAAAAAATCTCATGCTTGTCAATATGTTGACCAACGTAAAGAGTGAGCTTTTCACCTACACTTTAAAGGGTGGAAAGTGGCAAAAAAAGAAAGTCGATGCCCTTGATTTCGGAAGCCTATATATCGTGAGTACCGATGATCTTTCAGATCGATTCTTCTTTGGGTATGAGGATTTTCTGATGCCTCCCAGCCTGTATTTTGTGTCAGGTAAGACCGAAGCACCCAGAAAGGTTAAAGCCTTACCTGCGTTTTTTGATCAAAGTCAATATGAGGTCGAACAACTCGAGGCTTGCTCAAAAGATGGCACGCAAATCCCATATTTTCTTATTCACTCCAAAAAAATGAAGCTGGATGGATCCAACCCGACTCTCCTTTATGGATATGGAGGTTTTGAAATTTCGATCCGACCGTTTTATTCGGCTACCGTTGGAGCGGCTTGGTTAGAAAAGGGAGGATTGTATGCCGTGGCCAACATCCGGGGTGGAGGAGAATTCGGACCTAAATGGCACCAAGCCGGTTTGAAGGAAAACCGCCAGAGAATATACGACGACTTCATCGCCGTCGCAGAGGATATGATAAAACGAAGAATTACCTCTCCTGATCACCTAGGTATCACCGGGGAAAGCAACGGGGGATTACTGGTGGGAGTGGTGTTTACTCAAAGGCCTGATCTTTGCGCTGGCGCAGTTTGTAATGTGCCTCTTTTGGACATGAAAAGGTATAATAAGCTCCTGGCAGGTGCGAGCTGGGTGGGAGAATACGGGAACCCGGACGTGCCTGAAGAGTGGATGTACATCAAAAAGTACAGCCCTTATCATAACCTGTTCCCCGATAAAAAATACCCCGAAGTCTTTTTCACTACATCCACAAGGGACGACCGGGTTCATCCCGGACATGCGAGGAAAATGGCACGGAAGATGGAGGATATGGGATACAAGTTTTACTACTATGAAAATACCGAAGGAGGACATGGTGGCGTGACGACGAACCAGCAGCGTGCTTTCCTGGATGCGCTCAGATACACCTATCTCTTAAAACAGCTCAAAAACATCAATTAACCTGGATTATTCACGAGTTAAGGCCAACCTGCCCCACGCCAACCCACCCCACCCTTACATTAAAGGTGGGGCGAGGAAGTGGTCCATGAAGCTGCAGTGAACTACCGCGAGCCGACCCCATCTACCCGGGCTATAACGAAGCCGCTTACTCCCCCCACCCTGCAATATAGGCTCGCCCGAAGGGTAAAAAATGCCGATAGAATTGAGAAAAGATTTTTCTTTGGCATGAAACATGCTCTTTTTTTTTTACAATTGCAGAAACTAGCTCAGGAAGATATTTAATTCGAATTTCAAAGGAGGCTCGCCATGTGCGAAATCGACCTACAAGGCAGGAAAAGAGATTCCAAGAAAAAGCCTGAGTCTCGATCCTTGCTTATAAAAGGAACGTACTGTATTGTCATGACTCTTGGAATCGTTGTGTTTTCAGTTACCCCCAGGCACATGCTTGGCCAAAAAAGGGGGAACTTGCTAAGTGTCAGCATTGATGTTCCAGAAGCAGATTCCCTTCCCAAAACCCGAAACCCGGAGTATGCCCTCAGTCTTCTGAAGATCCAACAGCTCCTCCTTGAAGTGGCACAAAGCTCAAAGGCTCCTCCTTTAGTTGAAGAATCGCTCAAAGGGACAGAGTTTTCTGTGCAGGATATTTTAGATATGGGCCTCCTTAAGGAGCAAGATGGCCAATATGTTCTCGGTTTCAGCCTCTTTACCCAAGATGACCAAAGGAGATTGCGAGAAATCTGCAAGAATTTTGCTGAAGACCTGGCAGAAATATACAGAAAAAAGCAAGCTGAGTTCAAAGAGATTCTCGATGTTTACTCATTGAAAACGGTTAACACATCGACTCTGGCCTATGTTCTGATTGGCTGTTTTTCTCTCGACTGGGATGGATTGCGTATCACAAAAGAGTTAGGTTATCGATCTTCAACACCGCCAAAAAATGCGCCATTCGTCGGCTGGGCAGAAGACAGGAGGGCCAAGCAGTTTCTCGAAAAAAAAGGTCTGTACTGGGGCAGCCATAACGAGTATCTGGATAGCGGTGTGGCATTCACTACCTTCGGCGACCATGCCTCTCTTCCTCGATATGGCTTCCCAGATATTGCTTGGCAGATGGCTCGCAGCATTCGCCTTCAGGATGCGCTTGAGGAAATTCAATCGGCTTTGGCAAGAGCAGGGAGACGAGCCATTTGGGAAAAAATGTTAGAGCCTTTGGGCAAGATCATGATGGAACTTAGAAAAGGACAAAAGAGCGAGGAGGAGCTCCAGGAAGCGACTAACATTGAATCCGATCATTTAAAAGATCTGCTGTCCATACTCGAGTATTTGGAATATGTCAGGAAGGTATCTGAGGGCTATGTAGTGAGGATTCCAGTCTTCTCCCCCGCTGATCAGCCTTTTATTCACAGGCTCATCTTGATAAGCCGGGAGATGTTGACTTCATGGCTCGAGCAGAATTTCGAGCGGTTGAGGGTTGAGCTTTCTGACCTTGCGGCATACAAATACGGCCAGCCGTTGGAGGCGACCTTTTACAAAATATGGCACGAAATTTTCGGTGCTGCCAACCGCATACTTGTGGAGAAGGGCATGTTTTTTGATCCTTATGGTGGAGGCCGCAAGCATGAGGGCTACCTTCCAGTCGTGTGGCACCTGAGTGTTGCTGGAGACCTTCGTTAAGAGCTCCCCATTCAAGGCTGGCCCGACTTTATATGGAATTCATAGAAAAAAGTCCGTTTCCGAATTGAAAATTCAGAATATAAATTTGCCTTTATTGTTAATCCTCAAAGGATGCAAAGCGATGAAATCTTGAGTATGGGAGGAGGCATGGAAAACGCTTCCTTTAATGCCATCTGGGATTCGTTGCACTCCCCTAGAAGAATGACAAGGCTGTCTTTGCTGTAAAATCTTTCTTTATCTATGATAAAATAGCAGCGGCATGCGATTCGTATCCCATATCTAGAGCCAGGAGAAACAGACATGACGAACAACGAAAATTCAAAAGAAAAACTCGAGAAAGACCTGATGGATTTGCACGAGCGGATTACCGAGCTGCAGCAATTAGAGATCGAACGGGAACGTGCGGAAGAGGCGGTGAAAAAAACAGAAGACAAAATTCACACCCTATTCGACAGCGCTAAAGAAACGATTGTCATCATTCAAGACCGGCTGGTAAAATTTATCAATCCTGCTGTGACAGGACTGATAGGGTACACGCCCGAGGAGCTTGCTGGAACTTCATTTGCCCAGTACATCCATCCTGATGAACTCCCCAAACTGGCGAAATATTATCTGCAGCGCATTGCCGGTGAAGATGTCCCGAACGTATACAATACGACGATCAAACACAAAGACGGAAGCGATATTCCCATAGAAATAAAAGCAGCCGTCATTCAGTATCAGGGAAGGCTGGCGGATTTCGCTATCGTCAGGAGGCTGACAAAAGAAACTTCGTCTATTCGGTAAATTTAACTTTACTACTCACCTTTTCGGCTATGACCGGCAGGCCATCCTGAATCTTGAGCTTATCGATCTCTCCAAAGCCCAGAGACTCACAGTATTTTATAAAGGAACACCAGGCAGGATGGATGCGGATGAACCTTCCCTCTTCCGTTTGTTCATCTAAATGTCTCCATTCTTTCAACATGCTTCTTAAGCCAATATATTTTTCGTCTCTCGACGCCCTGGTGACAAAAGGCTCAAAATAGACCGATTCAAGGCATCCAGGTCCAAGGGTTTGACGAACGTATGGCTGATTCCGAGATTGGAAAGGGCCTCTGGGTCCAATAGATCTGGGAAGGCAGAAATAAGGATGACCTTGCCTTTATAACCTTCTTTCCTGAATTTGGCGATCATATCTATCCCGTTTAAGCGGGGTAGTTTCAAGTCGGCAATGATGAGGTCTATATCTGCGGGCCGGAAGCGTCGAAGCGCCTCTTCTGCATCTTTGGCCAAGTGGACTTGATAATCTGGGCTGAGAATCAGGAAAAATGTCTTTCTGATGGAATCATCGTCTTCTACTACAACTACCTTTTTTTTCATGCTCAATAACTCCTGGAATAACATGACTCTATGCACAATGAAGAAATAATGCAGATTTTATGCCATCTTGTTCGTAAAAGGGGAGATAAGGGGAAAAAATCGAGACATGATCCTCTTGCCGGGGAACCCGAAGAAAGAAAGTTTACAAAAGTATTTACAGCCTATAATTCCAGGCTATATTCTTTGATTTTCTTATCGAGCGTGGGGCGGCTTATCTGAAGGATCTTGCTGGCCTGGGTTTTGTTTCCACCAGTCGATTGAAGAACATACTGAATATATTCCTTCTCCACCTCTTTCAATGTCACCAGCTCCCTGGGAAGGGCTTTTTCCTTTGTTCGTTCGAGAGGCAGATTATCCTCCAGGATCACATCCCCCTTGGCCAGAATCACAGCCCGCGTCAGGGCATTTTCCAGCTCTCTCACATTTCCCGGCCAGGGAAGATCCGTCAGACGCTTCATCACCGGAGGAGGAACTTTGCGAACATTCTTGCGGAGCTGCCGGTTGATTTTTTCCAACAGATAGGCCACAAGTTCAGGAATATCCTCTTTTCTTTCCCTGAGGGAAGGCAGCGCTATCTCGACGACCTTTAAACGGTAATAGAGATCTTCGCGGAATCTCCCCTTCTCCACATGAAATTCCAGATCTTTGTTGGTAGCCGCGATGATCCTGGCCTCTGTCTTCAGAACCCTTTCGCCTCCCACTTTCATGAAATCCCTGGTTTCGATGACCCGCAGCAATTTCGACTGCAAATTAACAGAAATTTCTCCGATTTCATCCAGAAAGAGCGTGCCTTTTCCGGCAATCTCGAACTTACCCTTTGATTCGCTGACCGCATCTGTAAAAGCTCCCTTGACATGACCGAAAAGTTCGCTCTCCAGCAGGGTATCCGAGATCGCAGAGCAGTTGATGACAATAAATGGTTCATGGCTGAAAGGACTGTTGTAATGGATGGCTTTGGCCACCAATTCCTTGCCGGTTCCGCTTTCTCCCCTTATCAGGATGTTCGTTCTTGTATCGGCCACTGACCCTATCAATTTGAAGACCTCTCTCATCTGAGGGGATCGACCGATGATGTTGTCGATGGTGTATTCCTTCTGTTTTTCTTCGACCAGATAGGTCAGTTTATCTTCGAGATGTTGCATCTGGAAAGCTTTTTCGACAGTCAAATCCAGCTCCACATAATCCAGCGGTTTGACCAGATACTCGTAGGCCCCGGATTTTATGGCCTCCACCGTGGTCTTCATATCGTCGTATGCGGTCATGATCACCACACAGGCATTCTTGTTCCGCTGTTTTATGCGGCGCAGGACCTCCAAACCATCGATATCCGGCAGACGGATATCCAGAACAACTAGGTCCGGCATGAACTCTTCGTACATCTTGAGACCCTGATCGCCGTCTTCGGCTTGGCGCACCTCGAAGGATGTTCTCGAAAGATGGGAGGATAGCGTTTTGCGGATAAGGGGATCGTCATCGATGATGAGAATTGACTTCATTTTTCCTCTTCGCAGGGAATAAGGATTTCGAAGCAGGTCCCTCGCCCTTTTTTTTCAATGACCCGTATGGATCCTTTGTGTTGTTCTACAATCTTTCTGGCATTGGCCAAACCCAATCCTATTCCCGAAGATTTGGTTGTATAAAAAGGTTCGAAGATATTTTCCCAGTCTTTTTCAGGAATTCCCGGACCATCATCCGAGACAAAAATTTTTACTCTCTTCCTTTTAGATTGGCCCGAGACAGAGAGCGAAACGGTTATATTTCCCCCGCCCTCCATGGCCTCACAAGCGTTGTGGAAGATATTCAGAAGAACTTGCCTTATCTTATCCCCATCCACATGAACCTGAGGCAAATTCTCCTGGACCTCCTTCAAAATCTGGACATCCCGCATCCTGAGGGTATTTCTCATCATTTTGATCGACTCATCGACGATCTGTTCCACAGAGAAACTGCTCAGATGCAACTCGGAAGCCCGCGTGAAATTCAGCAGTTCTTTGATAAAATTTTCGATATGTCCGATTCCTTCCTGGGAAATATCCAGATGTTCGCCCTCAACCTCTCCAAGATTTTCATTTTCCATCACTTTTTGGATGTTCAGCTTGACCGAAGTGAGAGGATTTCTGATCTCATGGGCGATACTCGCGGACATGCGTCCGATCGAGGCCAACTTTTCGGCCTGTATTAGCTTTTTGTTGGCTGCTTCCTCGCGTTCTCTGGTCAAAAGAAGCTGATGACTCATCTCGTTGAAACTCTGTGCCAGGTTCCCGATTTCGTCCTGGGTGTCGATTTTAATCTTTTGGGAAAAATCTCCCTTTGAAATCTTCACCGTCCCCTCGACAAGTCTTTTTAGAGGTTTGGTGATTCTGCGGGCCAATAGAGCCGCCCCTCCCATCCCGATCAAGAGCCCGCCAAGGCCGATCAGAATCAACATCAAACGCGTTTTCTGTTCTTGGTCCCGCATTTCCTCCATGGATAGGCCGATCTTTATGGATCCCCATTTCGTCGGGGATCCTTCCACATAAATCGGCACTTCGATTTCCATCACTCTCAAATATTTTTCTGGATCTCCTTCCGCTTCGATCCTTTTGGTCTCGATGTGGTAATCACCCATTTTCACATCGGGCGCCAGATTGCTCGAAGCAAATATATCGTGGAATTTTTTTATAGACCCGTTCGCAGCAAAGGGATTGTTCTCGCGGTCATAAAAAATGACATAAATCAGATTTTGGCCGACTCTTTTTTCCAGATCTTCCTCGACTCCTTCGTTATCCCCCCACAAAAAAGGCTGTAGATTCCAGTTGGCAATGTATTCGGCGGTCAGGATTCCCTTTTGCCTCTGAGACTCGAATATCGCCCGGACTTCCCGCTTCTCGATCACATAGAGGACCATGGCCATCAAGGCGACAAGCATAGCCGTGAAATAGACCATGAATCTTGTCCTGAGCGACATAGGCAACTTGATCCTCATACCTTTATTTATCGAGCCAAATTTTTCTAGCTTCTAAATAATACAAGCCCAAGGGAGGAACTTCAACCCCCCGAACATAGGGCTGCATAGCTACCCGATTCTGTTGCACATACAACGGGAGGGCCGGAACATCTTCGAGAAGGGTCTTCTCGATACGGCGGAAAAGCTTGATCCTCTTGGTCCAGCTCTTTTCTGTTTCCGCTTTTTTGAGAAGCCCATCGAGTTCCTGATTGGCATATCCCAATAGATTGGATCCGGAAGTCGAGGAAAAAAGCGGCTGGAAAATATCTTCCGCATCAGGCATGTTTATCATCCTATGCATAAGCACCATATAGGGTTCTTCAGATTCCTTTATATCTTCCAGAGATCTATAGTAGGATGCTTTTACATCAATACCCAGCTCATCCAACTGATTTTCAATTTCTCTATAGATTTTATGCTTGAAATCTGTCCGGGGTGACTCTAAGTAAAGAGTAAGCGAAGGGAACTTTTTTGATGAAAAACCCGACTCCTCTAGCACTTGCCTTGTCTTTTTTCGATCGAATGTCTCCGAGTCTTCGGCCACCAGGAAGCCGGGAATCTTGGGGGAAATAAATCTGTCGGTGACCTTTCGAAGATACCTGGGTTCCTGAACCGCTTCAACCAACTCTTTTTTATCTAGGCCAGCCAGTATGGCTCGGCGGATCGCCGGTTCATTCAGCGGGGGGATATGACAGCTCATTCCAAGACATACGAGCTGAAGGGAACCATCTTGAAAAATTTGGTAATCCGATCTGAGAAGCCTTTCCGAAAGGACCGGAATAGAATCGATCTCTTCGTTCACAAAGTGCTCCAGGCTATAAAAGGGACAGAACTCCAGAGCATCGAGGTAAGGGCTGCCCCTGAAATAATCTTCGTTTCTCACCAGCCTAACCCCTACCTCGTTCAACCTTGTGTCGCGCAGCCAATAGTCGAACTTGAACGGTCCAGTGCCCACAGGTTTGAGGAAGAAGGAGGAGCCTTGATTCAACACTCTCTTCCGAGGAAGGATTTTACAAAAATGCATGTTCAACAAATAGAGGGCGGGAACACAGGGCTTGGTCCATTCGATCTCCAGGGTATACCTGTCCTTCACCTTGATGCCGCTCACCTCCCCGGCCTCTCCCTCTCTGAACTCCCGGGCTCCAACTATCTTAGGCAGAAATATCTGGGAGTAGGGGGAATTGACCTCCTTATCCAGAATTCTCTCCAGAGAAAATTTGACATCCTCTGCCGTGAGCTCCTCCCCATGATGAAAGCGAACATTCCGCTTGAGAAAAAATGTGTATTTTTTCCCATCCGAAGAAATCATCCAGTAGTCGGCCAGAGAAGGAGCGATTTTCAGGTTCTTGTCCAAGCGCACCAATCCGTCATAAAGCTGTTCGGAAAGAAAAATATAGGAATCCGGCTGGACTGGATCGAGTTGCTTGCGGAAGGTATCGGATAAGGATTTGATCCTGAAGACACCGCCACGGAAAGGATTCTTGGACTTTTGCCCATGGCTCAAGATAGTCGGGCAGAAGGAGAAAAAAAGGAGTAAAGGAAAACAGAAGGCTAAAATTCTGCCTGCTTTCTTCATCGTTTCATCGGAAGATTGAATTACACCTATTCGCAAGACTCAAACAGCAAATTACATACCATCTTTATTT
Source organism: uncultured Eubacteriales bacterium (assembly GCA_964400735.1). Taxonomy (GTDB): domain Bacteria; phylum Acidobacteriota; class Aminicenantia; order Aminicenantales; family Aminicenantaceae; genus CAYNVQ01. Next base: position 374,099 of record CAYNVQ010000003.1, on the reverse strand, counting down.
CGGCTTAAGTATTTAATAAAGAATAAGTTAATTCCGTTCTGGTTTTATTTTAATGAATAAATTGTAAATTTTTTTTACATTTTAGCTGCCCCGTGTATATACAAACCCGCAGAAATTCTTGACGGATACTTTGCTAAAAAATTTATCCCGAAGACAATTGAAGAGATATAAAAAGGAAGTTATTCTGGTATCGCCATGATATCAGAAAGAATAATCTGCCAAAATTTTCCGGACAGATAAGAACAGAAAGAAAGAGTTATTGGTTCGCAATCGTCTCCACTTGACGAAAAACGCGCATCAAATTTCCACCCCATATCTTGCTGATGTCTCCTTCGGAATAACCCCGGCGGACAAGCTCTTCGGTGATATGCGACATATCGCTCGCATCATCACATCCTTCCACACCGCCTCCCCCGTCAAAATCTGAACCTATGCCAACATGATCTATCCCGATCAATTTCACCACATGGTCGATATGGTCGACAAGATCTTTTACGGTAGCTCTTTCTGATGGGAACTGTTCGAAGATGGCTGTATATTCCTGCCGCATCTTTTCCCGCGTCTCTTGGTCCTTGATATCCCGCCACGACCCATACTTCTCCTGGAGTTCGGCCATGGCCTTATCCCGTTCCGGATTCGGTTTTTCTTTCTTTACGTAACTGCTCACCAGGCATATCTGGATAACACCTCCGTTAGCGGCCAACGCCTTAAGCATTTCATCCGAAAGATTGCGGGGATGATCGCACAGCGCCCGCACACTGGAATGGGAGGCGATGACAGGAGATTTGGTGATCTGGAGCACATCAAAAAAAGACTTGTCCGAAATATGGGAAACATCCACCATGATACCCAGGCGATTGCATTCGGCCACCACTTCTTTCCCGAATTCCGTCAAACCATTATCCTCCGGATTCTCCCTTTCGGTGGATGAATCACAGATATCGTTGTCACTACCGTGAGAGAGGGTGATATATCTGATCCCTCTATCGTAAAAATGCTCGATGAGCGAAAGATCCAAACCGATCGGATAACCATTCTCCATCCCTATAAACGCGGCTATCTTTCCTTCTTTTTCCAGGCGATAGGCATCATCTGGAGAAGTGGCGATCTCAACCAGGTCCGGATGGTCCGTTTCCATCTGACGGATGGCATCGAGAAGCTGCTCGGCCCGCTCCTTAGCCCGTGCATATCCTTCGGGACTACGTTCACCTTGTCCAACGAACACAGCAAAAAATTCAGCGTCCAATCCCCCTTCTTTCATCCGAGGAAGATCGATGCAGCCACTTCCTCTCTCTTCAGGGTCGTGGCGTTCGCCGATATTCCAATTCCCCCTCAGCAGCCGGGACGGAGTGTCGGCGTGGGTGTCCACCGTCAAAACGCGTTGATGAATGTCCTGGGCATTAGCCAGAAGACTTTCTTCACTTTGTTCCGAAGTGCAGGAAAACAGGAGCAAGCCAATAGCTGAAAAAGCTATCCATCTAAAAAGAAATCTTTTCTCCATTTTTTCCTCCTTTAACTTTTGGCTTCCCAAATCATATCCTCTCGATTTCCCCCGGCTATTTATTGATCCTTACCACTTTCCATCCATCTGGAATTCGGCACTTCCTAGCCAGAATCCAGTACCAGTAACCGAATCATACTGGGCCTGGAGCAAATCATAATGGAATTCCTCCTCCTTACTGATATCCAGGAAGATCTTCTTGGCAACAAAATCATCAGTGGCTTGAGCGGCTTTCTGGAAAAAAGCGATAGCCTCCTTCTCCAACTCCATCCCTATCCTTAGGGCTTCCACATCCCCTTTCCTTTCTCCACGCTTGACACTCTCTCTCAATTTCTCAACCAACGGGGCCTCGCCGGAGATATCCTCCGGCTTGATTTCTTTTTTCCAGTCCACCCCTCCAAGGATCTCACTGAACATTTTGCCGAAAGTTTCCAGGTGTTTGACTTCTTCCTCGGCCAAATGCAGAAACATTTTTTTGCCGCGGGGATGATGGGTAATTTCGGCAGCATGATTGAAAAATTTGCGTCCGTTGATCTCGAGCTTGATGGACTCTCGAATGGCGTTTTCAATATCCTTGCTGATTTTTGTCATGAATTTTCTCCTCTTTTTTCCGTCGTCATTCGCCTTCAAGCTTCCTATTTCTCTTTTAAAAACAGGAGCCGCAAAAGATGACCTCCTATTCTAGTCTTTTGGACAATACATTTCAATCCAATCTTAGGTAAGGCTAAGAGGAACCATCCTTTACCGTTTCAAAACATAAAAATCCCGAATTCTCTGCTTCCCCCTTAATATCCTGAAATCGATGACTCTATATTTCATTCCCAGGAGATTCTGGAAAACCTCTCGAGTCTTCATTCTCCATACTATAGGGATGCTCCTGACTTTCACGTCAGACACATCTGTTTCTCTCAGCATAAAATAGAAATCGGCCGGAATCTCAAGAAGAACGATCTCTTGGTCCAAATCGGGATGGATATCTGCGACCGTTTCGAGTACAATGGGTCCGCTTCGGCCCCGAACTTCAACAATTTCTGAAGCCAAGGCGAAGTGATCGGCATTCGAGAGACTCCCCAGGTCGTATACCGGCCTTTTTGCGGCTTCCTTCAATCCCCAAGAAACATAGAGTCTGTCGCTCGGCACGTCGATTCTATTCAAATCCCCCCCAAAATTTTTATAGTAGGCTGCCTTATACGCCACAACTTCCATACCGAAATGATGGATATTTCGGTAGGCATTCACTCCGACCAAAGGATCGTATGTGCAGGTGATGGTCTCGATTCCAAATAACTCCAACACCTTATCTTTCTGGAACTCTTTGATCAAAATTCCCAATCCCAGGTTCCGATATCCATCTTTGACGCCTAAATATTGGGAATAAAAAACGAGATTCGAGGCGGAGCTGAATCCGATCGATTTATCCCATACTCCGACAAATCCGTAGGAGAATCCAACCATGTGACTGGCATCTTTTGGGAAATTTCCCCTTTCTCCCTCCGAATAAACAGCGGTGAAAAGACTGCTCCCTTTATCGAAATAATTCTCGCAAAGCATATTTCGGGCACCCGCCATTCTATCGGTAGGCTCTTTCCATATTTCCTGTCTCAAATCTTCATACTTCTGATATTCATCCATATCAAGGGATTTCTCGACAGCAAAAAGAAAGCGTTTTCCCTTGATAGAATGAATGATCTCAAGTCCCTTCATATATCGATGTTCCCTTATTCTCGAAAGCTCAAGTCAATTCTAACCAAAGCCTTCGCTTGAATGCAAGACGGAAAAGCGGCATGTTTCGGATTAATTCAAAAAAGGCTTCAATATCTTGGAGTGATCATAAAGAGTATTCCTGGGGCTGCTTCCCCCGCAATATTGAGGGATAGGTCGGAAAACCGCCCGCAGAAAAATGGGCCGGAGAATCCACAAAATTTTTCTTGAAAAATTCTTTTTGCAGTGTCAGGATAACTTCCTGATGCCGGCGAAATGAAATATTGCCCCGGCATTTTTGATGAATATTTCAGGAGAAACGGAATTTTATGCATGGCTCCTCCATTATCGAAACGGGGAAAAATTAAATCATCTCAACCGTAAGGAGAAAAAAAATGAAAAAATTCTGCATAATCGGCATCCTCTTGCTAAGTCTTTTGACTCCTTTCCTCCAGGGGGAGGAATTCGAGATCAAGGTACTGGCCGATAAGAATGATCTCCCTGAAAAATTCTGTACACTCGGGGAGAAAGGGGATTATTTCATCTCCGATGGAAAATATTTGATTCTCATCGGCGGCACATCCCGCACACTTTATTCCATCCTCAACTACCCGGCCGCAGATGCCATGGGAAGCATAATCGGTTTCGCCCCCGCAGGCAAACATTCGGTGGGAAACACCATCATCGGTTCTCCCTATCTCCGGATCGATGGACAGCGAAAGGATGTTCCTTACACATCGGTCAAGCCAGAATCGGACCAAAAGGCAGACGGTGCCTTGGTGATTCGGGCCGATGCGCCATTCGAAGGTGATAACGGGGAAAAAGCACAGATTACAACGACCTACCGGATCATTCCCCGAACGGGGAAAATCGATGTGGTTTCAACCATAAAAAACTTAGGCCAGTCGGCGATCGAAAACCTTCATTATTCCATTTATTTCAGTGCCAACCATATCTATTCATTCAGCCCGTTTCATGGTGAAAGGCATCCTGATCTGAATTTCAGGATTTATCCGAAAGACGGGCACTTCCTGGGATGGATGAACCGGAATCCTCCCATCTCTTCCGATAGCCCCGTTCCCGGAACCCTGGAGCCCGGCCAATCCTATGACGTTAGCTACATCCTCTTAGCCGGCCCAAAAGGTCGACAACTCTTGGAAGACATCTATGATTTTTTGGATGTCTCCACCGAGCCGGCCGTCATCTATTTCGAGGAAGGGGAAAGGGATCTGACCGAGGTTATCGTCCGGGATGTTCTCACCAGGACAGTTTTTTTTCGTGACTTTCTGGATAAGCCGTTTGCACTAGAAATCCCCCTTCCCCCAGGTATCTACGAAGTCACAGCACACTTCTTTCCAGCCATCGTCGAGGAATTGTTTCTAGTGGAATCTGGCAAAAAAAACAGTTGTATCCTGCAAGACCCTCCTCATGGGATCGTAAACGTTAAAATCCAGGCAGCTAACGGAGAGCATGTCCCGGGGAAAGTCACTTTTATCGGATTAGACCCGACAAAATCTCCCTATTTCGAACCGGAAAATCCTGTCAAGTCTGGAAGAAACTGGGAGACCTTTAAGAATTCTTGCTATCCGGAGAAAGACGGTGTGGAAATCAGGCTTCCTGTAGGCACCTACCTCGTCTATGCTTCAAGAGGACCGGAGTATACCCTGGAGAGCAAGATCCTGGAAATCTTTCAGGATAAAATGGAGGAGTTGACCTTCCACATCGCTAAAGTGGTCAAGACTGATAATCTCATATCCGTGGATCCACATATGCACACCATCGATTCGGATGGAAGGGTGAGCATCGCCGAACGGATAAGGTCTGTGGTGGCCGAGGGTGTGGAAGTGGCTATCGCGACAGATCACAACTATCTCAACGACTACAGGCCCACGCTTGAAGGACTCGGTTTGAATAGCTACCTGGCCACATTAGTGGGGAACGAGGTAACCACCGGGGGAGTTATTCATTTCAACAGTTATCCTCTCCGCTACCGGGAGGATGAGGAACGGAACGGGGCCATCTATCCCCACCGGAAGACCGCTTCTCCCCTTTTTCAGGAAAGCCGGAAAAAAGATCCTCAGGCTCTCCTGCAGTTGAACCACCCGAGATCGGGAACCATCGGTTACTTCAACAACTGCGACCTCGATCCTGAGCTGGCCGCAAGCGCCTGGAACAATCTTGACCTGGGCTTCGATGTTCTGGAGGCTCTGAATGGACCCTATTTTTATTCTTCGAACGAACAGTCCATCAAGGATTGGTTCAATCTGATGAACAGAGGTTATTATTTTCCTCTCGTGGGTTCTTCGGACTCCCATACAATCGAAGGCGGACAGCCGGGCTATTCCAGGACCTATGTCTACTATAAGGGAGGCAGGGGGGACGACTTGGACAGCCCCACGCTCATTCAGGCTATGAGAAAAGGACACTCTTTTGCCACCAACGGGCCGCTCATCGATTTTAAAATCAATGGCACGCATATTCCAGGGGATTCGCTCACTGCCCAAAATGGCACAGTGGACATATGGCTGAAAGTGGAGAGCGCTCCCTGGATATCGGTCGACGAGGTTCGCCTTATCATCAACGGCAAGAGAAAAATCCTATTCCCGGTCGATAACACAGAAAATTCTGTTCTAAAGTTTTCGACCACGCTCACCCTTCCTCTTGAAAAGGATTGCTCTATTGCAGCAGAGGTCATGGGGAACAAAAGCCTTTTCCCGGTCCATCAGGCTAGAGCCCGCTATGGACAGCAGCAAAACGCCACCCTTTCCTATGCCTTGACCAATCCGATCTTTATCGATGTCGACGGAAACGGCCGCTTCGATCCGCCGCTTCCCAAAACCATTCATTTGATAGAGGCTCCCGGTGCAGAGGATGAGTCTGAATACGGAAACCGCAAGGTAACAAGCGAAAATTATTAAGCATGAATAACAGCGAGGAATGCCTGTCTTCCCCGGAACAGAGGCGAAGACCCTTTCCCTGGATAAAGACAATTCTTTTCGCTTTACAGATCTCCTTTGTGCTGGGGCTGCTTATCATTTGGCTGACCTCGAAGGAAATCCAGGCGAGCAAAAATCTATGGGTTCTCTTTTTCTACAGCTTCCCCTCCGAATTTCTGATCGCTACCGTACCCCATGAACCCGCCATTCTCTATTTCGGGAAATTCTACAACCCGCTTATCGTCGCGCTTGTGGCCATACCCAGTACCGTGCTGACCGAAATGCTGAATTACTCCGTGTTCAAATATATAACCGATTTGAAAATTTTCCGGAGGCTCAAAGAGAAGAAGGCCGTCAAAAAAACCATCAAATTTTTCAATAGGGCGCCTTTCCTTACCATCTGGGTAGCCGGAGTCACTCCGATTCCCTTCTATCCCATTCGGTTTCTGGTGGTGCTGGCTCACTATCCCATTATGAAATACACGCTGGCCGTTTTCCTGTCCCGATTCCCCAGGTTTATTTTCCTGTCCTATCTTGGCTACAAGATCCAGATTCCTGATTATTTGCTGGCTGCCCTCTTTGTTCTTTTGATCCTTGCAGCAAACATCTCCATTTTCCAGGGTATCATCAGAAGAAAAAAAAGAAAAAAAGAGAAGGATGCCACCTAAAGCTTTGCTCACCGGAGCCACCGGGTTTATCGGTAGCCATCTTCTGGAAACCTTGGTGGAGAGAAAATGGGACATCACCTGCCTGGTCAGACCTCAAAGCCGAATAAGCCCCATAAAAAAAATGCCGGTCCGTATCCTCAGCGGCCGGTTGGATGATCCCGACATCCTTGAGCAGGCCGTCCAAGCCCAGGATTACATATTTCATCTGGCCGCCCGCATCCGGCCTGCACCAGCCGAAGTCTACGAGAATGTGAATCACATCTGGACCAGGAACCTGGCCTATTCTTGCCTTCGCTCCAATCTTGGCATCAAAAGATTCGTCTACGTCTCCACCATTGGCGCTGCCGGCCCTACACCTTCTGATACCTTTTATGATGAAACCCATCCTCCTTCTCCCGAATCCCACTACGGCCGTACAAAGCTTTGCGGGGAAAATGCCATTAGGGAAATATGGGAAAAGATTCCGTCAACCATCATTCGACCTCCCAATGTTTTCGGGACCAGACAGCAAGAAACCGAACTCCTGATCAAACTCATCCGCCGGCGCATTGTCCCCCTCTTAAAGGAAGAGGGAAAATCGACGAGTTTGATCTACATCAAGGATTTGATAAGCGGGATAATGCAGGCATCGGAATCACCCACGGCCCAGGGCCAAATCTATTATTTGACCGATGGTTCGGCTTATTCATGGGCAGAAATCATCCTGGCTCTAAAAAGAGCCTTGCTGGGTGATTCATTTTTTTTTCCTATTCCTGAAGAATTCATCTACTCCCTTGCCTGGCTGGCCGACCTCCTCCGCTTCATGGGTTTTCGCAAACTGTATTTCGGGAGGAGAACATGGGAGGCCATGGTGAAAACACACTGGTTATTCTCCTCCTCCAAAGCCAGAAGGGAGCTCGATTTCCATCCCCGATTTAACCTGATAACAGGCATTCAAGATATGCTCGTCAACCCCTGATGTTCGATCTAGTCTGAGCTGTTCATGAAACCTGTCGGAGGATTTTCCTGCTCTACCCGCCGGGAGGCCATCTCGATGTCTGCTGTTAAGATCGCCAAGACATTTTGATCCTTCTCTGCTCCACTAGGCTGAGAGGGGATTGGTCGGAGCGGTTTGTTTCGTGAATATTCCGTATGAATAAGGCCTTGCCCAACATCTTGTTTTTCTGATACAAATAAGGTAACGCCCATGCATACGGATAGAACGACCATACAAAAAATCGGACACCCAGCGGAGACCGGAAAAAAATTTGTCTGTATCATCAATCCGAACGCCGCTAATAAAAAATGGAGAAGAAAAAAATCCTTAAGAAGATATCTTAAGGACAATTTTCCCGGGCCGATAATCGATAACCAAACAGACAAATCCCGGACTGTTCGAATGACCCGGCAATTATGCAAAGATTTCGACATCATCGTTGCCGCGGGGGGAGACGGAACGGTGGCAGATGTGATTCAAGGGATAGTCGACAGTGAGAACCAAAAAGATATCACTTTGGGAATCATTCCGCTAGGGAGTGGAAATGCGTTCTGTAGATCCTTAGGCATTCCCCTAAACATAAGGAAGGCAATCAGGATTATTCAGGAAGGAGAAATCAAGGTGATCGACCTTCTCGAAATCGAAGGAGAAACCAGGGCCGCCTTCAGCAGCATAGGAGCCAGTGCCGAAGTCACGCATGAAAAGCTGAAGAAAAATATTCCGGGCCTATGGGGACACATTTTTGCTTCGAAAATAATCCCGAAGCTGCCCCTCAAAGAACAAGAAATAGAGCTGATCGAAGGATTGAATGAGGATGGAACTCCATTCGAGCGCCTAACGGTTAATCTTCAGGCGCTGGATTGCGTGGTGTCCAAGTCGAAACATTTCGGTTATGGGTGGAAAGCCGCCCCTAAAGCAGAATTGGACGACGGCTATGTGGACATCGTTCTTTTTGAAATGAGAGGTCTCACTTATATGATCTTTTTTCCCCTGATCTTTTTCGGGCTACTCCAAAGAAAACAGAGGCACTATAAAGCTAAAAAAGTTTTGTTCAAAGGAAACAATCTCATGATGCAATACCACGGGGAGGTCTGGGGCATCAAGGACCGGATAGAAGTAAAAGTTCTTCCCAGGGCTCTCCAAATCATTGTCCCCAGAAAATAGATTCTTTATGCCGGCCTCGGCATCACGATGGCACCTGAGGAAAAATCTCCGTAGACTTCTGCTTTCCCCTGCAGATAAAAAAGCCCTACTAGAGCGGCCGTTGCTGCATCCAGTTCGTCAGAGGTTGCGTCTTTTCTCAGCCCTTCCATTCCCAACCTCCTCAGGCCCTGTCTCAATCTCTCCTTGTCTTGTTTAACCCGAGGAATCTTCCATATATCCTGGGCGCCTCCTGGATAAATTTCGAGTGCCGGGAATCCGATTTTTTCCAACTCAAGTTTGAGCCTTATCCCTCTTTCGGTCAACAGGCGCATAGGTCCAAGAGTGATGGGGAAAAAAGGGATTTTTCTCTTCCTCAGCTCCAGGTCGCAAGGACGAAAATGCTCACCATTTTTTTGATGAATCGAAGTTCTTCCCGGCGGAAGGGAAAGGGGGGCATCGATGGTGACAAGCCTGGGTTTTTTGTCTTTTACGGCATCCAAAATGTCCTCATCCAAATAAAAAAGAGAAGTCCGCGCCAACCATCCACAAAGCAGACAGAAACCTGTTGGCCTGTGATCCACACCTGCCAGGTCGATACCGACCACGGAGAATTCTGCTTTCATTCCTCAACCAAAGGAAAAATCCGAATCCTTTCCCTAACGGATATTAAACCCGGATGACTTCGCTAACGTCCGTAACGGAATTCCGTCATTTGAACAATTAAGATCAAGAAAATCGGGTGGCTTCATGCAGGGCATAGAAAGCCACATGGGGGAAGGTGCGTCCGCTTAATTTTTCGATCGCTTCCTTCGATTGATATTCCTCCTCCTCCTGGATGGGCGGGACACCGTGGGAAAGTCTGTCATACAAATCAGCCAGAGCTATTATGCTGCTCCCAACCAGAATGTGGTCCAGGTCCTTATCCAAAACATGTGCTTCCTGAATATAACGAAGATAGTATTGGGAGAGCAGAGGTTCTACCTCCTTCAAAATAGAAGCTATAGAAGTCAACATCACATTTTCTCTATCTCCCAATTTGTTTTCCGACGGACCGGACTTAGCAGACATAAAATCAACGACCTCTTCGAAAAAGGAAAGGCTGGACTGAAGGTCTCCGGCTTCATAGAGCAAAGCGGCGGATTTGATGTTTTCTATCTCTCTTTTTTCCAATCCCGCTGCCTCTGCCATTTTTCCTGCCAGAATGGCCACGCGAAGAGAGCGCGGCTTTTTTTCATCGGCAACCTCCATATACTTGAGAAGAATCTCGAGGACGCCGACATAAGATTGCCTCAGTTTCATGATCCGATTTTCCCTTTGTTCGGATAGAGTTCCGACGATCGCTGCGGTTAGGATCAAAAATCCCCCCCAGGTTATGAGATTGATCACCTCGTCTAGAGAAAATCCGGGTTTGGATCCCAGAAAAAGATTGATGGCTAAAAGATAAAAGACCACAAGAAGAATGCAAAAAATCCCGGTCAAAACAGCCCGTTTTTTTCCCAAAAAGTAACCGGAGAGAATCACCGGAAGGAAGAAAAAATTGAGAAAAGAAACCTTGTAGGTCACCAGAAAGACTATCACAAGTATCCCGATGAGAATCAGGATGATCAGCGACCCTTCAAAGTGCCTGAGGATAAATTCTTTTATTTTCTTCATCCTCGCTCCTTCAACTACACATCATGCCCTGCGCAAACCGCATCTTTTTAGTCGAGCGAGCAAATCCTTCGCCCCAAAAGTCTTTTCTGCCAGCCAGATTTCCCACGGCCTTTATACCATCTGCTAAGGTTCAAGTCAAATTGAATATGCTATAATCTAAGGTACGAAGATAAATCACCTTGGAGGATCGATGAAGAAAATTGGAATTTGGCTGGCTTTGTGGTTTTTTCTTTTATCATCTTGCGCCACACACATCCATTTGGATTTTCTAGGAGAAGATAAAATCGAAGAAGTAACGTTGATCAAAAGCAGAGAAAAAGCAAAGATTCTCCTTCTTGACATCTCAGGATTGATCGGTGTCGGATCCAGGTCCAACATCTTCGAAAGAGAAGCGGACGTCATCTCCCAAGTCTATAACCGGCTGAAAAAAGCTTCCGAAGATCCTCTGATAAAGGGAGTTATCCTGCGTCTGGATACTCCCGGCGGAGAGGTGACGGCCAGCGACATCATCTTTCATGAAATCCAAAATTTCAAGAACAGGACAGGAGTTCCTGTTTTGGCCCTGATGATGAGCATGACAGCCTCGGGCGGCTATTACATCGCTTCTGCCTGTGATTATCTCATCGCCCATCCATCCAGCCTGACCGGAAGTATCGGAGTCATTTCTCTTTTTCCCAATCTCGATGGGCTCCTAGGAAAAATCGGAGTTCAGGTCCAGGTAATAAAATCGGGAAAAATGAAGGATTCGGGGAGCGCTTTTCGGGAAATGACAGAGGAAGAGAGAAAAATTTTCCAGAATATCGTCGATGAGTATTACCAGAATTTCCTTAAAGTGGTCTATGAAAACCGGAAAGATTTTCTCACCCTCGATGACCTAAAAAAAATGGCGGATGGCCGGATACTCACAGCATCCCAAGCCCTCGAGGCCAGGTTGATCGATGAAATCGGCTATTTTGATGCCGCTCTGGAGTGGATGCTCGAGTTTTCCTCTCTACGGGAGGCGAACGTGGTGACTTATACCTATTATCCTAAACAAAAGACGAACATATACGCCACCCAGTTGAAGAGTGTCTTCCCCTTAGAAGGCACAAGCGTTCAGGAAATGATACAATCCTTGAAAAGCGGTTTCTACTATTTGTGGCATCCCCAGCTTTACGATTGAAATAAAGGTCCTGGTCAATCCTTCCCTTCAATCTTAACCACAATCTCAAAAGAAGGGGCATCTATGATGTGTGCCTTTACGGCACAATTATCCACTGCCTTGATCACCGCCTTTTTATATTTTTCCGGAAACTCAGGGGGGAGATAAATTTCGATATCGATCTTGTGGATCATCTTTTTCTCCATGCTCTTGTGGAGACGCATCAACACAGAAGCCTGATCCGTCGGGATATCCCTGTTCTGACAAAAGGAAAGGACATAAATGCCGGCGCATGTTGCAATCGATGCTAAAAAGAGGTCAAATGGGGCAGGGGAACTTCCCTCACCGCCCGCGTATACCGGTTGGTCCGTCCGGATCACAAATCCCTTGTACTCTGCATCCACACGCTTCCCTCCAGGGAATGTAACTTTCATTTCATCCATTTACCGATTCCTTTCATTTACTCGCTCCTTTGGAAAATATGGCCAGAAGAAGGCGACTATCCCTATCCGTCAGGCCAAGCCTTCCGAAAATATCATAAATCAATTCTGTAATATGCTTTTCATTCGTTTTATGGATAAATTCTCTTTCTTTTAACCTGAGCAAAATCGTCTCGATACATTCTTTTTGTTCCTTCAGGGAAAGAGGGCTATCCATTTTGGGCCCAGCTGAAAATCGAGGAATTTTGATAAAGATATGAAAAAGAGTGAGCAAGACAGCAGAGGCCAGATTGTAAGAAGGTTGTCGGGTCGCTTGAGGTATTTTGAAACGGAAATTCGAGCTCTTGAGCTCATCAGAAACGAGACCCGTCCGCTCATTCCCAAAAAGGAGTCCTATTTTTATTGAATCAGGAAACTGGAGCATCCGTTCCACAGCTTCCTCTAGAGAAATCATGGAAAAATTTTTTCTTTTTTTTGAAGTGGCAGCAAAGACCATTTTGAGATCTGCCGTGGCCTCTTCCAACTTAGGAAAAATTTCTGCAGAATTCAATATTTCCCGAGCATGGACCGCCGTTACGAAGGCTTGAGGGCTCAGAACTGGGATTCCAGTTATTCTCAGCTGCCGGAATCCTGTGTTTTTCATATGACGAGCCGCCATCCCTATGTTTTCGGGATGTTCAGGCCTGGCCAGGATGACGACGAACCTCGATTTGAAATCGATCTTTCTTTCCGACAATTCCATTTTCCCCATTATAAATAAGCAACCGGAAAAAATCGATCAATCCTTTACCAAAGGCAGGCGAGTGATACAAATTTGGGAAAATCACAGAAGGTTGAATCAAAATCCCTTTATGATCTAAAACTTACCCGTGCTTCCGAATCCACCCTCACCTCGCGAAGTGTCATCCAGCTCCTGGGTCTCCACGATATTCACCACACTCAATGGCTGGATCAACATTTGGGCGATCTTCATTCCTTTCTCTATCCTAAACGGCGCATCGCTCAAATTAATCAATACGACCTTGACTTCACCCCTGTAACCTGAATCGATGACTCCGGCCAGCCGGTGAACACCTTTGAGCGAAATCCCGCTTTTATCCCAGATCAAACCGACATACCCCTCCGGGATGGCCACCTTGATTCCAGTAGAAACGGCCTCGACCTGTCTCCTCTTCAAAACAAGATCAACCACGGAGAAAAGGTCCAATCCCGCATCCCCTCTATGCCCATAGGAAGGAAGTCTGGCCTCTGCGTGAATCCTGCTTACCTTGAGCTCCATACTAAACTCCTTGGACTTTCACCTCATTAAAAAATCCTTCGACCTTTTCGGCCATAGCCGAAATTTCTTCCTTGGAAAAGGTCTCTTTCCCCTCGTAGACGGGATCCAAGGTATTGGAGGGTACAAACTTTTGGATTTGAAAGACCTTTGCCCCCTGGAGCATCCGGCCGATTTTCATTAGATCTTCTGGGCCGACCAGCCCCGGAACAACCGTAGTCCTGAACGTATAGCCCACTCCTGAATTCAGGATGATGTCCAGACTTTTCCGGATATCCTCCTCCTTGACTTTTGCCTTAACCACATCCGCATATCTTTCCAACGGAGCCTTTACATCCATGGCGATCGAATCGAGAAGATTCATTTTGAGAAGCCGGTCGAGACGCGAGGGAAAAGAGCCATTTGTGTCCAGTTTGACCAACAGCTTTCTTTTTTTCAAAAGAGATAAAAAGTCCTTCAGGTCCCAATGCAAAAGCGGTTCTCCCCCTGTGATACAGACGCCCTCGAGCCATCCTTTTCGGGAATTTAAAAACTGGATAAAATACTCCATCGGAAATGTGGGAAGACCTTCAGGGCTTAAAACCAATTCCGCATTGTGACAGTACGGGCAACGGAAATTACAAGAGCCCAGAAAAACGGTTGAGGACATAACACCAGGAAAATCTTGGGGAGCAAATTTTTCTAACCCCTTGATTTCAACCACTGTCCCAGCTCCTCCTGGTCGTTCAAAACAGCCACCACTTCTCCTGCCTGTTGGAGCACCAAGGTAGGAAGGACGATTCCTCCCTTTTCATCTCTCTTCAGAATGCTTAGAAATTCCCTGATCTTCAGCTTACTCTCTTTCTGGGTTAAATTGAACTCCCTTCCTTCGAGGCCAATCCCGGAAAGCATCTTTTTGATTGTTTCGCATTTCTGGCAGTTCGGATAGGTGAACAGGAGGTATTCCATCACTCCTTTTCTCATCCTTCGACGAAGTAGGGCGTCCGTTCTACAAATTCCTGCTGTTTCCCGTCATTCCAGGTCGCCACGGGCCGCAAGTAACCAACGATCCGGGAATAAACCTCTGTCGGCTTGTTGCATTCGGGGCACTGGGGAATTTCTCCTTTGATATACTGATGGTCCGGACAAACACTGAAGGTTGGAGTAATCGAGAAATAGGGTAGCCCGGTTTCTGATATTTTACGGACCAGCTTCTTGCAGGTTTCCCTGTCGATCGATTCAGGAAGGAAAGAATGGAATATGGTTCCTCCTGTGTACAGAGGCTGAATATCTCTTTGATGCTCAATGGCTTCAAAAACATCTCTGGTGGCATCGACGTTGAGCTGAGTGGAATTGGTGAGGTAAGGATTTTTATCGGTTCCCGAGGTTATGATGCTATGATATTTCGCTTTGTCAAGCCTCGCCAGCCGGTAAGAAGTCGATTCGGCCGGAGTGGCTTCGAGATTGTACAGGTTATGGGTTTCTTCCTGGAACTCCCGGATGGTATCTCTCATGAACTGAAGGACTTCAATTGTAAATTTCTTTCCCCCCGGCGTGCCGATTCCCTTTCCGAGAAAGTTCAAGCATGCCTCGTGCATCCCGCACACACCGATGGTCGAGAAGTGATTATCGAAGTGGCCGAGATAGACCAAAGTATAAGGGATCAGCCCTCGCTCCATCATATTGTTCACCACTTCGCGTTTTGTCTCGAGTGACTCTTTGGCCAGAACCATCATACTCTTCAGCCGGATAAAAAATTCCTGGGGAGTTTTGGACTCATACCCGATCCTATTGAGATTGATGGTGACCACGCCGACAGATCCCGTGGAATCACCGGGCCCCCATATATTTCCTGGTCTGTTGAGTAATTCCCTTTGATCGAGATTCAAGCGGCAGCACATGGCCCTTATATCACCTGGATCGAGATGGGTGCCGATGTAATTCTGGAAATAGGGAATCCCGTATTTGGCCGTCACTTCAAAGAGAAGGTTGGCATTGGGCGAATCCCAATCAAACTCTTTGGTAAGATTATAGGTAGGAATCGGAAAAGTAAACACTCGTCCGTGCATATCTCCATCAACCATCAATTCGAGAAAAGCACGGTTGATCATATCCATCTCTTTCTGGTATTCTCCATAAGTGGATTCTTGTTCCGCCCCTCCGATAATGACCGGCTTATCTTTCAAGTCTCCGGGAACTGTCCAGTCGAACGTCAGATTGGAAAACGGCGTCTGCCACCCCCATCTTGAAGGGACATTCAGGCCAAAAATCAACTTCTGGAAATCCTGTTTAACACTCTGGTAGCTCAATTTGTCAGCCCTGACAAACGGAGCCAGGTAGGTATCGACGCTGGAAAACGCCTGGGCTCCGGCAAATTCACCCTGCATGGTACCGATGTAGTTGACCATATGAAGGGTGGCCGTTTCAAGATGTTTGGCCGGATAGGAATGAACCTGGTTGGGCACATGCCCGAATCCCCTTTTCAACAGATTCTCAAGAGACCAGCCTGCACAGTAACCGACGAGGGGATAGGACAGGTCGTGAATATGGATAGCCCCCTCAGCATGGGCCCTCTTGACTTTCTCCGAGTAGAGTTGGTTGAGAGCAAAATTGGATAGAACTTCTCCCGAAATTCTTGCGTTTAAACCGGAAAAACTCATCACTCCCTCGTTGCTGTTTTCTCTTATTTTCCAATCCACATCGTCTATGTAATCTCTAATCAGTCTTTCCAGGTTGATCCCGGTCCTTTTGGCTTCTCGAATATCCTTGTGTCTTTCGCGGTAGAGGATATAGGATTTGGCAATATCATGGTATCCTTGCTTCATCAAAACCATTTCGACGATATCCTGAATCTGCTCCACAGAAGGGATGGTATAACCGCCGAATTTGTCCTCCATCATGAAAGTGACGATATCCGACACGCTCTTGGCGGCTTTTTCATCCACGACATTGTGAGATTCCATAGCTTTAAATACAGCTTTGGTGATTTTATCCTGGACAAAATCCACAACCGTCCCGTCTCTTTTTTTGATCCTCGCGATGGATTGCCTCATAAAAACTCTCCTTTTCTCGAATCGGCAATAAACACTGATTCGCATCCATTCGGGGGTAAAGGATTGATGACGACCTCTGTCGATGCGCCTTTCAGGAAGTCCAATACCTATTCGAAATAACAACCATATGTTGTGTTACCCTCGGATGATTGGCACTAAATATTGTATTGCGTCCATAAATTTATATATAACCATAAGAACTTGTCAAGTCTTTTTTTCAATTTTTTTCTTTTTTCTGCTGAAAATTTTTTCTCTCGACGAAAACTCATCCCGAAGGATGTTCTCTATTCCGAAAAATCGGTGATAAAAAAGGAAAATGCCGTCTCTGCCTCCCACTCGAACAATCTGCACATCTTTGGGTGTCTGGATAGTCTTGACTCATCTATGATAGAATGACTAGCATCATACTCCACATCCGAGGAAAAAAATGAAAACTCTAGAGATTCAGACACACGCAAAGGAAGAGCTCGTCGATATCACATCCAGCCTTGCACAGGTCGTCGAGGCTTCGGGTCTTGCCGAAGGAATCTGTGCCGTCTACGTTCCTCACACCACAGCCGGAGTGACCATTAACGAAAATGCCGATCCTTCTGTAAAAAAGGATATCCTGATGGCCATGAAAAAAATAGTGCCCGAAAATTGGGGATACACCCATGCCGAAGGTAACTCCCCGGCTCATGTAAAATCGAGCCTGGTGGGTCCCACGCTCTCTCTTATTGTCGACAAGGGAAATTTGGCTCTGGGAACTTGGCAAGGCGTGATTTTTTGCGAATTCGATGGGCCGCGGCGCAGGAAAATCCTCATCCAACTCATTCCAGCTTAGGCGTCAATTCAAAAACAACCGGGTTCTTCTCATTAAAAGAAAACTCCCATTTTTTCGAGTTCTGCCTTAAGGTCGGTCTGAGACTGAAAAAGGATGGTGCGGAGTCCTTCGTTTTCCGCACCTTCGATGTTTTCCTTCATATCATCGATGAAAACACTCTCATCCGGCCGCACTCGGCCCTTTGTTAAGGCCGCTTTGTAGATTCTGGGATGCGGCTTCAGGTACCCGACTTCGAAGGAAAGGACATAGTCGTCAAAAATAAGAATCTCAGGGAACTTTTTTTTGATAAAACCGAACCGCTCGATATCGGTGTTGGAAAGAAGGAGCATACGGTATCTGTTTTTAAGTTTTTTCAAGAGGTTCAACACCTGTTGGTCGAGCGAAAAAATATCGCTATAGATCTGAAAAAAAGTTTTTTTATCGATTTTGGCTTCAAGTCTTTGGATAGCCTCTCGATAAAAATCCTGAGATTCTATTTTTCCCGAATCGAATAAAGCTATCAGCTCCCAATTTTGATGGACTCTTTCAGCTATATCCCTGGCTGAATAGGGACAATATTGAGCCATTTTACGGAAAAAAATATGATTATCGAAATGAAGAATGACTTTTCCTAAGTCTGAAATCACGCATTTGATCATCAGTTTTGATCTCCTCCCTTAAAGGGAAATCTTTATACCAAAAAAGATATCCTTTATTCAAATCCTTATGAAAAAGACGAAAAGGATGGTTTTTGACTTCCTCATTTTCCTATGGTATAAGCCATGGCAAAACTGCAAGGAGCGGATTTTCTTGGCAGAAAAAGGCCATTGAAAGTTCTGTCCTTAATTTTTTTCTTGCGAAGGGAGAAAGAAATCATGGGAAGCCAAACAAAGAAAACGAGTGGAAATGCTAAACTCTGGATGATTTTGGTTACGCTTTCAGTGGCTCTCCTATTTTTTGGCGGGGCCTTCGCTCTTTATTATTTCAAGGGTGCGGGAAGGGTGAGCACAAAAGATATCGCCAAAGCGCAAAAAATTATAGGCCTGCATTTCAGCCGGAAAGAACGCGATATGATGGTGGAGAGTTTGAGAAGAAATCTCGGCAGTTATGAAGAGATGAGGAGCTTTCCGTTGGAAAACCGGGTTCCCCCATCCATTCAATTCAACCCGGTTCCGCCAGGAATGTCTTTGCGCACGGAACCTATATCTTTCAATCCCACGATTCCAGCCGATGCACGAATTCCCGACAACTTCGAGGACCTTGCCTTTTATCCGGTTACCTCCCTCGCGAGGCTTATCCAAACGCGCAAGATAACATCTTTAGAGCTCACGAAGCTCTATCTCGGACGGCTAAAAAAATACGGTCCCCGTCTGGAATGTGTGATCACCTTGACCGAAGATCTGGCCCTCCAACAGGCAAAAAAAGCCGACGAAGAGATAGAAGCCGGCCAGTATAGAGGTCCTCTTCATGGCATTCCCTGGGGTGCGAAAGATCTTCTGGCCACGAAGAAAATCCGAACGACATGGGGAGCCCGACCGTATCAGGACCAAATCCCTGACGAAGATGCTACCGTGGTGAAAAGGCTCGAGCAAGCAGGAGCGGTTTTGGTGGCCAAGCTCACTATGGGTGCCCTGGCAATGGGAGATGTTTGGTATGGCGGAAAAACCAAAAACCCTTGGAATCTAGAGCAAGGATCGGGTGGCTCCTCCGCGGGATCGGCCGCGGCCACATCGGCCGGCCTGGTTGCATTCGCCATCGGGACCGAAACTCTGGGCTCTATCGTTTCGCCCTCTACCCGTTGCGGAGTCACCGGATTGCGTCCGACTTACGGACGCGTCAGCCGCTACGGGGCCATGGCTTTGAGCTGGAGCATGGATAAAATAGGTCCTATCTGTCGTACTGTCGAGGATTGCGCCCTGGTCTTTCACGCCATTTATGGTCCCGATGGAAAGGACCTTACTCTGGTCGATCTTCCTTTCAGCTGGAATCCTGCCTCTGATTTAGAAAATATTCGTATCGGGTATCTTAAAAAAGCCTTCGAACAAAATTACAGAACAAGAGATAACGATCAAGCGACCCTCGACGTCCTCCGCTCCCTGGGCATCGAGCCTATCCCCATCGAGCTGCCGGAGTTCCCAGCCAGAGCCCTACGTATCGTTCTGAGCGCTGAGGCAGCGGCGGCCTTCGACGAGCTAAGCAGAAACGGAAGAGATGATCTTCTCGTCAGGCAGGACCGAGGAGCCTGGCCGAATATTTTTCGCACCGCCCGGTTCATCCCAGCTGTGGAATACATACAAGCCAACCGCCTTCGCACTATCTTGATACAAAGGATGGCTGAAATAATGAAAGATACCGATGTGTTTCTGGCTCCTTCCTTTGCTGGCGATACCTTATTGGTCACCAATTTGACAGGCCATCCCACCGTCGTCGTCCCCAATGGATTCGATGACAAAGGCAGCCCCACGAGTATATCTTTTATCGGCAATCTTTTTGCAGAGGAAAAAGTTCTTCTTGCAGCCAAAGCCTACCAGGATGCCACAGGATTTCATCTGCAGCACCCTGTGCTAAAAGATTGATTTTTTTTCTGAATGGAAGGAATAAAAAGAAAAGATCTTCTCTCCCGCTTCCCTTGAAGCGATTCTTTTTATATCGTCTGGCTACTGGTCAATATAAACCGGCGAACACCACATCGGCGTGGAACATTTCTCGTGTCCTTCGCCTCTGGCTCCAATCCACCGTCTCTTTTATATTCAAGTAAAACCAGAACTTATCGAAAAGCCGCAATTTTTTCAAGTAATATCGGGCATAGTCGGTATAGCCATCAACCAAGACTTTGCCAATCTGTTTCCCTTCCTCGTCAAAGACGACAATGGAATCGCCGTCATCCGCAGTTTCAAGGCTTCCATACACTTTTGCCTTTTCTTGGTTTTCCCAAACATCTTTTTTATCATAGGAAAGCCCATCTAAAACGGCATATTCTTCCCTGGAGCGCTGGCCCAGGTAATCCTCGAGAACCACCTCTTCTGTCCGCGTAAATATTTTTGTCCACCCACCAGTATCTTCCTTTACCTCAATCTCATCGGCCAATAAAATGGATGGCCGTTCAGGAGAAAGTTCTCCTTTCACCCTAACCTCTTTACCGACCAAGCTTTCCGCATCTCCTGAATTCAAGCTTCCCTGTATTACAATATCAAAACCACTAGCTTCAGCGATAAACATGTACTTTCCTACGACAACCTTAACAGCTCCCTCAAACGACAGGATTCCTTCAGTAAGTTCTTCTTCCTGGCCCTCAGCCGTTTCAACCGCTTCTTTCTGACAGGCAGTAAATCCGGAAAATACCAGTAGAAAAGTGAGCATCAGCATCCCGAATAACAAGGATACCCTATCCTCTTTGTTGTTTTGAATAGCCATAGCTCATACCTCCAAAACTTTCGCCCTAGGCTCCGACATCGGTTCCTTACCAGGGATCTGTTTTTCGCCAGGAATAGGAAATCTTCCTGGAACGAAGATATTTTATACCACTGAAAAAAATAAAAGTAAAGAGGAAATCGGACGAGTTGGCTATTTTTTCTTGATCTTCCTCGAGGAGCTGGAACGGGAAGTTGACCGAGAGGAAGAGACTTTGGCTCCAGAAGATCTAGCAGATATGCGGGAAGGGGATGCGCTTCTGAAGGAACGAGACGAGGAGGAACTCCTGGGTGACGAAACCCGAGGAGAAGAAGATTTGATTCTGGACCCGCTAGATTTGATCTGATAAGAGGATCGGCTGGATGGCGAATAGGAAGACCGGGGCGAAGCTGTAGTCCTGTAGGTTCCAGTGGTAGAGAGCCGCCGGTAAGAGGGAGGACTTTCGCTCGATCTAGAAGAATACTGCTTCGATACGGAAAAAGATCTCCTAGAAGAACTCGATGACGGCGAGAGGGAGGAGAGGTTTGGAGAATATTTTTTAATGGTCGACGTTCTCGAACTTGAGGAACTGGAGCTATAGGTTCTGGTTCTTTGAATCGGCGTATTCTGACTGCTTCCATGGATGGAATACTGGCTGGGATAGGTCTTGATTCTTTCTCTGGGGGTAACACTCCGAATGGATGTACTCGATGCCTCGGGATTGCGCATCGAGATTCTTCCTCTTGTGCTTTCCGAATAAGCTCGGCTCGTTATTTGCCCGATGCTGTTTCGGGAAGGATAGACCTTTATCTCAGATCGAGCACTCTGGCTTCTGCTTATGGGGCTTCTGCTTACTCTGCCTGATGAAGCGGGGGAAAACGTAGACCGGCTCCTGCTGGAAACACCGCTTCTTCCCAGCGCCTGGGACTGCGAAGAGATCCTGGGTGATGCGGAGGTCCCACCCGCTTCCCTCAGAGGGGACTTGAGGGCAATCCCCGAAGAATAGCTCTTTGAGACCTGCCGGAGGCCCGATCTGGACAGCACTTTGGAAGCAGCCGCGTTTTCAGCGTGGATACGATTGGTATCCGGCCGAACTCTGGGTTGGATGGATGAGAGCGAGATCTTTCCCAAATGCGTGATCCTCGATTGGTCCAGGGCCACCTTGGATACATGCCGCGCGCTCAGCTGGTCCTTACGGATAACGGTCAATGCCCTTGAATGAAGAGGATAGTACCGATCGTAATAGCGCCCGTTGAAGTTGTTGTTGACGACGACCACCGGACGGTTATAGTAGCTCAATGGGCACCACCCGACATAGTCATATCCGCTATACCAATGGACCCAGGCAGGTCCCCAGTGTCGGGTGGGTATCCAATACCAGCCCAGGCCAAGTCTCCAATGCCAGCGACCGTAGTGGGAAACGCACCAACCCCACGGCTCATAAGAAACCCATGTCCAGCCACAAATAGGATACCAGACCCATCTCCCGTTATAATAAGGGCGCCAGGAGTAGTGATAGACATTGGGAACCCAAACATAGCCATAGGGTTGCTCATAGGTCCAGCGGCCGTAATAGTCCAGCTCAGCCTCATACTCATACATATCGACGGGCAAGTAACGGCTTCTCACATACCTATCCTGAAACATGTCTCGGCCTCTGTTCCACTCCGCGAAACTATCATCTAGACCGGCATATATGTACTCCGGACCAAAAGTAAAAAAACCATCGGCCACGATCAATCTTTCTCCCGATCGGATAAGTTCAGAACCCTCCTCGCCCGCCGCTTCGACGGACCCTTCGACAACGGAAAGGATCGTCTCTTGGTTACTGTTGATTTCAATACGGTAGAGGCCCTCCTCGAGCACATAAAAGGACCCATCAGGGCTATGGATCTCAAATTCCCTCTCTCTGTCCAAAGCGTTGATACGAAGGTAAATGCTACCTGAAAAAAGGTTCAGAGAGACTGAATCGTCGCCCCTCCGAGGCAGCCTGACGAAGTCGACCTGGGTGTAATGGTCGATGCGAAGGTAATTCTTTTTCCCGAAATGTACTTCGGCCCGGCCATCCTCGGTTCCGAGTTTATCCCCCTCGACAACCGGAAGATTGACGGTGCCCTCCTCATAGCCCATATCTTCGGCTCTCTGGAAAAAAACATCACCTTTGACATAACTCAACCGGGCAAAAGAGCTGGCATAATATTCTTCCTGAGGAGAGGAGAATCCAAAGGCCCCGCAGAGGGCCAAACAATAGATGATAATGGCTAGCTTTCTCATCTTTCCTCCTTTCCGCAGATGAATAACGCAAAATCCATGCCATTTGCTTCTCCCAGAAGAGGACATCGCCTCCTGTCCTCATTTCAGGACAGATGATCCTTGTAGGGGCAGTGAAACACGCTCTATACAGCTGCCTTTTCCTGGCGGTGCCGGATCTGGTCCAATGCCACAGCCACCACGATAATCCCTCCGATGATGATCTCCTGAATGTAATTGGGCCATCCCATCATGGTGCATCCATTCCTTAAAAAGGACATGATAAAGACTCCAATCATCGAGCCGAGGATGCTCCCGGCTCCGCCGCTGAGACTTCCTCCCCCGATAACCACGGCCGCAATGATATCCAACTCCAGTCCCACGGCGACGGTGGGATCGCCTACGGTCAACCTCGAAAACTCCATGACCCCGGCTAAACCGCAAAAAAGCCCGGCCAGGGAATAGATGAATATTTTGGTGCGTTTTATCCGGATTCCGCACAAGCGGGCCGAGGCTTCATTCGATCCGATGGCAAAAATATGCCGTCCTAAAACAGAATAACGCAGCAGGACGGCCATAATTACTGCTAGGACGATCATCATCCATACCCCAGGAGCGATGAGCATCCAGGAAGCCTGAGGGCTCTTGGCCATGAGCTCATTGATCCAGGTGATGGGCGCATCGATCTTCTGGTTTCCGGCGATCCACTTGGCCACTCCCCGGGCGACTCCTAACATTCCAAGGGTCACGATGAATGGCACCAGCCTCAAGGAAGTGATGATTGTCCCATTCACCCATCCCACGATACCGCCTGTCGCTATTCCGCAGAGGAGGGCCAGAACGGGGGGCAATCCTGCATTTATGGCAAAGGCGGTGATGACGCTGGCCAAGGCTATATTGGAGGCGGCCGATAGATCAATCCCACCGCTGATAATGACCAATGTCATGCCCAGAGCTCCCAAAGCCACGATTACCGACTGGGTTGCCACGCTTTTCAGGTTGGATATCCTTAAAAAGCGATCCTGTACCTCTGGGAGAGAAGAGAAGATGGCTAAAACCAGAATTAGGCCCAGGAAAGGTCCGAGCCAGTTCAAAAGCGACTGTATCCGGTTTTTTCTTTTTATCCCTTTCTCAGCCATTCGGATTTTCCATACCGTCTTCTCGAAAATTCCCTCCTAGGGTAGCCATAGTCAGTATGGCGGGAGCATCCCACTGGTCGACTGGCCGACAATCAACAAGCTTTCCCCTATGGAAGACCGCAATCCGGTCGCACACGCCCAACAGCTCTGGCAAATAAGAGCTCACAAAGATAATGGCTTTTCCTTCCCCGGCGAGTCTTCCCATCCACTTATAGATTTGGGACTTGCTCAAAACATCTATCCCGCGCGTCGGCTCATCAAGAAGAAAGACATCCGCCTCTTGGTGAAGGAGACGCCCGAAAGCCACCTTCTGCTGATTTCCTCCAGAAAGACTGAAGACCGCCTGGTTCGGATCTTCCGCTTTAATATTGATTTTCTCCATATAATCCTGGACAGCCTTTTTCCGTCTCCTCAACCGGAGAAGGCCGATCTTTTTGTAGGGGGATAGACGGCTGAGGGTAAGATTGTCGGACACAGATAAAGAAAGGGCAAGCCCCTCCTCCTGCCGATTCTCACTCAACATGCCCATTCCCTGGCTGATTCGGTTCCAGGGTGCGCCCTTGGTGGTCCTCAACCCTCCCACGGTGATATCCCCCTTCTCTATGGAGTCCAGCCCGAACACTGTGCGCAAGAGCTCTGTTCGTCCGGCGCCGATCAGGCCTGCCACTCCCATAATTTCCCCGCGGTGGAGGATCAAGTCAACTTCTGCCGCCATAGCCTTCCCTTTCAATCCATCCAATTGAAGCACCTCTTCTCCGAATGTGTGATCCACCCTTGGAAACATCTCCACAAATTTCTGGCCGACCATCATCTGGATGAGCTCATCGACTCTAGCCTCTTCCATCATACCTGTATGGATATTCCTTCCATCTCTGAGAACAGTGAAGCGGTCGGCAACCTGCTGGACTTCTTCCAGAAAATGGCTGATATAGATGATGCCGACTCCCCGATTTTTCAATCTCTCGATAACCTGAAAGAGCCGGTCCGTATCTTCTCTGGTCAAGCTGCTGGTGGGTTCATCCATGATCAGAATTCGAGCGTCCTCCACCAGAGCACGACAGATCTCAACAATCTGCTTGGCACCGACACTCAATTTCTTGACCGGGAGACGGGAAGGGATTTCCGTATGATGGATGAGCTTTAAAGCATCTTCCACAACCTTTTGCATAGCTTTGTTCTGGACAAAACCCATTTTTTGCTTTTCCCGTCCCAACATGATGTTCTCCTGCACGCTCAGGTCAGGCGCCAGGTTGATCTCCTGATAAATCATGGAGATGCCGGCCCTCCGGCTGGCCATGGGTCCGGAAGCTAAAAAGGGCTTCCCCTCCAAATAGATCGACCCTGAATCCGGTTTAACGGCACCGCTGAGGATCTTCACCAGTGTGCTTTTTCCGGCACCGTTTTCACCGATGAGAGCATGGACCTCCCCCTTCCACAATTCGAAGCTCACATCATCCAAAGCGCACGTGGCCCCATAATTTTTGCAGATGTGTTTCATCTGAAGAAGGGACTTCGAGGGAGAAGATCGATCGGACTCCTTCATCATTTTGTCGTATCGGGAATCAAAAGAAACCGCATCTCAGGATTGTCCATGTTTTTCCTGGTCACCATATAAACTCCGGTGTCGATTCTTTTCTCGATGGACTGACCCTTAAGATACAAAACCATCTGCTGAACTCCCAAGTATCCCATTTTTACCGGATTTTGGAGAACCAGCCCGTGGATATGGCCATCTTTCAGCCCTCTTACCAGTTTCGGGCTGCTGTCGAAGCCCACAAAAATGACATCTCCTGCCTTTCCCGCTTCTTGAAGGGCACGAAGGGTCCCAAAAGTACTGGATTCATTGGGACAAAATATTCCATCGACCTCAGGATACCGGCCGAGCAAATTCTCGGCCAACTGGTAGGACGTTTCTGTCGTGGTCCCGGCATATTGATCACGAACAAGGAGGTTTATTCGAGGGAATTCCTTCACTATAGTTTCTAAGAAACCCGCTTCCCGCTCTGTCGTACTGGCTGATCCCTCTTGATACCGTATGAGGAAAATGTCGCCTCGACCCTGCAGAAGATTTCCCATTTCTCGGGCGGCCAAAACCCCGCCCTTGTAATTATCCGTGGCCACGAAGCTCACAAAATCTTCCCCTTGGAGAGCGGAATCGATGATGACCACCGGAATATTTTCTCTTACCGCATCCCTGACCGGGCGCATCAAGGCACGGTCATCCAGGGGTGCAAGGACGATGCCATCGACTCCTCGGCTTATGAAATCTTCAACGACGGTTATCTGTTGTGCCCTATCGTCTTCTTTTTGGGGGCCCTTCCAGAGAACCTGCACGCCACACTCACGGGCAGCTTGGAGAGCGCCCGCATGAATGGCTTTCCAGAATTCATGGGTCATTCCCTTGGGAATGACGGCTATCTCGAAAGGGGAGTCCTTTCCGGAAGCGGTATTCTTCTGTTCTCCAGGTCCACAACCGGCAGCCAACATGAAAGCCAAAAATAGAACAAAAAAAAGCATCCGCATTTTCATATCAAAAGTATAACCAGAACCGGTGCATGGGTCAAAGCGAAATTCATGGATGCAAGGATTTATTCTGGCCCTGCTCCCTGAGGATAATTCAAAGAAGAAAATCTAAAAGATAGGGATATAAGGTGGGAAGGAAATCAAAAGCAGGATGGAAAAAATCTCTTTAAAAATAGGAAATCGGGAGCAACCTATGATGGCTACTCCCTCATACCGCTTTTATCAGTCTGGCTTATAATCTAAAAAATAAAAAAAAGAGAAGGTCAAGCCTTCTTCAAAATGGGCATACCCGTTCTTTCCGTTTCGATAACTTTGTATCCAGCAGGAACATGATCCATGGATCCCGGTCTAATATCACGGGCAAAAAAGTATATCGTCTGTCTCCGGCCCCCTTTCAGGTTGACGTCCTTAGAGTGGAGAAAATACTTAACCCCCTTCGAATTAGTGAATTCATAAGCCATTTTCGTTACCTCCATTTAAAATTTTTCTCTCTATCTTTATTTCGGAGAAATTATATTCCCAATGTCAAAATCGAACATCCCTGAGAAGTTTTTATAAAAAATAAGGGGTCATGTCAAGATAAATTTGAAAAATAAAAATATTTTTAAATTTTTGTTTACAAAATATTTTTTTTTGCTATAATGGATTTGGCTCTTTTGAGCGGGCTGGAAAGAGCCCCCACCTTTTTGGTTCCCATCATCAACCCCCCTTTTGCTGACAACAGCCCGCACTCAATTAGGAGAAGCCAAAATATG
This sequence comes from uncultured Eubacteriales bacterium, assembly GCA_964400735.1. GTDB lineage: Bacteria > Acidobacteriota > Aminicenantia > Aminicenantales > Aminicenantaceae > CAYNVQ01. Next base: position 346,773 of record CAYNVQ010000003.1, on the reverse strand, counting down.
CCATCCGATGAAAAATTGGAAGGGCGATACAAAAGAATTTTCGAACAACTCCGCTCCCTTGTCCAGAGCTCAGACAATTCCGTTTCTCGCATGGCTACAGTGGTGGCCCTTCTCCATCACAAAATGCCCCATTTCTCCTGGACGGGATTTTATATTCTCCATGAAGGGAAGCTGTCCGTCGGCCCTTACCAAGGTCCTGTGGCCTGCCAGATCCTAGAAAAGAACAAGGGCGTCTGTTGGGCAGGGATTCTCCGTCGTTCTCCGATAATCGTTCCCGATGTTCACCAGTTCCCCGGCCATATTGCCTGCGATGGACGAACGAACTCCGAGATCGTGATCCCCCTTTTCGACAGTGAGGGATACCCTTGGGCTGTTCTCGATGTGGACAGCCGGAAGCTCGATGCTTTTTCGGCCGTCGACAGAAGGTGGCTGCAAAAAATAGCAGCGCTGGTTCTTCCGGAGTAGCGCTTTATTCCAAACAGCAAATCATAAGGAGGATCTGCTTGATGGCCATAAAAAGATCATTGAATCACAACCCTCCTCCTTGAAGAAATCCGCTCTATCCTGATCAAAAATGGGCCACTTCCTCCATCTCCGACGAATCATTCCGTAAAATACCGGATAACACGAACAATAGCTTTCTCACACACCTTACAGTAGGGTTTATTTCCTTTGGTAAACATCAGACAGTCCAGCATCGGACGATAAAGGCCTTGCGCCGAATACCCCGCTCCTTCAAAAGCTCCGACCACACCCTTGAACTGACTGTTTGCCAGGTAAGCATCTATCTTGGAGGCATGTTCTCTCGAGAGTCGTTCCGCTTCTTCCTCTCTTTTCCGGATCTCATCTTCGGGGGCTTGATTTCTTTTCATTTCGGCAATTTGATCATTGACTTTCTGCCGCATTTCTTGATACTCCGCATCCATCCTGTCGAACTCTTCCTTTTTCCAGGGAGTCGGAATCTTTGTTCCCGGCGTCAGGAGATCTTTCCACTTCAGATCGTCTGGATCGAGGAGGGCGGTTATGTTCGGCTCTCTGGGTTCAACTCCCCTTGGATAAAAATCGTTATAGGCCACAGAAGAGGTGTAATATTCGTCAGCAAGGCCGCCGAAAGAATGCCCGAATTCATGAAGGAAGAGGTATCTGTGCCATTGATTATCGGATGTGAAGGTGCAGTACAGGTTATAGATCCCTCCGCCCCCGTACCGTTCATGATTCACCATGATACAAAGTGCATCGTAAGGGACATGGGCGGCCACATCGCGTAAGGCCTTGTTGTCTTCGGTCAGGAGATATCGTTCCAATCCCAGGGAATTGAAGGTGGCACCGATGGCCGAATTCTTGAACACACCGCGTCGAGGCTCGTCACAGCCGCTCTGCTCGGAGGGTTTGAAAACGCCATAAATATTGAAAAGATCCTGGTGTGTCTTATAAGGCTCCTGGCTAAAAAAAATTTCGATGAAGCGCTCCAAATCCGAACGGACCTTCGCTTCTTCATCGGAGGCATACCCTTCGGCAATGAACGCCAGATCGACTTTTTGATGGGAGGGACCGCTTTTTTTCATCTCGTAGACCTTCACATCTCGGGCCAAAGGATCCTTTTTGATGTCCACACCTCCGGGATCGACGATCTGGCTGAAAAAAGACACAAGCTCGTTCTTTGGATTTCTAGCCTCCAGAACAAACCTGATTTTGTCTTTGGGATAGGGGAAAAGTGCCGTTTCGTGATAGGTTCGCTTCAGCCCTTCCGCGGCTTTCGTCGTCGTCTTATACTCTCCAAAATAGCTGTCAAATCCTTTGGAATAGATCAACTGGCCCGATGCCAGATCGAAGACCTTGAAGGCATAACGGCCGTTATCAAAGCTGTCGATCAGGTTGTGCCGGCTTCCGGCCCATATTCCCTGTTCGTACACCTGGTCCAGAGTCACGGTCTCTTCCTTGGCATCCCCCATATGGAAATAATCGATGCGCATGGTTTTATCGACGAAATAACGGTCAAAATTCTCAGGTGCCTGGGCACAAACCGTCAAAACCATCAGGGCTGCACAAAGGGAATAGGCACATAGGCGTTTCATAAGACCTCCTTTTGTTTCAACTTTTTCAGAGCCACAATCCTGCCCATTACTTCCATGATGATTTTTACAGCGGCGTCGGCCGTGATGGCACAAAAATCACGATCGGGATTCAGCTCGACCACATCCAATCCCACAATCTGCGCCTCCAAAGAATGGATCACGTCGATCACCTGGCGCGTGGTCAGACCTCCCGGTTCATGATGGGAGACACCTGGGGCAAAGGCTGGATCGAGAGCATCCATATCGAACGAGATATACAGGGGATAAGCAAAATCCAATCCGGTCATCCGGGCAAAATCCTTCATCTCGACCATCCGTACCCCATATTTCTGTGCCAACTCCCGGTGTTGACCGGTGACGGCTCGAACTCCAACCTGAACAAGCCTTTTGACAAATCCTTCTTCCAAAACCCGGGCAAAGGGACAAGCATGGCTGTATCGATCGCCATAAAGCTCCTCATAGAGATCGGGGTGGGCATCAAAATGGAGCACATCCAGCGCTCGATATTTACGGGCAAAGGCCTTGATGATGGGGTAGGAAATCGAATGGTCTCCTCCCAAAGCGACGGGCGTGGCTCCTTTCTGCAAAATACCATAAACCCTCTCTTCTGTCCTGGCGAATACATCCCGAAAGGAGCCGGAAACATCCAAATCCCCCAAATCCACTATAGCCGTTTCCTCCTCCAGATTGATTCCTGATTCTGTCCAGGCGTTGATGGATTCTCCCGTAGAGGCTGCACGGATGGCTTGAGGCCCCTTGGCCGCTCCTTTCAAATAGCTGGATTTTCCATCAAACGGAACCCCGAATAGGGCAAATTCATATTCCTGTGTCTCTTTTAGAGCTCCTCCAAAATCTGTCATCACAGTCTCCTTTTCGAAGCGATACAGGAGGGGAAAGATTATATCGCAATCTCGTTAAAAAAAAAATCGCTGGGATATCATGTTGGCATTTCCAAAACCGCGATGACTTTAGACCACCTTGGGAATCCGAAAGGGAATCTTTCCAGGCGAGCGGGCATGGAAAGCAAGCTTTACTGGCAGGTATATATAGCAGCTCCCCTTCCAAGGGATCGATGAAGAAAACCAGCGGGCTGCCGTTGCGGCTTCCCTGATGGTTGCTTTATTCCGGTTTTGAAGAAGCCTGCGGATATCATGAGCGGGGAAAAACGAGAGCGGCGAAGCTCACCGCCGACTGGGTTGGCTCTTCTCTCCAAAAATCATACCCCAAAATTTGACCTTCTTTACCTTCAAAAAGCTCGAGCAAGATGGCAAGCGACGAAAAGCCGCAGACATTGTATTTATTGTTAACCCTCTGCACTTGACGCCAGAAGCCTTGCACATCGCCTCCGCCAATTTTCTCCAACAATGACTTGTCATGCTCTTTCGCTTCCCAAAGTAAAGAGGACGCCGTTCTTCGGTGCCCGAACTTAGGGCCGATATGGGAAAGATCCACTCCGGCCACGATGAGCAGCGATTCATTCTCAGCTTCGATAAAATGCTTAAGCTCGGAAAGGAATCCCTCCATCCCTGGAATTTCTTTGGGTCGGGACACATCATGAAGAACACGATGGAAGGAGCCGCAGAGGACCGGGACCAGAGTGAAGTCATCGCCAAAAAGATGGTGGAGAAAAAGAAGCTGGAACTCGAGGGCATGTTCATTCCGGTGATCCATGTCGTGAGAGGATACCACATCGGGACCGCCGCCTCTTATCAGCCTTTCGACCCACTGTTTATCCGTCCTAATCCTTCCCCAAGGAGTAAGGAAATCTTTTGTGGTCAAAGAGAGATAGGATTCTTGCAGACTGTGGCCTGTTCCGAGAAGAAGCACTTTCTGTGGAAAGACGTCCTTGACAGCTTGATACGCCCGGGCATATATTTTTTTTCCCACCTCTAAATCGATATGAGGGGCAACCAAGGCCAAAACCTTTCTCCCCCCCAATCGATCAGATCCACCCTCATCGGATATAAGAATCGATTCTATATAGGAAGTGAGGTCGTCGGGTTTTTCAGGATAGGACTTCCCAGCCAAAAAAGCGTTCCGTATGTCTTGTCGAGAATATTCCCGTATCAGGACCGCCTTTCTTTTCCGGTAATTGTCGCTGTCCATCAGAAATGCGGCGTCAAGTTCAGACAGCATTCCGGAAATATCCTCTATCCTGACGAAAATTCCACCTCTACGGCGCATCATCTCCAGTTGGATTTCCCTTATATCCCGTTTTCCATCTATCAAACCGATGAACTGCAAGGCCTCCCCTCGCAATAAAACAGGATCAGGGATAATGCCCAGGGAATCTTTCACCAGAAAGACCTTCTCTCCCCTATAGACTGTGGGGATAATATCGATGTCGGTCCTCAACCTGGGTATTTCTTTTTCCGTCATCTGGCAAACCTTTACATCGACTCTCTGACTATCTACACCGATTTTTCCTAAAAAGCAATCCTCTGAATGAAAATACACCTTTCTATTCCAATACGGGGACGTCCCCCTTCGGCAAATGGAATTGGCATGATTTTTCTGCTATGATTCGGGGAAATATTCCTTAAGGGCCTGACATGCTGCGCCAAAGAATGAGCAAAAGATTCGACCGAATCTATAACGACGCGAAAAAAAAAGAAAATATGATTCCGATAAATTTCCAAACCGACCGCTTCGTACTTTTCTCGGACCATCATAAAGGAGATGCCAGCCCTGCTGACGACTTCATAAAAAATGCCTCGCTTTACTCGACAGCACTGTCCTACTACAAAAAAGAAGGATTCGCACTGATCGTTTTGGGAGATAATGAAGAGCTCTGGGAAAACCGTTATGAGCAAATTCTTCCCCATTACGAAAAAATCATTCAACAAGAAATCGATATGGCTCTCGAATCTTCAACGAAGAGAAAAATCAGGATATGGGGAAACCATGATAAAGAAGTCTCCCTGCGCCGATTCAAAAAGCGCTCCCGGACCTGGAAAAACAATATTCTGGAAAACGTGGAATACAGAGAGGGCTTATGCCTGGGAGAGAATATTTTTCTTATCCACGGACACCAAGGAAGATTCTTCGAGGATAAGGCATGGAGACTCAGCCGCTGGGCTGTTCAATTTATATGGAAAACCATTCAGAAAATTTTCAATATCGGTGTCGACGGCCCGGCCGAAAATTTCAAAATCCGCGATGATCTGGAGCTGAACTACTACCGATGGGCCAAAGAAAAAAAGGTCCTGCTGATTTGTGGTCATACCCATCGCGCTATCTTTGGTTCCATGACACACTTCGACCACCTCCAGCTAGAACTGAATCGATTGAACAAAAGCCTGGACCTGGCCCGACCGGAAGAGCGGAAGATTTCCAGATCCAGAGCCGATAAAATCCGAGGCGAAATCGATGAAATTATGACCGAGCGAAAGGGAAGGCCCCCCAAGTCATTCGAATCCGACAACACTAAACCCATTCCCTGCTATTTCAACGACGGCTGTTGTGGTTACACCAACGGAATAACCTGTATCGAAATCGATAAAGACACAACACGGTTGATCAAATGGGAGAGGCAGGGGAACCAAAGAACCATCTTGGCTCAAAAAGAAATCCGGCTCCTCCTTCGTTATATCAAAGAGGGCCGCCCCACTGATAAAAATCTGGAACCACTGCCGGACCCGAATCATTTATGAAAACGGCGAACGTCTCAATCGAAAAAATTCACACCATCATTGTGACGGGATTCTGCCCAAATCTTCAAGGCCAAAGGGCAACGAGGAACCATAGGATCAACGAGAACATTCGGATCCGAAGGAGGAATTCTAGTGGTTGAAGCGGGAGGGGGAGGTGGGAGAGGAACTCCTGCTCCCTCTCCCTTTTCAAAACCTCGACGCAGCCTTGGATGAGGAATTCAAACGCGCCGAATTGGTATCATATCATGACGATATTGACACAGCTAGAAAATACCGTCAATCACCTCCAGAGATGATATCTAGGGTGATTTTTTATGCCTTTTATTTCTAGTCAAAAATCATTATAATTTTCTCTCTAATCTGGATCACTCACGAGCAGAGATGGCTTAAACGGCGAGAACGCGGCCTTTGAAGCTGCGGTCAACATCCGCGAGCCGACTCAACTCAAACAGGGCTGCGACGAAGCCGTTGGAGCCAACTCGGCGGGCGGACTGGGCCGGCGCCCGATGCGTGAAAATGCCGATTATGTTGAGAAAATTTTTTTTAAATAATTCAGACTGAACAAAAGGAGAAAAAATGGAAAAAATAACAAAAATCCAAACTAAAGAAGACGCTTTCAAGCTCATGAACATAGCTCTGGAGCATGAATGGGCTGTAAGTTTTGAGTACATCATTCATGCCTACTCCATGCCCAAAGCCAAATTTTTCTACACCGATCCCGTCATGAAGCGACGCCAAGACGTGCGCGCCCAGACCATCCAAATAGGAATAGACGAAATGTACCACTCTTTGCAGCTGGGTATCATCATCACCCAGATGGGGGGAACGCCGTCCTTTAAAACAGATGAGGTTATGCGTTTCCCGAAAATAATGGATAATCTCGAGCGGGATAAACATACAGAGGACCTAGTGACCGACCTTTACCAATCAGCCGAATTCGAAGAGGGGACCTTCCCCAAAATCCAGAACATGGTTCTCAATATTTCTTACGATGAAGTGCGCCACTCTGACCAGTTCGTGGCCATGATGGATGCTTTGAGGAAAGAAGGCGCCCAGGATGCCCTGTGTTACCAATCCAGTCCTGAAGCTGCCCAAAAAGAGGAAGTTCGACTCCTTCACGAGATCATGCAGAAAGAAAACGAGCTGATGCACCGTTATCTCAAATATGTCATCCTCTTCAGCGAGCATCAAGACCTTAGCCAGCGTCTGTACAAAAACGCCATCGATCACATGAGGAATTGGGATAAGAATGCGGGCATTTTGATCAAGTGGGGCGATGTCATCCGGATCGAGAACGCAGAAAAAAATCCGGAGGGTTTGGAGCGGAGCGTATTTCCCATGCCTTCTTCCTACCCGGGCGAAGACAGGCTTTCGGCCCTGGAAACGCTGATCCCGACCGAAAACGACCTGATTTCCAAATACGAAAAACTTCTTTCTCTCGTTCCCGAAGGAGAGACCAAAGATCAGCTGGAAAAACATGCGGGTCTGGACAGGGAACATGCTTTCACCCAGGAATGGCTTCTGAAGAACGCAAAAAAAATCGAGGGATTGAAGTAGGCTCTTTTGCCTTCTTCTCCATCCCATAAATTTTTCCCCAAAAGCCTGGACAATCCAGGTTGAACGAGGTGACCATGAAAACAATCCGGACCCAGATAAAAAAATTCCAGTATTTCTATCCTTATACTGTGGCCCTTGTGGGAGCCAAGGCAGAAGACAGGATTAACTTCATGTCCTGCGCCTGGCATACCGCTCTTTCGTTCGAGCCTCCTCTTTTCGGCGTGCTCATTTCCAAGAAACGGTTTACCCATCAGCTCTTATCAAAAGCCAGAGAATTCACCGTGAATTTTATCCGTGAAAAACAAGCCATTCTGTCTGCTCAATACGGAAGGAAATCCGGATTCGACATGGACAAAATCGAACGGTTCCCGCTGAAACTCGCTCCGGCCAAAATCATCCAGTCTCCCGTCATCGAAGACGCTTATGTATGCTTCGAATGCAAGTTGATCGACATCCGACCCTATGGAGACCATGACTTGTTTGTCGGAGAAGTCCTGGCCCTGCACGAAGAAGAAGGCAGTTTTACCGGGGAAGGAATCCTCAATCCCCAAAATGTCCAGCCTCTTTTGTATTTGGGCAGCGATTTCTACATCACCATCAACCCCGATTCCCTTAACCATATAATCCCCGATTGAGGAGAGATACCGCCTGATGGAATCTCCTCATAGCGACGCCGAAAAAAGCTGCGTCCCCTCCTTAAAATCCGCTGCCAGAGATGGCGTGAATTGATTGAAGGGCTCTCTTGAAAAAAGATCCGGTTTGACTATAATAAAAAAAATTTGATGGACAACGTACTCAGGATCGAAAACCTTCATAAATCCTTCAAAACAGGTTTTATGCTCAAAAGGAAAAAGATCCTCAAAGGAATTTCTCTGGAAGTCCGAGGAGGAGAGATTTTCGGCTATCTCGGCCCTAATGGCGCAGGCAAAACCACAACCCTCAAATGCATTCTCGGCCTCATCTTTTCTGACGAAGGAACCATTGAAATTTTCGGGCATTCCAACCTTTCCCTTCAAGCTAAAGAAAAAATCGGTTTCCTCCCTGAAAATCCCTATTTCTACGATCACCTCACAGCATCCGAATTCCTGCGTTTCTACAGCGACCTTTCCTTGGTCAAAAAAGGGGATAAACAAAAAAATATCGACGCCTTGCTCGAACTGGTGAGCTTGAAATATGCAGCAGGACTGCAACTCAGGAAATTCTCCAGAGGAATGCTCCAGAGGATCGGCCTCGCCCAGGCTTTGATCAACGACCCCTTCCTCGTTCTCCTGGATGAACCCCTGGGCGGACTCGATCCCTTGGGCCGCAAGGAAATAAGAGACGTTATCGTCAGACTGAGGGATGAAGGCAAGACAGTCTTTCTCTCTTCCCATATTCTCCAAGACATCGAAATGATTTGCGACAAGGTAGCGATTATTTTGGACGGAAAGGTTATCAATCAGGGCCCCCTTCAGGACCTTATCTCCGAGAAAATCCTGTTCACGGAAATCACCCTTTCGGGTATCCCGGTCCCAGACCTCGAAGGCTTCGGGGAATTGTATACGGCTCAAGGAGGCCGGATCTTGCTCAAGGTCCGGGAAGAGAATCAAATCGAAAGCGTGATCCGATTGGTCCAGGACAAAAAGGGCAAAATACATTCCCTCATTCCCAGGACAGAGACCTTGGAAGATCTTTTTGTCGGGGCGGTAAAACAGAAATGAAGATAAGGGCTATCGCATTCAATACGTTCAAGGAAGCCATCCGGGACCGCATCCTGTATCTGCTTCTATTTTTTGCCGCTGTGTGTATCATTTCATCCCGCGTCCTTGCCCTTTTGGCGGTCGGCGATCGAGTAAAAATCATCACGGATGTCGGTCTGGCCTCCCTTTCTATCTTCGGCGTCCTGATGGCCATTTTGATCGGAACAGGACTGGTGTACAAGGAAATCGATAAAAGGACCATCTACACCATCCTCTCCAAGCCTATTCACCGGTACCAGTTCCTTCTGGGCAAATACCTGGGATTGGTTTTGACCCTTTTCGTCATGCTGGTGTTGATGACGCTCATTTTTCTGGTTTTTTCTTTTTTCTATGCCCTTCGAATCGACGCATCTTTTTTCATGGCTATCCTTTTTATCTTTCTGGAACTTTGCCTGATCACGGCCGTGGCTATGCTCTTCTCCTGTTTTTCGACTCCCATCCTGAGCATCCTTTTTTCCCTGTCTTTTTATCTGATCGGTCATCTATCCTGGGGATTGGAAACCCTGATAAAAAAAATCCCCCAAAGTGGAGTTAAAACCGTCGCCAAAATCCTGTACACATTTCTTCCCGACCTGGAAAATTTCAATTTCAAAACAGAGGTCGTTCATCACCTTCCCATCCCCCCTCAAATTTTCCTCTATTCCACCCTTTATGGAATTTTTTATACCGTCTTCATCCTGGCACTCGCCATGCTGGTTTTCCGCAGAAGGGATTTTATCTGAGGCAGATGAAAAAGATCGCCCTGATTATTGTCCTCATCATCAGCTGCGGCTTGTTCATGGGCCTGAAAATCGCCACCGATAAAATCCCTCGAAAGAAAGTTCCAGGTGCTTCATTGATCTATATCCCATCCGGGAAGTATTTGAAGTATGCCACTTTTGGATTCTCTTCTCTTGCGGCTGATTTGGTCTATATCTGGGCCATCCAGTATTACAGCGATTACAACATCGCGGAAAGATACGGCCATCTGGACCACATCTTCTCTATCATTTCCGAACTCGACCCGCTCTACCTCGATCCCTACGAAGTAGGGGCCATCATCGCCGTTTATTGGGCCAAAGATCCCTATTTGGCGTTCAAGGTATTGGACAGAGGACTCGAAAAAAATCCGGAACAGTGGATCTTCCCCTACCAAGAAGGGCACTACGCGGCCATGATGCTCAAAGATTACGATTTAGCCCGTGAATTCTATATAAAGGCCATGGAAATCGAAGGAGCCCCTCCGATCATAAAAAGGCTGTATGCCGATTCCGCCTTTAAAGGGACGGATTACCAGACAGCTTGGCAGAGCTGGCAGGAAATCTATCGGACCACCGACGATGAACGGATAAAAAAAATCGCCGCCAACCATCTTTATAAAGTGAAGTCGGCTATGGATATTCAGAATATCGAGGAGGCGGTAAAAAAATTCCAGCAAAAATTTGGACGCCTTCCCACAAATCTCACCCAACTTGTTCAAGCCGGGATAATGGCGTCCCTCCCCGAAGACCTGGATGGCAACCCATACCTCTACGACCCCGGGACGGGCGAAGTCAAATCCCCGACAGAATGGTGGAAAAGATGATCTTCATCATCCTTTTCGGCCTGGCTTGGGGAAGTTTCCTCAATGTGGTCATTTACCGGCTTCCCGTTGGAATGAGTCTTTCAAAACCTCCATCCACGTGCCCTCACTGCAAAAAGAAGATCAAATTCTATGACAATATTCCCGTTGTTTCCTATATCCTTCTCCGCGGAAGATGCCGCTTATGCGGAGCCAGAATCCCTTTCTCCTATTTTTTGGTCGAAATTATGACTCCTCTGAGTTTTTTGCTCATTTTCCAGCAGCATGCCTTCAGTTTTTTCTTCTTCGCATCCTGTCTGTTTACCAGCGCTTTGATCGTGCTGGGATTCATCGACTACTACCACCAGATCCTGCCCGATGAGATCACCCTCCCGGGTCTGGTTCTGGCTCTCGTCTATTCGCCTTTTCGATCAGACCTGAACTTGACGCAGGCCCTTACAGGAGCCGTCGTAGGCGCCGGATTCTTGCTTTTTATCTACGGAGCCTATTATCTCCTTCGAAAGAAGGAAGGTTTGGGCATGGGGGATGTGACGATGATGCTCTTTATCGGGGCTTACCTGGGATGGCGGCTGACCTTTTTCACCCTTATCCTGGCCTCCTTGGTCGGGGCTGTGGTCGGAGTTCTTCTCATCGCGATCAGAAAAAAGGACCTCCAGTATTCCCTGCCTTTCGGAACATTCCTGGCTCCTGCCGCTTTTTTCTCCCTGCTCTGGGGAGAACGAATCATCCAGGCCTATCTCGCTTTATTCAAAACCCCTTGATTTACCGGATGACTTTAAGGATTTCCCTCCAGGATCTGATGAACAGAACCGCAGAAACCGGCTGTTCAAGTTTCTGGATGGTGGAATCGTATTCCTGGATGTAGACTTCCCTCTTTCTGCTCGAGCCTATTCTTTGCGTATCTCCCAGCGTAACAGCAGCTCGCGTCTTCGATGAAAGGTCCAGATTTTGAACGGTTCCGGTGGAAGAACTGAAGGCTGTACTGCCGATGGCACTGCCCGCTATCGATTGGACATATCTTCCGTAAAGCTTTCCGACGCCGGCCAGATTGGCACAGGGATCCACACTCTCTATGCTCCCGGTCAAGGTGCTGAAGTACACGATGGAATTGGCCACCTCAGGATCGGCCCAGACCTTCTCTCCCACTCCCAAGTCACCCATATCGAGGGAGGCGTCGAGACCGGTCACCACTGGATCGCCCATGAACCATTCCACCTCAGGCCGGCTTGAATCGATAAGGGATACGAAGGAATAAGTGGTATTAGAAGGAGCCCGGTCGTCTCCTCCTGTTCCGAAGTAAATTTGTGGAGTAGCGACCATGGAAGTCGGGCTCACCCAGACAGCGGGCTTGGTGACGATCGGGTAGTTATTGGCGTCCTCGAAGATGACGTCCACTTCCCGGTCCCAGGTATTGTTATTACCGATGGTCCGATATTCTGCATCTGCATTCAGACGGTACACTCGTCCATCCAGATCGGTGAAATAGACGCTATCCAGAAATCCATTCTCGTCCAGATCGATGGAGGAAGGAGACCCAGGGATGGCATTGGGTATGTTGGAATAACTTCCCGATGTATCGACATCCGGGGCTTCATAGCTCCAGAAGGCCGTTCCTGTTTCGATGTCTACAGCGTAAAAATAATTCCCCACAGTGTTGGTGATGTCGTTATCATATCCCGAGCCCATGAAAGCTACAAACGCCTCAGCCCCTTCCTTCGTCACTTTCCCTATGGTGGGCATGGACCAGGTCTCGCCCATGGTGACATCGGTGAAATCCCATAGCGGTTGGGGATCATAGGGATCCGTGACGTCCAGGGCGAAATAATAATTCAATCCGCCCCCGATGCTGCTGCCATAACCAGGACCCTGGCCGCAAATAAGGACGGTCCTCCACTCCCTGCCTCCGAACCCGTCGGAATCGATGTAGACATCCTCGACGACAGGGCTTCCGTCCACATAGACATCCCTGGAAAAATACCTCTCGCCGGTCGTCGAATCGACTGCCCACATATTCCTCAGTTTGGGAAGAAGGTTATAAGGAATATATCCCCACAATTCTTCCCCAGTCAACGCATTGAAGCAGTGGATCATACCGGCATTGGCCCCAACGTATACGACTTTGACTCTATTTTGATTCGCCGTCAGGAAGGAATCGTATCCGGCTCCTTTCAGCACAGGATCACCGTCAGGAGGTCCGACTACCTTCAGCCTCGAATGATTGATGTCTCCCAATTTCCAGTACCTTCCTTCGCCTCTCACAAAGTCGATCAAACCCGCGTTGTCGTTGTTCACGTCCTGGAGGATCGGTCCCAAAACAGCCACGTTGGATGTGGAAAACTCCGTTCGCCCGAGTCCGGAGACCCCAGGAATAGCGGTATAGATCGTCCGGCTTCCTGCAGAGCGGTTATTCAAAAGCTCGCCGGCATCCCACTCGATGGTCACTCCCGATGCGACAATCTCTCGCCCAGATGCATCCGTATAACTCGACCGCGTCACCGTCCTGAGCACCGAGTTGGTATCGGCTTCAGGGGCCATATCGGTAACATCATAGGCCCTTATGTGGCCCTGCCATCCCGGAAAATAAAAGGTTCCGCCGATAACGAATTCTTTCCTCTGGCCATTGTCATCGACATGCGTTACCGCCACCGGAGTGCGGGAATATTCTCTGCGGTCCACATAAATGAATTCCAGGCTCAACTCGTAGATGGCCGGCGTTTCGTACGAGGCATTCTCGTATTCCGCCATATTGTCATCCTCGGCTGAAAGCAGGGCCTTCCAATACAGCCGGGAACCGTAGTGGTTGAACGTGTGCCAGGGAAGGCCGGATTGATTCCGGATATCTCCATCGAGAAAGGTCGTGTAGAGCTCCCAATTCGTCCCGTTGTTTGAGACATAGAGTTCAACCGCCAGCCCTTGACTCGAACCTCCGAGAACCCTTTGTCTTATACTGGCCAACCTGACTTGCGTCACAGCATATTGCAGCTGGTCAAGCCCCCCTGATACATCTGTGGAACGGGCTTCCCCGGTCAAAGCATACACATCGGCCAGGTCGTTGCGGATCAGGTAGTAATCGCCCGAATGATTAGCATCGGCGAGGACGACGTCTATGTCTCCATCCTGGTCATAATCCACCAAGGCGCTCATATCCACATCATGCGGATCGGGAAGGATCGGCTGGCAATTATTCAGGCATCGAAACTGCAGGTAAGGTTTAAAAACTCCGGGAGCAACCTGCTCCAATCCCAGATTTTTCCACATGTACATATGGGCCTCGTTGCCGGCATTCCAGCGGTCATTGGCGGCAAAAATATCCGTCCAACCGTCATTGTTGAAATCCGCCACAATCGTGCCCACGGTTCCGGTACATTCGGGAACGGGAATCGGAATCGTGTCTCTGGTGAAATATCCAGTCCCATCGTTCTCGTAATAGACCAGGTAGTCGACATCATTGACCGAACCGCCGATGATATCCATATCTCCGTCGTTGTCGAAGTCGGCCGCATCAACGGAAGAACCTCCCCGGGTGGGAGCTCCTACGGTAAAACCTGTCTTCTGGTCATAATTCAGCTCGGATATGGTGAAGTTGCTCATATCAAAGCTTGCCGCACCCGGGTTTCTGACCAAAAATATTTTGTCTTCACTTATCACAAGGATATCCACATCCGAGTCATTATCAATATCCACCGAGCACAGATGGTCGCCTACCCAGTTGCAGTAGATTCCCGCGCTCATGAAAGCGCTGGTGAAATCCAGGTTCGGAGACATGTCATGGGTCATGAAATCCGGGTCGGTCGCTGTTCCGGTGTTGATGTACATAGCCGCCAGAAAATTCGTGTATCCGAATTCATCGACATCGTTCTTGTAGAAAATAAAGTCTAGCAGACCGTCGTTATTGTAATCTCCCGTCGAGAGGGAGGCAGGTCCCACATCCAGGTGAATCCCCTGCTCGTAGACTTCGGTCGGATCGATCATATAAACGATGCCGTCATCATCGTAGCCATCCGCATCCAGGTCTTCATAGTGATTCCGGATAAGGATCAGACGGTTGTCCGGATCGTTCGTGATGTCCAGGCCGATCAAGTCCGGTCTTCCATCCCCGTCGAAGTCACCCGAATCGCAGACATAAATTTTGGCTCCCATCCCTGCCGGCTCCACTATATCAAAGTTTGCTCCCAGATAATTCAAGGTGATCGGTGCAGGGATCCAGCCCTGGACAGAATAATGGCTGTGATCCTTATAATTCTCCGTCTCGAAATCTTCCGTAAACGATCCCGTGTATTGGGTACACTGCGCTTGGGCCCCGATGTGTAAAAGGGCGAAAGCCAGGATCACGGCTAACGGCATAACCCACAAAGCGATTTTTGTTTTTTTATTCATATTGCCCCTCTTCCTTCTCTATTTTTATATCCATCAATGGATGCTCAATACTGCTGGACCGCCAGTTCGACTTCGATCCGGGATGTCGTCATGCTCGATCCGGTCCCGGCTGTCCCGATGCAGACAAGGAGAACATCAAAGGGATCGGGCGTCCCTCCTCCGGCTTCATCGTCGATCAAAAAGGCGGTATACGTATAGCGCGGATCGGTTCCCCCTCCGCTCAAGGGAACGTATTCCTGTTTGAAGAACACGATATTCCCGTAGTCCGGGGTTCCATCCCCGTCCGCATCGAGCAGGTCGAACACCTCCTGGTCGGTCAACCTCCGGAAATAATTGACATCCAGGGGAATATCGATCCCCGTAGGGTCGACAAGAGTATTTCCTTCAAAACTTGTCCAGGCTCCATTCAGAAATTGATCCTCGACCGCGATCCAGGCCGCATCGAATCCCGCTTCGGCAGCATTGAACGCCTCCTGCTGGGTCCGGATATTTCCTGCAACACGTGATCCGGTTCCGGTTACGGTAATCAGGGCGATCCCGACACTCACGAGAAAGGCCATCACGAGGATAACCACGATCAATCCAGCTCCTTTCTCGGTATCGGAATCGTCTGTCTTTTTGTTTATCATGATTTTTTTCATGGTCTTCCCTTTTTCTCTCAATCTTGTTTATCTCGATCCTGTATTGTAAATAGTCAGAGATAAATTTCTGATGCTGGCCGTGGTTTCCAGCAGAAACCTTTTGTGTTTATCGTCCACCCCGCTCCCCGGGCTGTTGGCGATGGAAGGCCGTTGATAGAGGTGAAGATTAGCCGGGGGGTTGGCTCCCACACTGACGAAGGGGTTCTCTGTCTGGCCCAGGACCCACATCCTGACCTGGCGGATGCGGCTGACCGTGACCATGTCATTGGTCCAGGTCGGCTGCCAGTCCACGAATCCGTCCAGGAAACCGTCGTCGTCCAGGTCTCCGTTGTATTGGAATTGAAGGTTCTCCACATTCCTGGCCAGGGGGTAGTGGATGCCGTTCATGGTCAGGTAGAGGACATTCGCCTCTCCGTTTCCGATGTACCCGTCGGTTCCGGCCGTCAGACCGGGATAATTACCGGTGACATCCAGCCAGTATTCATTCACGTTGATGAAGGTTACGCTCCCCCCATCGTAGTCATTGGAACTGGGACATGTTCCCGACAATCCGCCGGGAGGGTTGACACCAGGTGCCAGGCCCGGGGAAAAATTCAGCCGCTCATTTGTGCCCGATGCATCGTGGGTGACGTGGGTGATAGTCCTCACTTCTCCATTCATGCATCCCGAATCGGGATTGGGAATGATGAGCACCACTTTATTCTCATAGAATTCATCGGGGTACTGGAACTGTTCGAAGCTGAAATCTTCGACGGTCAGGTTGGCCGCGGAGCCCTGGTAGTTTGATACCAGCAAATTTATAGGGTCTTCGAAATTCCCCATGACCTTCAGCCGGTCGGGGTCGACAGTGCCACCCTGGGCTTCGTTGTCTGTCCCCTCCAACGCAAAACCGTAAAACTCCATAGGCAAACCCAGGCCGGCCATCCGGCTATCCCGCGAGATGAAATACATGCCCGAGCGCACGCCGTGCTGCAGCTCGGCATACTGCTGCTGGTCGACTGAGATCTGGTTGCTGCTCCTGTAAAGATATAACGTGGCCAGGATGACGATAAGCAGGATCGTGCTCCCTACCAGAAGCTCCACAAGGGTGAAACCCCGAAGAGAGGATCCCATTCCTGATTTTTTCCGATGTTTCCTTATTTTTTCTCTCATTTTTTTTCTCGATTTATTTCTTTTTGGGATCGATAAGCCGAATTCCATTAGGCAAAATCTATCACCGGCTGATGATGGTGCTCATGTTCGCTCGCACCCCGTTCCCCTGGGGATCCTGGGTAAGCACACTCACATCCGCATTCAACTCCTCTGCTGAAAAAACCAATACCCTGATGTTCCAAAAAAGTCCTGATGATTGGATTTCTGTAATCCGGCGGTAGTCGTAGGTTCCATCGTAGTTGATATCGAGAGGCTCATCGATAGTCCCCGCAGTAAGAGTGTCCAGTTCGTCTTGGGTCAAGTTTCGGTGGTAGTCGATCTGCTGTTGGGCCAGAAAGGTCGCGCTCGACATCCTCTCCGCGCGGGCATTGGTCATCACGCTGTAGGTAAAAAGCTGGGCCAGGCCGAGCAGGCCGATGGCCACAATGGCAAGCCCGATCAGGACCTCGATCAAGGAGAATCCTTCCGAATTCTTATGCTGTCCTGATTTTATCCGGCTTGAATGATTTACTTTTCTTTTGATGTTAACCATTTCTAACTTCCTGTCTTTTCATAATGGATCGAGCCCCCGGCAAAGGCGGAGACGATCCGTAGGTCGGGCTGTCCATAACCTTGCAGTTTTTGACTCTGAAGGCTGATGCTGTTCTGAGTGGAATCAAAATTAGTGACGAATCCCAAGGGAGAGAATTCGACACCTTTATCCGGAGTCCCGACCAAGTCCGGAAAATTGACGGAGATGACGAACTTTTCAGGGATCTCTTTCCTGACGAAGCCCGGCATGGGATTCCATGTTCCGGGAGTGTCTTCTCTCTCTATGAAATAATACCATATTCCGCCATTGTTCAAAAATCCGACACGGTGGTTTATTTTAGTTTTGACGGCCTGAAATTTGGCTCTCTGCATGGTGGTCAGAATATCCCGAGCTGAGTTCTCGAGCCGCCTAAGTTCAAGGGTGTTCATTATGCTCGGATAGATAGCGGCGAGGATCATAGCCAATACTCCCACCACCACCAGCACTTCGATGAATGTGAACCCTTTGTGCCGGAAATTCGCCCCTTTCGATTCTGAATCAGCCGGCCGTCCAGTCAAGTTTATCGACTTTATGAGTCTCATTATCGTATCCTCTCCATTTTATTCCTTTGCACGATGATTCTATTTATTCTCTGCCTTGTTTTCAAGGCCTCAACAATCCGCAAGAGAGTACTTTTTTCTATATACGTACCAAAATAAGCAACTTTTATGCCAAAAAGAGAATTTTCTAAGATATTGAAATAAAATAAATTAGCGCTCCAAACATATCTTTTGTCCATCCAGTTACCACTTTTTGTCACAAATTGGACAATTATTGCTTATTGTTTTTGTCTAGGCAATATAGCCTTACTATAGATATGTTAGTTATCCTCTCAGCCGTCAATAACCATTAACGATGATAAAAGAGGTGATTTTTTTCGCCTTTTTCTCATCTTTTTGTGGAGAACTCTTCATCTTCGAAGATTAATCTCTTTCCGTCCCTTTTCCACATCTCCGGATACGGAGATTCGATCCCCTTTGCCCTTCGGTCGCGGCAAAGAGAGTCCCCCGGAATCGATGATCTGTCATATATCCAGCAGCAAGAAAGCAACCTGTTTCCGGTCTCCTGAAAGCACCTTTCAACTAGCCCATGTTATGGTCCCATTCATGTTATTGAATTTTCACCTTTTCTATGGTATTGGTTTACCGTATGTTTTCCAAACAAAATGCGGGTTTTATGGCGATCTTATTGATCTTCGCCCTGTCCCTCGGTTTCTCTCTGTCCGTCAACCTCCCGGCTACGCACCAGGGCTTTCTCTTCGCCGACCAGGCCATTTATTTCTCGATGACCCAAAGCCTTGCCCAAGACAGAGACCTGGAATACACGAAAAAGGACTTGATCCGGTACTATGAATTCTTTCCTTCAGGCCCTCTGGGGATATTTTTAAAAAAAGGCAAGCAGAGCAGACTATTTTACGCAAAATCTTTCGCCTATCCCCTTTTGGCATCTCCATTTGTCAGAATATTCGGAGTTAACGGCTTCCTCGTTTTTCACTCCCTTCTTCTCCTTCTTCTCCTCTTGATGGGATATGCCTATTTCTCTCTCACTAATCCACCGCCGCTTTCTCTTTTCGCAGTTGTCACCTTCCTTTTTGCCTCTACGGCCTGTGTTTATTTTCTGTGGATCCAGCCCGATTTTTTCAATCTATTCCTCGTTTTCGCCATTCTTTTTCTCTGGCGTTTCAAACACAAATACGGAGAAATTCACCCCGGAGAAAAGCCAACTAGCAGACTTCACGCCCTTCTGTTATCGGATGGAACCGACTATCTGGCCGGCTTTATCGCTGGTCTGGCCGTCTTTTCCAAACCCGTCAATATTGTTCTCCTCGGCCCTCTCCTCCTATTTCCTCTTCTCCGGAAAAATTTTTGGAAATCTCTCTTGATTCTATCGGTCTTTCTGGCGTCCTCTGCGATTTTTTGGGGTTCCAACGCCCTCGTCACCGGGGATTGGAATTACCAGGGAGGAGAGAGAAAAACTTTTTACTACACCTATCCTCTGGAGAAAGAAGGAGTCACTTTTGACTCTATTCATACACAAAAGATGACATCCGACAGCTATGCGGAAAAGCATCTTCTTCCTGCCAAATTCATACCATACAATCTGTTCTACTATTTTTTCGGCCGGTTCACCGGGATTGTCTGGTATTTCTTTCCGGCCGCGCTTTTTCTTGTCCTGTTTTTCATCCGGAAGAAAAAATTGTTCCAGTGGCTGATCTTTCTGTCCATTTTTGCAGAAATAATGATCTATGTGGTGCTCATGCCCGACAATTACGCCGGAGGAGCAGTGGGCAACCGGTACTTTTTGAGCATTTATCCGCTCTTTCTTTTTCTCCCTTCCCCCAAAAGACAGATGAGGGAACTCACACTCTGCTGGCTGGTGGCCGCCGTCTTCATCTCCCAGATTCTGATCATCCCGTTCTTCCATTCCCATTATCCAGGCACTCATGCCAAGAAGCTCCCCTTCAAAGCCTTGCCTGTGGAGATGACTCTAGTGAATAATTTTCCCACCAACACCAATCCTAATGCCTTCCGCCAAGAGGTCGGCACTCAGCCTCACATTGGTTGGCTTCATTTTTTAGACGACAACTTTCTCCCCCGGATTCGGGAATCGGACGTCGAAAAAAGCGGGTTCTGGACTCTTGGACCCTATACCACGGAAATGATCCTCAAAACCTATTATCCGGTGAAGCGGCTGGACTTCCATCTGCTGAACAACCCTCGAATGAGAAACGAAATCACGGTTCAGGTAGGAAGGCAAAAGAAGAAAATAATGCTGGGCACCAAGCAACGAGGGACGCTCAGCTTTTCGCCGGTCAAAGCGTTCAATATCAAATCTCTGTATCTCTTCAGGATAAAAATAGGCGCCTCAAAAGGGGCTATTCCCTATTTCGAAGAAGAAACCAGCCGAGAGAGAAGATTTCTCGGGGTGTTTTTTGAAGTGGATATCGTTCCTGAGGAATAATGTGCGGCATATGCGGAATTGCCTGCCAGGCAACCACGGATTCGATCGAACCTTCCCTCATCTCTACCATGTCCGATACATTGGCGCATCGCGGCCCGGATGATCAGGGAGTTTTTACGGCCAAACAAATCGGACTGGGTGCCCGCCGCTTGAGCATCATCGACCTCGAGGGCGGACATCAACCCCTCTCCAACGAAGACGGTTCTGTTTGGATCGCCCATAATGGAGAGGTTTATAACTTCCCCACTCTAAGGGAGGAACTCCTCTCCAAAGGCCACATCTTCAAAACTCGTACAGACACAGAAACGATCGTGCACGCCTATGAAGAATGGGGAGAAGCCTTCGTGAGCAGACTCCGAGGCATGTTTGCTTTTGCTTTATGGGATTCCCGAAACCAGAGCCTCCTCCTGGTCAGGGATCGTATCGGGATCAAGCCCCTCTATTACACCTTGATGGAAGACAAAACCTTGATCTTCGGATCAGAACTCAAGGCCATTCTCGCCCATCCGGGAGTCAAACGGGAGCTCGATCCCCGGGCTCTCGACCTTTACCTGACGCTCGAATATGTTCCCGCTCCCTTTTCTATCTACCGTAACATATCCAAACTTCCTGCCGGATGCATTTTGGTCTATACAGATGGCCGGATACAAGTTAAGAATTACTGGAAACTTGGGACAAGCGAGAACTCCAAAGAAAAGCTCAGCGAACCGCGCTTGAATTCTCTGATGGATGAACTGTACTCTCTGCTCAAAGAATCTGTCCATCTGCGGTTGATCAGCGATGTGCCTTTGGGGGCTTTTCTAAGCGGAGGCATCGATTCCTCATCGATCGTGGGACTGATGCACGAGTTAGGGGCTTCACCAATCAAGACTTTTTCCATCGGATTCAAGGATACCTCCTACGACGAACTTCGTTTTGCCCGGAGTATCGCCCAAAAATTTCAGACCGAACATGAAGAGCTCGTTCTCGAGCCGAAAGCCCTCGAGCTGACCGATAAACTTATCCATCACCTCGATGAACCTTTCGGGGATTTTTCTATCTTCCCTACGTATTTGGTCTCGAAGATGGCTCGAGATCACGTGAAGGTAATCCTCTCGGGCGACGGGGGAGATGAACTTTTCGGTGGGTACGAGCATTACCAGGCCCAAAAAGTCTCCTGGCCGGCCGTCGCGTTTGTTTTCCGAAAAATGCTCTCTCCGATTTTGCGAACGCTCCCGCCTTCGCAGAAAAAAAAGGGGGTGCGGAATAAAATCAAACGTTTCTCTCAAGGATTCGAGCACGACCCGCAGCATAGGCATCTCCGCTGGATGATGTTCCTCTCGGAAGAAAATAAAAAAAACCTTTACTCAGATGATTTCCAGCAGAAGCTGAGAGGTATCATCCCTCTCTACCAGGAAAGTCCATTTCGGGATATCCTCGACGAATCTGCTCCTTTCGACCCCCTGAACCGAGAGCTGTATCTCGATCTCAGGTCGTACCTTGTCGACGATATTCTAGTCAAGGTCGACAGAATGAGCATGGCTGCTTCCTTGGAAACCAGGGTCCCCATTCTCGACCACAGGCTCGTTGAGTTCGCCTATTCCCTGCCGGGCGGAATAAAGCTGAAGGGATTGACGACCAAATGGATCTTCAAAAAAACCATGGAGCGAATCCTCCCCCGTCAAAATATCTACCGGCCGAAAGAGGGGTTCAGTATCCCCATCAAACACTGGCTGAGGAAAGATCTAAGGGATCTATTGACCGATTATTTGAACCGCAAAAGGATTCATGAGGGAGGACTCTTTAACTTCGAACCTATCGAAAGAATGATCGATTCACATTTCAAACAAAAGGAAAATTTCAGCCACCAACTCTGGAGTCTTCTGGTCTTCGAAATCTGGAGAGAAACTTATCTCTGAAGCTCATCCAGCGACACCGTCAGCGTCAAAATTTCCTTTGTCCTTTCGCTCACTTTGAACTTCTCGGCAACCGGAAGGCCCACGACCCAGATGATCTCGTCACCCGAAATGAATACAGGCCTGCGCTCCCTCTCTTCCAAAGGAATGCCTTTAGCTCTCATCACCTCTTTAAGCTTCTTGCTGCCCGGCGCGCCCAGGGGCCGATACCTGTCTCCTTCCCGCCGGTTCCTGACCAACAAAGGGAAACGAATCTTGGCCGCATCCAGATAGGCCTGGGAATCATCATCAAAGGCCCGAGGAGAAGGAAGACTCTTTATCCTTTCTGAGGCCACCACCAGATTAATCTCGGCGATTTTTAAAGGCGCAGAACCATTCCAAAAATATTCGTAAGCCGGCTCGAAACGACCTTCCACCCTTCGTAAAACCAAGCCTTTTTCCCTTTTCAGAAGAAGCTTCTTTTTTAGCTGGAAACTCTCTCCTTCCGCCAAGTTCAAGACGGCCTCGACATCTTCGAAGGAAATCCCTCTTAAATCGCCCTTGATTTCCCTCAGGAAATGCCGAACGACTCTCCTTCTCAGGGCTTCGGGGAGAACCAGAGCTTTTTTCAGGTCCAGACGGACTTCTTCAGGCTCAAAAAGGATTGCTTCTTTGGCTTCATGAATAGCCAGTTTTTCCAGCAAAGCATCTTCTTCCTGGATGATGGAGACTATTTTGCTTATCTGAGGGATAATCTTCGGCGCAAAATTTTCCTGGATAAAAGGAATCAGGTCGAGGCGGATTCTGTTTCTTAAAAAATTCCGGTCAAGATTGGATTCATCCCGGCAGTATTCGATCTCCCTGCCGCGAAGATATTCCTCGATATCCTGTCTTTCCACAAAAAGCAGCGGCCGGATGATGGTTCCTTCCACTGCCGGATAGATACTTCCCAAACCCTTCAAACCGCTTCCTCTCATGACACGGAGCAAAAAAGTCTCGGCCTGATCATTCATGGTATGACCCGTCGCAATTTTGGCGACCCCGATTTTTTTCGCCGTTTGCGTCAAGAATTCATAGCGCCGTATTCGGCCCGCTTCCTCAAGATTCAATCCTTTTTTTTCGGCAAAGGAACGGACATCTTCCGAGGCAACGAATATGGGTATGGCCTTTTCATGAGCCATTCTTCTTACAAACTGTTCATCCTCCGACGCGCTGGAACGAAGCCGGTGATTAAAATGTCCTAAAAAAAGATCCAAATGCCAATCCTTCCTTAGTTCCAGGAACAGGGTCAACAATCCCGTTGAATCCAGGCCTCCCGAACAGGCCAAAAGTATTCTGTCTCGCTTTTTCAAAAGCTTATATTTGAGGATGGTTTCTTTAAATGTTTTCAGAATCATTTTTTTTCTCTGACTGGAACTCAAACATCTCTCTTTGATCCCCTCTCTTCAACCGATGGATTCGAATCCATCATGTCCTCAAGTTAAACCTATTATACAAGAGCAAACGGGAAGGCCAAAGTTCTGCCCATCGCCTGCTCCAACCGTTCGAATTCAACCCTTGAAAACGAATACTTTAAAAGAAATGGTGGCGGTGGAGGGACTTGAACCCCCGACACTGCGGATATGAGCCGCATGCTCTAACCACCTGAGCTACACCGCCGGTGGGAAAAATTTTATCTTAAAGTGGCATTTTAGTCAATCAGCGGCCGAATCATAAACCTCCTCATCAGCTTGACGGTTCTCTTGGATGTTAGGCAGGCGTGTTAGGAATCCATTCAAGGCGAGCAGACCTGGTTCCTCGAAGAGGAGAGCTATCCTGCCTGACAGCTTTTTTATGACGGAAATGAGGATCTTCGGACTGGATCTTAAGCCGGAGAATCTAGCGAACCCGCACTCTACCCTCAGCCGCATCGAATTGGATAGCGCGGCCAGCAGGATTATTGGCTGTGACGCTCGAAAAAGCTAAAGGGGTGTCTCCCTTAGCCGCTGCTTCAAAAACCAAGGTCGCCACTCTTCCAGCCCCCTTGAAGCCTCGAGATACATCGGTGCTAGAAAAGCCTATGGTGCAGCTTCCGGACGAATTGTCGATATTCTGGAGAAAAGGGACCTCTTCGCCCAGCCGAGCGGCAATGCTTCCTTTAACAATCTCTTTCAGTCTTAAAACCTGAGGATTGAAGGATAAATTCAAGGTCATGGCGCTGACCTCCTCTTGAGACTGTACCACAACGCTCACTCTAACCTCTCTTCCTTCGGTAATTTCAAAATTGGCAGGGCTGAAACGCACATTGTTATTTCCTTCGGGCGTTCCAGATCGTTCCTCACCGCCAGCTGCGGCCATCGCCCTATCGATATCCGCTTCCCTTCTCAACCCTCCAGCTCCTTCCTGCATAGAAAAAGCGGATGCTCCCAAGTTTACCCAAAGGGGCTCGAAATCCGTCTCAGTAAATGGGACGGACCGGATGATGTAGGGTGTTATGGTCAGGATCACATCCGTCTGCTGGATGTTCTTCTCGGTACTTGAAAACAAGCCTCCTAGAACCGGAATGTTTTTCAGTCCGATAATCCCCTTTACGGCAAGCCTTTCTTCATCTTTCAGCAGACCGGCCAGCAGATTGGTCTCCCCGTCTTTGAGCCTGATGACATTTTTTACCTCTCTGGTGCTGATGATAGGAATGTCCGCCACTCCGGTTCCCCCCACTGATTTGATGTTCATTTCCAATTCCAGAGTGACTTCGTTTTCATAATGTATCTTCGGCGTGATTTTGATGTCGATACCCACATCCTCATACTCGAAAGAGGTAATCGGCTGCTGGGCTACCCCCCCCGCGGCAAAGGGCGTAAAGGAGGTCCTCGGAATGGGAATTTTATCCCCCACCAGATAGCTGATCTCTTCGCCCTCGATTCCTCTCAGTCTGGGCTGGGATATGATTTTTGTATCCTCATCGGTCTCTAAAAAACTGAGGAAAGCCGAGGGAAGCGTGACCTGATAATTGGCCTTATTTCCCAAATCTATTTTGGAGAGGTCGTACCAGCCGGATTCTGTAGGCGGATTTTCTCCCCCTGAGTATGCCAATCCCATCAAGAACTGGTCAAACTCCAGTCCGAATGTCTTGAGTTTTTGTCGGGACACCTCCATAATCTCCAAATCTATGACGACTTCCCCCCTGGGCTTATCCCATGCTTTGATCAGCTTTTCGGCCAGCTCCAAGACCTCCGGGGCATCCCTTAAGGTGATGGAATTGAGGTTCTTGTCCACAATCAGTTGAGGGGCTCTAAATTGGGATCGTAGTATCTGCATCAAAGAGGACTGAAGGTCTTCGGCATTGACATTGGAAAGGTAAAACGTCTTTACTGCATTCAGTTCATACTGGATTCTCTTGGCGGGAAGATCCGGAACAACGATGATCGTGCTCTCATCGATGACCCTGTAGAAATTTTTGGTGGCCATGCAGAGAGAATTCACGGCCTGCTCGAATGTCCGGTCTGACAGATCGACTGAGAAGGGAATATCTTTGAACTGCTCATCGAACAAAATGTTTATTCGGGCGTGCTTTCCGAGAGCCTGGAAAATATCCTTCAGCCTCACTTGGTCATGCATAAAGTTCAGCTGGAGTTTTTGGTCGCTAACTTGCAGCTTTATAGGCGGCTCTATCTTTGTCTCGACAGGCCGGGGCTCTTCCTCTTTTTCCTCTGTCAGCCTTTTCGCTTCTGCAGCGATGGTTCTATTGGTGGGATCATAGGCAAGGGCTTTTTCATATTCAACCAAGGCTTCTTCCTTTTTCCCTTCGGCCGCTAGTTTTCTGGCTGTAAAAACATGGAAATAGCTGGCTAAGATTTTCGCTCGAGTTAGGGCCAGTCTGTAAGCGGAATTGTCGGGATCTTCTTGAATGGCTTTTTCGTAATACATTATGGCCTTGTCCCAATCCTTGTTGGTCGCAGCTTGCGTGCCTAATCTATAGTTCTGGTTGAAGGTCGAACATCCGGCTAAAATCAAAACAAACACGATTACGGACAAAAATATCGCTTTTTTCATCGCCGTTCTCCTTCCAATATAATCTTTTTCGATGTCGAATCTGAGCCGATGATTTCGATGTCTTCCGGAGAAATCTCTCCCACGGTTAGTCCGGCTCCGAAAACATCTCCAGACTCGACAGCATAAGCTTCGCCCTCCAGGAGGATCAACGCCACGACTCTATCTCCGGATTTAACATACCCGATATAATTCAGATTGAATCCGATATTTTTTGTTTCTGTTTGCTCCTGGTTAGGCGATTCTCCGGTATTTGGCATCTGGAAGTTTCTGGGGGCCAACGGGGAGTCATCATTTCTTTGGCTGCTCATCCTTTGTCTGACGAAAATATTGCGCTGAGGTGCAGAAAATGGCTTATTCCTTAATGCCAGCAATTCCTTTTTTATAAGACTTCCCGTCTCCTGTTGTTCACGAGATTCTCCCCCTTTTTCCTGCTGGGTTATTCCCGAATAGAGAAATATTCCTGAAGCAAGAATAAAAAAAGCTATTATGGACACTCTAGCTTTCATAATAGCCTGCCAGGACAATGACCAGTTCAATAAAGCCTCCCTGGGGGGTCACATCATTAAAGTCGATTTTTTCGACCATCAAGAACTTAGGCCGTCTTTCGACCTCGTAGATGAATTTTTTTAGGGCATAGTAGGTCCCAGCTAAAGTGAACCTTACTTGAACCCTCTTCATTCGTTCACTTTTTTCATCGCTGTAGTCAAACCTCAAATCGGACACACAGCGCACATTGGTCACCTGAAAAAGCTTCCTGAGGTCCAACCTCACTTCGTTCGCAACATCCGCTGACCTGTAGAAATAAACCTTTTCTATCTGAGGTATCTCGCGGCGGGCTTCATCCCATCTCAGCCACTCTGCCTTTTTACCATTGTTCATCTCCAAGATATTTTCATATTCCCGCTGTTTTGAGGGAAGGGATTCGACAGAACGGAGATAGGTTCTTTTCTCGCGAACGGCGAATGTTAAATGAAATATCAGGGAAACCGATAGAAGGATGCAGACCACGGTTAAACCCCGGCGCTCCTTGGCGGTAAGAAGATCAAAAAGTTCTTTCATAGATTAGAGATATCTCCGATACCAGAAAGCCGGTCTCATTTGTGGATTCGCTGATGATCCGGATGCTGCTGAAATTCTTTTCGTAAAGATTTCTATTCAGATTCAAAAGTTCATCCAGATTGGGCGCAACCACTTCGAGCCTGACCTCCGTTTGATTGTCTTTTACCAAAGCCGGTTCTAGAGACACGATATAGCAGGATTCAGGGAGAGCCTCTTCAAGGGAGGAAAGAAAATCTGCCCACGAAAAGCTCTTCTTCAATATCAGAGTATTGAGCGAAGTGACCTGGCCCTGGTATTTCTTGGCTGCCTCTTCGATCTGAACGGTCAGCCTTTTTTCTTCCCTTTGTGCATTCCTTATTTTGTTTTCGATTTGGGCCCAATTCCTCTCGAAATCTCTATTTTTGGTGCTGTACTTCCAGTATGTGTACCCCCCCAAACCTAAAACGACCACAAGCAAGAGGCTCAGAATGCCGATAAGCAGAAAAAAGAATCTCCGGTTTCTCAGCGGATGGCTGGCAAGATTCAGATTCAGCCTTTTTTTTCTCGTCATTGTAACTGCCCTAATAGAGGGGACAATATCCTTTTTTCCTGCTCATGAAGAGGGATGTTTACCAGAGATTCTGCTTTTTTGACGGCAACGCTCAGGCTTTTCTCAAGTTGTGAAAATATTTCCTGTTCGGATTCCAGAAGACCGAGTCTGACCCATACGCAGGATATTTCTCTCCTTTCCTTATCCTGGATAAATTGAGCCGTATTCTCGACTTCCTGAATAATATTTTGGATATTTTCTCTTACCCTGTTTTCTCTTCCCCTCCCCATCAGAGGTTTTTGGCGGTAGAGAAAAAGCTTCGAATCCGTAAAGGCCAAGAGACCGAAAGAATCCTTCTCAATACTGATCAGAAAACAATCTTTTTCTTTCCCCAGATCGATTAAATTGGCGAGAGCAAGAACAGGTATACCTACCGATCTGATCTTCAATTGCAGTTGGCTGAAAAAATCCTCATATTCATTGACTACGGCTGCCCGAGCTAAGGACAATACAACCCTTTTTTTATCCTTGGCCTGAATGATATCATAAGAGATTCTCACATCGTCGGCCAACAACGGCATCTGCTTTTTTACCCGAAACCTGAAGAGCTGCTCCCTCTCCTTCGAGGTTGAGGGCAGGGAATCAAAGACAAAAACAAAAGTCCTCTGCGACAGTTCAGGGAGAAGAAGGGCGGTTCCATGATGGTTATGGGTGCCTAATCTTCCGACTCCCTCTTTGATCTGGCTTTCAAAAAGAAGCCGGTCTTTGATGTTTGTCTTTTCGAATGAAGGCTGTATGGCTCCTCCGGCAAGAGGCAAAACAAAATGATTCTTCAATTTTTTATCCTTGGAGGCAAGATGGATGCCGCTGATGTAGGAGGAGGTGACCTGAAGGGCCAAATGGGGGCAAGGATTTTGGGTGAAAAAAAGCTTGAATTTATCGAGTATCGAATTCATCCTTCCTTTTCCCTATGACTTATATTCAGAGACGCAGAAGTCGGCATATCCCATCATTCGACAAATGTCACCTTGTTCAGCTCTCTCAGACTGGTCACTCCTTTTAAAACTTTTTCCATTCCCACTTCTCTCAGAAAAACCATCCCCTCTGCTTTAGCTCTTTTCCTCACTTCTGAGAGAGGCCGTTTTTCCAGAATCAACTCTCTTATTTCATCAGAAAGCTCCAGCAATTCGGCTATGGCTGTTCTCCCATGATATCCGGTGAATCCGCAGTCTAAACATCCCTTTGCCTCATAAAAAGTGGTGTCTCTGTACAACTTGGGTTCGAGGCCGCTCTCGAGCAAGGTATCATCATCGTATTTGACCGGTTTCCGGCAGGACCTACAGAGCACTCTGACCAAGCGTTGGGCGAGGATGCAGTTCAAGGCTGATATGAAGCTATAGGGATCGACCTGCATGTGTAGGAAGCGTCCGATAACATCGAACACATTATTTGCATGCACCGTGGTGAAAACCAGATGCCCTGTTAGGGCAGATTGGATAGCAATCTGCGCCGTTTCTGGATCTCTGATTTCGCCGACCATTATTTTGTCCGGATCATGCCTCAAAATTGACCTCAAACCTCGAGCGAACGTCAATCCTTTTTTCTCGTTAATCGGAATCTGGGTTATTCCGTCAATCTGGTACTCAACGGGATCTTCAATCGTGATGATCTTGTCCTCTGGACTTTTTATCTCCGTTAGAGCCGCATACAGGGTTGTGGTTTTACCGCTGCCCGTAGGCCCGGTAACAAGAACCATCCCGTAGGGTTGAACGATGTATTTACTGAATTTTTGAAGAACATCTTCCGAAAAACCGAGCAAATCAAGCCTCAATTCGGATAGAGCTTCGGTGATCATCTCTTTGTCCAGGATTCGTATAACCGCATCTTCTCCGTATATGCTCGGCATGATCGATATGCGAAAATCGATGGTTTTGTCCTTTATTTTTAATCGGAACCGTCCATCTTGAGGAACCCTCCTTTCAGAGATATCGAGGTCGGACATAACCTTGATCCGTGAAATTATGGGAAGCTGGAATTTTTTATCGATAGCGTCCATTGCCTCGTTCAGCACGCCATCGATGCGATACTTAATGATAACACCTTCCTCTCTGGATTCGATGTGAACATCACTGGCATATTTCTGGACAGCCGTAAAAATGATGGAATTGACGAGTTTGATGATAGAACCATCCTGGTCGGCCAGCTTCTCGACCGAGATGACTTCTTCCTCATCCCCGCCTTCCCTTTCCACAACTTGCATGATGAATTCTTCTGTGGCATCCTTGAGGACTTGCAAAGCTGTTTCGCTCTTCCGTAATGCTTCGTGAATCGCCCATTTCGAAGCCGCGTACACCTCCACCTTTTTGCCCAAAAATGATTCGACCGAATCAATTGTGGCGATATCGGAAGGATCAGCTATGGCTATTTTTACCGTATTTTCATTCGCCTCCAAAGGAATAAAATTAGCCCGGTGGAGGAAATCTACGGGAAAAGCTTGAACCAGTTCTCGATTGAAAGAATAGGAAGAGAGATCGAGATAAGGGATCCGATAGCGTTCGGCAATTTTTTTCGTTTCTTGCTCTTCAGCAAGAAGAAGGCTTTCTTCTTTTTCTTTTTTCGATTTTTCCATTTTTGATTTTTCCATTAGCGCGTCACTCTAATCACATTGAAAATGGGAAGGTAAACGGAGAGTAGCATGGCTGCCACGATCAATCCCATAAAAATTATGATTACCGGCTCAATCAGGGAAACAAAGGTATCTATCTTAGACCGGATTCTATCATCGTAGACATCCGATACATCCGAAAGCATCCCTTCCAGATTGGCAGAGGTCTCACCGATCCGTACCATGTCGAGGGCTAGGGGAGTAAAAAATCCTGCCTCATTCAAGGATTCAGAGAGACTTTCTCCGTTTTTGATCGAATTTTGAAGATTCTGCATGCACTGTCGCAGATATTTATTGGGAACCGCTTTTTTGGCGATGCCGACCGATGAAAGGAGTGAAATTCCGCCTGAGAGAAGAAGACTGAGGGTGCGGCTGAAAAGGGAAACGGCTGATTCCAACCAAATGGAACGTCCGTAGGGAATCCATAGCTTCATCCGGTCCAGCCAAATCGCTGTTCGTTCCCTTCGCTTCATCAGGATAAAAGCCATCACCAAAAGTAGAATGAAGGCCAGCAAATAGGGAAAATGATTTCTAACAAAGTATGAAAATGACATCAGCCCCCTGGTTACAGACGGAAGCTGAGCCTCAAAATCGGCATAAAACTGAGAGAAACGAGGGATCACAAAATTAAGCAGGATTAAAAGCAGCAGAAACGAAAAAAACAGCAGGAGAGAGGGATAGGTCAAAGCGGCCCTTATTTTGGCTTTGGTTTGAGAGATGATCTTGGCATAATCGATATAGCGGGCGATGGTCTTATCCAGGTTGGCGCTGCGCTCTCCGGCCATAAGCGAAGCCAGATAAACCGTTGAGAATTGGTCCTCGAACGGAGCGAAGGCCTCGGAAAGGGATTTCCCGGCTCGAATATCGTTTTGGACGGCCATCAATAATTCTTTAAACCGATTATTTTTTATTCGGCCTATGATGATATCTATACTCTTAAGAATAGGGTATCCCGCTTTCAGAAGAGCAATGAGCTCCTGATTGAAAAGGATGAAATCCTTGTCTTTTATCTTCTTTTCGAAAGGCAGGAGGGGTATTTCTATCTTTTTCCAATCCCTCTTGATAGACAGAACGCATAAACCCTGTTCCTCGAAACGCCTCTTGCACTCATTGAAAGAAGGGGCGAGAAAAGACTCCGAGACCACGGTTCCATCTTCTGTAGCCACACGGCAGAGATAATACGGCATCCTATACCTATATACCCTCAATAAAAAGTAATTGTTAAGGAAAAGCTTATCTTAGGAGATAGACCCTGAATTGTCAACATAACCATCCTGGTTTTACTTTTAACCAAACGTCCAAAATATTCTTTATCCTGTTGATAAATATGTAAATAGCCTTTTAGGATGAATTCCATGGTGATTTTTCCCATCCTTAGGGGTCAGGCGGGCTTCTCCAACACGATTGCCTTTCCGATTCACCGCCATTTCGGGATCGTTCTCGAATGAAAACGATCTCCGGGCTCGTATTGACAAACTCCTGTTAAAGCCTTATTTTAAAAGCAGATGAAAATTAAATCCTTTTCGATCGTCATTCTCCTCATTCTCCTTTTTCTTCCCCTATCTCCCCATGGGGCCAGCAAGACCACTCTCTCTGCCACGTCTTCAGCTGAAAGACCTTCCGCAGCCCCTCAAAGCGTCAAGAAACCCGACTATGATTATATGAGCAGCATTCTTTCAAGGAATACAAGACCTCTTGGACTCAAGGATAATCTTCCTTTAAGGAAGTTCCTGAACCAGCCCAGTTTCAAATGGGCAATAAGATCGGGAGGAAGACACATCCTCAACTAAAGCATATATTTTTTATCAAGATGATTCAATTTTTTGGATTCTCGTTCCCCTTAAAAAGGCACCTAGCTTGATCCGAAATGAATAAAAAACTTCTGTTGATCTTTTTGCCTGGCGTGGTCCTTCTGGTACTGGGCGGCGTAAATATCTTTAAAAAAGCGACTTGGAAGGAACCCACTGACGGAGTAACCTGGGAAGCCAAGCCAGAAGGCTTAACCGCCGTAAAAATCGAAGAAGGAAGCCCAGCCGACCTGAATGGGATCAAAAAGGGAGACATTCTCGTCAAGATCAATGATATTCCGGTCTCCACGAAAATCGACATCGCAAAAAATCTATGGATCGCCTCGGATACCAACTGGAACCTCAGTTATCAAATCCTGCGGGAAGGAGAAGCTCCGCTCACTCCGACTTTTTTTCCCAGCGAAAAAGGCGTCCATCTTATTTATTTTTATTTAACTCTCATCGGGCTGACAACGCTCGTCATGGGAATCATCATTTTTTTCAATTCCAGAAAACCCCTCAGCATGCCCTACATCATTTTTCTTCTTCTGACCGTTTCCTTCTATGCCATCTATATTTTTTCCCCTACAGGTCAATTCAACTTTCTGGATAGCCTCTTCTACTGGCTAGACAAAATCGCCTTGCTGGCTTTTCCTCCCCTCCTTTTGCACTTTTTTCTTATCTTTCCCATAAGAAAAAAAATTCTCAAAAAAAAGCCCTCCATCAACTATACGCTCTACGTGCCCAGCGCTGTTCTTCTCTTTGCCAATACCTTTTTTTTCCTTCCTCTCCTTCAAACATTCAATGACAGATTTATGCTGCAAGTTCATGATGTCTTGGAAAGAATGGATTTTCTTCTCTTGGCCCTGTTTTCCATAGCTGTCCTCGTCATCATCTTTTTGGATATCCTGAAGGCACCCAATCCGGTCCTGAAAAAACAACTGAGATGGATTTTTTATGGATTGAGTGTCGGAATAATACCCTTTACATTTTTCTATATCCTCCCTTTCCTTATTGGCCAAGTTCCATCCAGAATAGCCGAATTTTCTATTATTTTTCAGGCACTGATTCCGCTTACCTTCACCTACTCCTTGTCCCGGTACAAACTCTTGGATCTGGAGGTTATCCTAAAAAAAGCCGTGACACTCATTTTTTCCTACGTGGTTATCGCTATCCTTTACTTCATTGTCACATCGCGAACAAGGGCTTTTTCCGAAAATAAATTGAACGCCGTTATACTCGGAATCCTGGCCATTATCCTCGGCGCGACTCTTTTTACGCCTCTGACCAAACTCATCCAGTCTATCTTGGACAGAGCCATTTACAAAAGAAGTTATAAATACAGAAAGACTCTTCTTTCCATCAGCCAAGAAATCAGCCGCGAAAGGAACCTCCATAAACTATCCCAATCTCTCCTCGAACTGATAGGGAACGCCCTCTCGGTAAAGGATATAGCCCTTCTTCTCCCTGAAGAGGACAATCCTCCTTTTTTCTCCGTATTGGAATCGAAGGGAAATATGCCGCCTCCCCAAACACCGGTGACCATAGAGAAAGGTCTCCTACAAGAGCTGACAAACAAGGAGTATCTGTCCTCCTTTTCCTTTACAGAAAAAAGAGACTTGAAACGAAAGTTTGACAGGCTTTCCTCTCATGGCTTCCATCACCTTCTTCCCCTAAAGGTGGAGAAGAAACTGATCGGCTGTTTGGGCATGGGGAAAAAAAGAGACAACTCTTTCCTGAGCAGTGAAGACTGGGAGCTTTTAAGGACCATTTCTTCTCCGGTCGCCTTAGCCCTGGAAAATGCCTATCTATACGGGCAGGTCAACCTGAGAGCCCAAGAACTGGAAAGGCTCAAAGACTACAGCGAAAACATCATCGAAAGCCTCACGGTCGGAGTGGCCGTTCTCGACCAAAAAGGAAGGATCATAGGCTGGAATAGAGTCTTGGAAAAAATTTTCGGCAAACGGGAACTGGATGTGAAAGAAATGGGTCTGAAGGAAGTGCTTGGGGACAAAAATTTTTCTGCCCTATTTCCGCCCGATACCCAGCAGGGTTTCCGGCTGTTAAGCGAAATAACGCTGGATATGCCGGACGGGGGGAAAAAGATATTCGACATCACCAAAACGCCTCTGCTGGATAACCGAATGTCTCCTTATGGAACGGTCATCGTCTTCGAGGATATCACAGAAAAAATCACCATGCAGCAGCAGTTACTCACATCCGAGAAGCTGGCATCGATAGGCCTCCTATCCGCCGGGGTAGCCCACGAAATAAACACTCCATTAACCGGTATCTCCAGCTATGTACAGATGCTCCAAAAAAAATTGACCGACTCCTCCCATTCTCAGGTTTTAGAGAAAATCGAAGCCCAAACAGAAAGAGTGGCTCGAATTGTCAAGAATCTTTTGAATTTTGCCAGGAATCCCTCCGAAGCGTCATTCCATAAAGTCGACCTCAATGAAAGCTTGAAAGAAATCATCTCTCTTATCGATTACAAACTCAAAAACATGAATATCGAACTCGATCTGCTTATCCATCCCCTCGAATCCATCTGGGCCCAAGGGGAGAGAATCCAACAGGTCTTCATCAATATCATCCTCAATGCCATGGATGCTATGCCGGATGGCGGGAAACTCAAAATCGAGCTCACGCAATCGGGCAACCAGGCAGCTGTGGTTATCGAAGACACCGGAACCGGAATCAAAAGCCAACACCTCCCCCATATTTTTGATCCCTTCTTCACCACCAAGGGTATCGGCAAGGGAACAGGATTGGGGCTTTCTATCAGCTATGCCATCATCAAAGAACATGAGGGCCGGATTACCGTTGAAAGCGAAAGCGGAAAAGGATCCAGATTTGTGATATACATACCGATGGATTTGGAAAAAAGGAAACTGAACAAAACGATCCCGGCGTAGAAAGCTAATGACACAAAAAGGAACAATTCATATTATCGACGACGAACCCATCATCCATGAGGTATTGGGAGAGCTGTTAGCAGCGGAAGGATACAAAGTCGAAAACTCGATCAGCGGAGAGGAAGCCTTAGAAAAGCATTCTCCTCAATCCTTTGATCTTATTCTCCTCGATCTTCTCATGCCCGGCATGAACGGGATGGAAGTCCTAAAAAAATTAAAAAAGATCGATCCCAACGCTGTCATCATCATCATCACGGCCTATGCTTCGGTGGAGTCGGCCATTTCGGCCATGAAAATCGGGGCCTTCGATTACATCCAAAAGCCTTTCAAACATGAGGAATTGCTCCTTACCATCGAAAGGGCCAAAGAACACAAAAAACTCCAAGACGAAAATATTCGACTGAAGGACGAACTCAAGAGAAAATTCAGTTTCGAGAACATCATCGGAAAAAGTCCATTGATGCACAATGTGTTCGAGCTCATCAAGGCCTCCGCGCCGACGCGGAGCACCATATTGATACAGGGTGAAAGCGGCACAGGAAAAGAGCTGGTTGCCCGGGCCATTCACCAGAACAGCAACCGCTCTCACGCTCCTTTTATCGTCGTCAACAGCGGCTCCCTTCCTCCGGACCTGCTGGAAAGCCATCTATTTGGTCATTTGAAAGGAGCTTTTACCGGAGCTGTCAGCGATAAAAAAGGCCTCTTCGAAGCCGCAGATAAGGGAACCATATTCTTCGATGAAATTTCCTCTATTAGCCTGGAGACTCAGGCTAAGCTGCTGCGGGTGATGCAGGATAGAGAATTTATGCGGCTGGGAGGAACGAGCACCATAAGGGTTGATGTCCGGGTTATTGCCGCCACCAATACGGAACTGGAAGATCTGATCACTGAAAAAGTGTTCAGGCAGGACCTCTTTTTCCGTCTCAATGTCATAAAAATCGAGCTTCCTCCTTTGCGGGATAGGAGAGAAGACATTCCCCTCCTAGTTAAACACTTTTTGGACATGTACAGCAAAGAAAACGATAAAGAAATTCACGGTGTCAGCGAAGACGTCATGGAGATCTTCGAAAGCTATGATTGGCCGGGAAACATTCGAGAACTGGAAAACCTGATAGAGCGGGCCGTTGTCCTCACCAAAATCAAACTGATTACCAGAGACAGTCTGCCACCTTTTCTTTATACGTCGCCGACAAAAGAAGAAAATATCTTCAATCCCACGGTAAACAGAGGCTCTCTCAAAGAACAAACCCAGCTATTCCAAAAAAGGTGGATCATGGAAGCCCTGAGGAAGGCGAATGGTGTTCAGAAAAAGGCAGCGGAATATCTGGGACTCAAACCCACCACCCTCAATGAAATGATCAAAAGATATGAAATCGACATGAGTGATCTCTTTGAGTAATCATCCGGCCGAGTCCTCTCTAAATCAACGGAATTTGCCCGGCACAGCCTTATCGGGATTGACTCTGATTTTCTTTGGTTTATGGGCAAGCCTGAACTCCACTTCTTGTTCCTTTCGGTCGACGACAATCATCTGTTTGACCGGCTTTCCATCCTCAAGCCACTCTATCCACAAAGGGAAGACAAATGGTTCTCCCGACTGGATAATTTTGAATTTCAAAACATACTCATTTTCTTCTCTTCTCTGATCACGCTCCACTCTAACCTCTGGAAGGAGATGCGATCTGAACCAGCCATCAAAAAATGGTGTCAAATCCCGCCCAGAAACCTCTGAAAAAATAGAGATAAAATTGCCGGTTCTGGCGGCTCCATGCTCGTAACGGGAAAAAAATTCATGTAAACCTGAGAAAAAAAGCTCGTCTCCCAGCATATCTTTGAGCATATTCAATACCAGAGAAGTTTTGTTGTAGATGATGGCCTGAAAGGCAAAAAAATCAAAGTAGCTTATTCGAGAACCGAAAATTATCGGTCCCCAATCTGTCTTTTTTTCCACCCACTTAGACATGCCTTTCACGATATCTGAAAAAGCCGGTTCTCCGTACTTATCTTTCAGATAAAGGATAGTCGAGAACTGAGCTAATCCTTCGCTAATCCACTGGTCATGGTAGCTGTCCCAAGTAACCCCTTGCCCCCACCACTGATGGGCTATCTCATGAGCCAGGAAATATTCACTCCATTTGACAAGGTTAACCGGGCTGTTCGATTTGGTGATGAGGGCGCTGCTCAGGACGCGGGGAAGCTGGTTTAGGACGATAAAAGTGGCCGGACTGTGACCTCCGATCTCCTGCCATGATCTGTGGACGATACTGAATGTTTCGAATGGATAGGGGCCGAACAGCTTCTCATAAAAATTCAAGATATTTCTGGTCTCCTCGATGGGGTCCCACTTGGGCATCGGAACTTCTGGAGCTTTGTGATATTCGAGACTAAACGGCTCATCCGCCTCCCTTATTTCTTCGAACTTGCCCACGATAAAAGAAAGATACTTGAGCTGTACCCGGGATTCGAAATGAAAAACCTGGCGTCCAGCGCTTTCCACTTCCCCCATCTCCTCCACCCTGTTCAGTGTGGATTTCTCGATCAGCCTACCGTTGGCAACCACGGAGTAATCGGGAGGAATAATGATCTTGATCTTCGCCGTGAAGAAATCGCCTTCCGGAGGGGCAGGGTACCAATGAGACTTCAAGCTGTAGAGATAGGTTTCAAACCAGGAAGGAACATAAGTAAATGTTTTTTCATAAAACTGTCCTCCAGAAATGATATCCTCCGTTTCTTGAGGGGGCTCGATTTTTCCCCGATAAAAAATTTTGATCGTCGTCAAGCGATCTTTCAGGACCGGATCGAGAAAATAAACATATAACGCCGTACGGAGCCTATCTTTGGTATAGAAGAGGTCATTGTTGTTTTCATCGCTTATGCGAAGAATTTCAAGATCGGGATTCAACTTGAACTTCACCTTGTCCAGAGCCCTGACCTTCGATTCTATATCTATCTCTGCCATCCCCGAAAGATAAAAATTCTTGGGTTCGAAGTCGATGTTTATTCTGTAGTTCCGGACGTCATATTTCTCTCCAAAAGAAATAAAAAATCTCTTTTCTTCATCCTTTTTTTGCGGAGAATAAATATTCAGGAATCGTTGTTTTTCCCACTGGTAAAGGGTGATCTCTTCTTCGGAAAAAGGAGAAAAGATGTAGGTCAATTTCCCAGTTTTATTCCCTTCAAATTCGATAACAGTTTCCTTCCCCTTGGGGATGAAAGAAAGCAATTTCCCGTTCAAAGAATTTTCGATGGTGAAAGATCGGGCATAATGTTTGGCGAACAGGGAGTAAGCTCTGTTGCGTTCTGTTTGTTCGACAGGAAGGCTTCTTTCATTGCTTCTAACGATCCGGACATTCTCTTTGAACTCGGCATCCGAGCACCTGATGTAAACATAACTTATACGATCTTCGATAAAACCTTTTTTAAAGACCATCTCGAGCTGATGTTTCTCTCTGGGCAGTGAGGGGGAAAATAAAAGTTTTCCTTCCCCTATAACCAGAAGAGCCGTCTCGACATCCGGAATATTATCATAGAACACAACCGGACCCTGGAAGCTAATGTTTATATCCTCATTCTTGATCTCCACCAGATCCACCCATTCCTCTCTCCCAGACGGAATTTGTATCTTGTAGAGGTTCGAAATGTCCTTGGTCACTTCTCTGCCTATAACATGCCACTGACCTCCGTTTTCGGCGAAGTCAAGGCGCCAGACTTCGATCACTACGGAATAGGGATTTTCGAAGAGGACTTTTACATAGGCTCTGATGCCTTCCTCCGTTACATCCAACCTATCGGTTTTGAAGAAGGTAACCTCCTCCATTTTGATCTGGTCAAACTTAATCAGGATTTCTTTCTCCGCTTCTTTTCTCAATTCGGGAACGAAACAATCCAGATAAGCGGATATATTCTTCTCTCTCAAGGCATCCTGCATTTTGGCGATAACCTCCTGGACACCTTGTCTGCCAAACAAAGGATTGATGACAAGAACGGATAGACAGGTGCATAAAAAGCGAATGAACATTTTTTTTCTGATCACTTTATCACCTTGTACCGTCCACAGAATGAATCCTCAGCGAATTAAAGTCTTCAACCATTCCATTGCAAAAATTAGCAATTTTCATGCCATGTTTTCAGACAAAAGCTCACTTTCTCAAGACGAAAGTTTGAGGGGGAAAAATGCCCGGGGGGAGGCTATCGCCGATTGTAAAGAAAATTTACTTTTTTTCTTCTTCTCCGAAATCTTCTTCCCAGGTTACGAAGCTGTGGTAGAAAATTTTGTCTCCCTCTTCGAGACCTCGCGTGATTTCGGTGATATGGGATGTAGATGCGCCAAAAGCATCCACTGCATAGTTAAGCCCTTTCTCAGGATCAATATGGTTGCCACAGGTATAGAAATCCATGGCTCCGTATCCATATTCAGGCCAAGTATGGGTAGATATATGGGACTCCGAAATCACCACCACACCACTTACTCCCTGGGGAGGAAACTTGCTGAATGAGACAGACCAGACCTGGGCTCCCGAGATTTCCGCTGCCTTGACCAGTATTTGTTGGACCTTTTCCACGCTGGATATTATTTTTGGGTCGCAACCAGAAGCTTCGACAATATAATGATGGCCGATCGATTCATGAATTATTTCCGACATCCTTCGGTCCTCCGAAAAGGGAATACAAAAGATAAAAAACAATTATGGCACAATAGGTTTTTCTGTCAAGAAAAAAGGTGTTCATCTAAGGGGTGTGCTTTCCGGTCATACCAGAATCCTCCTCTCCTCCTTGACCACATTCAACACAATATGGGTAACCGTTCTATCCACATTCTCCAAGGAGAGTAATTCCTTGACGAAATCATTGAGGTCCATCCTGTCTTTAAAATACCCGATGAGCATAGAATCCCATTCTCCGGTTATGTCATAAACGGATACCACCCTCGAATCATTGGCGATTTGTTCCTGGGTTTCAAGCAATTTGCCCTTTGATATCCTGATGGCTATGATGGCGATGAGATTCAAACCGAAATATTCAGGATCCACGACAGGAATGTATCCGCGGATAAAATTCGAATCTTCCAATTTTTTCACGCGATTGATCACCGCGGTCACAGATGTCCCTACCTCTTTAGCCACATCACGAAAGCTTTTGCGAGCATTTTGATTGAGTGCGCGGACGATCCTTTGATCCAAGTCGTCAATCATTCGGTCCTCCAAATAATAATAATTAATTAATATTATGTTTCAATTATAACATAATTAGAATAATTTGTTGACAATTGTTTTTTTTATTGGCTAAAATATGTATCGCATGGAAAAACCGAAGACAGATGAATCAATTCCAACGGGTTGATCTAAATGAAGAAGGAGGAAAAAATGCGTCAAGAGTCCTCAGAAGAATTGAGAAGATTCGGATTTGAAAACCAGGATGAAGTTTTAGGATTGGTCCGCCAGCCGGCAAACAAAATAGAGTTTGTGCGCATCATTTTTTCCGATATCTTGGGAAGGCCCATGGATTTTTCCATCCCCAGCAGCATGTTGGAGAGAGCTTTCAAGGAGGGGATCGGTTTCGATGGTTCTTCTGTCGAAGGTTTCGTGCGTATAGAGGAAAGCGACCTCATCATCAAACCTGACCCAAAAACCTTCAAGATCTTGCCTTGGGATTACCGTGGCTTTGAGGAGCGTGCTGAATGGAAAGAGGGAATTATGTTCGGGGATATCCACACCCCGGAAGGAAGCCCTTATGAGGGGGATTGCCGTGGTGTTCTCAAGAGGGTATTGGAAAAGGGGAAAAAAGATTTTGGCATCGAGGAAATCAAAGTCGGTCCAGAATTCGAATTCTTTCTCTTCCCGAGTGGTCACGAAGCCCGGGCTCTTGACGAAGGCGGATACTTTTTCTCTGGGAGCCACGGAGAAATCCGCAAAGAGATCCAGCTCCTTCTCAAAAAAATAGGGATCGATTCAGAGTGTGATCACCATGAAGTGGCTCATGGCCAGCATGAAATCGACCTCGTTTTCCTCGATGCTTTGGAGATGGCCGACACCGGCATGCTTTTTCGGTACATGGTCAAAAAGATAGCCAGGATGCACAACCTGTACGCCACTTTTATGCCCAAACCCCTTAACGGTCAGAATGGCAGCGGGATGCATATCCACCAATCTTTATGGAAAGGGAAAAAGAATTTATTCTTCGACGAAAAGAATCCGTACCATATTTCAACCGACGCCCGC
The DNA here is from genome assembly GCA_964400735.1 of uncultured Eubacteriales bacterium. GTDB lineage: Bacteria > Acidobacteriota > Aminicenantia > Aminicenantales > Aminicenantaceae > CAYNVQ01. The sequence goes on along the minus strand of CAYNVQ010000003.1, from coordinate 305,404 downwards.
TACTATATCGCCGGGATCATGGCCCACTCCCGGGAAATCTCGGCGGTCCTCAACCAATGGACCAATTCCTACAAACGGCTCATCGAGGGATACGAAGCGCCTGTCTATGTGGCTTGGGGGCAGAAGAACCGATCGGCTTATATCAGGGTTCCGGAATATCAGCCTGGAAAAGAAAAGGCTACCCGTATCGAACTCCGTTCACCCGACCCAGCCTGCAACCTCTATCTGGCATTCGCCTGCATGTTTATGTGCGGATTGAAGGGCATCTGTGATGGGTACGAATTGCCTGACCCGGTTGAAGAGAATATCTACATCATGAGCCATACTAAGCAAAAGAGCCTGAACATCAAGACTCTTCCCCGGAATCTGGATGAGGCTGTCAAAATCATGAAAAAGTCGGATGTTGTCAAGGACATTCTTGGAGAACACATCTTTCATAAATTCTTGGCCAACAAAGAGTTTGAAATTAATGAGTACAATACCAATGTATCCAAGGAATATGACAAACAAGTCAGCGAGTACGAAATTAAAAAATATCTATCCTTTCTTTAAGAGAGGAATGCCATAATTCATCCTCGGCCAAGCTGAAATTCTCTTAACTAACCTGAACTATTCATAAAAAATGCCGATACCATTCTTTATTAAAACAATATCAGGAACTTATCCTGATATTGTTTTAAATTATTATGAAAAATCCTTTCTCAATTCTATCGGCATTTTTTACCCTTCAGGCGAGCCTATATTGCAGGGTGGGGTGGCGTGGGGTGGGCTGGCCTTGACTCTTGAATAATCCAGGCTAAGTTATAAATTCCTTGACTGGGAACATTTTATCTGCTATAAATTTTTGTTCTTATATCATACTTTTATATTGTGTTAGGAGAAATAATAATCTTAATAATCCAGTTAGCAGAGTTTGTGTTTCGTCAGAAATCTTTCCAATTCTCATGAAGTCTAGACGGACGAGTTAAAATTCCTTATATTCCACATAAGCATACGAATTTCAAAATTACGGAGAGAATCGCATGCAACAAATAGAAATTTCAGAAATCACGTCCATCATCAATAACTATCCAACGGAGAAAAAATTCCTTATCCCTATTCTCCAAGATATTCAGGCTAAATATAACTACCTCCCGGGGATAGCACTGACCACATTAGGGAAGACATTGGATATACCGCTCATTGATATCATTAGCGTGGCATCCTTTTACAATGCGTTCAGCCTGACGCCCAGAGGAGAACATGTCATCACAGTCTGTATGGGAACAGCCTGTCATGTGCGGGGTGCGCCGCAAATTTTGGATGAATTTAAAAGAAAGCTTGGAATCGACGTGGAACAAACGACACCGGACAACAAATTTACGCTGGAAACAGTCAATTGTTTAGGGGCCTGTGCTTTGGGTCCAATCGCCGTTATCGACAAGAATTATCATGGACAGATGCAAATCCGAAAGGTTGATAAGTTAATACATAAATACAGCTCAGATAAAGAAGACAAATCTGCAAAGGAGTAAGTCTTCAGCATGAAAGACCAATTTAATATCGAAAAATTAGAAAAACTCAAAAATGAAATTTTAGCAACTCGAAAAAAGGAAAAAAAGTACGTCACGGTATGTGGGGGGACAGGCTGTCATGCCTATGGGTGTATAGAAGTTGCAGAGGCCTTTAAGCAGGAAATCAAGAAACAAGGAATGGAGGATTCTGTCGAAGTTCGGATAACGGGATGCCATGGATTTTGTGAAAGAGGGCCCATCGTCGTTCTCAAACCCCAGGGAGTTTTTTATCAAAGAATCCAACTGAAGGATGTCGAAGAAGTGGTTGCTGAGACCGTCAAAAACAATAAAACGATCGAAAGACTCTTATACGCCGATCCAAAGACAGAAGAAAAAATCCTTCTGGAGAAAGATGTCCCTTTCTACAAACTCCAGAAACGTGTCATTTTTGGCAATAACGGCCTGATTGATCCGACTGAAATCGAGGACTACATCGCCGTAGAAGGTTATTCAGCCCTATCCAAGGTCCTGCAAGAATTTTCTCCTGATCAAGTCATTGAAGAAATTCTTGCATCCGGATTGAGGGGAAGAGGAGGGGCCGGATTCCCGACAGGCCGTAAATGGAAAGTCACATCTAAATCTCCAGGAAATACGAAATACTTGGTCTGTAATTGCGACGAAGGGGATCCTGGTGCTTATATGGACCGCAGTTTGCTGGAAGGAAATCCTCATTGTATCATCGAAGGTATGATTATCGGCGCCTACGCCATAGGAGCAAAGGAAGGATATATCTATGTCCGAGACGAGTACCCCCTCGCTGTCACTAATATCGGAATTGCCATCGAACAAGCCCGTGAGCATAATCTACTCGGAGAAAACGTCCTGGGTACAGATTTGAGTTTCAATCTTCATGTCGCCAAAGGTGCGGGTGCATTTGTTTCCGGTGAGGAATCCGCTCTGTTGGCTTCCATCGAAGGCAAAATCGGTATTCCTAAGCAAAGGCCGCCTTATCCCGCACAAAGGGGATTATGGGGAAAACCGACGAATATAAACAATGTAGAGACTTGGGCGAATGTCCCCTTCATTATCAACAATGGGGTTGACTGGTACCGCCAAATCGGAACCGATGGAAGTAAAGGAACAAAAATCTTCTCCTTGGTGGGGAAGATCAACAATACAGGATTAGTAGAAGTCCCTATGGGGATGACGATGAGAGAAATTATCTTCGATATCGGAGGAGGAATCCCGGACGGGAAGGAATTCAAAGCTGTCCAGACGGGAGGTCCCTCCGGAGGATGCATCCCCAAAGATCTTCTCAACTTGCCCATTGACTATGAAAGTTTGACAGAGGCAGGGTCTATGATGGGCTCGGGCGGAATGATCGTTATGGATGAGAATACCTGCATGGTTGACGTGGCCAAATACTTCCTGAATTTTCTGCGGGATGAATCTTGCGGCAAATGCCTTTCCTGTCGGGAAGGTACTCAACGTATGTGGGAAATCACGCGAAATATCACAGAGGGCAAGGGAAAAGAGGCCGATCTCCCACTGCTCGAAAAACTTGCTCAAGCCGTAAAGGATGCCTCCATGTGTGGGCTGGGCCAGACGGCGGCAAATCCTATCCTTTCTACCCTGAGATATTTCCGCGATGAATACGAGGCCCACATCAAGGAGAAAAAATGCCCGGCTGGGGTCTGCAAGGCACTGATTACCTACAGAGTGCTCGAAGAAAAATGCACTGGCTGTTTGGCCTGTTTGAAGGTCTGCCCCAGCGAGGCCGTATCAGGAGAACTCAAAAAAGTCCATGTTATAGATCCTAAAAAATGCATTAAGTGCGGCGCCTGTTACGAAGCCTGCAACTTTGATGCAATCGTGATCGAGTGAGGGAACTATGGTTAACCTGAAAATTAACAATTTGGATGTTCAAGCGGAGGAAGGCTGGACAATCCTGGAAACCGCCAAGTTTTACGGCTTGGAAATCCCCACACTCTGCTACAACCCGGGCTTAAGCAACTTCGGAGGCTGCCGCCTCTGTCTTGTCGAGATAGGAGAAGCTCCTCGCACCAAGCTCGCTAGTTCTTGTACTTATCCAGTGGAGGAGGGTTTGGTGGTTCATACCGACACCAAAAGAGTTCTGGATGCCAGGAAGATGATGATCGAACTCATGCTTTCTGTTGCTCCCTACTCAAAAGTCATCCAAGATTTAGCATCCCAATTTGGAGTAAAGCAAGTTCGATTCGAAGTGCGCAACGATGAATGCATCTACTGCGGCCTTTGTGTGCGCATGTGTGCAGAGCAGATGGATGCCCGGGCCATCGGGTTCCAGAATAGAGGGTACAAAAGAAAAATCTCCACTCCATTTGACATGAGATCCTCCGAATGTCGTCACTGCGGGGGATGTATTTACATCTGTCCCGCCTGTCAGATGAGATGTATCGGCCCGGATACAGACACAGCTGTGTGCAACGCCTGTTTAAATCTCGATCCCACATGTGTGGATGTCTATGATGAACTCCAGTGTTGGATGTATGATGCAGGCCGCTGTGGTACATGTGTCCGCAAACCCTCTGAGGTTGCAGATGAATTGGAAAAAATAGAGCAAAAGGATGAGAAAGGTACATGAACGACTTTTCTATCCATATAAATGAGAAGATAAGGAGGTTATCATAATGGCTTATACGAAACTCAACAGGAGCGCAGCTACCTTAACCAAGAACAGGACAGAAGGTTCCATAAGTCCATTCAGCGGCATGTGTGTCACATGTGTGGATGGCTGTATCGGTATGTGCGAGATTGGAAAATCAGCATACAGAGGCCCCGAAGTTCTCTACCCGCAACCCTTCGGGATCATCACCGCAGCCTCTGAAAAGGACTATCCAGTCGATCTTTCCCATTTCAGCATCATGGGAACAGCCGTCGGGGCTTATGGCGCGGAAGCGGATTCCGATAAAGCCACTTTTCCGAAGGTCGACATCGAAACAGCTGTCGGCGTCCAGAAGGACATCAAACTCAAAGTCCCCTTTGTCATTCCAGGCATGGGTTCAACAAATGTTGCCAAGCAGAATTGGGAAGGGCTGGCTATCGGAGCAGCCATTACAGGTTGCATACTGACAGTTGGCGAGAATGTGTGTGCGATGGATGATGAATCCGAGATCAAGGATGGCCGCATTCTCCGTTCACCTGACATGGAAAAGCGAGTCAAGCTCTTCAAGGACTGGCAGCAAAATGGATATGGAACAGTGGCTATCCAAGCCAATGTAGAAGACACCAGGCTGGGTGTACAGGAATACGCAATTGAAAAGCTCGGCGTCGATTCCGTTGAATTGAAATGGGGACAGGGGGCTAAGGATATAGGCGGTGAAGTCAAGATCAAAAGCCTGAAAAAGGCACAAGAATTATATCGCAGAGGCTATATCGTTCTTCCCAACCCAGAGGATCCCGATACGATTCAAGCCTTCGAGAAAGGTGCTTTCAAAGAATTCGAAAGACATTCCAGGCTGGGCATGGTGGAAGAAGAAAGTTTCATGAAGAGAGTCGAGGAGCTCAGAAATGCAGGTGCAAAGCATGTATTCCTCAAGACAGGAGCCTACAGGCCTGCCGACCTCGCCCGCGCTGTCAAATACGCTTCTAAGGCAAAGCTTGACATGCTGACCATTGACGGAGCAGGCGGCGGAACAGGGATGAGTCCATGGCGCATGATGAATGAATGGGGCATCCCCAGTGTGGAAATATGGTCGCTGTTGTATCAATATCTCAAGAAACTAGATGAGAGGGGCGAATTCATTCCCGATGTGGTCGCTGCCGGAGGAATCACTTTCGAAGATCAGATCTATAAAACCCTCGCCCTTGGGGCACCCTATTTCAAGGCAGTGGGAATGGCAAGATCTCCACTCGCAGCCGCCATGGTCGGAAAGACCATCGGAAAAAGGATTAAAGAAGAGCAAATTCCTGTTTATGTGGAACGATTCGGAAACAAAGTCGAAGAAATTTTTGTTACAGCGACCGAGCTGAAGCATCAGTTCGGGGAGAGATTCAAAGACCTCCCAACAGGAGCGCTTGGGGTTCACGGCTATTTCAAGAGATTGAGCCAGGGCCTCAAACAGTTGATGGCCGGCAATCGGAAATTCGCTTTATCCTATATCAGCCGAGACGATATCGCCGCTTTAACCAAAGAAGCCGCCGATATCAGCGGAATCCCCTACATCACCGATGTGGACAAAGAAGAGGTGGATCAGATCCTCAACGGCTGATTCTTGAAAAGCCGGACATCAGGTCGCTCGGCTATTTGACCGGAAGCCAATCAGGACAGGCTGGAAAATTATTTTCTTCCAGCCTGTCTTTTTTTTTGCACAAAAAAGATTCTGCCCTAAAATCTTCGATAAAAAATGGTGCCGGAAAACATGAAAATAGGCGAGCATCGAAGAAAGATGGGAGGCGCAGATTTATCTCCGATCACAACGGAAAGGATTTCCCACAGGGGGAGGGGTGGAGCGGGGACGGAGGTAGTCCGGTCCAACCTAGACCGCGCCAGGCCCTATCCTTTTCGTTCCTCGTCAGCCAGAATTCGTGATTTCCCCTTTACGCAACGGGGTGGATATGCTATAAATGACCTCTGGTGAGACATGACTGTATACAACGGAATTATCAGCCTCTTTGTGGTCCTTTTTGCCATCACCATACATGAGGCATCCCACGGCTGGGCCGCTCTCAAAATGGGAGATCCCACTGCTTACCATATGGGCCGAATTACCCTCAATCCCATCCGCCACATCGATCCTGTCGGAACGATTCTCCTTCCGGTCATCCTGATCATAATGGGAGCCCCTCCCTTCGGGTGGGCCAAGCCGGTCCCGGTGAATCCCCTTAACCTGAAAGATCCTCGCAAGGACAACCTCATTATTTCCATTGCCGGGCCTTTATCCAACATATCGGTGGCTGTTGTGGCCTTCATCATCCTCAAGATTTTATTGAATCTCGACCCGAGTCTGTTCTACGGAAGGAGTGGGTTCAACAATCTGTTGTCCCCGATCATTCAAATCGTCTATTTGACCATCGTAATCAACGTCATCCTGGCCATCTTCAACCTCATCCCTATTCCACCATTGGACGGAAGCGGCGTGGTGATGGGATTGATCTCCGAGGAGGCCGCCGAGAAGTATGAACAGATCCGCCCCTACGGGTTTTTCATACTGATTTTGCTGATCATGACAGGAGTCATCGGCAGAATATTGGGAGTCGTTCTCCGGATCGTCGATTCTTTTATTCGTTAGGTAAGTGACATGAGTGAAAAGAAAAAAGTCGTTCTCAGCGGAATGAGGCCCACCGGTCCGCTGCATCTCGGACATCTTGCAGGCGCACTCAAGAACTGGATCAGGCTTCAGGATGAATATGACTGCTACTACACCATCGTTACCTGGCACGCTTTCAGCTCGGAGTACCAAAATCCTCAACTCATACGTGAATACACCTACCAGTATGCCGCCGGCTGGCTGAGTGTGGGAATAGACCCCAAAAAAAGCGTGGTCTTCGTCCAATCCGAAGTCAAGGAGCACGCCGAGCTCCATCTCCTTCTCTCCATGATCATTCCTCTGCCGTGGCTGGAGAGAGTCCCGACTTTTAAAGAGATGAAAAAAGAAATTAAGGACAAAGACCTCAATACCTATGGATTCCTCGGATACCCTGTTCTCCAGACGGCTGATATCCTCATCTACAAAGCCCATGCCGTCCCGGTCGGAGAGGATCAGGCCTACCACGTGGAACTGGCCAGGGAAATCACACGGCGGTTCAACCGGTTCTACGGAGATATCTTCCCCGAGCCTGAAATTCTGCTCACCGAGGTCCCCAAGCTGGCCGGTACGGACGGACGCAAAATGAGTAACTCCCTCCAAAACGCCATCTATCTGACAGATTCTGCCGATGCGATAAACAAAAAAATTTCTCCGATGTTGACAGATACCAGGCGAAAAAGAAGGGAAGACCCGGGTATCCCAGAAGAATGTCCTGTTTTCACCCTGCATAAAGCTTTCGTCGCCGCTCAAACAAGAGAAGTTCTGGCCGAAGGCTGCCGCACAGCCAAGATCGGCTGCCTGGAATGCAAGAATGTGGTCATCGACAGCCTGGTCAAGACATTGGCGCCCATCCAGGAAAAAAGGAAGGAATTCGACAAGAATCCCGAGCAAGTCTGGGAGATCATCGAAAAAGGAAATCAAAAGGCGAGAGAAACGGCCCAGAAGACCATGAGAGAAGTTAGACAAGCCATAGGGTTTTGAGCAGGGGTTGACAGATCTTGATGGAAGAGGCAAAAGAGTATCAGGTAAATCTAAAAGTTTTTCAGGGTCCTCTTGACCTTCTTCTATTCCTTATCCGAAAGAAAAAAATCGACATTCACAACATCCCCATCGCCACCATTACGGCAGAATATCTCGAATACCTCGACAGAAAGGAAAAAATAAACCTGGAACGCGAAGGAGAGTTCTTGCTCTTGGCCGCCCTACTTATCTACATCAAATCCCAGATGCTTCTTCCCCGGGAAGAGGTCTCAGAGGATGAGGATGATCCCCGGAGGATGCTGGTGGAGCGCCTGATGGATTATCAGAAGATTCAGGCCGCCAGCTCTCTTCTGAGAGAAAAGGAAGAGCTTCAGAACAGGCTCTGGCAGCGGTCGTTTCCTCCACCTCTTCCGTCCAAGGGCGAAGAAGAACTGGTCGAGGCTTCCCTTTTTGAATTGGCTGAGGCCTTCCTCTATCTGATGAAAAGGAAAGAACAGGAAAATATTCAGCTCATCGCCAGGAAAGAATACACGCTGGAAGAAAAAATGAAGGAACTGATCGAGGTGCTGAAAGAAAGGACATATCTCGACTTTATGGAATATTTCGACTCTCTGGAAAGCATCGAAGAAGCGCTCGTTTCCTTTTTCTGTCTTTTGGAACTCATCAGGGCTCGTATTGTCATCGCGGTACAAGAGAGCTTATTTCACGCCATCAAAGTGTGGCTCAGACAAGAGACCGAACCATGAGCACCCGACTGAAGGATGTCATCGAATCGTTGATTTTCGTTTCTCTAGAACCCCTGACTTTAGAAAAAATAAAAAGCATCTGCAATGAATTCCCCGAAAAAGAAGTCGAAAGATCGATTCAAGAACTCATGGAGAGCTACGCAGCCAACCAGAGAGGGATCCAAATCATCCAGTCCGCGGGCGGCTACCTGTTTTCCACCAAATCGGAACATGACCAATGGATAAGGCGTCTGCTCCAGCTCGAACAGAAGAAAAAACTCTCCCCCGCCGCACTGGAAACCTTGGCCACGGTCGCTTACCATCAGCCGATCACCTTGGCAGAGATATCGGCTATGCGCGGGGTCGACTCCACACATGCTCTGAAAACCCTTCTCCAAAAAAATTTGGTCAAAATCACAGGCAGAAAAAAAAGTCCGGGAAGACCCTTGATCTACAGGACAACGGATAAATTTTTGACCTATTTTGGCCTCAATAGCCTGACCGATCTGCCTTCCGAAGAAGAGATCATGAAAATACTGAGCGAGGAAAAAGCCCTTGATTAAAGGGAAAATCGGACGGGCCGAAAAGATTTCGTTGTTTATTTTGTTCATATCCTTTGCCTGCGGTCTTTTCTCCTGCCGGCATCAACTGGGACAAATATCCAAACCTTCCTCCGATCCCCATCATCCTTACGACTACACCGGAAAAAGAGGGATGGTCGTGGCTGCCCACCCGCTGGCCGTAAAGTCCGGCTTGGAGACTCTTAAAAAAGGAGGAAACGCCGTCGATGCCGCCATTGCTACAGCTTTCGCCCTGAATGCAGCCGAACCCTTTGCCTCTGGAATCGGAGGCGGAGGTTTTATGGTGATCTATTTGGCCCGCGAGAAAAGGGTCACCACCATCGACTTTAGAGAAACCGCCCCGGCCCGGGCCGATCCCTCGATGTATATGAAGGATGGAGAGGTGCAGAATGCATGGCGCACTTCGCATGGCCTGGCTGTCGCTGTGCCCGGAGCTCTGGCCGGATGGGTCTACGCCCTCCGCCATTACGGATCCATGGAGCTCGAAGAAGTCATGCAGGCCGGTATCACGATCGCTGAAAAAGGATTCTCCGCCAGCCAAACCTTCAGCCAGATCAACAAAGACGAGTATGAAAAACTCCTGATGAATGCGGGCGAATCGTCCGTTTACCTCCAGGATGGATTTCCCTATGAACCGGGCGAGACCTTCAGAAATCCCGACCTGGCCAAAACCTTCAGGCATCTCGCTTCTCGAGGATGGCGGGATTTTTATCGGGGCGATATTGCCCAGCGCATCGTCGCAGCCGTCCGACAGAAAGGGGGAATAATGGAGATGGAAGACCTGGCTCGTTATTCTCCGCTCGAACGGCCTCCCCTAAAAGGAACCTACAAAGGTTACACGCTGTATTCCATTCAGCCCCCTGGTTCAGGAGGACTTCATATCATCCAACTCCTAAACATCATCGAAAATTGGCCGGTGAAAAAATGGGGGTATAACTCGACAGATTATATCCATCATCTGAGCGAGGCCTTCCGGTTCGTTTTTGCCGACAGGACCCGCTATCTCGGCGATCCGGAGTTTGCCGACGTCCCTGTGGAAAACCTTCTCTCCAAGGCCTATGCCGCCCGAATCGCTGCCAGGATAAAAGCGGGCAAGCTTCAGGGTTCTTATCCTTCCGGTCGCTTCGATAAGAAACAGATGATGAAAGAGAGCACGACCCATCTGGGGGTCATTGATGAGCGGGGAAATATCGTGAGCCTGACCCAGTCGATAAACGATTTTTTCGGTTCGGGAATCATCCCTGAAGGAACAGGCTTCATTTTGAACAATGAGATGGCTGATTTCTCTCCTTATTCCGATTCTGTCAATGCCCCTCGCCCTTTTCACCGGCCAGTCAGCTCGATGGGACCTCTAATACTTTTTAGGGACAGAAATCCATTTCTTGTTCTGGGTTCTCCGGGGGGGCCGAGAATTTTCACCTCTCTCTTGCAGATCATCATGAATGTCATCGAATTCGGGATGTCCATTGACCAGGCCATAGAAGCCCCCCGTTTCTTTACCTATTCAGCCGGAGAAGAGGCCCAAGAATTATCCATAGAGTCACGCGTTCCAGATAAGACAATCCGTTCATTGGAGGAAATAGGGCACCGGGTCGTGATACGGAATCCATTCGATAAATATTTCGGAGGGGCTCAGGGAATTTTGATCCTTCCCCGGGGAAAAGGCCTCCGCGGCGGAGCCGATTCCCGAAGGGATGGGTTCGGCGCCGGATACTGAAAAAGCAAAAATAGGTTAAAAGAATGAAAAAAAACAAAATGGCCTATACGGTATTGTTGTCATTGATTTTGATCCTTCCCTCTTTTGGACATTTCGACGATCCTCTCCCTCATTTCGCACAGCCCATCCTCATCACCTCGGCCGGCCAGAGCGCCGACGTCCAGATAGCCGGCGTACTGGCCAAGAGGGCCGGTCTTTCCGCGGTTCTCTCTAAGGAGGCTACCGGTGACGAACTCGAGCCAGTCAAAACACTCGTCCTGGTCATTGGCGTTAGCATGAAAGGCCTGGGGGCCGCAGGATCGGACCCGGACCAGGAAAAAGCCCGGGTTCTGGGATTGATAGAGAAGGCTCAAGAGGAAAACATCCCTCTCCTCTGCCTTCATCTAGGCGGAGAAGGCAGACGGGGCGAACTAACGGATCAGTTGATCGAGGCCATCATTCCCCACGCACAAATGACCATCGTCGTGAAATCAGGAAATGGAGACGGGCTGTTCACCAAAATATGCACCGAGAATAACATTCCCCTTGTCGAGGTAGAAAAAACCATTGATGTGCAAGAACCACTTCGCCAAATATTCGGGCTTGAAATCCCTTGATTCTTCCTTGTATGAATCGTTCTGGAAACCGTCACCAACCCCTGATAACATTCAAGCCTCACACTCAAGAAACGGGGAGGTAGATCGGGCAACAGCCGGGAATTCCTACTCAATATGACTCATTCCTTTCACAGGGGCGCCTCATATTCGTTTCTTTCATTCGGGAAACCATTTTTATTCCCGTGAAAGGACATCGTCAGACAAACCGTTTCCTCCTCCCGCATACTTTTCCTATCGAACACCTGGAGAGGAAACTGTTTTTTATTCCTGCCCCCCCGATTTGGATGGCTTCCCGTCAGCTTGCCTGATTTTTGAGATACTGTTGCGGAGACAGTGAAGATTAAATCGTTCAGGATTCCCTGGATTATTGGTCAAAGATCGAGGATAATCAATAGATACCCATGCCTTCGACTAAGAGACAGCCCGAAAACCGTTAGGAAGAAAAAAGGTGCCAGAATCACTACTGTTCCTGATCATGGTGGGGATTTTTGCCCTGCTGGCCATGGGGTTCAAAATACCCATAGGCGTCTCCCTTGCCCTTTCGGCCCTGGCCGGAGCCCTATTGGGGGGGGAGGGTATGGCCATCCGGCATCTCGTGGAGGGGGCTTTCAGCTATTTCGAAACCATCCTGATCATCTTCACGGCGATGATTTTCATGAAGGTCCTTCAGGCCTCTGGCATCTTGGATACCATCACCGCTTTTTTGCTCAAGACATTCTATCGAAAAAAAATCTCGCTTTTGCTGACCGTGATGGGACTTGTCATGTTTCCAGGCATGATCACAGGATCCTCTACGGCGGCCGTTCTCAGCACCGGTGTGTTGGTCGCCCCTGTTCTGATGAGGCTGGGCCTTTCCAAACCCAAAGCCGCCGCCTTGATCGCTATGGGGGCCATTCTCGGTATGATCGCCCCGCCGGTGAACATACTGGTCATGATCATGGGCGCCGGTGTGGATATGCCCTATGTGGGATTGACTCTTCCCCTCTTGATCATCGTCATACCTTTGGCCATCATCATCTCCCTTTGGCTGGGATACAAGGACATAAAGACAATAGACCTGGACCAACTGAGATCGATCCTTCCTGAATCCTCGTTTCCTCGATACGGCTACCGGCTCTATATTCCCCTTTTATTCGTTCTGGTATCCATGCTGGTTCAAAGTCTGTTGGCAGGCGTCCTTCCCGATATCGGTATACCGGCCATTTTTCTCTTGGGAAGCCTGATCGGTCTATTTTGCGGGAGAACATTCAATTTCATCTCTGTCACCCAAGAAGCGGTCCGGGAAGCCATGCCTATCCTTTCTATCCTGGTCGGCGTGGGGATGTTCATCCAGATCATGACGCTAACAGGGGGAAGAGGTTGGGTGGTCCTATCCTTTCTTTCCTTACCTCCCGTACTTCTTTATCTGGGAATCGGTACCAGCATGCCTCTTTTCGGTGCGGTGTCAGCCTATGGTTCGGCCTCTATCCTAGGCGTACCCTTCATCCTGGCTATGATCAACAAGAATGCTATCATCACCGCGTCCGCCCTTTCCGCCGTTGCCGGTTTGGGCGACCTCATGCCTCCCACAGCCCTGGCCGGAATGTTCGCCGCCAAGGTTGTGGAGGAGGAAAATTACTTCCGGGTACTTCGCTTGTGTATTATTCCCGGACTCTTCGAGCTGGGGATGGGAATAGCTGTCCTGTTTTTTGCCACCTTTCTTGACAAAATCATATAGATGAACAATATGGTGAACCTATGATGCAAATCTTTTATCTCATCGTGGTTTTTTATCTGTCTCTTCATCTGGTTTGGTATATACTGCGCGAGAAAAAATTCTGGAATCAATTGGGTGCAGCGCTGGTCCTGGTTGTATTTCTTCTTCGGCTTCTCTCCGTCAAATGAAAAAAAAACATCTTTTTACAGGATTTCTTTCGCTATTTATGACGGGCATGATGTGTTTTTTTTCTGGCCAGGACTTCCAGAAACTTCATCAGAAGGAGCCATTCTATCCCAGCCGGAATTTGGCGCTCAAAAAAAATCTGAGTGATTACCACCAAGGATTGAAAGATACGGCGGGAGATTCCGAGGTTTATGTTTTCGAAGGAAAAAAAGCAGGAGGAACCCTTCTTGTCTTGGGAGGGACTCACCCCAACGAACCGGCAGGTTTCATCACGGCCGTGCTCCTAGTGGAAAACCTGCTGGTCGAAAAGGGTAAGATCATCGTTATCCCGCGTGCCAACAACAGTGGATTCACGCATAACGATCCCATGGAGGGAAATCCACAAAAATATTCTATCCAAGCCGGAAAAGGAAAAAGATGGTTTCGTTACGGGTCGAGGCTCACCAACCCCATCCATCAGTGGCCCGATCCTGTCATTTATGTCAATCCGGCTGGGCAAAAACTATCCGGGACAGAAAGCCGGAATCTCAATAGATGCTATCCTGGAAAAAAAGGGGGGTTCCTTACCGAAAAAATCGCCTGGGCCATCATGGAAGTCATCAGGAGAGAAGGCGTTGACCTCGCGCTAGACCTCCATGAGGCAGCTCCCGAATATCCGGTGATCAACGCCATCGTCTTTCATGAAAACAGTGCCGAGCTGGCCGCCCTGGCCATGATGAGGTTGCAATCGGAAGGAGTGGATATCCGTCTGGAAGCATCGCCCCCCAATTTACGGGGGTTGAGTCACAGGGAATGGGGAGACTGCGCCGACACAATGGCCATTCTTCTGGAAACGGCCAACGCTTCCCATGGCCGGCTCAAAGGAAAGCCTTCGGCCTCTCTCATAGTGGAAGGCAAGGATAAAAATTATGCCAGGGCCGCTCAGCTAGGACTTCTTTTTGTCCCTTTCGGCAAAGAAGGGATTCCGCTTCAAAAAAGGGTCGCACGCCACCTCGCTTCCATCACAGCCCTCCTCGAAAGTCTGCAGGAAATGCTTCCTGAACTTTCCATCCAGTTTAAAAACGTCCCCTCTGCCGCAGAAGTCTTACAATCTGGAATCGGGACCTTCCTCCATCCGAAAAACTAATCTTAAGTTCAATTTTTACGTATAGTTAGGATTGACAGGAGGCTCCTAAATCATTTAGTATAGTCATTCTTTCTCCAATAAAATGCAAGTCGTTAGAGCAACGGATTCAGGCCAATGCTTCCGGGTGAAAAAAGCGGTCCTTGATCCATTTAAAACGGTCATGGTGGCAGTTGTCGGTAAGGCCGAACCGGTCGTTCCAGAAATGGTACAAGGGTCAAAAAAAATAATTCCATCCGGAGGAGACTTCTTTCCTCCCGCGGTCAATGAAAAAGCTGCGGCAAAAATAAAGCTAAGATGCCTGCTTCAATCCCAAACGGAAAAGAGGGTCCAATGTCAGAATTAACTAAAAAGTCCAAGAAAGAGGAAACTATCGATGCGGAGGATTATGCCGATCTTCTGGAAAAATACCAGTTCAGTGCCAAAGAACTTTCACCAGGTAAGCTGCTCACGGGAAAAATCATCAAGGTCACACCGACCTATGTTATCGTCGATGTGGGTTTCAAGTCCGAAGGAATCATTCCGCTTGATGACTTTGCCGATCAACAAGACCCTGGCACTTTAAACCTAGGCGATGATGTCGAGGCCGTCCTGGAGAAGAGCGATTTAAAAGAGGGTTATCTCTTACTTTCCAAGAAGAAAGCCTTGGCCATGAAGGCATTGAATAATCTCGAAAAAGCTTTCCAGCACAATAGCTGGATCGTTGGCAAAATCACCGAAAAAATAAAAAATGGGTACAATGTCAATGTAGGGATCAACGTTTTCCTTCCTGATTCTCATGCGGATGTAAAAGTGGTGAAGGATCCAGAAAAGCTGATTGGCAATCTATACAAGTTCAAGGTGATCAAATTCGACCGAAAAACAGAAAACGCCGTTATATCCAGAAAACTTTATCTTCAGGATGAGAAAGAGAAAAAAAAGAGACGTGTGTTCGACCAAATAAGCGTCGGAGCGAAAGTGAAAGGCCGAGTCAAATCCCTCACCAATTTTGGTGCTTTCATAGATTTAGGAGGGATAGAAGGTTTGTTGCACATATCGGATATTTCCTGGGGAAAAATCAACCACCCTTCCGAGATATTCCAGCCCGGACAAGAAGTCGAAGTCGTGGTGCTCGATTTCAACGAAAAAGAAGAAAGAATTTCTTTGGGATTCAAACAGCTCACCGCCGACCCCTGGGAGAATATCGAGGAAAAATATATGACAGGCCAAAAAGTTATAGGAAAGGTCGTCAGTCTGACCGATTTCGGGGCCTTCATCGAACTCGAACCGGGTGTGGAAGGATTGGTCCATGTCTCTGACTTAACCTGGTCTCGAAAACCTGTCCACCCCAAGAAGATACTATCCCCGGGAGAAGAAGTAATGGTTACCATATTATCCATCAACCCATCGACCAAGCGAATTTCTCTGGGTCTGAAGCAGGTCACTCCGCACCCCTTGGAGTCATTTCAACAAAAATACAGTCCCGGTTCCCGAGTTAAAGGGACCATCACCAGCATCACGGACTTCGGGGCATTTCTTGAGGTTGAAAAAGGGATCGAAGGACTTATCCATATTTCGGACATAAGCTGGAAAAAGATAAAGCATCCCTCGGATGTTTTAAAGGCCGGGGAAGAAACGGAAGCCATCATCCTGAATATCGATATCAAGAAACAAAAGCTTTCCCTGGGCATCAAACAGCTCGAGGGGGACATTTGGGAGGACTTTTTCGCCCGCCAAAAAGTGGGCGATATGGTCAAAGTCAAGATCGTTCGTTTGGCTAACTTCGGCGTGTTCGTGGAAATAACTCCTGGAATAGAGGGAGTCGTTTTTCTCTCGGAACTGGATGATCGCAAGATTGACAATCCAGCCGAGTTCTTCAAAGTAGGTGAAGAAAAATTGGCCAAAATCATCAAATTGAACCAGGAGGAGAAAAAGATTTCTCTCAGTTTCAGACAGGCTCAGGCTGAAATGCAAAAAATGGAGTACCAGAAATATGTGCAGAGCCAGAATGACCGGCTGACTCTGGGTGATTTAATGAGAGATAAGTTGAAAAATATAGAAGCCCCGAAAAGGAAAACAAAAAAAACAGAGAAAAAAAAGGAGGAAAAAGATGATAAAAGCTGATATTGTCAACAAAATCGCCAGGGAAATGAATATTTCGAAGCAAGAAGCGGAAGAAGGCGTCAATTTTTTCTTTCAAACGATGAAGGATGCCCTTTTGCGGGGAGAAGAAATAGAGTTGAGAGGATTCGGCAGCTTTCGTTTTCGACAGAGAGGCGCCCGCTCGGGAAGAAATCCCCGGACAGGAAAGCCTGTCCAGGTTCCCTCTAAAAAAGTACTCTATTTCAAGCCGAGCAAACTGATAAAAAACATGATCAACGAATGACGACATACATAACGGCTCCCTGGAGAGAAGAGTATGTCAGACGGGTTTTCAAAATGAAAGGGTGTATATTTTGCCAGGCTCTGGAGAAGAATGATGACAAAAACATGCTCATCCTTCATAAGGGAAATCACAATTTCGTCCTGCTGAATAAATACCCCTATACACCCGGCCATTTGATGATCGCACCCTATAAGCATTTGGATTCCATCGAATTGGCCGACAAGGCATCCACCGTTGAAATGATGGAACTCCTCAGGCGTTGTTTGAGGATCTTGCGCCAGAAGTATAACCCTCAAGGATTTAACACAGGGATGAACATCGGTCAGAGTGCGGGAGCGGGCGTAATAGATCATTATCACCTGCACATCATACCCAGATGGACAGGGGATTCGAACTTCATGCCTCTTATCGGAAAAACGAGGGTCGTCCTGGAAGACCTTCAAACGACCTATGAGCACCTGCTCGTGTATTTTCAGCAAAAGGATAAAAAGTGAATTTCGACCTCAACGAAGACCAGATCCTCATCAAGGAAATGATAAGAGATTTCGCCCAAAAGGAAGTCTATCCCACCGCCAAAACTCTGGAGGAGAATCATCAATTTCCCCAAGAACTGCTCGATAAACTGGCTGAGCTCGGGATCCTGGGCATGTCCATCCCTAATGAATATGGAGGAATCAAGACAGATACCCTCTCTTTGATGATCACTCTGGAAGAACTCAGTCGGGCTCTTCCTTCCTTAGCCGTCATCGTGAGTGTTCACTGTTCTCTATTCTGTTATTCCATTTTGAGGTTCGGATCCGATCGACAAAAGGAGGAATACCTCCCCAAGGCCGCCAGAGGAGAGATAATCGGCGCTTTCGCTCTCACCGAGCCTGGGGCAGGCTCGGACATCCGTGGCTTGAAAACGAAGGCCGTCAAAAAAGGAGATGCCTATATTTTGAACGGAACCAAGGCCTGGGTGACCACAGGAAAAGATGCCATGGCCTACATTCTCTTTGCGAATACCGAAAACAAAGCAAGCAAGAAAAATCTGAGCGCCTTTATCGTCGAAAAAGACTTTCCCGGCATCAGGGTTTCTACCGTCGAGGAGAAAATGGGCCTTCACGCTTCCCCAACAGCCGAGATCGT
Source organism: uncultured Eubacteriales bacterium (assembly GCA_964400735.1). Classification (GTDB taxonomy): domain Bacteria; phylum Acidobacteriota; class Aminicenantia; order Aminicenantales; family Aminicenantaceae; genus CAYNVQ01. The sequence goes on along the minus strand of CAYNVQ010000003.1, from coordinate 287,525 downwards.
TCTCGAGGACTGCCGTGTTCCAGCCGAAAATCTCCTTGGAGAGGAAGGGAAGGGAGCGGCTATCGCTCTTCACTGCCTCGATGGCTCCCGAATAGGCATCGCCGCTCAATCCGTGGGTCTTTCCCAAAGAACTTTGGATGAGACCGTCATGTATGCCAAACAAAGAGAGGCTTTCCGCCAACCTATAGCTGAATTCCAAGCCATACAATTCATGATAGCGGATATGGCCTTGCTCATCGATGCCGCCCGCCTGCTCACCCATCGGGCAGCCTATCTCTGGGATACAGAAAAATCCATCACCAAAGAAGCCGCTATGGCCAAACTTTTCGCATCTGAAGTCGCCAATAAGATCGTCTATATGGCTGTACAGATCCACGGAGCTTACGGCTATTCAAAAGAATTCATGGTCGAGCAGCTTTACAGGGACGCCCGTGTTCTTACTATCTATGAAGGAACATCGGAAATACAAAGGATGGTCATATCAAGAGCATTGATCAATGAATAGAGGATATCTCATACCTGTTTCACAATGTTTTTTATCAAAGACATTGAGGAAGCAAGAAGGCTATGATGAAAAAATGTTAGAGGTGCGAAGATGCTAAAATCAATGAGAAAAAATCTGAAATCCTTGGCTCCTACTCTATGGTTCGTCATCATTGCCTTCATCATTTCCATTTTTGCCGTGTGGGGAGGGGCTGGACGTCTCGGAGAAGGCAGAGGAGCCGATACCCTGGCTACCGTAGGAAAAGAAAAAATCTCCGTGAGCCTCTACTACCAGACCTTGCGACAAAGGCTGGAAGCCATGCAGAAAGAATTCAGGGAACTCGACAGCCGGTTCATCCAGCAGCTCAACATTCCTCAGCAGATCCTCAACCAGCTCATCCAGCAGGTGCTGCTCAACCAATTGGCCGAAGAAATGGGGGTCGAAGCCACTGACGACGAGATACGAAAAAAAATCATGAGTTATCCAGTATTTCAAAAAGATGGGAAGTTCGTGGGATTCAACGAATACAAAAAAATTCTGGATTGGAACCGTATCGCCTTAAGTGAATTCGAAAAAAGCCTCAGCCAGGAAATCATCCTGGATAAAGTCATCCAGGTCATAACAGCCGGGGTGACGGTTACCGAAGAGGAGGTATGGGAAAATTATAAAAACACCAATGACACGGCTAAATTGGAATATGTTATCCTGGGGCTGGATAAAGTCGAACTCGATCAAGAACCCAGCGATGCCGAATTAGACGAATATTTCGCCCAAAAAAAAGACGATTACAAAATTCCTGAAAAAAGGGAAGCCGACTACATCTTTATCAAAACAGATGACATGAAAGAAGGCGTCGAGTTGACGGATTCTGAACTCGAGGAATACTACAGCGAAAACAACGCTCGATTCAAGGAGCCCGAAAAGATACAAGTGAGCCGAATCTATCTTCCCTTCGAAGAGCAAGACAGGGAAATCGTTCTGGATCAGGCTAGAGAAATTCTCGAGCAAATAAACAAGGGAGAAGATTTCGGTGAAATGGCCAAAAGACGGTCCAAGGATGAAAAGGCCAAGGATTCGGGAGATTGGGGTCTCTATGAATGGAGAAGCCTTGCCGAAAAGGAACAGAACGAAATAAACGGGTTAAACCAGGGAGAGGTTTCCGATGTTCTCGAACTCGAAGAGGGGGTAGCCATCCTCAAGGTCACGAAAAAGGAACCTGAAACCATCCAACCTTTCGAAACCGTTAAGGAAAGAATCTCGGATATTCTCAAGGATGAAAAGGCGAGGCAGCTGGCCGAGACGAAAATCGCTCAACTGGAGAACGCCTCAAAAAAAGAAAAGAGCCTGGATGTGGCGGCTCAGAAGCTGGAGTATAAAGTCAAAAGCACCGGGCTCTTAAAAGAAAACGATCCTCTGGAAGATATCGATCCTTCGGGTTCCATAAGCATGGCCATCTTCAACCTTGAAGAGAAAGAAATTTCCTCTCCCATTTACACCTATTCAGGAGTCGGCCTGGCCCAGCTCATGAAGATCGAACAACCGCGAGCAGCCAATTTGGACGAAGTGAAGGAGCAAGTCACCCAAGATTTCGAAGCCCTGAAAAAAAAGGAAATCGCAGAGCAAAAGATGCAGCAAGTCAAACAGGAGCTCAACAAAAAAAGCCTGGAAACCTTGGCAGAGGATTATGGGATGGAATACAAGACCGTTGAGGAACATAAAAGAGGACAATACCTCGGCGTCATAGGAGAAAACCAGCGGATAGACGAACTGTCGTTCACTATGCCATTGAATGAGGCGAGCGATCCCGTGGAGATTGAATCAGGATATGCGCTTATCCGGGTTCTCGACAGGAAAGAAGTCACCAAAGAAGAATTCGAAAAGGAAAAGAAAACGGAAACGGAAAATCTTTTGGAAACGAAGAAGAACCGATTTTTTGCCTCTTATCTATCCAAAATGAGAGAGGAGAAAGAGGTAAAGATCAGATACGACCTCTTTCTGAAGACAAATTCGGATATTCTATCTCGTTTTAGCGGCGAACAAGAATAAGCGAAAGGGAAAGAGGGCCCGATCATTCGGATCACCCCTGTTTAAGTCTTGACCAGATCCATGAAAAGCTCTTGCACCCTTCTTTCCATTGCTGCCCGGAACCTCTCCACGGTCGCCCCCAAACCATCCGCCATATAATCTGCGATAAACATCGGTTCGCCGACATTGACTTTGATCTTTCCGGGAATGATCACCGGGTGGTGGGTGCCAAAAAAGGCCAACGGAGTCACGGCCACTGCAATGTCATTCTCGGTGAATAAATTATATGAAATGATGGAAGGTCCTCGTCGGAAAGGGCTAATATAAGGATGGGGGTCTTTTTTATTCATTCTTCCTATTCCCTGAAGGGCGATTACAGCTCTTCCGTTTTTGACGTATTCCTGGCATTTCCTGATGGCCAGACTCTTCCTTCCTGTCAGATCCACGGGGATGGTTCCCACCCTGGCTATGTTCGAAGAAATGAACTGGATAAATCGTTTTTTCATAGGAGCCAGCACCAGATCTAAAAAATACCCGAATGTGTTCAGATGCCTTTGCAAGTGTCTTTTGATCAGCAAGTTAAAATCGTCTTTATTGAATATCATCCTGTTTGCCGTAAAAAATATCGGACGGGGCACGATCTTCAATATGGTCGCCACATCCTTGAACGTGCCGATGTGATTGCCCACGATGATATTCGGACCATTTTCCACAAAATTTGCCTCCCCCCTGACTTCGATTTTTTTTGTTACCAGGAAAAAATTGCAGAGCCTGTTTATGATAGGCCATATCTTTTGCAGCTCATACTCGGCACTCGTCATTTTTTCAATTATACCATACCATCTTCAGAAGAGATATTCTTTTTAATACAGGCGAAGCATTCCCATCTCTTGAAAATCCATATCATCCATGATAATTTAGCGGCAGAATCAAAGGCCAGGTGAAAACAGAATGAATGAAGAAAAAATGGCCACGCTTATAAGGGGAGGAGAGGTATATTCTCCCTCTTCCATGGGCAAACAGGATGTGTTGATAATGACAGACAGAATCGCTGCTGTTTCCGAGCCGGGACAAATCGAGATAAAGGGACTTCCCGTTCTCGAAGTGAATGCCTCGGACAGACTGATTATTCCTGGTTTAATCGATACCCACGTGCATATTCTTGGAGGCGGCGGCGAGGGAGGACCCGCAACCCGTGCCCCCGAGATAACCATAGAGGACATCATCTCCAGCGGCGTGACTACTGTTATAGGATGCTTGGGTACGGATGGGACAACCCGCCATATGGAATCCCTGCTAGCCAAAGCCAGAGGATTGGAAATCGAGGGAATCACGACGTTTATTTTTTCAGGCTCCTATCAAATCCCGGTTGTGACCATCACCGGGAGCGTGCGCTCGGATATCGCCTTGATCGACAGGGTCATAGGTGCAGGAGAAATCGCCCTTTCTGATCATCGTTCCTCTCAGCCAACTTTTGAGGAATTCACCCGCCTGGCAGCCGAATGCCGGGTGGGCGGAATGCTTGGTAAAAAGGCGGGTGTTCTGCACTGTCATCTCGGAGATGGCCCGCGTAAACTCGATTATTTCTTCAGGCTGGTCAAAGAGACAGAAATTCCTGTTACCCAGGTCATCCCCACCCATGCCAATCGCAACGCCGAGCTTCTTGAGGAGGCCATCCGTTTCATTCTTCAAGGAGGATATGTGGACTTGACGGCCGGAGAGGAACCTGATTCGGATGACCAGGAAGTTAGCATTGCTACAGCCCTTAAACTCTGTCGCAAAAAAGAGGCTTCTTTGGAACATATCACCATCAGTTCAGACAGCAACGGCAGCATGCCCAGGTTTGATTCACAAGGAAGACTTGTCGGCCTGACCATCGCCACCCAAAAAACTCTACTATCCAATTTTCGCTATCTTATGAAGAATAAGATAGTTGACCTAGAAGAAGCCATAAAACTCTTCTCCACTACACCCTCCATTTTTTATAAACTCCCGCGAAAAGGCGAAATTAAACCTGGGAGGGATGCGGACCTTCTGCTAATGGACAAAGGATTTCACCTGACCGATGTCTATTCTCGCGGGCGGAGAATGATGGCTGACGGTAAATTATTGGTCAAAAGCACTTTTTCCTGAGTAAAATAACGGAAGAAAGGCCCGAATCTGCCTTCCTCCCTCGAATAGAGAAAGGGACATAGATGAACGATAGGCCGAATTCAAAAAAGAGATCGCCAAAAAAGCCAGGACTCGCCGTGGCTTTGATCCCCATGATCGCCATGGGTCTCCTCCTGGGAATAGGATACGGAATTTACCATATCCGTCCCCAAGTCCTTCTTGTCGCAGCCGCCTTTATCACGGGATGCTTGGGACTGTTTCTCCATTTCAGCTGGCAAGAAATGGAGAAAGGCATCGTGGACAGCATCCATAAGGCCATGCCCGCCATCCTGATCATGCTCTGTGTGGGTATTTTGATCGGAGCCTGGATCGCCAGCGGTACCATCCCGATGGTTATCTATTACGGGCTTAAGCTCATCTCCCCTAAATTTTTTCTCGTCACGGCCTGCTTCGTTTGCTCTCTCACATCCCTGGCCACCGGAACTTCCTGGGGAACCATCGGAACCCTCGGTGTCGCCTTTATCGGGATTGCCATGGGATTGGGTATCCCCCTGGGTCCGGCTGCCGGAGCCATAGTCGCCGGCGCCTATTTCGGTGACAAAATGTCACCTTTCTCCGATGTCACCAACCTGGCTCCCGTAGCAGCCGGATCGAATCTCTTCGACCACATCAAGCATATGCTCTGGTCAGCAACACCGGCCTGGTTTCTTGGTCTTATCATCTACTTTATCGTTGGCCTCCGCTATGAAGCAAAAACCGTCGAATTCGACAAAATAGCTCTTATAACTCGAACCTTAAAGGAAAACTTTCATTTCAATGTACTGCTTCTTCTTCCGATGGTCATCGTCTTCTATTTTGCCGCCACCAAAAAACCGACCATCCCCGGAATGCTTCTCTCGTCCTTTGTGGCCGGAATCCTGGCCGTCCTCATCCAAAAAGCTTCTATAACAGAAGTTGCTACGGCTTTGAATACCGGATACCAAGCCAATACAGGTATGGATAAAGTCGACCAATTGATATCTCGCGGCGGGATGATGAGCATGATGGAGACTCAACTCGTCGCCTTCACCGCCTTCAGCTTTGGCGGCATCATGCAGCGCACGGGGCTTTTATCTGTCATTCTGGATAAGGTGATGAAATTTGCCAGCAAGGTGTGGAGCATTGTCCTCACCACCATTGGCGCCTCCATTGTCACGGCGCTAGTTACAGGAAGCAGCTACCTGTCCATGATAATTCCTGGGGAACTTCTGGCTCCGATCTACAAAAGAAAAAATCTGGCCGCCAAAAATCTGTCCCGAATCATTGAAGAGAGCGGTGCCATTATCGTTCCCTTGATTCCCTGGAGTATGGCTGGGGTTTATATAACCGGGACCATCGGCGTTTCGACCTTCAGCTACCTGCCCTGGGCCATCATGAATTATGCAGCCGTGGTTATTTTGGCCATCTTCGGATTCACCAATTTCACTATGTCCCCAAAAATTCGCGATGATGAAACCCAGATCGGAAGTTGATCAACCCAGATTTATGAATTTTATTCTCGGTCTTCTTCCTTACCTATATCCCCCATGGCCTTTTCGAAAATCTCTCGCGCCTTCCTTTGCTTTTCCTTTTGCATCTCCGATGTAGCCTCGAACTTTCTCTCGAACTCCTCTTTTTTCTTCTTTTCCTTAAGCAACAGATCATCCAGTGTGCCCTTCTGCCTTTTCCCCTTTTCCGATTTTATCACTTCATGGGTAAGAGGGTCGATCCAGAGTTGACTATGGCACTGGGGGCATTTGACCTCAAAGACCTGCTTTTTTTCTGTCTCTTTACTCATAGGTCATCCCGAATAATTCTGGCTATTTAATTTACCAAAAAAGAAGACTTCGGACAAGCACACGCAGTAAACATTCCTTTTTTCCGTGACGAAGCTTTTTGAAGTCAGGCAGGCTGGTTAGGAAGCCATCCGGAGGCGAGCGGGCATGGAAAGCAAGCTTTGCTGGCAGGCATATATAATTGCTCCCCCTCCAAGGAATCGATGGGGAAAATCAGCGGGCTGATGAACCAACCCGCATGACTTTTTCTTTGTCACGGGAAGGAGGATACTTCTGCACACGAGCGCGTCTTCAATCGGACGGTATACCGTGTTTCTTCATCAGCTTGAAGAGGCCTTGCCGGCTCAAACCGATTTCTTCTGCTGTCCTCGTCCGGTTGTAGTTGCTGCGGGAGAGGGCCTCGTTTAAAAATTTTTTCTCAAAATCAGCTTTCGCCTGAAAATAGTCGAAGGAACCGGATGACTTTTCCACTTGTTCCTTATGAAATTTGAAAGACAAACAGTCTTTTCCAATCAAATCTTTTTCTTCAAAAAGAATCAAGCACTTCTGGATTTCATTTTGCAGCTCCCTGACATTTCCCGGCCAGGAATAATTCATTAGATGTTTCAACGCTTCAGGAGTAAAAAAAATCATTTCCCTTCCCATTTGGCGGCAGTATTTCTCGACATGATGATGAAGGAGATAAAGGATGTCCTCTTTCCTCTCCCTTAAAGGAGGCAGGTCGATGGATACGATTTTCAGTCGATAATACAGATCTTCTCTGAAGCGCCCCTCACTCACTTCCTTCTCGATGTTCTTGTTTGTAGCTGAAATGAAGCGAGCATCGACGGGCCGAATCCTGTTCTCACCGATTCGCCTGATCTCCTTCTCCTGAATAACCCGAAGAAGTTTGGCCTGTAGAGGAGGAGACAGGTCGCCGATCTCATCTAAGAAAAATGTTCCTTGATGGGCTTCCTCTATCAGCCCGGGCTTATCCCTCAAAGCTCCTGTAAAAGCTCCCCTTGTATGTCCGAACAGCTCACTTTCCAGCAGGGGATCGGGTATGGAACCACAATTGATAGCCACAAAATCTCCTGCGTTTCTCCTGCCCGATTCATGGATTGTTCGGGCAACAACCTCCTTCCCTGTTCCGCTCTCACCCGAAATAAAAACCGGGACATCGTTGTCCTTTACCTGATCAATCAATCGGAGAATGCGGAAATAATCCTGGCTTTTTCCCACAAAACGGAACGGTTTTGCCTTTTCTCCTTTTCCTGCCTTTCCAACATAAAATTCCCGTTTCAAGATGAAATGAACAGGCCGTGAAAAGGCCGCCATAAGGTCTAGATCCCGGGGGGAATATTTTCCCCCATGGTCATTCCGTTGAAGATAGATTCCACCCATAGGCCTGCATCCCATTATAAGAGGAAAGCACACCAAATTATCCGCGCCATCCGGATTCCATCCCGAAAGAATTAAAGGACCCCCGCTCTTGATGGCATTCTTGACAATATCCACACTCTTTTGTTTGAATTTTCCTTTTGGACAACCCCTCTCCTCCTGAAAGACGATGCGGTCTTTTTCATCTATGAGGAGAACCCCGCTCGATTCAGAAGGGATTTCCTCCATCAGGATTTCCAATATTTTTCCCATAAAAGACAGGACCGAATCTTTCACCTTGCAAAACCTTTAAACGTTAGAAAAAGAATGAATCCGAATGATGCGTAAAAAATGTCGAAATCATTTCCTGTTATAACCATATCAGGAAAAGTTTCTGATATGGTTATAAACTATTATGAAAAAAATTTTTCCATCTAGCCGCCGCTTTTTACCCTTAGGGCTCCGACCCAACCTACCCGCCAATTTTACCATTACGCCTTCGCCATACTGATAACGATTCCGGTCTGCAAAAATTCTCACCCTTTAAGGCAATCGAAGCATAGATTCATACCGAATTCGTTCTTCTAGGAAAAAAACAAAATCAAACGCGCGGACATCTATTCGGCAAGGACACGATTGAAATACATGATGATCTGATTAACAAAGCAACCTCTTCAAAACCATGATAACACTTTCAAATGCCCTAGCTCTTGGGGTCACGGTTTTTGCAAGGCTTCCGATTCATGAAGGCGTAAGGGATGAGCTTATTTCGGAAAGGGATTAGGCCGACATTACCGCGGGAAAGATCCGCGGTAGAGACTACTTGGCGGCCTGTTCTTCGATACTTTTTATCCGGCTTGTCACTTCCCCGTATTCAGGATTCCAGTTTTTGACTTCTTCGAATAACTGTAAGGCCCGGTTCGAATCGTTCTGTGCCTCATAGAGGGAGGCTATTTCATACTTAAGGGCGAATGCTTGAATAGAATTTTCTTCTACACAATTCATGGCCTTCTCATACCAATTAACAGCCTCCGTATAGTCCTTCTTGCGCTTATAACATTCCCCTAGGTTAGTGTAACACTCCATCTCCCATTTTTTATCCTGGGAAGCCAGCATGAATTCTTTGATGGCCTCATCGATAAGGTCCTGCTCTAGGTAGGCAATTCCCAAGTTGTATCTTGATTCTAGATCAGCCGTGCCCATCTTTTTATCCACTTTGATCTTGAATTCATTGATGATAGCCGAAAGTTCTTTCTCGACGACCGTGGTATCCCCCCTCGTTTGCTGGTAATAAATATGTTTGATTGCCTCCAGTTCATCCTCTATCCGACGAGAAAGATCGAAAAACTTCCTTTCCACCGCTTCCTGGGAAACGAGGGGGATAATATCTGTATCGGCAAAAATCTCGGCGGAAGTAAGTTTTTCATTGCCCGCGAATAATTCCTTCTCTCCACCGGCAACTCTCTCCTCCCGATCGGTTTCCCTCTCCTCCTCAGCCAGCGAGACGAAGGCATCCATCTCTTGAATTTTCCCTTCGATTCTTTCATCATCTGGAAAATCCAACCTCAGTTTTTCCAGCATTTCTTGTGCTTCTCTGATCAAACCCTGCTCGATGTTAAGATCCACTTTTTTTAGGCTCTCCTCGACTGCCCCTTCGTGCGTCTCATCAGGTACATGGACATCCCCTCTTTCTTTCTCTTCAACCAGAGGAAGCGCGTCTGGCATCGTCTTCTCTTCATACAAACCCTGGTCCATCGCTCCAGCCTCATCCAGGGAAACCTTATCCACCGAGGGGAAACTTTCTTCTGGGATCCCGGCTTCTTCTCCTGCCGCTTCCACATCGGGCATTTCTTTCGCTTTTTCCGGAAATTTTTGGGCCATCTCTTCGGCCAAGGAGCGGGCCTCCTTGGTCATTTTCTGAGCAGTGTACTCTTTCAACAGCCTCCTGGCAACGATTTCAAAATTCTTCTTCTGTCCTTTCTCCCTATATATATGAGCTAGTTTTTCAAGGGTCGGGATATGATCCTTCTTTGCGGTCAGAATTAGCCCCAAAAGACCGATAGCCTTATCCTCTCTCTGCTTTTTAACCAAGATGTCGACGATAGGGTCATACAGTTCCAGGGCCTTATTGTATTTTTTGTTCTTGATATGGATTCGGCCTAATCGGACTCTTGCCTCAACTTCTTTTGGATAGGAAGTCACAATTTTGCCGAAAATTTCCTCTGCCTTTTTGAATTCATTATCTTCATAGCAGAGGTTGGCCAAAAGATACAGGGCTTTGAGGTTCTCTTTGTCTTTGCGTAGGATTTCGTTCACCAGCTTCAGGGCGTCTTTCTTTTTATTCTCACTTTTGAATAGTTCGATAAGATTTTCCAAGGTCCGCGAATGATCACCTTTTAAGGACCTGGCTTTCTCAAGGATTTCTCCAGCTACCTTGTAAGCATTCTGACCCATCTTGAATTCGGCTGCCTCGTTGAACTCCTCAATGGCCTGTTCCACCTGTCCTTCTCTGGTTAAGAGATCAGCCAGATTTAGCCTGGAATCGACATCATTGCTGTCAAGCTTCAGTAACTTCCGATAGGTTTTTATAGCTTCTTTCAGTTTATTCAGCTTGGTGAGCCTGAGGGCAAGCTTTTCGTATTCAGTGCGTGCCTCAGAAAGAAATCCCCGCTCCCAATAGAGGTCAGCCAATTTTTTTAACGATTCGATATCTTCGGGGGCTAACCTGGAGATCCTTTTATAGATAGCAATAGATTTGGTGTATATCCCCTTTTTTTCGAAATGAGACGCGATTTTCTTGAACTCTCCTATGGCTCGATCTTTTTGATTGGCTTTGATGTATAAATCCCCGATTACGTTCCAGATCTGAACATCCTGCTCATCTCCCGACAAGAGTTTTTGGTATTCAAAGATGGCCTCTTCGTATTTTTCTTTTTTGACGTATTTTTCGGCCAGCGCTTCGATCTTGGATCTGTCTTTTTTTGGACTCATTCTCTTCTATCATTCCTCGGGCACAAGGAAAACTGGGAGGGTATTATCATAGCCTATCCCTCAGAGGCCCTGTTCGTCCATCCATTTCAAACACCACCCCATCTGGATTATTCGCGATTCAAAGCCAATTCACGACCTACAGCCAGTTGGCCTCGCCCGAAGGGAATAACCCAGGTCCATGAATTTAGTCGAATTTCCTGCTAATATTGAGCATTCCAAACTCATCTTGCTTCTTTTAGCCGCGCGGCTTTCCCTTTCAAATCACGAAGGTAATACAGCTTAGCCCGTCTAACTTTTCCTTTTCTAACCACTTCCACCTTCTTGATCATTTTCGAATGCAAGGGAAAAACCCTCTCCACTCCGATCCCAAAAGAAATCTTACGGACCGTGAAGGCAGCTCCCAAACCGCGTCCTCTTCGGGCAATCACATCCCCCCGGAAGATTTGGATCCTCTCTTTTCCCCCTTCCCGGATGATCACATGCACTTTGACCGTATTGCCCACCTTGAAAGGCTCAATCTCCTTATTTATCTGTTCTTCCTCGACCAAATCCATCAAGCTCATTTTGGTTTCCTTTCTTTCTTTATTTCTCTCAATATTTCTTTATCCTTCGGAGATAATTCATTCTCATTCATAAGCTCGGGTCTCAAACGCCAAGTTTTTTCCAAGGCCCTTTTCCTTCGCCAATATTCAATTTTTTCATGATCACCAGAGAATAAAATCTCAGGCACCTTCATTTCCCTGAAGTTTCGAGGCCGCGTGAAATGGGGGTGATCGTAAAGTCCCTCCTCAAAAGAATCCTCTTTCACCGACTCGGCTTTTCCCACGACGAAGGGAACGAACCGGGAAACAGCATCAACAATAACCCAAGCTGCCGGTTCTCCTCCTGTCAGCACATAATCTCCTATCGATATTTCATCCGTGATCAAATATTCGATCACTCTTTCATCTACTCCTTCATATCTTCCGCAAATCAATATCAGCCTCTGGAGCCGAGCCAACTCTACGGCCATGTGAAAATCAAATTTTCTCCCTTGGGGAGACAACAGGTACACCGGAACGTCTTCATCCTTCCGGATACTCTCCACGGCAGTAAAAATCGGCTCCGGTTTGAGAACCATTCCCTGTCCTCCTCCGAAAGGTCGGTCATCCACCTGCTTGTGTTTTGATTCCGAAAAATCCCGAAGATCATGAACTTTTACCTCGATCAGGCCTCTATCCAAAGCCTTTTTAACTACACCTGAGGTGAACGCGCTCCCGAACATATGGGGAAAGATTGTAATTATATCAAATCTCATCTGAATCCAAAAGCCCATCCGGGGGATCAATGGTGATCGTTTTCCCTTCCACATCCACTTCCACACAAATGGATTCCGAGAAGGGAATCAAGCTCTCTCGACCTTTCTTTTCGACGACCAAAAGGTCGTTTCCCTGGACAAAGAGGATGTCTTTAACCGACCCTACTGATTCACCTTTCCCGGTTACGACTGAGCATCCAACGATCTGAAAAAGATAGTATTTTCCCTCCCCCAACGGCCGAAGATCTTCTTCGGGGAGCCACATCTCTTCACCCACAAATTCACGCGCTTTATCAATAGTGTGGACTCCCTTTAACTTGAGGATATGGAATTCCCTATAAGGCCGAATAGATTCGACCTCAAACTCTTTCAGATCTTCTTCAGTTTTTAAAAACAGGCTTGAAAAAAAAAGGCTCTCGGAGGCTTGTGGAATAAAGCCTTACTCTAAGCTCTCCTTTCCTCCCTTGACTCCTGACAACCTTTCCTATGCTGACCAACTTATCCTTTTTCAATGATCTCCAGGTTAAATCTCCTTTTCAGCTTCATACCTGCAGCACCGAGGATAACCCTGATGGCTCTCGCTGTTCGTCCTTGCTTTCCGATAACTTTTCCCAAATCCTCGGGAGCGACCTTAAGTTCCAAAATAGTTGTTTGCTCCCCTTCGAGCTGGGAAACCTGAACTTTTTCCGGATTGTCTACAAGAGATTTGGCGATCAATTCAACGAGTTCTTTCACTGTAACCTCCTTTAAGTTTTGTTATTCGGTTGTTTTTTTGGTGTGGAAACTTTATGTAATAGAGATTGAACTGTGTTAGAAGCTTGAGCACCTCTTTCTAACCAGTAGTTCGCTCGATCAAGATCAACCTTTATATCCGGAGGTTCCTTCAAAGGATCATAAAAGCCGATGATTTCTTTGGTCCGGCTCTCCCGTGGCCTCCTTGAATCGGTCACTACGATCCGATAAAAAGGCTTCTTTTTCGTACCGATCCGTGAAAGTCGTATGGCTATCATTTTCTCATATCAATCCAATTTTTGTCGAAAACTAGATATTAACAAAAAATTTCATCATAAGTCAACTATTTTTAAGAACATGTAGAAATCCCCAGAACCGTTATCCTAGATTCAGAACATTGGGAAATATTGCCCCGCCAGCCGAATTTTCGACTCACCCTCTGACTCTGTCAAATTCCCTCGAAGATCGATTCGGGAAGGCCGGGTAGGTTGGGATGGGATTATTCACGAAGGAAATTTGGAGATGAGCTTCTGGAACTGTGACTTCTTCATCATTTTTTTCATCTCAAAAAATTGCTTCAAAAGCTGGTTGACTTCGGATACGGGTCGGCCGCTTCCCCTAGCGATGCGGGCTCGCCGGCTGCCGCCGATGATCTTGGGATTTTCCCTCTCTCCGGGCGTCATGGAATTGATGATGGCTTCGAAATAAACGATTTTTTTATCATCGACGTCCATACTGGAAATGTTTTTGAACATTCCCCCTTTGGGCAACATATGAAGGAACTGAGACAAGGAACCCATTTTCCGGAGTTGAATGAGCTGCTTTTTGAAATCTTCTAGCGAAAACTCCTGTTTTCGGAATTTTCGAGCCAATTCTTCGGCTTCTTTGAGGTCAGCTTCCTTTTCCGCCTTTTCAATCAGGGTGAGCACGTCGCCCATCCCGAGAATTCGAGAGGCCATTCGGTCGGGATGGAACAACTCGAACTTATCGAATTTCTCGCCGACTCCGACGAACTTTATCGGCTTTCCCGTCACAGAGACTATCGAGAGGGCAGCTCCTCCGCGGGCATCTCCATCCAGTTTAGTGAGGATGATAGAGGTCAATCCAATCTTTTCCTCGAATACTTGGGCGCTTTTTACCGCGTCTTGTCCTGTCATGGAATCCCCGATATAGATAACTTCCGACGGGTCGATGGCCCTCTTCACCATCCTCAACTCCTCCATCAGTTCCTCATCAATGTGGAGGCGCCCGGCAGTGTCGACGATCAAAGGGTCATGTCCCCGGTTTTTGGCGTGCTTGAGGATTTCTTTAAGCGCCTCTTGTGGATGCGACATCTTTTTCCTGGAGAGGGTATAAAAGGAGAGGTCGAGCATTCCCGCGATCATCTCCAGCTGTTCCTGGGCAGCGGGCCGTTTGAGGTCGAACGAGACCAAGAGCGGATTTTTCTGAAGGCCAATCACCCATTTGGCCAGCTTGCCGCAGGTGGTGGTCTTTCCCGAACCTTGAAGTCCGACAAGCATAAATACAGAAGGTGGCGGGCTGTGGAATTCCAACCTTTTGGCTTCCTGGCCAAGAATGGATGTCAATTCATCCCGGACGATCTTTACGACCTGCTGTGCAGGGGACAGGCTGTCGAGGACCTTCTGATCGAGCGCTTTTTCCTTGATTTTAGACTCGAAATCCTTCACTACGCGGTAATTTACGTCGGCTTCGAGCAGCGCCATCCTCAGCATTTTCAATGCATCGGACATATTCCTCTCGGTTATCTTCCCCTCTCCGCGGAGGAATTTCATGACTTTCTGCATCCGGTTGGATAGTTGATCGAGCATCTTTTCCTCTCGAGAAAACGCTCCCTTATGCTAAGCGAAATCCTCTGCGGATGTCAACTCGAGAACACGAGGGGTAAGCATTCTTTTTTCCGTGACGGATCTTTTGAAAGTCAGGCAGGCTGGTTAGGAAACCATCCGGAGGCAAGCGGGCATGGAAAGCAAGCTTTACTGGCAGGTTGAAGAGAGCGAGCCGAGGAATAAGCTGATTTTGATTGATTTGGGCACAAATCAATCGGGGGATCCAAGGGGGTATGACCCCTTGGTCGGAGGGCAAAGCCCGAGAAGGGGAGGCAGAGAGCCCGAAGGGCGAACGTTGGAAGGGGGAAGTCAGTTCCCCCTCCAAGGATTCGATGGGGAAAACCAGCGGGCTGAGGAACCAGCCTGCCTGACTGCTTCTTTGTCACGGAAATGAGGAAGCTTCCGCACGAGGGCCATTTACTTCATGAGACAATTGTCCTCAGAATAAACCATGGAAAGCTATTCATATTTGATCTTCAGTCTGGTATGATTTGGTACGAAGTTTGCTTAGCGGATAATGGGGGACGAAAAAAATGGTAAAACGCATATCAAAAAAGGCCATGTTTGCACTGATCACTCTATCCGTTTCGGCGATGTTTCATTCATTGATGCCTTATCTCCATCCGGCTGAAAATACGATCCAGGAGGAAGTCACCGTCATCGCCGTCGAGGTGCCTGTCCGGGTTCTTCAGAAAGGACAATTCGTTAAGAATCTGACCAAAGAAGACTTCGAAATCTATGAAAACGGGATCTTCCAGCCCATCACAGGATTCGAAGTCCGTTCTCGAAGGATATCTGTTCCAACTGATGTATCTGAGGAAGAGTTAAAGATCGAACCTGAAAAACGATTCTTCCTGCTCATTTTCAACATATTTGACTATCAAGATCATGTCGGAGAAGCAATCGACTATTTCTTTGAAAACATTTTCCGCCAGGGGGATCGGATCGTCATCCTCACCGAAGGAAATCTTTTCGATATTGAAACCGGGAAAGGGCCGGCTGAGGTGGCTCAGGACGTCAAAGACACCCTGAAAAAATTCAAAGTCATTTCCACCATGCAGATTCTCAGCGCTTACCAACACTTGAGAAGCGAAGCCGACACACTTCTTCTGCAACTAAGAGGAAAAAAACCATTTGACAGCCGCACTTGGGACCAAGATATACTCAGGTTCTATCAAAACTATGAAAGAATTTGGACCGACTACCGAAACCAATTCATCATTCCCGATCTCGAGCTTTACAGAAGCATAATCAAAAGGATCAAATCCACAGAAGGGGAAAAATGGGCGTTGTGTTTTCAGCAAAGGGAGCTGTTTCCCAAACTCAAAAATGAGGGACCTCTCGACCGGGAAATCAGGTCTTGGCTCGAGACACCGAGCGACAATCCTTTGATATCGATTCAACAAAGGAATATCAGAAGCAAACAAATGGAGCTGCAAAGGCTTTTCGATATTTCAGGAGTCCTGTCTGCAGAAGCATTGAAAAATCTCTTTATGGAAGCCAATATCACTTTCCACCTCATCCTCATGAAATCTCCTCGGACATTGGTCGAAAAAGATTTTGAACTGAGGGAGGTCAGCCAGGATTACGAGGACTGCTTCCGCCAGATAAGTTCTTCCACGGGAGGCCATACGGCTCTTTCTAACAAGGTCACAGAGGCCATGATCGAAGCCTCCCAAAACGAAGACTATTACTACCTCCTGGTCTATTCTCCGAAAGAAGACCCCACAGAAAAGCCGTTGAGCATCGATGTCAAGGTGAAACAGAAAGGCCTTGACGTCATTCATCTCAAACAGTTTCTCCGGGAAAAAATCCTGCCCATTTCCATCGTCGATTTCGAATCCGGTCGAAAAACCATTAAATTCTCCCTCATCAACTACCAAAGGGTCAAGATGGAAAGCGGACTCTCCGGGGTGGCTCAGGTAAAGATCACCCTTTTCGACAAGGATTCGAACAAGGTCTTCGAGGATGCAAAAGTCCTCCAGCTCATTAAGGACCAGACTCATATCTCTATCCCGTTTAACCAGCTCAAGTCCGGTCCCTACTTCATTATCATCCAGGTCATCGATAGGCTCACCAGCCGCGTGGACGTGTTCTCAAGGCAGATCAAGCTATAGCGTTTTTTTGCCTGGACCTCTTTCTTTCTCAACACCTTGTCCTCGGCTCTATGCTAAAAAGTGGGGGTCATTTCCGTCTTGCCACTTAGCTCTACGGAAAGGTCATCAGGCATGTCTGGAGCGCCATTGAGGATCTAGCCTTCTCGAGTCGTCCTTCGAGGGTAACAATAAGGGGACGTCCCCTTCGGGGGCATCCTATTCCACCGAATTGTCTTTTTATCAAAATAAATTATAGAGTGTCCTGAATGGAACTTCCCCTTATTGTCGGCGAGTATGTATTGAGCACGATAGAACTAGCGGGAAAAGATCCGGACAAACACGGGAACAGAAGCCAGCTTCGCTGAAACAAGGAATAGACGCGCGGAGTTACGCAGCCGCCGAGAAGGACGATGAGGGGATGGCGTTAAAGATCCTCACTAGAGTGGAGGACATGCCTGATGACAAAGAAGAGCTTCAAAGAGTTTATGCCTATACAAAACGGAAAAGAGCCCTCACTTTTTGTAACAGAGCCCTTGTCCTCTTGACATTTTTACCCTTTGTGATTAAGGTATACCTAATTTTCTGCAAAACCCATAGAGGTGAAAACGATGAAATCCAAAATAGATTACGAAGAGATCGTCAAGCTTATCGAACTGATGGAAGAAAGGAATCTCACGGATTTCGAGCTGGATGTCGAAGGAATCAAGGTCAAGATCAGCCGCGGACAAACACGGACATCGCCATCACCTCCTCTCCCCGGTCCGGGTCCCTCTCCTGAAACGGACATCTCTCCTGTGGCTGTCGAATCTCTCGATG
The DNA here is from genome assembly GCA_964400735.1 of uncultured Eubacteriales bacterium. Classification (GTDB taxonomy): domain Bacteria; phylum Acidobacteriota; class Aminicenantia; order Aminicenantales; family Aminicenantaceae; genus CAYNVQ01. Next base: position 269,952 of record CAYNVQ010000003.1, on the reverse strand, counting down.
AGGAGGAGCAAAACAACCTTCACTACATCACGTCCCCCATGGTAGGGACCTTTTACCGGGCTCCCGATCCTTCTTCTCCCCCCTTTATCGACATCGGGGAGCCGGTCGAAAAAAACCAGACCCTTTGTATCATCGAAGCCATGAAATTGATGAACGAGATCGAATCCGATATCGACGGTGTTTTGGAAGAGGTCTTCGTCGAGAACGGCAAGCCTGTCGAATACGGAAAAAGGCTGTTTGCGATCAGACCTCTCACCTAGCTGCCTATGTTTTCAAAAGTTTTAGTCGCCAACCGAGGGGAAATCGCCCTGCGCATCATACGCTCGGCAAAAGAGCTCGGGCTCAAGACCGTGGCCGTCTATTCCGAGCCGGACAAAAACTCGCTTCATGCCCTACTCGCTGATGAAAAAATATGCATCGGACCAGCCAAGGCCTCCGAAAGCTATCTCAACATACCGAATATTCTGAGCGCCGCCGAGATAGCCAAAGCCGATGCCATCCACCCCGGTTACGGATTCCTGGCTGAAAATCCCCGATTGCCTGAAATCTGCGAATCCTCCGGGATCACCTTCATCGGTCCCCCCGCTTTTATCATGCGGCTTATGGGAGATAAGAATAAGGCCCGACTGGCAATGGAAAAGGCCAAACTGCCTATTATTCCGGGAAGCGACCGGATCATCGAAGACCTGAAGGAAGCCAGAGGAACGGCAGAAAAAGTGGGCTATCCGGTCATTCTCAAAGCCGCATCCGGAGGCGGAGGAAAGGGCATGCGGATCGTCCGTTCTCCCTCCAAACTGGAGGACCAGTTTTCGATAGCCCAGAGTGAGGCCAAGGCAGCATTCGGAGATTCCTCTCTTTATCTCGAAAAATACTTCGAGGGAGCCCGGCACATCGAAATCCAGGTGATCGGCGATCTAAAAGGAAACGTCATGGCTTTTGCCGAACGGGAATGCTCCATCCAGCGCAAACACCAGAAACTTGTGGAGGAGACCCCCTCTCCTTTTGTGGATGAGAGATTCCGCAAAAAAATCATAAAGGCCGTCGAAGAAGCCGCCAGCGCCATCGAATACCAGAGTCTTGGGACTTTCGAGTTCCTGGTCGATGAGAACAAGAGATATTACTTCATGGAAGCCAACACCCGGGTTCAGGTGGAACACCCCATAACCGAGATGATCTACGGCATCGACCTGATCCGGGAACAAATCAAGATAGCAGCAGGGGAAAAGCTCACTTTTCCTCATGACATAAAATTCAACGGCCATAGCCTGGAATGTCGCATCAATGCCGAAGATGCGGAGACCTTTCTTCCCTCGCCGGGCAAAATCAACTTTTTAGTCCTTCCCGGGGGGCCAGGAATCCGGGTGGATACGGCGGCCTATTGCGGCGGGGACATCCCTCAGGACTATGATTCTTTGCTGGCCAAAGTCGCCGCCAAAGGATCCAACCGCAAAGAGGCCATCGCCAAGTTGAGAACAGCCCTCGAGCTGACAACTGTCGTCGGTATCAAAACAAATATTCCCCTCCATCTGGGCCTTCTTTCCAACTCTGATTTTCTCAAAGGGAACTACACTATCCAATTCATGGAAAGATACCTGGAAAAGGACCGCAAAAAAAATCAGAAGGAGTAATCAATCCGGCTAGAGTCGCCCGGCGATTGAATAAATGATGACGGTGAAGATTCCTTCATTATCGACGACCAGGTCCTCGTTGACTCCCAGAAAGAGACGTCCGGCCATGGGCATGATAATCCGGTCGCCTGGACCTATGTAAAAAATTTCCTCCCTCTCGTTCCGGACCTCTTCCCCTGTTTCCTCATCGACTTCGACCGAAATAAGAAAATAGACCTTTCCGATCAGTGCCCCGATATTCTGCTCCTGAAGAGGCTGTTGAAGGGAACGATAACTGTATCCTTCCGGACCACAGTAGGTGACTGGATTTCCCTTCTGGAGAGAAATCTGGCCAACGGCCCTGAAATAAATTTCCTGTCCCTCCCAAACATCCAGTCCTGTGTCCGTCCAGGCGCGGTCGGCAGAAACCGAGATTTCCAGCCTCGTTTGGCTTGCAAGAACCGGTACTCTCACAAATCCAGCCAGGAGAAAAAAAATCAATCCAACCGAAAGGGCGCAAAACCTCACACCATTCAGAGACGCCTTTCTGTCTTCCATTATCTATCCTCTCCCTCTTTCTCCATTTGCAGGACATCCAGCATCTGACGATGGATCAATCCGTTGGTCCCCAGAGTTTCCTGGCTGAAAATGCTGAATTCCCGATCCTGGAAATCCGAAAGCTGGCCTCCTGCTTCTTGGACAATCAGGGCTGCAGCCGCCACATCCCAAGGCTTGAGTTTCAATTCCCAAAAGCCGTCGAATCTTCCGCAGGCCACATAACAAAGATCAATGGCCGCCGAGCCACAGCGCCGGATAGCCTGCACTCTGGTCAAAAAGTGGTTGAAATGGGCGATGTTATTCTCAGCGCTCTCCCTCAAATCATAGGGAAAGCCCGTGGCCAGAAGGCTTCTGTTCAAATCATTGACCTCAGAGACCTTGATCTTCTTTCCGTTAAGATAGGCCCCTTTGTCTTTGATCCCGGTGAATATCTCCTCGCGCATAGGGTCATAAACCACTCCGCATGCAACTCGACCTCTTCTTTCCAGAGCGATGGAAACACTGAAAACAGGAAATCTATGGGCATAATTGGTCGTTCCGTCCAGGGGATCAAACACCCATCGGAAGTCTCTTCCCGTTTCCTGGTCCAGGCCTTCCTCGGCTAAAAAATCATGGTTAGGATAGCTCTCAGAAAGCCTCTCAAAAATCATCTGCTGGGATCGTCTATCGAAATTCGTAACGAGATCGACCTCCCCTTTATATTTAATTTCCCGGGATACAGTGAAATTTTCCCTGAGCATCTGCCCGGCCTCCCGGGCTGCAATGATCGCCGCCTCTAGATAATCTTCCATTTCCATAGTTCCACCATATTAACAACTCTTCTGGAATTGAGCAATACCATTTAACGAATCACAGGTATCTTTATCCCTTGGAAACTGGGCTTCAAGGGATGGCAAAACCTTTTGCCTTTTGTCCCGTACTATACTATGATTTAATACATAGTGTAAGAGGATCATGGCGGAAAAAAAGGGTATCTTCAGCCGTTACAAAAAGCCCATCCTCTTTTTTGCGGTCATCGCTGTCATCGCTCTCATCATTCTTTTCAACCTCAAATCGCAAAGGGAGAAAAGCGTCAAAGTTACTGTGGAAGAGGTTAAAAGACAAGATTTGACCTCCATCATATCCGCGTCTGGAGAGGTCAAGCCAAAAAAAAATGTCAATATCAGTTCCCAGATTGCAGGAAGGGTCATTAAAATCGGAGTTGAGGAAGGACAAGAGGTCAAAACCGGAGATTTTCTCCTCAAGCTGGAATCCACACAATACGAAGCCAATGCCGAGAGGGACCGGGCGATCATCCAATCTTTGAGGGCCGACCTCATTCGGGCTGAAGCCGTCAAGGGGAAAGACAAACGGTACCATGAGCGCCAGAAAAAACTATTCGAGGCAGAGCTTATCTCGGCCGAGAGCCTTGAGTCGGCTAAGGCTCAGTACGATGTCTCCAAGGCTAACTATGACGCGATCCTCTACCAAATCAAACAGGCCCAGGCTTCCCTCCAGAGCACCTTGGACATGCTCAAAAAGACGGAGTATTACTCCCCGATAGATGGAATCGTCACCAGCCTTCAGGTAGAAGAGGGGGAGACCGCTCTGGTGGGAACCATGAACAACCCGGGAACCGTTCTCATGACCATCTCCGATCTTTCCGTGATGGAAATCGAAGTCAACGTGGATGAAACGGATGTCGTAGGAGTCCAAATAGGGCAAGAGGCCGAAGTCCGTGTGGACGCCTTTCCTGAAGAGACCATAAGGGGAGAAGTCACCGAAATCGGAAGCTCCGCCATTCAGAAGTTGACCGCTGTTGATGAGTCCAAGGATTTCGAAGTGGTCATCACCCTCAAGGATCCGCCCCAGGGTTTGAAACCCGGACTCTCAGCCTCGGCAGACATCGTCACCGCCGAAAAAGGAGACGTTCTGGCCATCCCCATCTCTGCACTGGTTTTAAGAGAAACGAGAGATGGCAATTCGGGAAAAGCAGATCAAAAGGAAGAGGGAGTATACCTTGTCCAGGATAGCCGCGTGAACTTCACGCCTGTCCTAAAAGGTATTATGGGAGAATTGATGATCGAGATAGTCTCTGGACTCCAAGAGGGACAGGATGTTGTCATCGGTCCCTACAGTGCCCTCCGTCAACTCAAGGACGGCATGCTGATAAAAGCCGAAGAAAAAAAAGAAGAATGACGAATCCCTCGAACCACACCATCATTAAAGCCGAAAACCTCTGGAAAACCTACCAGCTGGGAAAGCAGGAAGTCAAAGCCCTTTGTGGGGTTTCATTCCAGATCGGAAAGAATGATTTTGTCGCTATCATGGGCCCCTCGGGTTCAGGAAAATCGACCCTCATGAATCTCCTCGGTTGCCTGGATACTCCCTCCGAAGGGGATTATTATCTCAACGGCAAGTTGGTCAGCACCATGAGTGAAAACGAACTCGCCTATATTCGAAACAGGGAGATCGGCTTCATCTTCCAGGTGTTCAACCTCCTCCCCCGGGCTACGACATTTCACAACGTCGAACTTCCTCTCATCTATAAGGGAGCCAGCAAAAAAGAACGCGAGAAGAGGACCATGAGTTCCTTGGAAATGGTGGAAATGATCCATAGGAAGGACCACCGGCCCTCAGAGCTTTCAGGAGGAGAAAGACAGAGAGTGGCTATCGCCCGGGCGCTGGTCAACGAGCCCTCTCTGCTTTTAGCCGACGAGCCAACTGGCAATCTGGATTCCAGGACCGGGCAGGAAATACTGAACCTTTTTCACAAGATTCACTCCCAGGGAAACACGATCATCATGGTCACCCATGACCAAGATATCGCCCGAAAAGCTCAGAGAATCATCTACATCCGTGACGGGAAAATCGAACGGGAGGAATCAGCATCTCTATAACCGTGATAAAGCAACTGTCAGGGAAGCTGAAACATCAGCCCACTATTTTTCCCCAGCGAGGAAAACCGACTTATTCCTCGGCTCGCTCTCTTCAACCTGCCAGTAAAGCTTACTTTCCATGCCCGTTCGCCCTGAATGGTTTTCTCTTCGACTTTCCTGCCAGATTTAAAATCATCGCGGTTTTGGAAATGCTTCCAGGAAAATAGAGGAGTGCAAGATGGGCTTTTTTAGTCGGATCATCGGTGTTTTTTTCAATCCCAAGCATACGTTCGAGGCCTTATCCAAAAAACCGGTCTGGGTAGATGTCCTTATTTTCCTTCTTATTCTCGCTACTTTATACGCCGCCTTGATCGCTCCCTATATTGCCCAAGACAGGCTCAAGCTCCTAGAGAGTGATGTCACGCTCAAAGAAAGAATAGGAGAAGAAGCCTATAATCAAAGACTGGAATTTTGGAGAGACCCACCACAATTCATGGTAACGATGGGTATCATCATGCAGTTCATATCCCTTCCCATCGGTTTTCTGATCCAGAGTCTTATCATATTGGGGTTGGGACGCTTGACCTCTGTAAAGGGAAAGTTCATCCAGGTTTTTTCTGCCTTTATCCATGCCAATATCATAAACCTCCTGCTGGGAAATTCGGTGCGTCTTTTCCTTATCTTCAGCCGTCATTCTGTTTTCGAGACCTCGACGAGTTTGGCCCTATTCTTTCCGAGGTTAGAGGTCATGTCTCCTACCTACATCCTGCTTACTCAAATAGATTTTTTTCACCTATGGCTTTTTGGAATCCTCGGTTACGCCCTCTCTTCAATTTTTAAAATCGAAGTCAAAAAAGGGCTGATACTCTCCTTTATCTTCTGGTTTGTCCGTGCCCTCTTCTACTTTGTCCTCGGATGGTTGAACCTCCGATTTGTCGGCTGATCGAATCTTGCGTCATAAGCTTCTCATTCCTTTTGAATCATCGGTTCTATGAAACAACGGCTTTTGGGAACAGGAGACAAAATCGATGTCCTTTTTGGGGAATTTTGTTTTATTGATTTCGTGCCGTTATCAAAAAAGCTAAGAAGATGTACCCAAACGAAGCGTCTCCCTATGGAAGCATCCATATTTCTTCGATGGATCTTTTTGAAGTCAGGTAGGCTGGCTAAAAAGCCATCCGGAGACGAGCGGGCATGGAAAGCAAGCTTTGCTGGCAGGCAAATAAAAGTTCCCCCTGCAAGGGGGTGAGGGAATGGCGTTAAAGATCCTCACCAGAGCTGAGGACATGCCTGATGGCCAAAGAAAAACTTCAAAGAGTTTATGCCTATACAAAACGGAAAAGAGCCCCCACTTTTCGCAACAGAGCTGTCTCCATATTGACATCTTGATGAGGGATTTATAAAGTAAGGGCATGGAGTTTTTCGCCAAAATTCTCTTTACCTTATGGGAGGCCAAAACAACTGGCCGTCTCCTGATAAAAAAAGATTCCGTAAAAAAAGAGCTATTTCTACAAGATGGAAATATCGCCGTCGAAAAAAGCGTCTTCGATGAGAAAGGTTTTCTCCAGCATCTCTCTTCAAAAAAAATCCTGAACAATTCCTCAGTTAAAAAATGTGAGGATTATGCGAAAAAACAAAAGACGTCCCTGCTCGGCGCCCTCCTCGAACTCGAACTCTTCTCTACATCTCAGCTGTGGAAGAATATGTCAAATTTTGCCAAGCAGGAACTTTTTTTCCTTTTTGACCTGCATCCATTCGAATCCTCTCTCGTTTCTGCCAGCACAATGCGGGACTCATCCATTCTCTTCGTGATTCCCACCCTTCCGTTTATTCGTGAAGGCATACATCACATGAAGAACTTCAACCTTATCGATAGTTCTATCCCTGCGGATGCCAAAATTCTTCAAAAGATATCGTCCGACCATATGAAAGCGGCAGAACTCGAACCCCATGAGGAATATCTGCTTCGCACAATGGAGAAAAAAGACGGCCTTCAGAACCTCCTTGCTTCGAGCGTAATGGGCGAAAAAAACACGAAAAAAACTATGTTCTTTCTCCTGGCCCTGGGAATCATCGGCTCCCCTCTTCAAGGGACTCCCAACAAACCCCTTCATGAATTCTCCGCCACCGAGCTGCGTCGAATCGCAGATGCCTTTAACACGAAATGTTCCACCATCTTCAAGTATGTCTCAAAAGAACTCGGTCCCGTGGCAGTGAATCTCATGGAAAAAACTGTTGAAGAGATCAAACCGCATCTTTCTCCACAATTCCAAAGAATACGGCTCGGAATGGATGGAAAGATCGACCTTCATTCGGTTCTTAAATCAAACATCATTCTCTCTGACCGAGAGAATATCCAGTCGATAATCAAGTCGCTCAATGAAATCCTTTCCGCAGAAATTTTAGCCGTAAAAAAAACCCTGGGGAACGATTTCGAGGCGGCCTTGATCAAGAATTTGGAGAAAATCGGTGTTTAACCTGAGAAGAAAACAAATCTTGGCCCTACTGGTTTTATTAACCATCATCCTGCTGATTTTCCTGATAAAAATTGGAACCTGATTTTAATGGTTCTCCTCCGCTTTTGCAGTCGGGCCCCATGGAAAGGGCATAAGATATGTCAGAGGCGACAGCGGAGAATACTAATCCAACTTAACCCCGCGTTCCTGTGCCGATCTCGGAGGGAAACGGACAAAATCAGAGGACAAGGATGTACCGATCACGACCAGACAAAATAAATGAGGCTCGGATAAAACCAAGAAAAGAAACTATGGTTAGGATTAATCATGCGCCGATCCGCAGCCACATATAAGAGCAGTGAGGGGATAGGGTTGAAAACCCGAATGAGGACAGAGGGCGTGTCTGGCGGAAAGAAAATTGGAACATATGCTCGGGAGAATGAAAGACAACCAAGCTAAGAATCTGGTTATCATTCTGGGCCCCACAGCAGTGGGAAAAAGCGAAATCGCCATCCGGCTGGCCAAACAGTTTGGGGGAGAAATCATCAATTGCGATTCTATGCAGGTCTATAAGGGATTCGACATCGGAACGGATAAAGTGCCGCCGGAAAAAAGGGGAAATATCCCTCATCACCTCATCGGAATAATCGAACCTTCCATCCAATTCACGGCTGCTGATTTTGTCCGCTTAGCCCTAAAAGCTACCGAGGAAATACAAAAAAGAAAAAAAATCCCTCTCATAGCCGGAGGAACTGGTTTGTATCTCAAAGCTCTTCTCGAGGGACTTTTTCCCGATGGACAGAGGGTTCCCTCTATCCGAAGAAGGCTAGAGAGGCAACTCCAGCAGAACGGACTGTCGCACATGTGGGAAAGGCTCGAAAAAATCGATCCGGCCTATGCCCGAAAAATCGGTTCGCGAGATAAAATCCGTATTATCAGGGCCCTCGAGGTCTATTATGCGACCGGGCTGCCTCTTTCTGAACATTTCGCTCGTACTCGCTCCTTTGTCGAAGATTTCCATATTCTCAAAATTGGGTTAAAATTAGAAAGAACTCTTATGGTTAAAAAAATCGAAGATCGGGTGGATAGGATGTTCCAGAGGGGCATAGTCAATGAAGTTCAAGCTCTTTTGACAGAAGGAGTCGAACCCAGTGCTCCTCCGTTTCGAGCCCTGGGCTACACCCAGGTGTTGAGATATCTGAACGGAGAAATTAGCCTGGAGAAGGCCATCGAATTGACGAAAAGAGAAACCCGGCATTACGCAAAGCGCCAGATGACCTGGTTTCGTAAAATGGGAGGGATTCACTGGTTTTCCTCAGAGGATATTCCATCCGTCGTCAAGTGCGTCGAGGAACATCTCGCCTAAAATGGAAAAAGCAATCCTCATCAACCTGGCCCTAAATAAAGCGGAACAGGCCCAGGCAGAAGAATCCATGCGGGAACTCAGGGGATTGGCTCGATCAGCCGGAGCGGCGGTCGTCCATGAAATCTATCAGCACCGTTCAGAAATATCCCCTAGGTATTTCATCGGGAAGGGAAAAGTCAAAGAGATCGTTCATCTAAAAAAAGAGAAAGGAGCCGACCTCATCATTTTCGACCATAATCTTTCTCCTATTCAACAGCGAAGCCTGGAAGACAAAATTCCCGGAAAGGTGATCGACAGAACACAACTTATTCTGGACATCTTTGCCCAACGTGCGCGCAGCAACGAAGGAAAGCTCCAAGTCGAATTGGCCCAATTGATTTATCTGCTCCCCCGTCTCTCAGGAAAGGGGAAGGCGCTCTCTCGATTAGGAGGTGGGATAGGCACTAGAGGCCCTGGTGAGAAGAAGCTCGAAGAAGATCGCCGACGAATACAGAAGCGAATCTCTCGAATAAGGAAGGAAATCCAAAGAGTCCAGAAGCGGCGTGTACATCAGATGAAGAGCCGGCAGAAAAGCCCCATTCCCTTTGTTTCGCTGGTAGGATACACTAACGCTGGAAAATCCACCCTGTTCAATCTTCTTTCCAAGGAAAAAATGTTTACCTCTCCCCTTGCGTTTGCAACTCTCGATCCCGTACTCCGCCGGGTTCATCTTTTCGATGGCCTGTACTTTTTCCTTTCCGACACGGTCGGATTTATAAAAAAGCTGCCTGTTGAGCTCGTCGAGGCGTTCAAGGCCACGCTCGAAGAAATCAAAGAGGCCGATTGCATTCTGCATATTATCGATATCAACTCTTCTCTCTCCGATACCCAAATTGAGGCAGTGGATGGTATTCTCGATGACCTCGGCGTCAGAGATGTTCCGGTCATCAAAGTTTTCAACAAAATCGATCTTCTTCCCGAGGCCGAAGAGTTTCTGCAAAAGAACATTGACTCTTCGGAGCATTCCGTGTATATATCTTCCAAAACCGGAGAGGGAATTCAAGATCTTATGAAAAGGCTGAGCGAAATCCTTTTTCGCAACATGAAGCTTTATTACCTGCATATTCCTAAATCCGAAGAAAATATCATTTCCTCTTTTTCAAAATGGTCAATTGTGCTAAAAAAAAGAGAAAACCAGGATAGTTTCGATATAAAAATTATGGCCGATCCTAAAATGGTCTTGAAATTTACGCCTTATATTGAGAGAGGAGAAGCAAATTGGTGAAAAAAAACGTTCTTCTAATTTTTTTTATAGCCTGGTTCCTAGGAGCCTGCGCGACTTACCAAGCTCCCCCTCCGAATCTATACATCGCAAATCTTCCTCCATCGATCGTGACCGAACTTTCCTTGGATGAGAGAATCATCACCGAAGAGGCCTGGAAAAACATTAGACAGGGAAACGGGATGAAGGCACGCAAGTCGCTCTCCAAACTCGATGAGCAGAGCCCTTTCTATTATGCTGGCATGGGGTATGCCTACTTCATCATGAACGACCTTGCTCTGGCAGAAGATTTTTTCGAAGCCGCCCAGCGATATTCGCCCGATATGGTTATCGTCCATTTGGGGCTGGGCCAGATATACCGCCGTACCGGCCGGGATGATCAAGCTTTTGTCGAATTCCGAGAGGCCCTCAAAAAGGAACCTGATAATCCTTGGATCAATACCCAATACCAGGCTATTAAGAACCAAAAGACCGAGGAATATCTGAGTGCCGGGGCCACCTACCTCGAGACAGGAAACATAGAAGGAGGTAAAGAAGCCTTTTTAAGAGCCCTTTATTACTCGCCTGAATCGATAGAGGCGCATTTGGCTTTAGCCGATATTTTCCAAAAGGAGGATAACCTTGAAAACGCCCTGGTCCATCTAGAAGCAGCCAGCCAAAGTGATCCCGAAAACAACGAAATTCTCGCCAAATACGGAGAGGCCCTTTTTTTGACCAACCAAAATGAAAAAGCCCTGGAGATCTATGAGCGGCTGGCCGCCGAAGAACCCGAGAACCAAAATTTTCAACAGCGGCTCGAAATCTTAAAAAACCGGCTCGGAATCTTCGAGCTTCCCAGTCAATACAATGCCATAATCTCTTCAGAAGCCATTTCCAAAGAAGAAATAGCGGCTCTCCTGGCCGTGAAGTTCAAGAACGCGTTGGAAGCCCCCACAAAAACTCCTCCGATCATCATCGATATCGCCACATCATGGGCGGCTGACTACATTCTCAAAATGACCTCTCTAGGTCTCCTGGATATCTATCCCAATCACACCTTTCGTCCGAAAAAAATCATCACGCGCGCGGAAATGGCCGAAATCCTTCTTCGCCTGGTTGAGCACCTGCAGGATAAAGGTTTTCGATTCATCCGACAGATTCCTCCCGAGAGCATCCAGATATCAGACGTTTCCGCAGACAACTACTATTACCAGCCAATCCTTCAGATCATCTCTTACGACATCATGAACCTTTCCCCCGACCAGGCTTTCCAGCCCGACCTTCCCGTACCGGGCGAAGAAGCCATCAGGCTCTTCGATATTATACTGGGTCAGATCAAATAACCAAATTTCGATCATTCAATTTGGACAATAGAAACATTCGCCCTCGATGAGTGAAAAAAATAGAGACAGCTTTTGGACATTGGCCAACTTCTTTAGTCTATTAAGGATTCTGCTCATCCCGGTTTTTGTGTATCTGGTCATTCAGCAGAAAATCTTGACTGCCTTAGTATTTTTCCTGGTCGCCAGCACGACGGACATATTGGATGGAATGGCGGCCAGGACTTTCCATCAGAAAACAAAAATAGGAGGACTTCTCGATCCGGCCGCAGATAAATCACTGATGACGGCCGCCATCATCATCCTGAGCATTCCCTCCCTTAGCCAGCCGAATACTATCCCCCTCTGGCTCACCATCCTCATTATCGGAAGAGACTTGGCAATTGTGAGCAGCGCCTTTATGCTGTTCAAGCTCCGGGGACAAAAGAGCTTCCCGCCCTCATTGTTGGGAAAAGCGAGCACGGTCTGCCAAATGGGAACAATCCTCTGTGTGTTGTTATTGAATGTTCTGAAAAAATCTCTGCCTTATCTTGGATGGCTTTACGTCTTGACTTTTGTCCTGACCTTTTTATCCGGCATCAAATACGGAACATGGGGTTACCGTCTTCTTTCCTCCCCTAAGCCTTTAAACAGGAAAAAACAGAAGACTCTAACCTGAACTTTTCCCTTTTGCCAAATATGTTTTTTTATAGACAGAGCTAGGTGAGCCGACAAGGCTTTACAGGTTTTTATCGATGAAGCCTTTTTTCAGTGTTTTCCACAGTATTTTAAAGTCGAGACTCAAAGACCAATTCTGGATATAATAAAAATCGTATTCGAGCCTTTTGTCAATGGGGGTATCCTGTCTGAGACCGTGAACTTGGGCCCATCCTGTGATTCCTGACTTCACCTTATGCCGGAGCATGTATTTGGGGATTTTTTCTCTAAAATCCTTCACGAAAACGGGCCTCTCGGGCCTTGGACCCACCAAGCTCATCTCTCCTTTGATGACATTGATGAGCTGGGGGATTTCATCCAGACTGAATTTTCTCAAGAACCTTCCGAATTTCGTCATACGCGGATCATCCGCTGAGCACATAACCGGGCCTGTTACGGACTCAGCATTACAAATCATGGTCCGGAATTTATGCATGATGAATCTCTTGCCGTCAAGCCCCATCCTCTCCTGGTGATACAGCACAGGCCCTTTGGAGGTCAGTTTTATCAAAAGACTGATGACAAGGAAAAAGGGAGAAAATAGCAGCAAAAATAAGGACGACACCCCTATATCCAGGGCCCTTTTGACCACCAGCATCGCTCCTCTCAAGGGAGGTTCATCCACGCTGATGACAGGAAATCCATCCAGATCCTCAACCCTTGCCTTCAGGGTGAGAAGCTGGAAGAGATCAGGGACAAGTCTGATATTGACCACATATTTATTAACAACCTTAAGAGTCTCCAAAATTTTGTGGTAATTTTCCAGATCCAACGCTAAATAGACGTCGCTGACCTCTTCTTTTTCGAGGATAGATTCCAGCCGACTCAATGGACCGAGGACTTCGATACCCCCATCCACATCAACCATGTCGCCCCTTTCATGCTCATCATCCAGAAATCCCTTCACCACAAAGCCTAAATCCTTATACTGGGACAGCTTTTGCGCCACCGAGCATCCCATTTCACCAGCCCCGACAATCAACACGCTTTTCAGATTCATCCCTTTGGCATACCGCTTTCTCATGAAATAATAGATTTGGTTCCTGAGGAAAGATATCATCAAGACCACAACGACGAAATAAACGGCCAGAAACCCATGAGAAAGTTTGAAGGTCACCCGAAAAAGCGGCGCGGGTCCCGCGCTGTAGGCATTGAGATATGCCAAAAATGCTTGGATAATGAGAATGGTCAACCCTGTATTCAGGGTTACGAGGAAAAAATCGTCGATTTTTGTCCGTTTGAGCTTTGTCCTGTAGAAACCCTGGAGAAAAAAAATAAAAAGATGAAGGGCTATAAAGAGGGAGAGCACGATAACATAGGATTTCAACGGGGGGATCCCCCTCTCTGGATTAACGGGAATGACAAAAAACCGGAATCCATATGAATAAAAATAGGAAACCAGAATCCCGAGAAAATCACTGAGCACAAATAGGCCGATCAAACCGCTGCGCTGTCTTCCTATCATTTTTTTTGCTGAAAACCTTCCCATTTTGTCCGGAAAAAAGCCGTCGCTTTCTCCTTGAACACTTTCAGGGAGAATTTCATGGAATTGTCCCTGATTTTCGCCTTATTAAAAGCGATGGACCGAAATTTGTCAAGAGCATCCTGAAGGCTCTCCGGACTCGATTCAGAGAAAAAAAGGCCCGTCTTCTCAGAGACAACCGTCTCTTTGGCCCCACCTCGTCCATAGGCAACCACCGGAATGCCGCAGGACTGGGCCTCCAAAGAATTGATGCCGAAATCCTCCTCGCCAGGCATCAGCAGAGCCTCAGCTTTTTGATAAACTTGAAGAAGGTCCGAAGGAGAAAGAAAACCCAAAAACTCGATATTGCCCTTCGCCATTTTTCTAAGTTTTTTGTAATCCGGTCCATCTCCGGCAATCTTGAGTTTCCAGCCTGATCGGCTGAAAGCTTCAATGGCCAGATCAATCCTTTTGTAGGGAACCAAGGCGGAAACGATCAGAAAATATTCTCCCACCCCCTGACCTGGCCGAAAAAATTCAGTATCGACCGGAGGATGGATCACTTCTGATTCCCTCCGGTAGTACCTGAAAATCCGTCTGGCAACGGTTTTCGAGTTGGCCACAAAATGGTCCACCCTCGAAGTACTGGTCACATCCCATTGCCGCAGGCGATGAATCACAGGAGGAATGATGAAACGGGAAAAAAAACCCAGTTTTTCGGGTGAGAAATAAGCAAAATATTGATTCCATGCATAGCGGACGGGAGAGTGGACATAGCAGATATGGAGAGCGTCCGGCTTAGGAATGGCCCCTTTGGCCACACAGTGAGAGCTGGAGATGATGAAATCATATTCCTGAAGGTCGAACAATTCGACGGCCAACGGATAAAGAGATAAATAGGAACGGTATTTCCTCTTCAAAAAGGGCATCTTCTGCAGAAAGCTGGTGTGAATAGTCCTTTTTTCTATCTCTTCGCTCTGGGTGCCCGGAAAATGAAACAAGGTGTAAATAGGAGCCTCAGGAAAAATCTCTGCAAAGATCTCCAGAACTTTTTCCCCTCCACGCCGGCCGGTCAGCCAATCGTGGACCAGGGCGACCTTAGCCTTCTCCATGGGGGAGATTATAAAAAGGGGGCGGAGAATTGTCAATGTCGCCGATCCCGAAACCGAAAAATAACTTCTTGCTTCAGGATTTCTTTTCTATCAACCGGAGATAGAGTTCCTGGGTCTGCTGAACCATTTTGGATAGGGTGTACCGCGGCAGAAGCGACTTTCTCAGATTCTCGCCGATCCGGCTGCGGTATTCTGATTCTTCCAGAAGCCGGATGATGGATTCGGCAAGGGCACGGGAATTCTTGGGCTCGACCAGTATCCCGGTCTCTCCATCGTTTATGAGCTCGTCGATTCCTTCGACATCCGAGGCGACAACCGCTTTTCCATAGGCACCTGCCTCTATCAGGGCGTAGGGAAGTCCTTCCCATAATGAAGGAAGGATAAAAATATCAAGAGACGACAGGATCTTCGCCGCATCTTTTCGTTCTCCTAACAACCTGACTATCCCTGTCAGCTTCATTTTCTTTATCAATCGCTCCAGCTTTTTCCTCTCCGGTCCTTCCCCGACGATCAACACTTTAAGCTTCGGGAGGCGGACAGAAATCTTTTTAGCCGCTTTGATAAGATAGGGAAGCCCCTTCTGCCTATGGAGACGGGCCACTGTCCCCACAAGCGGATGGCTGGCGTCTATCCCGATTTCGAGGTGGGCAGAAGTCTTCTCTTGTTTAAAGATGTAAGAGGAAAAATCTATCCCATTTTCGATGACAAATATTTTTTCTCTGGGAGCCAGCCTTTTTTCCTGCCCCTTATTCAGGTCCGCACGGCTGACAAAAATGAGAGCATCCGTCCACCGGGCAAAATATCTCTCCAGTAATACGAACATGTATCTCCACAAAGGATTACGGTAGTGAAGGTAGTGAATGCCGTGCAGGGTGTGGATGAGAACGGAAGGCGGACACTTTCGGGCAGCCCACCTGCCGAACAATCCGGCAACTCCTCCATGGGTATGCAGAATATCAAAATGGTTTTCTTCCTGGAGTCGAACGATATCTTGGACAATCTTTCTGCTGATTTTTTTATGGAACGTGACCGGGAAGTGCACCAACCCGGATTTATTGACCTCTTCGACCAAGGGCCCTCCATCCCGTGAGCAGACGGAAATATTAAACCGGGACCTGTCCAAATTTTTAGCCAGGGAAAGGAGATTTACCTGTCCTCCTCCCAAGAAAGGCTGGTCGATCATTTCCAGGACTTTAATTTTTCTCATTTTCTTTCAATAATTGAAAAAGGCTCCAAACGAAGTCTCTTTCTTCACTCCTTTTAAAAAAATTCGCCGCATAAAGTAGGGCAAAATTAATCCTTAGATAGACACGGAGCAGAAAACTCGAAAGCCAGGAACCGTGCTTCTTGTAATAGAGAAGTTGGCTCTTTCGGTAGTGGTAGAGGCTGGACTTTTTCAGCTTTGCCGCGCTTCCTCCTCCCGTATGATAAACCTTTGCCTCAGGGAGCAGGATCAACTTCCACCCGTTTTTTCTGATCCTGCGGCAGAGGTCGATATCCTCGAAATAGAGAAAAAAATCCTCATCGAAAAGGCCGGTCTTTTCCAATATGCTTTTCCTCGTTAGCAAACACGCTCCGCTCAGCCAACCGACTTCCCTTTTTTTCTGAATCTTCTTCAGTTTTCGCCGGAAGTAATGGTTGAGCAGGCTCTTCTGCAGGAGTTCATGAAAAAAGCTTATCTCCCTGCCGAATGAAACCTGAAAATGATTCTCGCTTGAAAAAAGGAGGGGACCAACGGCTCCAACGCTCGGATCGGTTTTCATCTCGTTCCTGAGAATATTGAGGGCTTGGGGCAAGACAATTGTATCGGGATTCAGAAAAAGGATAAATTCCCCTCTCGTTTCTTTTATTCCCTGGTTGTTGGCCCTCGAATAACCGAGGTTTCTACGGTTACGTGTCAATTTTACCCAGGGAAAGTTCTCTTTTATCAAATCCGGGCTCCCGTCGGTGGAGGAGTTGTCGATCACGATCGTTTCGACAGACGATGAGGGGAGATTCTCCTCTATGGATGAGAGGCAGGCCTCGATACAATCCATGACGTTGTAACTGATGATGACGATCGATAAGTCCGGAAGGTTTCCTTTTTTATCCACGTCTCTCCTCAATGGCCTGAATTTCTCATTCGAGACATCACACCATAGGTTTGTCCTGTATCAGATAGTCCATTTTTCGAAAAATTCAGGCCTTGTCCGCCATAACAGAACAGATTGACATTTTGAGGTAATGTATGTCCAGAAAGGAGAAAAGTCAACACCATCCACCCTTGAATCGTCACAGAAAAGGCATATTTTCAGAGGTACATAGCTCTTGCTTATTCCTTTGGGCGATGTTATTATCTCCGTATCAAAGGAGACTGTAATGAGCTTGATGGACGATATCGCCAAAAAAATCGATTCATTCCGGGATGAAATGATAGATACGCAAATCAAACTCTGTTCCTTCCCGGCTATCTCCCCTTCCAGCGGTGGAGAAGGGGAAATCAAAAAGGCCGACTACCTGCTCAACTTTTTGAAACAAAACGGATACAGCGACATCGACACCATAAAGGCCCCTGACCTGGATGCTCCTGTCGGCTATAGACCGAATATTATGGCCCTCTATAAGGGAAAAAGCTCGGCAAAAACTATCTGGATCATGACTCACATGGATGTGGTCCCTCCCGGAGAACTCGAGCTTTGGAACGGGCATCCTTATAAGGCCTGGGTGGAGGAGGGGAAAATCTATGGACGTGGCGTGGAAGACAACCAGCAGGATATGGTGGCTTCCCTCTTTGCTCTAAAGGCCTTTTACGAGGCAGGGGTCGTTCCCAATTACGATGTGGGTATAGCTCTGGTGGCCGACGAAGAGACCGGAAGTGAAAAAGGAATCGATTATGTTCTGAAAACCTCGAATCCTTTCCGCCCTCAGGATCTGATTATCGTCCCCGATGCAGGTAACAAAGACGGCACCATGATAGAGGTGGCCGAAAAAAGTATCCTCTGGTTGAAATTCAAAACTCTGGGCGTACAGGCCCATGGTTCGACCCCTGAAAGAGGGGTGAACAGCTTCCGAGCCGCCTCTTTTCTCATTACTGAGCTCAACAATCTTTACTCCCTCTTTCCGGACAAAGATTCGCTTTTCGATCCCCCGATCTCCACTTTTGAACCAACAAAAAAAGACCCCAATGTGCCCAATATCAACACCATTCCTGGCGAGGATATCTTTTATATGGATACCCGTATCCTTCCCAAATTCAGCCTGGACGAGGTGAAAAAGAAGATCAGGGAAATAACGACAAAAATCGAAAAAGACTACCGTGTCATCGTCAAAATCGAAACCGTGCAGGAAGCGCCGGCTGCCCCTCCGACTTCACCAGGCGCCCCAGTCGTTCAAGCCCTTCAAAAGGCCATAAAGGCCATCTATAAAAAAGAGGGAAAGGCGACGGGTATCGGCGGAGGCACGGTGGCTGCTCTCTTCAGAAGGTCCGGATTCGATGCGGCCTGCTGGTCTGCGGTCGAAGAGACGGCCCACCAGCCCAATGAGTATTGTGTCATCGACAACATGGTAGGAGACGCCAAAGTCTTTGCCCATGTCTTTCTTCAAGAATAATCTTCCACTCCAAAATAACCAAAGGTGGATTCCTGCACCTGAATGGTTCAGTCCAATCATGGAGGTATGAAATTGAATCAATATATTTTGGTTATGACCACGGTGCCTGACCTGGAGGCCGGACAAATCATAGCGGAAAAAGTGGTCGAAGATCGTCTGGCCGCATGTGTCACCCTCTCGGAAGCCGCTCAATCCGTTTATTGGTGGCAAGACAAGATATCCCAGGAACCGGAACATCTTCTCTTCATCAAAACGAAGATAGATAATTTTTCCCGCCTTGAGGAAAAAATCCACCAAATCCACCCCTATGAGGTGCCGGAAATCATAGCGCTTCCCATCCTTGCCGGAAGCAAGAAGTATCTGGAGTGGATCGACCGTGAAACCAGGTCTTAAAGAGTCCTTCAGAAAATTTTTCTTTTGGCTTTTTGGGCCATCCTTATGGTGTTGAGATGGACCTCCACTGTATCCATCGCATCATAGGCATACCCGCCGGCCAATAGAATGGCCACCGGGATCTCGAGGCGGAGCGCTTCGTCCACGACGATCCGGTCTCTTTCTTTGAGCCCGTCGATGCTGATCTTCAGTCCGCCCAATTGATCTTTCTCATAGGGATCGGCCCCGGCCAAATATAATATTATATCAGGCTGAAATTCCCGGTAGAGACGGGGGATATGGGATCTCAGCACAGCCAAATATTTTTCATCCCCATCTCCCGACCATAATCCCACATCCAACGAGCTTTCTTCTTTACGGGCAGGATAAATATCCATTTGGTGCAGAGAAAAGGTAAAAATGTTTTCATCTTCAGCAAAAATTTCCGCCGTCCCGTTTCCCTGATGGACATCACAGTCCACAACCATTCCTCTATGAATGGCCTCGATGCCTGTCATCTTCTTCAAAGCGACAGCCACATCGTTCAGGATACAGAATCCTTCCCCGTGGTCGGTAAAAGCATGGTGAAATCCTCCCCCTATATGCACAGCCAAACCATCCTGCAGAGACAGCTCTGCCGCCTTGACCGTCCCTCCGACCATAAGCCGGGCAAAATCAAGAATTTCAAGGTCATAGGGCAATTCCAACGTCATGATCTCCGCTGGAGAAAGCCGGCCCGTTATCAATTTTTTCAGGTATTTTGAAGAGTGAACAAGTAAAAGATCCTCATCCATGACCGGTTCAGGAGCCACGAAATTTTCTTTTTTTGCGCCTCGTTTGAGAAGACTTTCATAAATCAAGCGGTACTTCTTGGCTGGAAACACATGGTTGCCGAGATCGACCATCCAGTAGGCATCGCTGTAGACGAACCGAAAGGGAAATTTTCGCCCTCTAAGACGACGGATAAATCTATGTAAACGAGACATTGAAACAACCTAGATTATTCACGAGTCAATATTACGGCAACGGCAAGGAAGTGGCCCAAGAAGCTGTAGTGAACTACCGCGAATGGGCTGCGACGAAGCCGTTGTAGTGAGATTGGCTCGCCCTAAGGGTAAAAATGCCGATTAAGTAGATAAAAGTTTTTTCATAAAAATTTACAACAATATCAGGATGAATTCTTGATATTGGTGTAATAGAGAATATCATCGGCATTTTATATGAATAATCAAGGTTAATACATATCAAAAAAAACGACGGGATACAACTGCAAGAAATCTCTACTCAACCCTTGAAGTTTTCGAAAAAATAATTTAGCCTGGACTATTCACGAGTCGAGATTGCTGCAACGGCAAGGAAGTGGCCCAAGAAGCTGTCGTGAATTATCGCGAGCCAACTTAACCGGGCTGCAACGAAGCCGTTGTCATGAGATTGGAGCAGGTTGGGTAGGCTTGCTTGAAGAGTAAAAAATGCCGAATATTTCCCTGGTATCGCTTTCTTAGAAAATGGTATCGGCATTTTTTATGAAAAGTACAGGTTAGCTTGTATTCTTAATATTTTACTAGGACATATAATCTGAAAGGAACTATCAATGGGATTAAAAAATTTCATCATCAACCTCGCCCCCACTCCCCTGGTCAAAGTCTTTGCCGGTCCCTATGTGGCAGGAGACAGCATCGAACTGGCCACTGGAACCGCTCTCAGATTCTGGGAAGAAAGGCGGGTGTGCTCCACTATTGACCTCTTGGGGGAGGAACTGGACAGCGATGAGGAAGTTCAATATTCAAAAGGGGTTTATGAAAGGCTCATAGAGGCTCTGGGAAAGCAGGAATACACCACGGTATCCCTGAAGCCCACCCAGTTGGGCAGCCATCGTGGCACAGAGAATTGCCGGAGCGTCATCGAAGGAATTGTCTCCAAGGCCGCAGAGTACGGCATCAAGGTCACCCTGGACATGGAAGATCACAATTTTACGGATATGACCCTTGATATCTTCCGGGCCATACATAAAGATTACCCCACTTTCGGAACAGTGCTCCAATCCCGTCTCTTTCGCACGGATGAGGATATAAAATCTCTCAAAGGAACGAAATCTAGAATCCGCCTTTGTATTGGAATTTACAATGAACCTAAGGAGATCGCCCTGCAGAACAAATCCGATATGAAAAAAAAGATGCTCGAGCAGCTAGAAATTTTGTTCAAAGAGGGTCACTATCCGGAAATCGCCACCCATGATGAAACCGTTATCAATGAAGCCCTGGAAATCATCGAGAGGCTGAACATGAAAAAAGACCAATACGAGGTCCAAATGCTGATGGGAGTCCCCAAACAAGCCTTTCAGGACCAGCTCATCCGGAACGGCATCCTCGTGCGGTTGTATGTCCCCTTTGCCGAAAAATGGAAATACGCCACCGCTTACTGCAAAAGACGGCTGGCTGCCAATCCGGCTATGGCGGCATATATCCTGAAAAACATCCTCCACAAAGCTGCCGGAAAACGTTAATCCGTTTCTTGCTCCCCCTTCTCTAGCCAGGATAAGTCACAAGTCAAGGACAATCTCTGCTCAGAACTAGATTTGGGCCTAGCTGGTTTGGTAGGCGCAAAGCAGCATATTTTACGAATTTATCAAGATCGAACAAGCTTCCATGAACATGAAAATGGGATTACTTCCTTAAGGCTCGTTATGACATTCTGCATTTTCTATGCAGCTATTCAAGCTAATTGATTTCGTCCTAGGTTGCCAGCTTTTCCCTCATCACAACCTGTGCAGCCGCCAGACGGGCAATAGGAATCTGGTAGGCTGAACAGCTCACGTAATTCAATCCGATCTGGTGGCAGAAATAGATAGAGCGGGGGTCTCCTCCATGGACACCGCAGATTCCCACTTTGAGGTTTGGCTTGGTCCGCCGTCCTTTTTCAACGGCCCATCTCATCAATTCCCCCACGCCCGGCACATCCACGGTTTCGAACGGATTATCCGGCCAAATGCCGTGGGCCTGATAATACGCCATAAACTCGGCCCCGTCATCACGGGAGACACCGTAGGTTGTCTGGGTGAGGTCGTTGGTCCCGAAAGAGAAAAATTCGGCCTCTTCGGCAATCTTATCGGCCGTTATGGCCGCCCTGGGAATTTCGATCATTGTTCCCACAGAATAGGGAATCTTGACGCCATGCTTCTTCATCGATTCTTCGGCCACCTGGACCACTATTCTTTTTTGATTGGCCAGCTCTTCTTTCGTTCCGACCAACGGGATCATGATTTCCGGATAGACCTCCTCGCCTTCGTGGGCCAACTGGCAGACAGCCTCAAAGATTGCGGTCGCCTGCATTTCGATGATTTCCGGGTAGGTCATCCCCAAACGGCATCCGCGGTGACCCAGCATGGGGTTGAATTCAGAAAGGGCCTTGACCCGCTCCAGCAGTTTTTCCAACTCCTCGATCTTTTCTTTCTGTCCACTTCCCGTTGCTTTTAAAACGGCCAGCTCCACCATCAAATCTTCACGCCGCGGCAGAAATTCATGAAGAGGCGGATCCAGCGTCCGAATGGTCACCGGACGGTCCTCCATGGCTTTGAACAATCCATAAAAGTCGGCTTTCTGGAAGGGCATGAGCTTGCTCAGAGCCATCCTCCTCTGCTCCTCTGTCTCCGAAAGGATCATTTCCTTGATGAAGGGCAATCTTTCTTTGTCGAAAAACATATGTTCGGTGCGTGCCAGCCCTATGCCTTCTGCCCCGAAGGCTACGGCTGTTCGGGCATCCTCGGGTGTATCCGCATTGGCTCTCACCCCGAGCCTCCTTACCTTATCAGCCCAGGATAAAAATTTGACGAATCTTTGGTACATCGAGGAATCTTCAGGCTTGATCGCCCCTCGAACGACCTGCATGATCTCGGAAGGCCGAGTCGGAATCTCCCCCTCCAGGACTTCGCCTAAGGTCCCCTCGATGGAGATCCAGTCTCCCTCCTTGAACTTTTTATTTTTCACCGTAAAAATTTTATTTTCTTCATTCAGTACGATTTCCCCGCATCCCACGACGGCCGGCTTTCCCATCTGGCGTCCCACCACGGCAGCATGGGATGTCATCCCTCCTGTAGCGGTAAGGATGCCCTGCGAAGCGCTCATGCCGTGGATGTCATCCGGGGAGGTCTCATCCCGAACCAGGATGACCCGTTTTCCTTCCTTTTTTTTGGCCACAGCCTCATCTGCCGTAAAAACCACCTCTCCGGCAGCAGCACCAGGAGAGGCAGCCAGCCCTTTGGCCAAAAGGTCATGAGAAGCCTTTTTTTGGGGATCGAATACAGGATGGAGCAACTGATTCAGGGCCTCCGGTTCGACCATCATAAGGGCCCGTTCCTCATCGACCAGGCCTTCCTGCACCATATCGACGGCTACCTTGACGGCGGCCGGACCGGTCCTCTTCCCGTTCCGCGTTTGAAGCATATACAGCTTTCCTTCCTGGATAGTGAACTCGAAATCCTGTATATCGCGGTAGTGTTTTTCCAATCGGTCGGTGATTTCTTTCAGCTCTTTATAAACACCGGGCATCTCTTCCTCCATAGACTTCAGTTCTGATGGAGTCCGGACACCCGCTACAACATCCTCCCCCTGGGCATTGAAAAGGTATTCTCCGTAAAGCTCTTTCTCTCCTGAGGCCGGATTCCTAGTAAAGCCAACTCCGGTGGCCGAATCCTCTCCGATATTGCCGAAAACCATCATCTGGACATTGACCGCTGTACCCAGGTCATGCGGAATGTGATTCAACCGGCGATAGGTAATAGCCCGCGGATTGTTCCAGGATTGAAAGACAGCCGAGATCGCCATGAACAATTGTTTTTTGACATCCTGAGGAAAATCCTCTTCGGTTTCCTTCTTTACCAGGTCTCTATATTCTCCTATGAGCTCTTCGAGATGTTGCTCGGTCAGCTCATGGTCATAGACGATTTCATTATCTTCCTTTTTCTTCCTCAATATCTCTTCGAACTTCTTTTTGGAAATTCCTAAAACGACATCTCCGAACATATGGATCAAACGCCGGTAACAGTCCAGAGCAAACCGATTGTTCACGGTCTTTTGGGCCAAGCCCTCGAGTGTCTGGTCGTTCAATCCGAGGTTTAAAACCGTGTCCATCATCCCGGGCATGGAAAATTTGGCCCCAGAACGCACAGATACCAGTAAAGGATTATCCTTGTCACCGAACTTCTGCCCGGAAACCTCCTCCAATCTTTTGAGATTTTCCAAGATATCTTTTTCCACAGCTTGAGGAATTCTGTTTCCCTCCCGGGTGAAAAGGTTGCAGACTTCGGTAGAAACGGTAAATCCAGGAGGAACCGGAAGTCCTATGCCGGCCATTTCGGCTAGGTTAGCTCCTTTTCCTCCCAGGATATCCTTCATATCCTTGTTTCCTTCCGCATCCCCTTTACTGAAAAAGAATACATGTTTGTTTTCCACAGCTCGACTCCTTATCTCAGAATTTCAATTACCCTGGTCTGCTGATACCCACCCAAGCCAAAATTCAGGTTGCCGCAAGGAAGCGGTCCATGAAGCTTGTGGCGAGTGGTGAAACGACGAAGCAGTCAACCTGATCCTTTATCTTCGTTCGGACTCGGGGATTGCTTCGCGACTCTCGCCTGGAGGGTTGACTCGCCCGCAGGGTAAAAAGTCTCAACTAGTAAAAGATTATTCTACAAAATTATGGTGAGAATTTACAGCCCTATCAGAAAAGCTGAAGGTAGTTTTTCAATCCTGCTTTAAAAACCTCAATGGCCCTTTTCAGGTCTTCTTCCTTAAGGACATAAGCGATCCTGACCTCATCTGTCCCCTTTCCCGCCGTGGAATAAAAGCCTTGAGCGGGGGCGACCATGACCGTTTGCTTGTCCAGCTCGAAATCGGTTAGCATCCATCGGACGAAATGCTCGCAATCCTTAATGGGCAGCTTGACGATGTAGTAAAATGCACCCTGCGGCCTATGGATCACGATCCCCGGGATATCCTTCAGTCCCTCATAAAGAACATCCCTTCTGTGTTGGTACTCTCTTCGGACCGGTTCAAAATAATCCCGTCCCATCCGGTAGGCCGCCAAGGCCATCTTTTGTTCGATGGTCGGAGGACATAGCCTGGCCTGGGCGAATTTGAGGGCGGCCTGATAAACTTCTTCGTTTCGGGTAACCACCGCTCCGATCCTTGCCCCGCAACAACTGAAACGCTTGGATATGCTGTCCACCACGATGGCTCTGTCCTGAATCTCTTCGTACTCCAAAATACTTTTGTGGACGGCCCCATCATACACAAACTCTTTGTAAACCTCGTCCGATATGATGAAGAGGTTATGTTTGAGAGCCACACTCACGACCCGTTCCAACTCTTCGGCCGTGTAAACCGTCCCGGTCGGATTGCTCGGGGAGTTCAACAAAATGGCCCGCGTTTTCGGAGAAATTTTGGATTCGATCTCCTCGAGGGAAGGAAGACGGAACCCGTCTTCCACACTCAAGGTCAAAGGGACGATTTTGACACTGGCACAGGCTGCAAATCCATTGTAATTGGTGTAAAAGGGTTCGGGAATGATGATTTCCTCGTCCGGGTCGGCCGCTACGCTCATGGCAAAATGAATGGCCTCCGATCCTCCCACGGTTATGATGATGTTTTCGGAATCGAGAGGAATGCCATAGGAGCCAAAGTAATTGGCGATGGCCTGTCTGAGATCGAGAAATCCTTGAGCCGGACCGTAGCTGAGGACTTCCTCCCTAAATTCTTTGAGGGCGGTCCAAATGGGTTGAGGTGTAGGGATATCGGGCTGGCCGATATTGATGAAAAAGACATGGATTCCTCGCTCTATGGCCCTATCGGCATAAGGTTTCAATTTTCTTATCGGCGAGGCCTGGATTTCCATTCCCCTTTTAGAAATATCCATTGGTCGATTCCCTCCTGATTATAATAAACATGAAGAATTTGATTATTCCAGATTGCCCTTTTGTTGTCAATCTGATTTCAGGGAGAGTAACCATCTCCAAAACCGTGATGAAAAATAAGCCAGGTGCCGAGCAGAGGATTAGAAAGGGATTGAGCGACATCGAAGGATTCCTCCCCCAACCTAACGGCGCCTGCTCTCTCTTTTTAGAGCGGGAATCTGACGAAATCATTCGATTCGCCGTGAACGCTGGCACGACAAGTTTGTATTCCAAGTAATATCCCCGGTTAAGTATTGTATCGATCTAACTTATATGATATTTTTGACAAGGCGATTGCAAAATTGAGCATAAAAAAAGAACCGAAAGCAGTTGTCCTCCACAAGCAGACCTGGAAGAACTACTGCCTTTTGGGATTTGGATCAGAGTCTATCGCGCAGCAAGCTCAACCCGGACAATTCATTATGGTCCGGGCGAACGAAAACACCTATCCTTTGCTCCGCCGGCCTTTCAGCATCCATTCCATCCAGAACGGCACTGTGGAGATATTCTTCCAAAAGGCTGGGCCAGGAACCACCCTCTTGAGTATGAAAGAACAAGGAGATAATGTAGACATCCTCGGCCCTCTGGGTAAGGGTTTCGACGTGGAAAATTCACTTCATGAAAAATCGGTGGCCTTGATCGGCGGGGGGAGAGGTATCGCTCCGCTGTATTTTCTGGCCCAGAGGCTGCGCTTTGTCCATGCCCTTCCCCGTATTTTTTACGGTGGAAAAGTTCTTGCCGACATTCCCCTGAAACACAAGTTCGAAGAAGCCGGTTTCGAGGTTTTGACTTCCACCGACGACGGTTCCTTAGGGTTCAAAGGTTTGGTCACCGAGCTTTTTCGCGCCGACCTCCAGAGTTACTCCCCATCGCGCATATTCGCCTGCGGTCCTGAGGCCATGATGCAAAAAATCGATCGAATCGCTCAGGAAAGGAACATCCCGGCAGAATTCTCTCTGGAGTCTATGATGGGCTGCGGTTTCGGCGCTTGCTGGGGATGTGTTCGGAAGATCAAGTCAGAAACTCGAGTGGAATGGAAAAAGATCTGCGAGGAAGGGCCGGTTTTTTCCGGCCGTCAAATCATCTGGTTGGAAGAGAAGCCATGACCGATCTTTCGATCGACCTGGGATTTCTCAAACTTAAAAATCCTGTGCTGACCGCCAGCGGTACATTCGGCTATGGGATCGAATTTATCCCCTTCATCGATCTGAATCAACTGGGGGGTTTTGTGGTCAAAGGGCTCTATTTCCAGCCCCGTTCGGGTAATCCTCCTCCTCGCCTCGTCGAATCGGCCAGCGGACTGATAAATGCCATCGGCCTTCAGGGGATAGGCGTCAAAAGATTTGTAGAAGAGATACTTCCTCGGCTTAGAGAATTCGATACCGCCCTCCTTGTCAACGTATGCGGAGACGATGATGAGGAGTATGCAGCCGTCGTTGAGTACCTCGATAAACAGGAGGGCATAGCTGCCTATGAGCTGAATATCTCCTGCCCCAATACCAAAAGGGATGGACTATGCCCCGCCCTCAAACCACAAACCACCTATGATGTGGTCAGGTTGGTCAAAAAAACAACCTTCCGCCCGGTGATCACCAAGTTGTCCCCCAATGTCACCGACATCGTTGAAATTGCCCTGAGCGCCCAGGAGGGAGGCTCGGACGGTCTCGCTCTGGCCAACACCTTTTTGGCCTTGGCCATCGACGTGGAAAAAAGAACTCCGAAGCTGGCCAATATATTCGGCGGGCTCAGCGGGCCGGCCATCAAACCCCTCACCCTCCGTATGGTTTTTCAAGTCGCGCGTCAAGTCCGCATTCCTGTCGTAGGCATCGGCGGTATAATGTCCGGAAGCGACGCTCTCGAGTACCTGATCGCAGGGGCAAGCGCCGTGGAGGTGGGAACGGCGAATTTTATCGACCCTGAATCGACCATGAAAATCATTCGGGAGATAGAGATTTACTGCCAAAAAATGGGTGTCGAAAAAATCGGAGATATTATCGGTTCCCTCAAGGCTTGATCCCGAAGGTAAAGATGGGAGTTTTCCCTTAACTATGAAGCCGTGTGGCTTTAAAATCATTCAGGAGGCTACCAAGGTATATGAGAACAGAAAAGAATTTGGCAGAAAGAATCATCATCGCTCTGGATGTCGAATCGAAAGAGGAGGCTCTCGCCCTGGTTAATGAACTACCCCAAGCTAAAATCTTCAAAGTCGGCCTCACCCTTTTCACTTCGGAAGGCCCTTCCCTATTGGATAAAATACAAAATCTGGGGAAAAAAATCTTTTTAGACCTCAAGCTGCACGATATCCCCAACCAGATTGCCGGGGCAGTCAGGGCAGGTACTGTTCTCGGAGTACACATGATGACACTTCATGCTTCGGGAGGGCATGAAATGTTGGCCCTGGCGGCGGAGACTGCGCGCCGAGAGTCCGAAAAATCCGGAAGGCCGAAGCCTCTCCTTCTAGGCGTTACCGTTCTCACCAGCCTCAAGGAGGAACAGCTTCGGGACATCGGTATGGACGACAGGATTTTCGAGCAGGTTCTCAGGCTGGCTAGATTGGCAAAAAAGGGGGGGATGGATGGAGTGGTGTGTTCGCCCCAGGAAATAGATATCATAAAACGGGAGCTTGGCCCAGGATTCCTGGTGATCTCTCCGGGAATAAGGCCGGAATGGGCAGCGGCCCAAGACCAAAAAAGAATTTTGACTCCCTCCCAGGCCATCCAAAAAGGTGTAGATTATATGGTGATCGGCAGACCGATCACCCAAGCCTCTTCCCCCTCAAAGGCTTTTATAGAAGTCGTCAAAGAGCTACATGACGCTGGCGACACCTCCGACAGCAAAAATGGCACCTAATATGACGAAGATTATTACCCAGAGGACCACAACCACAACCAAGCTAACGAGCAGATAGGCAACGACTTTTTCTTTGGGCGTGTCCATCATAGGGGTGGCGAATCCGAGATAGAGGACATAGATCCCGTACAGGCTTCCCAGGATAGCCAAAAATCCCAAGAAGGGGATGATGTAGAAAGCCCCCGCCACAAAGGCAGGCGTCATGCTGTAAACCGCTAGTTTCATGGCATTGGTCGCATCGGACTTGGATGAAAAAGTCGGAGCGAGAGCATTGATGACGATGCCGAAAACATAAATGGCTACCAGCGTAAACACATAGTAAAGTATCGCGTATAACAAGCCCGAGCCGATTCCCATCCTGTACCATCCTACAAAGGGAATCCTTCGGCCGATGATACTGTTTCCGATGAATTGAGCTACTGCCGGAACCGCCACCAGAATCAAGGCATAAGAGGTAAAGAGTTCGGCAAGAGTGATTTTTTCTTCTTTTATCTTTACCCACTCTTCTTTTGGCTTAAGAATGATCTGTTGAACCCGATTGACGATGTCCATCTCTTCCTCCTTCCTGGTTAGGTCGCCCAAACTATATAATTTTTATTTACCTCTGTCAATAAAATTCCATGTTTATTCCCCCAGACATGTGGGCCCAATCCAAGAAGTCTGGCCTCCTATGATCTGGTCACCAAAAAATGGAGGTGAAATATCGAGGCTCGGAAGTTAGCTGGGGATGCCTTTCATCCGTTCAGCCGTGCTTTGATGGGAAATAAATTGGATTGTTTCTTTTCAATTTTGTGTGGGTATCGTTTTCAATAAATTTATATCTGCTAGGTATATCCTCCGCTCCCATTCGGATTTTTTTGGAGACATGTATGGGAAAAAATCAGAGAAAAGAGCAGGAGGAAAAGGGAAGGTGGAGGCGCGGGTCGGACTCGAACCGACGAATCGAGGTTTTGCAGACCTCTCCCTTAGCCACTTGGGTACCGCGCCTTACTATCCATAACGACCTACAATAATCAATAAAAGAAGGAAATTCATCATCCACGCCATCTTAAGACGTGCTAATATTCCTGAGACATTCTACCCAAAATTTCCGTCTTTGTCCAGTTCAACCTTTATGCGTATTAGCCGTTCCAAAACCATCTGGTGTTTTTATGCCTTACGCCTTACCCCCATTATTTGGAAGAGGATCAATATAGAAAACAAAGGAGGCAGGATGTAGCGGAATCCGGCTCTGTAGGATGGTCAGTTGTGCAGTTTCAGGAGTCCTTTGAGTATGGCTCTGACCTGTAGCTCTTTGAATGCCGTTTCCAGCTCATCCATCCGGTAGACTTTGCTGATAAAATTTCTCAGGATTTTTGAATTTTCTTCTATCAGAACAAGCGCATCTTTGAAATCCTCATGGGTGTATCCATTGCTTCCGACCAGGACAAGCTCATGGGAATAAATCACGTTGAGGTCGAAAGGAAGTGCTCCGTTTTTCATTTCACCGATTAGCAGCATCCTGCCACCCGGGTGAAGGAACTTTTTCAAATCGGTCAGTATTATTTCCTCTTTCACGGTCAGGACACCGGCATCGAAGAGGTCCAGAGCAGGGATATGATTTTCATCGGAAAGGATAACTTCCACCCCGAATTTCCGGGCAATATGGAGCCTCCTTCGATTGTGTCCCAGCAGAGTCACTTTCTTTTTCTGATGCATCTTTCCCACAAAAGCGGCCAAAACCCCCATGATCCCATCCCCGACAACCAGCAGGTCTTTTATCTCTTCCCAGTCCACCTTCTTGTAACCATGAAGGATGCAGGCGAGCGGCTCGGTTAGAGTATTCACTTTTAAATCGCAATCCAGCGAAATCCTCTCCACATTCCCAGCCGGAACGAGCATATACTGGGAAAATCCGTTAGAGGCCTGAGCCTGAGGGCATCGGCTCTCCATTCCTCTGAGACAGGACGGGCATTTTCCGCATCTCACCTTCACATCGACAGCCACCCGGTCTTCCTTTTTCACATTCCGAACTTTTTTCCCGGTTTGGACTACCCTTCCCACAGGCTCATGCCCCAAAATCACGGGATAGGAAATTTTCTTGAGCCCCAAATATCTTTTCAAGTCATAGGAGCAGATTCCGCAGTACTCTATCTTCACCAAAACATCGAGGTCATTGATCCGAGGAATATCGGTTTCCTTGATGACGATTTCATGGGGCGCTTCACAAACGACGATTTTCATTAATCTCGACATTCAGGTCTGAATTATTCAGGAGCCAAGGCCAATCCACCCCGCCCTAACATTTTAGGGAGGGCAAAGAAGTGGTCCATGAGGCTGCAGTTAACTACCGACCCAACCTACCCGGGCGGCGACGAAGTTGCCAAACCATCCCGCTCATCAAAGTTGACTCGCCCGAAGGGTAAAAAATTCCGCTTAAATGGATAAAGACTTTACCAAAATAATTTATAGCGCTGCCAGAATAACCGCCTGATATTGATGGAATAGTGGAAGGCATCGGCATTTTTTATGGACAATTCAGGCTAAAAGATTTTTCCCGTGATCTTGATCACTTCGTCGGCCTTTTCGAGCGTCCGCATCCAGTGGATATTGTAATAGAGTGGATCCTCGAAATTCATCAAGCCATGTTCCTTTATTTTTTCCACCATGGTCCTCACCGAGTCTTCCACCGACAGGGAAGGAGTAAAATTCAATTGGGTCTTTATTTTCTCGCCTGAGACCCGGTAGCTTCTGACTCCGCGGTATTTGTAATCGGGCCTGATCTCGACTGGGATGTTCATCGATTGGAGGGCACTCTGAACGCGCAAAGCCAGTTCGGATATCCTAAAGTTTCTGTAGACAAGGTTGAAAATTTCTCCCCTTACTTTTTCTTCCTCTCCCTCCATACAGGCGATGTAAGCCTTAGCCGCATCCCGGATATCCACCAGAGGCCTCCACATCTCCCCGCCATAAAACGGAGTGATGTACCCTTTGGTTAGGGCGTCTTTAAGAAACGTGTTCACCACCAAGTCGTATCTCATACGGTAGGAGAATCCATAAATCGTCCCCTTTCTCAATATCACCGGAAAAAATTTTTTGTCCTGCATGGAGAGAAGGATCTGCTCCGCTTCAAATTTGGAGGAGGAATAGGCCGCCTTGGGAGAGACCTTGGCCGTTTCGTCATAGATCACATCCTTACCCTCTTCCTTTACACCGATATCATAGATAGAACAGGAGGAGGCAAAAATATATCTTTTGATGCCGACCTTTTTACACAGTTCAGCCGATGATTTTGTGGCCAGTGTGTTCATTTCGTAGTTGGCTTTAGGATTATACTCGGCCGTGGGATCATTGGACAGGCCCCCTATATTGACGACGATTCCCACATCGTCCAAAACTTCCTGCCTTAATTCTCTCATGTCCCCCCGTACAATCTCCACTCTATCCCTGAAATTATCGATACCCTTATCCCCATAATAAAATCTATCGAAAATCTTGACGCTGTAGCCCCGTTCCAGCAGCTCCTCGGTCAAGACCGAACCGACATATCCGGCTCCGCCGATCAATAGCACTTTCATTGCAGACTCCTTATCTCCCTTTGACGCTCCACACATCCCCGAAAGAATCCGGTGGGATCCTCACCTCGTCCGGATTCTCCCGATTGTATACCTCGCTGGCCGTGCTTGCCATCTGGGTATCGTCTTCCAGAGACATCCAACCGTGATAAACCCCAGGAGGGACCACGATCAATCCCGGATTACGGGAGCTCAAAATGAATTCATTTTGTTCTTTATAGGTGGGGCTATCCTCCCGGTCATCCACCAGGACGAATTTAGCAGACCCATGGGAGATAAAAAACCAGTCCCATAGGATCTCGTGCTTATGGAAGGCACGGATAACGCCCCGGGCAAAATTTCCCACCAGATAAACCTGCCCGAATTTGGTAAAGTGCGGGTCACTGGCCCGAATGATCTCAATCAGATATCCCCTATCATCCACATGGGCCACTAAATCGACCTTGGCCACGTCTTTAATCAAGGCAAACCTCCTTTAAAGGACATTTTCTTCTATCAGATAAGCTCTCAAGGCTTCTCTCCAATCCCGTACCGGTTTGATCTTTTCCGAGACAAGGGGCGAGTAAAGGGGTCTTCTCACTCCTCCCTCGATTTCGCTCTCCACCTTTTGCTCGACATCTATTTCAATTTTGGCTTGGGCGAATATTTCCAAAGCGAATTCATACCAGCTACAAAATCCGCCATTGGCGGCATGGTAGACCCCCGAAGGGTAGTCTTCATCAAGCAATTCCTTGATCTTGACAGCGGCATCTTTGGTGTAAGTGGGGCTGCAGATAATGTTGGACGTTACCTGAACCAAATCTTTCGTCTTCGCCAGACGGAGCATGGTCTTCACGAAATTTCCTCCGCTCTTGGCCCGGCAGCCGGTCTTTCCGAACAGGCTGGCCAAGCGGACCACATAGTGCTTTTCCACCCACCGGGTAAAAAATTCTCCTGCCAATTTGGAGACGCCATAGGTGTTCAGAGGATGGGGGACATCCGATTCGGCATAAGGGGAATCTTTTTTCCCGTCAAAAACATAGTCTGTGCTTACCTGCACCAGAGTTACTCGACGATCAAAACAAATCTCGCTTAGATTTCTCAATCCCATACTGTTAACTAAGAAAGCCCTCGCGGGATCCTTTTCACACTGAGGAACATTGTGATAGGCGGCCGTGTTGATGACTATCTCCGCCCCGTGCTCCTCGAGCACTCTTCTGGACTGTTCGAAATCGGTTATCTCGATGTCAGCATGCGTCAGGGGAATTGTCTCCTCAGGACCGAAGATAGCCATCAAGTCGCTTCCCAACTGGCCGTCGGCCCCGATAATCAAAGTTTTCATTTTTTTGCCTTACAATCGTTCCTTTCTTTCGGGAGTGGAATTCAAGCAAAACATTATATCCGACAAAAAATTTCGACTCAATACCTCAAGATCGATTTGGCCTCGATTTCTTCGATGAATTCTACTTTTTTTCTGTACAGCCTTCTTTTCAAAGGGCCGAATACCCCTCCCAGCTTATTTTTATCCAACGTCCCGATGTATTTCCCTAAAAAATCGGCCACCAAAACCTTCCCATTATACCCGATCCAGTAAAATCTCTTCCAAACGGGGATTTTGACTTTAAAAAGACCGACCCAAGTCCTGTGTATTATTCTGATCACGATATTCTTGACCAGCCCTTTCAAACCGAAGATGTAAAACAGGCCAAACTCCGGGATGCTCAGATGTTGATCGATACACATTCTCTTCATCATGTAGCTGAATTTAGTTTTATGCCAGTGATAAAACTTGGCATTTTTCGCATGGGCAACCCGGTAACCGTTCAAAATCAATTTTTTGGCAAAAATCATATCTTCTCCGTAGGGGATGGGGGGAAGTTTCTGTTCCAACAGCACATTTTTATCGATACAGGAAGCACAATTGTCAAAATTGCTCAAGATTCTTCTGGTCTGAGGGAGCAATAGACTCCAGCAGTACTCTGTCAGGTGTTCTGAGAAATCCCGGTATATTTTATAGTGGTCATTATGGAGATAGGCATCTATGGGATCAAACTCCCTTTTGCCGCCTATTTGGAAAACCCCATAGGAAGCCGCCGCTTTCCTCTCTCTGACCGGATGGGTAAGTTTGTCCAGAAAATCGTGACCTACCGGAATCACATCATCGGTAAAAAAAACGACGAATTTTCCTCTGGCTATGCCGGCTGCCTTCATCCGTGTTCCGCTGTGGCTGAATTCGCCCTCCGGAACATGAACGATCTGAATCTCGCCTTTTTTTTGCTTTAGGCTCTGAAGATACTCGACTGTCCCGTCGGTGGAGCTGTTATCCATAAAAATGATCTCAAAGGGAAAGGGAAATTTCTGGGAGAGCAGAACATCCATCAAATCGGGGATGACGCTCAAGGAATTTTTGGTCAAAATCACGATGGAAAATAAAATTCCCATGCCAAGCCTTCCTTTTTTCCTCTAATGATCTACCCTGTTCGAAAAATGAGTGTTCATAATCCGGCCAAAAAGTTCTTTAACCCTGGATATAAAAACTTCCCGGGTGAAAAGAAGGCCGCGTGCATAAGCTCCCTGGCTCAGTTTGTTCCTGAGGCTTTCATCCCGTACCAAAGCCAGGGTCTTTTCCCTCATTTCTTTGAGGGAAGAAAACCGATAACCCGACACTCCCTGTTCCACGATCTCCTTCTGACCGCCTCCATCGAAGACGACAGGAACACAGTGGTTTTGCATGGCCTCCACGATCGACATCCCGAAATGCTCCACCAAAGCCGGATCCGACTGGTAAAGTCCACAGAAATGCCAGAATATCTTCGCCCTTCTGTAGTACGATCCAAGTTCGTTAACTGGAATATTCACTTTCAATTCGATGTTTTTCCGGACTCCCTCGGACAGATATTTTTTGATTCTCTCCAGATAAGGATTCTGTTCAGTGCTTCCTCCCACCAAAACGAGCCGCCACTCCCTCAACTCCTCTGGGAAACTCCGGCGCAGCGCCTCGAACGCCTTCACCATCTCCAACTGCTGCTTGCTCCCTCCTGTTTCGAAACGAGCCGCAGAAAGGATGATATTCTCTTTTTCTAGACGGGAGGGCACACCGGCAAAATCCACCGGAGGATAAATATGGGTTGTGGGATCGAGCTTCCATCTTTTTCGAATCCATTCAGCCGTATAGAGGCTATTGTGGACGATGTAGGTGTACTTATCCGCATAAAAATAACAGGATCTCCTTCTTTCCGGAAAATGGCAGACCATCACGGAAACAGGGCTCAAAGGATAGATCTTCTCCAACATGCTGTTGTTGATGAAGATATCATAATTTCCGCTTTCGAGGCTTATCCGGTCGAAGGGATTTTCGATCCTCCGGTTGACGGCTTGAGGATCGATTGCAGGGAAGTTATGCTTTTCGAAAAAAGGAAGCGGTATCGTTCTTATCTGGCAGAGCGCGAGGTCGAGGCCGTACCATTCTTTCAATTCCTCATGGGTGACCCTTCTGTTGACGATGATGGTGATGTCGAACTCGTCCTTCAGGGAATAGGCGATGGTGCACCCGTATTTCTGTCCGCCTCCGATAGTATGGAATGTATGGTCATAGATGCCGATGCGCGGTCTTCGGTACCCAAGCAAAATCTCGGTTCGGGAAAGAAGATTCACCGCTGCCTGAACTCCCGAATGAGAGGCCACAGTCTCGAAGAGAACTGGCAATACCCTTTCCAATTCTTTTAGTGGGAGTGTCTCTACCAGCTTAGATACCAAAGAAGGTAAAAGGCCGGAGAGCTGGCCAGCATCATCCTCTTTAGAGATTCTATCCAGTAAATACAGAAGCTTTCGAGGGGAACGGCGTCCCAGGTCGACAAATCGTTCAATTTCAAGGTCGCTATCTTTTTGGGCCATTCTCTCCTAATCTTTCCGACAGGTGTCCGATGGCATCCAGTAAGGCTTCCTGCTGTTCGCTAATTTCCTTTGTTATTTTTTCGATTCCATCCAGTTTCTCCTCCATTCTTCGGAACCTGATAAAGGAAGCGAGCTGAAACCGGACCGCGCTTTCGTTGAACCTTCTCTGCCTTTGGAGGTAGGCGGCAAAAAGAGCACGGAAGATTTTTGTCATACTTTTTTTTGCCAAGACAATAAAACTTCCGATTATTTTCCTGTGAGACGTGATTTTTTTAATAGATAAGGGATCGATGTCTTCGTTCAAAAAGGACAAAAGCTTTCCCATCTCTTGATCCAGTTCTTTGGACGACAATTCCCAGAGGTCGCTTTCATAGTGGGCAACGATCTCCTTTTTGACCAAGTCCCTGATTTCCTGCATCTGCTCTTTCTGGCGGTTCAATTCTTCCTTCAAGTAGGCAAGTCTCTGTTTTATCGCAGCTTTACGGGCATCGGCCATCTCTTCATTATGGGACTTTTTTTCGTATCGATCGGGCATTGCTTCTCTCTAATCGTCTGACGATCCTGACTGGGATGTTTATTTCTAGCTTATATCATAGGAAAGAAAGCCGGTCAAATACCAAGAACTTCGTCTGTCAAGAGTTTCGGGGAAGTCTCACCAGAACCATGGTCGAAGGGGAGAAAATTGAAGGATGGGTTAGGTTGAGTCGGAATTCTCCGATATCACTCTAGCCGTTCCTAATTTTTTTGTCGTGCTGGTAAGTCCCGCATCTTTAAGATTTTTCCCAACATCTGCATGGAAACGTGTTTCTTCTATCTGGCGACTTTACTGACTTCCTTTGTTCTAAGAATGGCCAGTTTTAATCCTATTGAGAATGAAGGGCAAGGTGAGGATGTAGAGAAACAGAATATTGATCTCAGAGTCACCGAAATTGTACTCGAAAAGACCGGCCGTCATGACGGCGGCGAGGGCCGCCAGGGCGGCTACGGCAACGGCCCTAAGCCACGCTTCCTTCCCCAGGAGAAATCGAATAAGGGAAATGAAGGCCCACACGACGAAGCTAAGCCAGGCCAACAGCGCCGGAATCCCTCTCTCGGCCGCTATCTGTATAAAGTTATTGTGGAGATGAACGTTCTCCCTGGCCTGGTCGGTAAGATCATATTTTGGATCCTGGAAAACATCATCCACCATGCTTGGGCCGGTTCCCAAAAGTGGGTATTCCCCGATAATCTTAACTCCAATCTTCAAGTACTCGATCCTGTGGATATTGGACAGGTCCTTAAGACTGAAGATGTCATAAGCCCTTTTTTTCATGTACGAGGGGCTGAGAAGAAGGAAGAGACCTAAAACGAGGGGGACGGCCAGAAGGGTTAAGGGCCTGTAAAAATAGAGGATTAGGACCACAGCCACAGCAAGGCCCACCCAGGCGCTTCTTGTCAGGGTGAGGGCCATGGCGAAAAGAGCCAGGACAAAACCGGCCCCCCATATGAATCTTGATTTTTCTTTCGAAAATAAAAACAAGCTCAGGGCCAGACAGCAAAAGAGCATCAGCATTCCGGCCTGAGTCATGTAATGATCCATGAATCCCGTTATACGCTCCTCGGGCGCCGCCCGAAAAAAGAAGTAAAAAATGGAATAGACGATGTTGATGAGGGTCGAAGCCAGCAAGGCGAGGTTGGCTTTTTTAAGCTCCTCCTCCTTGGAAATCCCCATATAGACTATGGGGACCACCAAAAAAAGAAGGAGCTCCCGGCTGTCCACAAGGCTGGCCGCCGGATCGATAGAAAAGAAGGAAGAGAGAAGGGTCAGGAGGGCGTAGACGATCAAAGGCCAAAAAAAGCCGGGAAAATGGGGCTTTAGCTTTTTTTGAATACATTGAACCAGCCAGCAGACGAAAGCCAAAGCGAGAAAAAGCATGCTGATGGTGATGGAGATCATGGAAAAAAACAGGTAAAGAGATATAAAAAACCATAAGAAGAAGGAGGTATTTTTTTTGATATCAACGACTTGGGTGAATCTCATCGGATCGCTTCTCTATTGCTCAGTAATGCTCCGCTCACCAGGATAAAAGGCCGCTGAGAAACGGCGAGGTCCAGAGCCGAACCCGGCCTCCTCGCTCAAAAAAACGAAGACGTTATCATTATTTAAGTCGGGCGAAATGTCAAATCCTTGAGCCCCTTTTGAAAACAAAAACATCCCCCGAGCCGCTGATTTTTCAGGCATAATTTGCTTTTGATTTGGGATTTTATTTAAAATATCCGCCTGAAGGCTATTCCGAATACGGGTCAGGAAGAATGCGTGCAGGGGAATACAAAAATTTTCAAAACCCTGATAGCCGATACAAAAAAAAGTGAGACGGATCGAGGAGAGGATTATGAAAAAAGAAAAAAAAGACAAAACAGAGGAAATAAAAATAGATTATGAAAATATCGATGTAGCGGATATCATGGAGCAGATCAGGGAGAAAATCGCCAGTCAGCCCCATGCGCCCGAGCCTTCCCAAACCGAAGGAATCGATTATTCCTTTCCTCCGGCATCCGCATCTGCCGGAAGGGAAATTCCAGGAGGCCCTAAAGAAAAAGCAAAAGCCATGCTCCTGAAAATCATGAAGCCCGTTTCCCCTCTCATCAAATTTTTGGTCTTCCCCGTCCATCAGGAAGTGAGGAACACCATCGAAATTCTCGACCGGACGAACAAAAACCTGGAGACCCTCTGGAAAAAACACAACCAGGTCGACCCCAAAATTGATGCCGCCAACCAGCGGATCGACCTTGTTTTCAAAGACCTGAACAAAGCCAAGGAGTACATCAAACTCCTCCACGGCCTCAGCCATAATCTTGTGGTGGAGCTCACCAAATTGAAAATCGAATCAGAGAACCTGAAAATCAAGACAAGGATTATGGAAAAGGATTTCGAGTATCTGGGACAGAAAGAAAAGGTCCTGGAAAAAAAGGTTTTTGAGTGAAAAAATTCTATTCTCTTCACCGACACCGATTCCATTGATTTGAATCTCTTCTTATTCCCTTCTAACGATTCAGAGTTCATTAAGTCAAAGCTAAAAACGGTGGGAATGAATATCAGAAGTTCATAGAACCATCATGCATTTCTTGTTTCAGCCTCTGGAACGTTCGTGCTTTTTTTCCAGCATCACCCTTAAATTGCAGGCAGCAATCAACGCCTTATTCATATTTACAAAAATCAAAAAATTGTTTCTGGCCTGACTGAAACAGGTGTGGTGATGAAGAAAGTAATCTTCCTCGATTATTTTCCCTTATTTTTCAGGAAAATAATTCTTGACAAAACCTCGATTTTCCTTTAAATTATAGGAATATCAACAGAGAGGCGGCAATGAAACTGCTAACAAGACAGGAAGAACTGATTTTATTGGCTATATTGCATCTCGGGGAGAAAGCCTATTGTGTTCCCATATTCGATCACATTGAAGCGGTCACTGGAAAACAGTCATCACCCGGAAGCATCTATATCACCCTCTATCGAATGGAAAAGAGGGGCTATATCGAATCGCAATTTGGCACTCCGACGCCGGAACGCGGAGGAAAAAGCAAGCGATTCTACAAAGTTACTGATTCTGGGATCAAAGCCCTTAAGGCAATCAAAATAGTAGAAAGGGCAATGTGGGATGGCCTCACTGGCCTGGTTTCTGATTAACACG
Organism: uncultured Eubacteriales bacterium; assembly: GCA_964400735.1. GTDB lineage: Bacteria > Acidobacteriota > Aminicenantia > Aminicenantales > Aminicenantaceae > CAYNVQ01. Next base: position 230,406 of record CAYNVQ010000003.1, on the reverse strand, counting down.
AAATGAAAAATAGCCAAATAAAACCTCCAAGGATTGCCTGGCGGATATTGAATCACCTGATGCCGAATTTTATCAGTGCTTCTGCCTTAGGAGATTTTGGTGAGATCCATGACAGGATCGTATCGGAAAAGGGAAAATTCAGGGCAAACCTATGGTATTGGGGACAGATTCTGAGGGCCGTGCCTTATTCTTGTTATTGGGGGATCGTAATGCTGAAGAGCTACATGAAAACCTCCTGGAGAAACCTCCTCAGGTACAAAGTCTATTCCGCCATCAATCTCTTCGGCCTGGCCATCGGTATAACATCCACACTTTTGATATTTCTTTGGATTCAGGATGAACTGAGCTACGACAGATTTTATGAAAACCATGACCGAATTTACCGGGTCATCGCCGCATCGCAATCCGACGGCAATATAAACCGGATTGCCCTGACACCCGCACCTCTAGCTTCCTCCTTGACCGATGATTTTCCAGACATCGTCAAGGCCATCACGGTTGACAAGAATGGTTACTTTGTTAGATATCAGAACAGACGTTTCAACGAGACCGTCTTTTTTTCCGATCCGGAATTTTTTGATATTTTCACCCTCCCCCTGATCAAAGGCGACAGTAAAACAGCCTTAAAAGAGCCCTACACGATAGTCATTTCCGAAAGTGCGAGCAAGAAATATTTCGGCGAAGACGGCCCGATAGGCAAAACCCTTACACTCAACAAAAGGTGGGACTTTACGGTTACCGGGGTCTTCAAAGACATTCCTGAAAATTCTCATCTGAGATTCGATTTTCTTGCTTCCATGGTCAGTTACAAATCGAGGTATATGGGCCAGTGGGGAATCTCGAATTTCCATACCTATATCCTAACCTCGGAAGCGTTCTCAGCGGAGAAATTCCAGAATTTGATCCCTGATTTCGTCGAAAAATACAGAGGAAGCGAAGCCAGACACGTCTATAATGTGCGATATCTCCTTCAGCCCATAACTTCCATTCACCTTCACTCCCACTTGAAAGGTGAAATCGCACCGAACGGAAACATCCATAACATTTATATCTTTTCGGCGATAGCCTTGTTCATTTTGCTTATCGCCTGCTTCAACTACATCAATCTTTCTACGGCCCGGTACACGACACGGGTAAAAGAAGTGGGGATAAGGAAAGTGGCTGGGGCTCACCGTCTTCATATAATCAAGCAATTCCTGGGAGAGTCCACTTATATCTCATTTATTGCCCTTATTATCGCCGTAATCACCGCACACTTCTTATTACCGATATTCAACTCCCTCGCAGGCAAAGAGCTAAGCATCGATTACCTTGGAAATTACGAGCTTTTTATATTGATGATTCTCATCATAGCGGCCGTCGGTGCCGCCTCCGGAACTTATCCGGCTCTTCTATTCTCGGCCCTTCAACCTGCAAATGTCCTGAAGGGATCAGAACGCGTACGGATGAAAGGCCACTTTTTGAGAAAAACGCTCATTGTCGCCCAGTTTGCCATTTCCATCATTTTTATCGTGGGGACCATAACGATTCATAATCAGTTGAATTATGTCCAGAACAAAAAGCTTGGTTTCAACAAAGAGCATGTTGTCAACATCCCTCTTTACGACGAAGATGCCCTGAAAAAAATAGAGATCATAAAAAACGAATTCATGCAAAATCCCAATATTTTAGGCGCTTCTGCATCAGGCTTCCGGCCCGGAGGAGACGTGTATAACCAGAGCTATTGGCATGAGGGAGCCGATGAGAATGAGAATCTCATGATACAGTGGATACCCGTCGACCATGATTTCCTTAAAACATACGAGATCGGGCTGGCGGCCGGACGTGATTTCTCCAGGCAGTTTCCTTCCGATACCGAACAGGCCTATATTCTCAATGAATCCGCCGTCAAGGAAATAGGATGGGAATCGCCCTTGGGTAAACAATTTGAATTAAACAAAAAAAGAGGGACAGTAATAGGTGTTATTAAAGATTTTCACTTCAAGTCTTTGCATCAGAAATTAGAACCCATAGCCCTCTGTGTTTATCCCGAATTATTCGAATATCTGGCCGTCAGAATCCGCCCCGAGAATATATCCCAAACATTGAATTTTATGCAGAACAAATGGCAAAATCTCGTGCCCAACCAAGTTTTTCAATTTTCCTTCCTCGATGAGGACTATGACAACCTGTACAGGGCCGAAACGAGACTCGGCAAAATATTCAGCGCCGTAACATTTTTCGCTCTTATTATTGCCTGCTTGGGGTTATTCGGTCTCACAGCCCTTATTACGGAATTGCGGACTAAAGAGATCGCCGTACGAAAGGTTTTGGGAGCGTCGGTTATGGGAATTGCGGCCATGTTTTCCAGAGAATTTCTGAAGCTCATTCTCATCGCCAATAGTATTGCCTGGCCAGCGGCGTGGTTCGCCATGAATAGATGGCTGGATAATTTTTCCTATCGAATCGGTCTCGGGATTTGGATCTTTTTTGTATCGGGAACTCTAGTTCTGGTTACTGCACTTGCAGCCGTCAGCTACCAGGCTGTAAAATCTTCCGCCGCAAATCCCATTGACCTGCTTCGGTATGAGTAAAAAAAATTCCCGTTGGCCAATCCAAAAGAGAATGGGCCGAGCGCCTTCCCCAGGCTGCTGATTTTTTCGATAGTTAACAAAATAACCTGAATAGTCCATAGAAAATATCCATAACATTTTTTATTTCAGCTATATCAGGAATTTACTCTGATAAAGCTGCTAAAAACACAGAAATCTCAATATTCTTTCTTTATACCTTAATGTTGGGGCGGGGTGGGTTGGCGGTGGGATGGGTTCGCTTTGACTCGTGAATAATCCAGGATAACAACTCTTAGTTATCCAATTCCCAAAAAACGCCCATTTTATGACTTGCAGTTATACTTGGAAAGATTGAGATTCGGGTTTATCGCGGAATAAATCGCTGTTCCTTCTGTATTGTATATTGGGCGGGAACATTGGACATGAAAATCTGGCTATAGATTTTCTAGGGAGATTCAAGATGCTCGAAATTAATCTGAACTGGCGAAATTTTCTGATCATCTTTGCCGTCATTTTTGTTTTGGGGCTCGTTATTGAATTTTTATTCATTCCTCCTCAAAGAAAAGCGGAAAGAGAGGGACATGTTGATCCGGAAGCCATTGCCGGATAGATCTCGGCTAGAGCAATTGCTTCGGAGATTGCGGCACCGGCTAAGGCTCTTAAGGACATAGAATCACCTAGAAATGAATGAGCAGGTCCTCCCCAAAGGGAACATACCCAAATTTCCTGACTATAACAGAAAAAAGAATGATAGCTTCTGTTGAAGCGGAGATAAGAATAATGGTAAATTATCTTACAACCGTTATATAAACGGTGGATTTGCGCGATTACAGTTTATGAGCCGAACATGTCTAAAGATCTTTTACGTCAGCTACCGTCGGTCGATAATCTGTTGAACTCGGTGGAGGCAGAAGGCCTCATCGGAAAATACGGAAGGGAAACGGTTGTCGATGCGGCCCGGAAGATGATCGGCAAACTCCGTTTGGAAATTCTGAAAAGGGGAAACGATTCATCGGTCGAAAAAAAACTATCTCCAGAGAATATCCTGGAAAGGATGGCGAGTCATCTTTTAAAAAAATTCACTCCTTCTCTGCAGAAAGCCATCAATGCGTCAGGCGTCATTCTGCACACCGGGCTGGGACGGGCCGTTCTTCCTCAAGATGCACAGGACGCTATCGCCAAGGTCGTAGAGGGTTACTGCACTCTGGCCACGGATCCCGATACGGGACGCCGCAGTCATCGGGATATCCATTTGGACGAACTCATCTGCGAAGTAACCGGAGCCGAAGCAGCAACCGTTGTCAACAACAATGCGGCAGCCACCATGCTCATCCTGAACACCCTAGCCGAGGGAAAAGAGGTCATCGTTTCCCGCGGCCAATTGGTCGAGATCGGCGGTTCTTTCCGCATGCCCGATGTGATGGCTGCCAGCGGAGCCATCCTCAGGGAAGTGGGCACCACCAACAAAACCCATCTCCGTGACTATGCCTCCGCCATCAACGAAGAGACGGGAGCGATTATGCGTGTTCATCACAGCAACTTCCGTATCGTTGGCTTCGCCGAGGAACCCGCCATCGAGGAGCTGTCCAAGATAGCCAGGGAGCACAACCTCCCCTTAATTGACGACCTGGGAAGCGGAGCTCTGGTCGACCTGAAGGAATACGGCCTGGAGACCGAACCTCTGGTCCAGGACAGCCTGAAAGCCGGGGCGGATGTGGCCTGTTTTAGTGGAGACAAGCTCATCGGCGGTCCCCAGTCGGGAGTGATCGTGGGAAAAATCGGACTCATCCGGAGAATAAGAAAGAATCCATTAGCCCGGGCTTTCCGCATCGGGAAGATGACCATCGCCGGAATGGAAGCCACCCTTCGCCTTTTCCTCTCATCCGAAATGTTAAAAGAGAAACACCCCGTCTATCGCATGTTTTCCCTCAGCCCGAAGGAGATCGAAGCCCGGGCCAAAAGAGCCCTAAGAATCCTCCGGAAGCAGGTGCCCGAGAGAGCCGAGTTTTCGATCGTGGATGGAGGATCCCAGGTCGGGAGCGGCTCTGTGCCCGTCCAGACCATGCCCACCAGGCTTTTGATGGTGAAATCAAAGGTTCTATCCGCGGCGACTTTAGCCCAAAAACTGCGCCATTATAAGCCCCCTATCTTTCCAAGGGTACAGCAGGAGGCCGTCCTGTTGGATTTCAGGACGATCCGGAAGGAGGAAGACAAGGTCGTGCTGGATGCCCTTCTCTCGCTCCTGAAAAGTCAAGTTCCTTAATTTTCTACTGCCACTCATCCGGTATCCTATTTTGAGGCCATCGATCGTTTAATAGGCCATGCATTTTATTAATCCCCACATACAGGATCTCGGCCTCTGACTACGCTGAATAGCCGAATAAGGATCAGAAACCTCATCTTGATTGACCGGAAGAGCCCTGCCCATCTCTTATATCCCAGCGAAGCTGACCAGATCTGCCGTTCGGACAAGAAAAAGAACAGACTAGTTGACAATTACCTGAGATAAGAATATTTCTAATTACAGAGTTAAATTGAATGAGGAGGAAAATGAAGATGAATGAGGTAAATTTTCGCCGACAAGCCCAAGCTCCGCCACGCAGCCGGAAGTTGTTCTTGGCAAAGCGGATTGCGGTTTACAGCCTTGCCGTGGTGTTGGCTGTATTTTGCCTGGCTCTGGCCGAGGATAAGGCTGATTTTGCTGCTATCTACAAAATAAAGGACGAGGGACTGAACCGTTCTCAGGCAAGGGAGATCCTGAGTTACATGACAGATGTGTTCGGACCAAGGTTATCCGGGTCTCCCGGTAAAAGAATGGCAACCGACTGGGTCCAGCAAAAGTTAAGAGAATGGGGGCTCGAGAACGTTCATACCGAGAAGTATGACTTCGGACGAAGTTGGGAGCTGAAGAAATTTCAAGCCCATATGATCGAGCCGGTCTATTCTCCCCTCCTCGCTTACCCTAAGGCTTGGACCCCTGGTACCAACGGAATCGTGCGAGGCGAAGCCATCCGTGTCGATATCGCTTCCGAAGCCGATATCGAGAAATACCGTGGTAAGTTAAAAGGGATGTTCGTGCTTAGCCAGCCAGAACGTGAAACAGAAGCTCGCTTCTCCCCCGATGCGACAAGGTACACAGATGAAGAACTGGCTGAAATCGCTCAAATGCCTGAGCCTGGAGAACAGAGGCGGTTCATGAGACGTCCTGGAGGCTTCCCGAGCCGGGCCCTGAGGAGAAAAATTAATGAGTTCTATGTATCCGAAGGGGTAGCGGTTGTGCTCGATCCCAGCCGCGGCGAGGACGGAACGATTTTCGTCTCCAGCGGCGGCGATAGGGATGAAGACGCCCCGCCGGTTCCGCCCCAGGTCACCTTAGCCGTGGAGCATTACAACCGGATCTGCCGCATCCTCGACAAGAAGATCAAAGTCACGCTGGAGATGGAAGTGCAGGCTGATTTTCTCAGCCAGGATTTGAATGATTACAATATCCTGGCCGACCTGCCCGGCACAGATAAAAAGGATGAGTTGGTCATGCTCGGCGGACATTTTGATTCATGGCACGCTGCGACCGGCGCCACCGATAACGCGGCCGGTTGTGTAGTCGCCATGGAAGCCGTGCGCATTCTAAAAGCGGCCGGTCTTAAACCCCGCCGAACCATCCGCATCGCTCTCTGGGGAGGGGAAGAGGAAGGTTTCTTGGGCTCCCGGGCCTATGTGGATGAGCATTTCGCCTCTCGCCCTTCTCCTCCGGAAAACCTGGAGCGCTACAGCCCGGAATATATGAAATGGATGCGCGAGCAGATGCAGACGCCGCCTACCCTGAAACCGGAGTATAACAAGCTGTCCGCCTATTGGAACTACGACAACGGTACCGGCAAGATCCGTGGCATTTATCTCCAAGGGAACGAAGAGGTGCGTCCTATCTTCGAAGCCTGGCTGGCTCCGTTCAAGGATATGGGTGCAACGACCCTAACCATTAGGAATACCGGGGGTACCGACCATCTATCCTTTGACCGTGTCGGTCTGCCCGGATTTCAGTTCATCCAGGATTCGATCGATTATGGGACCCGGACCCACCACTCCAACATGGATGTCTACGACCGCATTCAGATAGGCGACATCATGCAGTCGGCTGTCATCATGGCTTCCTTCGTGTACCATACGGCGATGCGCGACAAGATGCTGCCGCGAAAGCCCATGCCCGCGCCGAGGTCTCGGCCTGAGAGGTGATCCCGGATGGATAGGGCCTCCGAGTATCTTATCTGTTCCCTGGCCCAGATCTTCAATCATGCTTCCTTTCATGGCTGGGTTCTATCTGCAGGATAATCCTCCACTTCGAGCTGATTTTTAAGGCTAAACGCCGCTTCATGCTGCTCTAAAGAAAATTCTGATGGCAGACGAAGAGAGATGGTTCTTGGTTCTTCGTTTTGGGTGCGCGCGCTTTATAAATCTTACTTTTGATTTCGTACCATGGAATAGCCTTCGTTTTCATAAAGGATTATAAAAGGAAGGAAAAGATGGAATTATCGGAGGAGGTCGTTCGAGAGCTAGCTGAGCTTTCTGAGGCCAGCCGAACCGTCCTATCGGTTTACCTGAATCTAAGCGAAGGCTTCGAATCCGCATTACATTTCATTGCAAGGGAGTCGTCAAGAGTCGACCGCCTTCTGGATCCTGAGGAAAAGGAGTCTTTCCAAACATCCCTATCTCTGCTCCAGGACTATCTGGAGAAGGCGAATAAAGAAGGAGTGAGGGGGCCAGGTCTGGCTTTTTTTGCGGACCTGGGAGCCGGTTTCACCCGCGGAGTCGAGCTCGTCATGCCGCCGACGCCACTCCTGGCTGTGGACGATGAAGCAATCATCCAGCCCCTCGCGCTTCAACTGGACAAATTCGAGCCCGTTGGGGTGATCATGATCGACGCCCACTGTACGAGGATCTTCGTTGCCGCCGGGCAGGTCTTAGAAAAGCTGGATTCCTTATGCGAAAGAATCCATCAGTTGTCCAAACCGGGGGGGTGGTCACAAATGCGCTACCAGCGGCGCCATGCAGGAGAGATAAAACGTTTTGTCGAGGAAGCCGTAGAAGCTGCGCAGACCGTGTTCGAGGAGGCTGGTGTAAAAAGGATAATTATCTCCGGAAGGCATACGATGATTTCCGAGCTCGAGCATGAATTTCCGAAGTCCTGGCAGAATAAAATTATTGGCAAGATTCCCTGGGACCTCGATTCGACCAACGCGGAATTTCTCAAGAGGTTGAGACCCATTATGGAGGAAACGGAGCTGAAACAGGAAAGGAATTTAGTGTATCGGCTCGTGGCGGAGATTCGCCGTCACGGACTCGGAGTCTCTGGGATCGAGGACACCCGGCGTGCCCTCCAGGGCGGCCGGGTAGATACGGTGATCCTCAGTGAAACATTGGATCCCCAGATATCGGAGGCGCTGATCAAGCTTGCGGAAGCCACGGATGCACACGTGTCATTCATCACTGCGGAAAGCAAAGTCATGGAAATCCTGGGGGATGTAGGAGCTCTTCTTCGCTACAAGATTTCGTGAGCTTTCAAAATCATCGGTCATTAAAAAAGGTCTGGCCCACAACAATAGGGATATTCGTCTGGTGAACCTGGCGCAAGAACCAATTAACAGATAGTGAAGAAACGATCGATATGGGGCCGAGGTGATCGGCGAAGTTAGCGCAGCGGCCCCTCTTTCTTGCCCTGCGTGATGTGGTGGAAGAAGGGTCGACTCATTTTCTATCGGGGAAAAGCCATAGATCACAAGCCTCCCGAATTGCATGAAACTCTCTACAGCGGAAATGATCGCGACCGCCAATACCAACATGTCAACAAACTTCCTCTATTGAAGCAGACACAAGGATAATGCTACATTAAGAAGTCGACAGAGAATCAACGGAAATCGAGGAAAAAGCGAGATGGTAGACAAAGAGAAAAGAAGACGGATTATGCAGCGGTCCATCAAGCTGGGGCAATGCATCTGCAACCCCAAACAGCCTTGTCCTTGCGATGTCTTCAAGGAAAAGAATGTTTGCCTATGCGCAGGGGAGCGTTTGGAAGAGGCGTCTGAGTCAGTTCCTTTGACCCAGTTCGTGGAGAACGCAGGATGTGCCTCCAAGATCAACCAGACCGACTTGAAGATCGTGTTGGCCGGCTTGCCGCCGATCTCGGATCCAAGGGTTCTGGTCAGTGCCGATACCTGCGATGATGCCGGGGTGTTCAAGCTGGCTGAAGATATGGCCCTAGTGCAGTCGGTCGACGTGTTCACGCCCAATGTGGACGATCCCTACACCTTTGGGCAGATTGCCGCAGCCAACTCTCTCAGCGACATCTATGCCATGGGGGGGACACCGCTTACAGCCCTTTCTGTTGTGGGATTTCCGATCGAGACCATGAGCCACAAGGTGATGAACCGGATGCTTCGAGGCGGGATCGACAAGATGAAGGAGGCAGAGGTGGAGGTGATCGGGGGACACAGCATAAAAGACACCGAGATCAAGTTCGGGTTCTCGGTCACCGGAGTGGTCGATCCCAAAAAGATCATCACCAATGACAAGGCCAGGCCCGGGGATGTTCTGGTCCTGACCAAATCCATCGGAACCGGTGTCATCAGCTTTGCCAGGCAGCTGGGCCGAGCCTCCGAGGAGGCCATGAAGGCCATCAGCCAGTCCATGGCCGAGCTGAACAAAGTGGCCTCGGAAGCCATGGTCGAGGCTGGTGTGACAACGGCTACTGATGTCACCGGTTTTGGCCTTATGGGCCATTTAAGCGAGATGGTCTCCCAGAGCAAGGTGACAGCCGAAATATACATCAACCAGGTCCCTTTCTTCGACGGCGTTCTGGACTATGTCCGGGAAGAACTTATTTCCGGCGCCATCGAGAGGAACAGGGAATACGCGGCCCAGTTTGCCGAGGTCAAAGAGGGAGTGAGCGAGGAAGTGGAGATCGCTCTCTATGACCCCCAGACATCGGGCGGCTTTCTGATTGCTATAGGGAGCGATCAGGGAGAAGCCTTCGTGAAGCATCTCAAAGAAAAGGGATTAGCATCGGCGGCCATCATCGGCAAGGTCGTCTCCAAATCCGAAGGAAAGATCGTCCTTAAATAGGGGACGCTCCTCAAGGTACCACCCTATTCCATACAGTTTTAAAATAAATTCAGCATTTTTCTGTAAATCATTTGAAATTGATGGAATAAGCGATGTTTCACTGAGTTTATCTATGTTCTTCTAGTAATGAAATGGTCATATTTGAAGATAGGGTGGTACCTTGAGGAGCGTCCCCCCCCTTTTTTAATTGACAATGAGAGAGAAACTCTCTATAGTAGAAAAAAATGAGAAAATTTTCACATCACGAGGAGGTTAGCATGAAAAAATTACTCGCGCTACCTCTTCTCCTCATATTCTTATCTTCATTCGGAGTCGCTCAGAATTGGTTTCAAGGCAGCTTGGACGATGCCGTTGCCGCTGCCAAAGACCAGGGAAAGCTGGTTCTGCTCGACTTCTTCTCGGGTGGCTGAGGCGGCTGCGTACTGCTGGATCAGCAGTTCTACCGCAACACAAAATTCCATGATTTTCTAAACAAAAACTTTGTCATTTTTCGGGCCACGAGAGGAGATAAAGTAGGAGACGAGGTCTACAAACGTTTCAAAATCCGTGCCACACCGACGGATATGGTGCTCGACGGAGACGGTTCCGAAGTGGATTGGATTGTTGGATATGGCCCTCCGCCAGAGAAATTCGTCGAAAAGCTAGAGAAAATCCTTAAGGGTATCGACACCTTCAAAGTCCTTTCTGAGAGCTATGCTAAGGATCCCCAAAATGTGGAGACAGTCTTTAAGCTCGCCCAAAAATACGACGACCGGTATGACGAGGAAAAGGCCAAAGAGCTTTATCAAAAGGTGTTAGCCCTCGATCCGGACGGGAAGAAAGGGACCACAGAATACGATGATCAGAAAGTCACCTTCACCGAATATGCCGAGTTTTCCCTGGGGTCTTTAGCGGTTTATGCACGGACAATGGATCCTGAGCCTATGAAGGCCTTCCTCAAAAAGTATCCAAAAAGCCCGTTGGAGAAATCCGCTTACCAGCGTTTGAGCTACTATTATGGATACCGGGCTCCCAAAGAGGAAGCGACCGCCTTTTTCGAAGATTACACCTCCAAATACCCGGATGATCCGTATGTCCTGAGTTCCTATGTCAGCCGGATAATTCGGGACAAGGACAATCTGGATAAAGGGATCGAGCTAGCTGAAAAAATCAAGGAAATGATGAAGTACAACCCGAGTCCACGCTACAACAAAAACCTGGCCGAGCTATACATGCTGAAGGGAGAAGAAGACAAAGCCAATGAAGTTTTTGGAAAAGACTTCATGGAAGGACAAGTCTCCAGCTTGAGTTACTATCTTACCCAGTATGCAGATTTTTGGGTCAAGTACAAAAAAAACACGGACAGCGCAGAAAAGATGGTTGAATTAGCCATTGAGTTGAATCCCGACAGATGGTATTATCGCCAGTCGGCTGCCAATATATACCTCAAACTGGATAAGGAAGATAAAGCCCTCGAGGTTTTCGGGCCCAGATTCGCCGAAAAAAACAAAGACGATGCAGATATCCTCAACTCCTATGCCTGGTTCTGGGCCAACCAGGAGAAAAACCTGGAAAGTGCCCTCGATGCCGCAAAAAAATCGGTTGCACTGGGGGAATCTCCCTATAATTTGGACACCCTGGCCATGGTGTACCAGAAGATGGATGATTTTGGCGAGGCAATCAAGGCCGAAGAAAAGGCCATTGCACTCGCAGAGGAAGAAGTCAAGCTCAGGTTCCAAAACAGGCTCCAGCAGATAAAAAAGGTTATGGAAGAAAAGAAGGAGAAGAAATAACGGCTTTGTAGCTATAAGGGAATCGACTTTCAGGTTTGTTAGGGTGAAGTCGTATCAGGCACTCATCCGAAAATCCGTAATGATGCCCCTGGGGAAAAGCTCTGCCGGTCAGCTTTTTGTAGCAAACCGACTATGACCAGCGTCCATGCATAATCTTTAAGACGATCGAATAGAACCTCCGTCTCCGATTGGCGGGGGCCTCAACGAAAGTCGAGAAGATCCATCAGGAAATTTTTTCGAAGATAAGTCACGAAAAATAGAAACCCCTGGGATCTTTCGGGTTTTTATCTTATTACGGGCCTGGTACGATGCTTCAGCAGGTCGGACAGCAGCCGCCTGAGGAACAAGACCCCGAAGGAGTACTGGAAACAGGGGACGAGCCCATCCTGAAGCTGAAAGAGCTCAAGGTCTTCTCGATATTCTTATTCCCGCACTGGGGACAAATCAATTTGCCGGCATCTGCCGTCACTCCGACCAGAAGATCGAATTTGTTTCCGCATTCTTTACATTGATAAGAGTAAATAGGCATCTTTCTCTTCCTTTCTATCCGTTGAAACCTTTGTGTTAAATCTTGACTTGGTCAACTTTAATTATTATACTTGCTAATAGCAATTATTGTCAAGGAGAATTTAATTGGGTGTCTATAAAATGTGGGCTATTCTAGGAGAAATCGGACAGATAGTATCGGCTTATGAAGAGGACCTCCGAAAGAAATTCGGTCTTACCGAGGCGGAATATAAGGGCTTGCAATGTATCGGGGACCAAGAAAAAATAACCTGTCAGGAATTTTCAAAACGGATGCGTCTTTCTCTCTCCAGGGGGAGCCGCGTTGTGGACCGCCTGTGCCGTAAAAAATTTATCGAGCGGGTCGACTGCCCGACAGACCGGCGCTGCAAGAATATCTGGCTGTCTCAAAAAGGATCTTCTATCCGGCAAAAAATCGAGAGAGAAATCAAAAAATGGGAGGATGCCCTGAAAGCGATCTCTTCAGAAAAAAAACTCCGACATATGAGAACCGATCTAGAAAAAATCGCCGATAAACTATGAGCTCCTTTTCTCAGCATACAAATAAAAACACATATTAGGTCTGAATATCGGATGGCCCGGACCTTCGTTTCCTTCTTTCCTTGGGGCAACGATTTTGTTATTCTATGATTTCTTCCTCCAATCGAGGTGACCAAAGCTATGTCAAAAGTTGAACATGTCATTGTCGGCACGGCCGGTCATATCGATCATGGGAAAACTCTCCTGGTGAAAGCCCTCACAGGTATAGATGCCGACACGCTGGCCGAAGAGAAACGGCGTGGCATCACTATCGAGCTGGGATTCGTGTTCATGGAAGCCGCTGGATATGACAAGCAAATTGTCTTCATCGACGTGCCTGGGCATGAGAAGCTGGTCAAGACCATGGTGGCAGGGGCCAGCAACATAGATGCCGCCCTACTGGTCATCGCGGCGGATGAGGGAGTATCCGTCCAGACCAGGGAACATTTCGAAATCCTCCAGCTCTTAGGCATCCGGAAAGGAATAGTGGCCCTCGCCAAATCGGATCTGGTGAACGAAGAACGTCTCCGGGAGCTTACAAAAGAAGTGAGAAACTTCTTAAAGGGCTCCTTTTTGGAGGATGTCCCGATCCTTCCTGTGTCAGCCATCGGTGGGAGCGGCGTGGAGACCCTGAGAAAGGCATTGATGAACCTGGGAGATAACGTGGCGAAAAGACACGACAGCGGAATCTTCCGCATGCCGGTCGACAGGGTCTTCACCATGAAGGGATTCGGAACCGTCATCGCCGGTACCGTACTTTCCGGAGAGGTCAAGGAAGGAGACCGCATAGAGATTTTTCCCGATGGGATAGAGGCTAAAATTAGAGGGATACAGGTTCATCATCGTAAGGTCGGGAGATCTGTCATTGGAAGACGCACAGCGTTGAACCTTCAGGATGTCAAAAAGGAAATGCTTCGACGTGGCCAATGCGCCGGAGAGCCTGACTCTCTCCGTCCGACGTACAGGCTGGATGCGAGGCTTCGGCTCCTGAAGAGCTATAGCAAACCTTTGAAGAACAGAACGCGGGTGAGACTTCATGTGGGAACGGCAGAAATTATCTCCCGGCTCGTCCTCCTCGAAAACGATGCGGTTCTTCCTGGCCATGATGCTCTGGCGCAGTTCATCCTCGAAGCACCGACTGTGGCCCTGCCAGGCGACCGTTTTGTCATCCGGACCTTTTCGCCTCTGATGACAATCGGAGGAGGAGAGATCCTTGATGCCTCTCCTGAAAAGCACAAAAGGTTCGACCCCAGGGTTGTAGAAGGATTGCATAAACTGGGAGGAGGGATAACCGAAGCGGTGGAGCAGGTTGTCCTGAGCTACGGGACAAGGCCGGTTGGTCTTCCTCAGCTAAAAGGAAAAATCGGAGAAAGGGAAGACCTTATCGAAAAAGCACTCGGAGATTTGATCGACACAGGGGACGTCGTCAAAATTGGTGCGGCTAAAGAACTGAGTTATCTTCATAAAAAATCATATCAAGAAATGGAAAGAGCATTGAAGTCTACGGTCCAGACTTATCTGGAGGGAAACCCTCATCGCGCGTTCATGCCCTATGAAGAGCTGAGGTCGAAATTCCTGGAACGGACAGATGGCCCGGCATTCAAAATGGTCTTGGATGGATTGGAAGAAAAGGGAGGTCTCATCCGCAAAGATTCGGATGTGAGTCTTGTTGGGCACGAGGTTGAGCTCAAGCCTCGAGATCAGGAGAGCATCGAACGGGTCGTACGGGAATTCCAGAAAGGCGGATTCGCCTCTCCATCCGAAGAGGAGCTGAGACACAAGCTGCGGCTCAATCCCAGGGAATTCAAGAACCTGATGCACGGCCTGTTTCAGAATGGAGTCTTAGTGCGGCTCAGCGATAAAGTCATCTACTACAGGGACTTTGTGGAAAGGGCCAAGCGCGTCGTACTTCAATATTTGGAGAAATATCCGAGCATTACGGTGGCCGAGCTTCGTGATCTCCTCAAGCTCTCGCGTAAATACGCCACTGCCATCCTAGAATATTTCGACAGAATCGGATTGACAAAACGCGACAAGGATGTGCATATTCTAAGATAGTCTCCGGGAAGGTATTGGTTCCGGTGGGCCTCCTGGTCTTCAAAACCAGCGCGGGGCTGTGAAAGGTCCTGGGTGGGTTCGACTCCCACACCTTCCCGCCAGGGGAAAACCATCATTTTCCTTTAAGCGCTATTAAACCAAAGTAAGCAGATTTCAGCAAAATTTGTAAAAACTCTGCTCTGCCTCCCTGATTGTATTAAAGGGGAGGATCAGAATAACATACGTATATTTGTATCAACCTGTCCTTTTACTTCGATGTCCATTACGATGAGGTCATCTGTTTCCATGTGACACATCTACCGTTTGCCTTGACATGGATGATCAAGATAAATAAGCTTTGTATCAACTAAAAAAGGAGGTTAGGAATGAAAAAACTGCTCATGATTTTGCCTTTGGTCCTTCTGCTTTGTGGCTTCCCGATTGAATCTAAATCTATGTATGCTAAAGAATGGACAGCTGAACAGAAGGAAATTGTCCAAATGCTGCAAAAGAATGCAGAATCCAGTGAACGAGGTGATGTGGATGAAATTATGAAGGATTTCCATCCTAAGTTCAGTGGTTGGGATCTTGCCCAGACACCTCCCATGTTCGACAAAGGACCATATGACAAAGAGTTTTGCCGCTTTTCTTTTGAGGAGTACTATAAACTATACAAACTAATTTCATTCGAGTATGAGCCGCTTGAGATAGTAGTCGAAGGGAACTTTGCAGTTGCCCAATGCAACTATAAAGAGACCATCGAAGACTCAAATGGAACTGTTACAGAAGCTTCTGGTCGTATGTCCGCTGCTTTGGTGAAACAGGACAGAAGATGGACCTTTCTGAGTTGGGCCTGGATAGCAATCGAATAAGCGCTAATAAAACTCGGTTGTCGCTTCCAGAGGAAGCTAGGCCAAAGTACACCATTCCAGCGAAAAGGTCATTGAGAGGTTAAGTTACTGAAAATAAGGGGATAATCTGGAGCGGACGATGGGATTTGAACCCACGACCTTCTGCTTGGCAAGCAGACGTTCTACCACTGAACTACGCCCGCTCTCTTATCATAGGCCTTGGCCTTAAGCTACCAAAAACCGCTGAATCTGTCAATAATCGCTCTCTCTCCGTCAAATCAGCCGCCCATCGCGAGCGGGCACTCTTTTATTTTGCTTCAGTTATTGTTAAAATCTTGATCGAAATTCTTTCATTTCAGATAAGAGGGAACAGAATGAAAGGGAATACTCAGAGAAACCGAGGAAAAGAGATAAAACGAGAACATGCACGCGAAGACATGATCATAGATGTCATCTACACGGTGCTATCCCCCTTAAAGGATGTGGGGTTGACACAAAATATCAGTTACGGGGGATTGTGTCTTCTGCTGAATGACCAGTTTCGTCCCGGAACGATCCTCGAGTTGAAGTATCGTCTGCCACATGAAGAAGAAAGGCAAATCGTGACCACGGTGGAAGTCATTTGGCAGAAAAAAACCGAAAAAGGCTTCCTCACAGGAGTCAAGTTCGATCGATGAAAAAAAGCGCTCCTCGCTAGCCTTTAATCGGCATCCTTGATGATTTTATCATGGCCGAACACTCATCCACGAACCGCGTAAATGCGACTGCTTCCCTTCGCTTGCAATGATATCCTTCGTTCACAAAGACATTCTGCACTTTCACGTAGTGATCCACCTTAATCGAAAAGAAAAAACTGATGAATGGACTGATATCTATCTTGTCTGGACCAGGTCCCCTATAAGCAAAGCGTCCTTACAGGAAAGGATCTTCACGGTGGCTGTCCTTCTCTGGATATCGATAATCACCATGTTTCCAAACACGAACAGAGGGGTGCCTTCATAGAGCTTCCTGTACACGACAAGCTGCTGTCCCAACTGGATCCCGTCGACTTCACCCAGATTGATCAGAGCCAGGTCACCGCTTCCAGCCTGCGCGAAATCCGATTCCAGATAAAGGATTTTGCCCCTGAGCCCATCATTCTCGTACGGAGGAACATCGTAACCCAGGTCTTTACCCATACGGCTTTCCTTTTCTTCAAAAGGAACGACATAGTTGCCGATCATGATCGGGCCGCAGGCTTTCTCGACCCGGGCAGATGCGGCGTTCGTTTCCAGAGCTACGACCCGCAGTCTTCCTCTCTGGTGTAGGATCGGACCGTATCCGGGCAATGTCTGCCCCAATTCTAGCGCCTCGAACATCTGGCCTTCCTCGATCCCGTCTGCGCTGCCCAGGTTGATGTAAACGATATCGCCGTTATTGAACTGGACCCTTTCATAGGCCCTTTCGGCTCCGATTATCTTTGCGTCGGGCTCCTCCTCATCCATGATGTAGAATGAACAGTAAAGATCCGTTTCGGAAAGCAAATCATAGATCTCCTGGTATATTTTCGCCTTTTCCACCTGGTATTCTTCTTCCGGTTCCTGTAATTCTTCTGGAGGTATCGCAGTGGACGACTCGATCTCGCCGCCAA
Organism: uncultured Eubacteriales bacterium; assembly: GCA_964400735.1. Lineage (GTDB taxonomy): Bacteria > Acidobacteriota > Aminicenantia > Aminicenantales > Aminicenantaceae > CAYNVQ01. The sequence goes on along the minus strand of CAYNVQ010000003.1, from coordinate 213,407 downwards.
GACCAGGACCTACGGCCGCGACTTTTTGCAATGATATGTTTCCACAGGCTTTTGGCATAATAAATTCATATCTCTTGTCTCCCCTCGTAACCATGAAGGAATAGACATCCATAGGACCGCTCCCCGCCCATTCCAGGTCATGGACCACTTTAACGCTTTTACCTGAACGGAAGAGCATCCACATCATTTTTTCTCCCACGCCCAGCTTTTTTTCCTCGAAATTGGATTGTTTGAGCTGATCGATAAAAGGAAGTGACAAATCGTTGTATCCGGCAATGCTAAACCCGGTTTGAATATCTCCTGAATAATTTTCGACGATGGTTTTCATCAATTCCTCTGTCGAGAGATCATTTTTGATGTCAACCAACTTGTAGTTCCCGATCTGTCTGAGTTTTTTTGTTTCGGAAAAAGCGCTCACCGCAAATAGAAGAAAAATGCCTGCGATGAGAAAGACTCCTATTTTTCTTTTCATCCCAGCCTCCTTAGCAGATGAAACCCGTTATCCAAGGCGAAAAATCGATCCAGGCAAGAGTGATTCTCCTGGTTTTTCGAAGAAAATGGGCCTTCACTCTTTCACCTGAAATTTGATTCTGTTTACCTAATTTTGCCCTTATTATATTCGCCGCCTCTGCCCCTGTCAACCGCATTTCTCTGTTTATTCTTCATTCTTTCATCAGGGTTTACGTCTATCAAGACGTACAAATCCGCTCATGTTTCTCAATAATTTGAGTCGGAAAAACAAGATATAGATTGAAATCGTTAGGACTGCGATCTCGAAGGAAGCATTGCCGGTTCAAAAAATTGGAAAATTTCATGAATAATTATGGCAAGTGATATTTTTGCGAGACCAGAAGCGTCTATGACCATGGAGGTTAAATATGTCCAAGACAACGAATAAAACATCATCGGATTACCTCGAAAATTTAGAGTGCTGGCAGCAGGCCAAAAGATTAGCCGTGGATATGTATCACATGTCGACAAACGGAAACCTTAATCAGGACGATATTCTGGGGGATCAGCTGAGGAAATCCGCCATTTCCATTGCCTCTCACATCGCCTGCGGACGAGAGCAGAGCAGCGCCTCGGGATTCATCCAATTTTTAGGGGCGGCCAAGGGATCTGCCGCAGAGCTCCGGACTCAATTGGCCATCTCAAGGGAAGTGGGCTATCTTTCTGAAGGAGATTTTCTTGAATTCGAAGATAAAATCAACAGGATATGCGCAATGATAGGGGGATTGATCCGGGCCATAAAAAGACGTCTGCAGAACAAAACAGAAAGCTCCTCAGAAGCTCGACAGGAGCAGGCCTCTCCCTAAACAGCCAGAGCTGCTCACGGCGCGGCGGAAGCATCCTTATTTCCATGCCTGACTGTCTCTTTGTCGCAGAAATAAGGATGCTCCCCCGGTGGCGAAAAAATAGACAAGCACCGCCTATTCCGATAAAATGAAGCCGAACGGAAAAAGCCGAAATGACCAAAATGATACGTGTGGCGCTTCTTTTCGGTGGACGGTCGGCCGAGCACGAGGTCTCTCTAGTCTCTGCGGGATCGATACATAAAAATCTCGATAAAAAAAAATACGACATCTCTTCCTTCTATATCAACAAAAAGGGAAACTGGAGACACGTCTCCTCTCCCTTTCTTTCCCCGGAGGAACTCAGGAAGGGTAAATTTTTCTCTTTTCTTCCCTGGGCTGGAGATGCCGTCTTGTCACCTGCGCTCGAAGCCGATATATACTTTCCCGTCCTTCATGGTCCCTTTGGTGAAGACGGAACCATCCAGGGACTCTTCGAGATGGCCGATGTTCCCTATGTTGGAGCGACGGTACTTGGCTCGGCTTTAAGCATGGACAAGGCCGTTGCCAAGGCTATTTTCGAGATAAAGAACTTGCCTGTGGCGAAGTATATGGTTTTTTCCGAAACATCCTGGAAAAATCAACCGGAAAAAATTCTGGATCAGATTCAGAACAACATTCCCCTCCCTCTATTCGTTAAACCCGCCAACCTGGGTTCGAGTGTTGGAATAACCAAGGTTAAGAGCTTTGGTGAGATAGGACCAGCCCTTCGAGCCGCCTTTAAGTATGATAGAAAGGTTTTGGTGGAGGAAGGAATCCAGGGGCGAGAGATCGAATGCAGCGTTCTGGGAAACGACCACCCGCGGGCATCCCTTCCCGGTGAAGTCCTCCCTCATCGGGAGTTTTACGACTACAGAGATAAATACATAGATGGAAAAACCTCCTTTGGGATTCCGGCAGATCTTCCTCTCAACATCACACAGGAAGTCCAGCGTCTGGCCATCGAAGCTTTCCTAGCAGTTGGCTGTTCGGGAATGGCCCGCGTTGATTTTTTCCTTCAAAAAAAACCGGAAAAGATATTTCTGAATGAAATCAACACCATTCCCGGATTCACCGAGATAAGCATGTATCCCAAATTATGGGAAGTCAGCGGCTTGGCCTACCCCCGGCTCCTGGATGAGCTGATAAGACTGGGATTCGACCGCCACAAAAGCAAAAAAAGAGAAGGAGTGTCATTCAAACCTTGAGAATCTTGGGCATTGACTATGGAGACCGGAAGATCGGCCTGGCCATAAGCGATAGACTGGGAATCACTGCTCAGCCGCTTCAAATTTACCGGTCCAAAAATAAAACGGAGGACGAAAAATTTTTTCAACATTTGGTCTCCGAGTATGAAATTACGGAGATCGTGGTCGGTTTTCCTCTGAGGATGGATGGAAGCACAGGAACGAGGGGGCAGAAAACCCAGGCGTTCGCCCGCTGGTTAAAGACGATTCTCGATCTCCCTGTTTTTCTCTGGGATGAACGACTAACCACTGTGCAGGCCCGGAAGATCCTTTCCATGAGGAAGATGGCACCCCGAGAGAAAAAAGAAATCGAAGATCAGGTTTCTGCTGTCATTATCCTTTCCGCCTATCTGGAGAACAGAAAATCTAAAGCAAATGCTGAAAAAAATCGTTAGAATCGTTTTCATCACCGCTATTTTCGTCCTTTTCTTTTTCGTCACCTGGTTTTCCCTCGAATTCTATAAACCGCCCAAAGCTTCCCCCACCAGGGTTATCTTTGAGGTCGAGAAGGGACAAAGTGCCAAAGACATCGCTTTTGAGCTTAAAAATAGGGGATTGATAAAAAAGACCTGGCCGTTTCTCCTGGGATACAAAGCTTTTTATTCCTCAAAAAGCCTGAAAGCTGGAGAATATGCCATCGAAATTCCCATCTCGGCAAAAAATATCCTCCATCTCCTCACCGAAGGAAGCGTCTATCTTCATTCTATCACCATACCCGAGGGATTGATTATCGAAGAAATTGCTGAACTCCTGGATGAGGAGGGATTTTCAAAAAAAGAAGATTTTCTTCAGTCGGCCCACGACACATCCCTCATTTTCTCCCTCGACCAGAAGGCTGATAATCTGGAAGGATATCTTTATCCGGAAACCTACCGTTTCGCCAAAGGAACAACGGCCGAAGAAATCGTTTCGGCCATGGTTTTTCAATTCATGGAAGTGTTTACACCGAATATGAGTTCCCGGGCTGATGAGATGGAGATGACCGTCCGAGACGTAGTGATCCTGGCTTCTTTGATCGAAAAAGAAACCTCCCTCCCGGAGGAACGACACCTGGTGTCGGCGGTTTTTCATAACCGTTTGCAGAAGGGAATGAAGCTGGATTGCGATCCCACCATCATCTATGTTCTCAAAAAGGAGGGGCAGTTCAAGGATAGATTGCGAACCAAAGACCTCAGGATCGATTCTCCTTACAACACTTACCTCAACGCCGGACTCCCCCCCGGGCCGATCTGCAACCCAGGAGGAGATTCTCTTCGAGCGGCCCTTTATCCGGCGGATGTGGATTTTCTCTACTTTGTCTCCAAAAACGACGGAAGCCACCATTTCAGCCGGACCTTCCGCGAGCACCAAAATGCCGTCAACAAATACCAGCGCCGCCGTTGAGCGGTTTTTTGCTCCAGAATTTTTGTAGAAATATAATTAAAGTTTTGGTATATTATTTGATTGTAGTAGACAAGGGAATATCTCAGATGACTATAAGAGCGAAAAGAGATATTCACCAGGTCGATCTCGAGGAGGAAACATGAGAGCAAAACATATTTTCATCACGGCCATGATTTGCGCAATCATCATGTGTACACTGACCACAACCAATTCATTTTCCCAGCAAGAAGAAAGAATGGCTGTTATCATCCCCCCCCAAGTCAAGACAGTGTTTCAAGAAGGAATGACATCCCGACAACCACGCCTCGATATCCCCTTCCAGATCACCAATAATCTGTATCTTCCTGCTCAACAAAATCTTCATACTGTCTTCTTTTTCCAGGTAAAAAACGCAGACCTCGCTTATACTGCCGAAACTCCAGCCGCAGCCCCGGCAGAAGCTCAGGAAGAGCAACCCACCACACAAAAGCTCATATCCCAGCGTTATGTATTCCTCCAGTTCAACAAGCTCGATACCCAAACCCCCGGCGAATTGGTCAAGGAAATCTACATCCCCATGCGGGTAGAGGTAGATAGCGCTTCTTACGACCCTGAAGAAGAGGGGACATATACCACAGGTTATCCCCTTCCTCCAGGAAACTACCTCCTCTCCATGGCCATCACGTCACAGGATTTCAATACCATCGGGACCCAATACTATGAATTTTCTCTTCCTGACCCATTTTCCTTTACCGAGACACTGGAAACGACGCCCATCTTTTTCGTCGAGAGTATCAAACAGGTTGCCGCTCCCGAAACCGTAGCCGATATCCACAAAGATTTCTTCGCTTATTCCATTCTCCAGGTCATTCCCAATCTGGAAAGGGCCATTTCTCCCCAGGAAAATCTGGATATTTTCTTCTACATCTTCGGAAGCCAGGCCAATGCCCAGGGACAGACAGATATTGACGTCCATTTCCAGGTCTTTCAAGGAGAAGAGCTGGCCATCAATTTTGCCACTCAGAAATACAACTCCCCTCTCGTCAGTCAAGAGCTGCCCATGAAAAAGACCGTCCTTGTCAAAACCACAAAGGGAACCGAAACCACAGAGGCAAGAGAGCAAAGAAACCTGGATCCCGGTTCCTACACATTATCCATAGATATCACAGAAAATACTTCGGGAAAGACGATCAATAAGAGGATAGACTTCGAAGTCAGAGGCTGATCAGAGCTGAACCCTTACTCTTCAGTCTTCCGGCGCTTTTTAGTTCAGATGCCGGAATCGAATTTCCATTCATCTGTTCATAAGCTGAAAAATAGACCTTTTTTTATTCTTTGGCCTAAATATTCAGACGCATCAAAACCGGAGACGGATTATTTTACATCGACGATGATACCTGGAATCTTGCTTTCCTTCAGCATCTGGTTAAAAGCGGCAACGTCTTTTTCGGTAAGATCCTTGAGGCGATTCTGGTAATCGGCTAACTGCCCCATGAACATTTTGTGCACCTCGAGCTGCTGGGTCGTGGGCGCAAAATCGGACTTATCGATATCGTTGGCCAGAAAACGCAGCTTGACATAAAACTTGTCGGGCCAGCGGAGATCATCCCCCGATCCGGTCAGTTCCATGGAGAAGAAAAATCCCTCGATATCGATGAGCTTTTGATCGAGAGTGTCTCCCTCCTCGATGATCGATTCCACATCGCCCTTTTCCTTCAGAAGCTCTTTAAGGTCATAGACCTGTTTTCGTATCCACTCTATCTGGTTGATCATGTCAGCCACGGCGTCGATGTTCCGGTAAATCTCCAGCAGAACCTCGGTCTGGGCCAGAATGTCTGCTTCTGTACCAGCGGAATGCGGGTCCTTTTTCACCTCCATATTCTGGGTCAGCATCTGTTCTCCGACTTCAATCTTTACCGTGTAAACACCGGGTGGAACCAAGGGACCGCTCCCCCGGCTTCCTCTGGGAAAGGGCCGCCACCCTTTGTTTCCCAGCTCGACGTGCTCCTCCCCGATGGGAAGCGTTCTCAATTTGATCATTTTGGCCCGATCATAGCGCAGGTCCCACCAGATTCGGTTGAGTCCTGCCTGCTTGGGAACCTTGAAAGGCCTGGCCTGTCTCCCGGTAAAACCCTCCTCTTCTCTATCTTCCGGTTTCTCGGTCTTCAGGATTCTCACAACCTTCCCGTCTTTATCCAAGATGGTGATCACCACTTCTTCTTTCGGCTCGGATTTCAGGTAATAGCTGATGCTGGCCCCATAGGGGGGATTCTGTCCTGCACAAGGGTCGTTGGGAGTCCCGCCGGGCCCTGCGATGCTCTGAAAGCGGTAGGCCGGTCTGGGAGGGAAAAGGTGGATTTCTGAATCCAGGATTTCTTGGTTTATCTGCTGAAGGGGGGTGACGTCATCCATGATCCAGAACCCCCTTCCATAGGTGCCGACCACCAGGTCCCCGAAACGCTCCTGGATGGTCAGCCAGTGGACCGGCGCAGCGGGAAGGTTGGTCTGAAAAGGAACCCAGTTCTTCCCGTCATTGAAGGAGACATAAAGCGCATTCTCGGTTCCTAGATACAACAGGCCTTTCCTTTTCGGGTCTTCCCGGACACAATGGGCGAAGCTGAACACGCTCTTCGGGAGGTCCGAACTGATGCGCTTCCAGCTCTTGCCGTAGTCAGTTGTTTTATAGATATAGGGATCGAAATCGTTCACGTTATGAAAATCGATCGTCACATAGCAGGCGCCGGCATCGTACCGAGAAGGCTCGATGTTGCTCACCGTTCCCCAGGGGGGAAGGTCCGGAAGGTTAGCCGTCACATTGGTCCAGTTCTCTCCTTCGTCTCGGGTCATATGCAGAAGCCCGTCATTGGTTCCGGCCCAGATCAGCCCTTCCTCCAAGGGAGATTCAGCGATAGCGAATACACAGCAGCAGTACAGAGGGCTGGCATCGTCCTGGGTGATTCCTCCGGTTCTCTCCTGTTTTTCTTTATCGCCGGTGGAGAGGTCCGGGCTGATGATCGTCCAATTCTCTCCTCCGTCTTCGGTCATGTGCACGTACTGGCTTCCTACATAGACCCTGTTGTGGTCGTGGGGAGAGATGGCGATGGGAAAGGTCCACTGGAACCGGAACTTGACATCCTTGGCCGCCCAGCCCTGGATGCTCTCCGGCCAAACCGTCACTCCCCGGCTCTGCATGGTCCGCAGGTCGAAGACATCGAGCATGCCGTCGTAATTGCCCGACCAGACGATGTTGTTGTCCACCGGGTCGGGGACGGCAAATCCGCTCTCGAAACCGCCCACCGGATGCCACAACCCGCGCGGGATACCTCCCCGGCCCTGACGGCTGTTACTCGGCCCCCGGAATGAGGTTCCGTCCTGCCGGTTCCCGTACACATAATAGGGGATTTGGTCGTCGACATACACATGGTACATCTGGGCAATGGGAAGCTGGATGCCGTGCCAGGATTTTCCCCGGTTGGTGGAGATGCTTATCCCCTGGTCATTGCCGACCAGCATCCTCTTCGGATCCAGAGGATCTATCCACATGTCATGATGGTCTCCGCCCGAAGGGTTGAACCTTTTAATATTCATTCCGCCGTCGAGGGTCATATGAAATCGGGTCGCTGGGAAATACACCTCATCGGCATCGTCCGGCGCCACCAAACAGCGGGTGTAGTAAAGAGGACGGTTCAGGGTGGCATGCTCATGATTGACATGACGCCAGCTCTCGCCGCCGTCATCCGACCTCCACAATCCTTCATCCTTGTGCTCGATAAGGGCATACACCCGGTCGGAATCGCTGGGAGCTATGGCCACGGCCACTTTTCCGATATCTCCCTCCGGCAGGCCGCTGCCTTTGAGCCTCTTCCAGGTCAGGCCGCCATCCGTGGATTTATACAGGCCGCCACCTGGACCCCCACTCCACTTTCCCCAGGTCTTGATCAACATGGGCCACATCCCGACGAAAAGGATGCGCGGATTGTTGGGATCCATGGCGATGTCGGAACAGCCCGTGTTCTCGTCCACGAATAGAACCTTTTCCCATGTCTTCCCACCATCTGCCGTTCTGAAGACTCCCCGCTCCTGCTGAGGTCCGTAACAATGTCCCATGGCTGCGGCCATGACGATGTCCGGATTGCGCGGGTCGACCACGATACGGCCGATCCGGCCTGTTTTCTCCAGACCCATGCACTTCCAGGTCTTTCCGCCATCCGTGGATTTGTAGATGCCGTTTCCATGGGAGACATTGCTGCGGATGAAAGCTTCCCCGGTGCCGGCCCAGATGATGTTGGGATCAGAAGGAGCGATCGCCAGAGAGCCGATGGAGGAGACGGGCTGTTTGTCGAAAACCGGCTTCCAGTTGATACCGCCATCTTCGGACTTAAAAATCCCCCCCGAGGCGGCACCAGCATAGCAGATGTTCGGATCTCCAGAAACCCCGACCACTGCACTGACGCGGTTCCCGATCGGACCGATATGCCGGTACTTGAGCTGTTTAAAGAGTTCTTCCTTTATCTCTTGTCCGTTGGACGATAAAGGGTAGCTCATTAAAATACAAACGAAAAGGATAAAAACCAAATGGGGTGCTGATAAAAATCTTTTTCCTTCGATCACGCTAAACCTCCTGTTCTTCCTTGCTGGAAGATTATAAATTTATGGGACAAGAACCTAATAGCGCCAGCTGGGATGCCGCCGATACTCTCGACGGGGAAACCGAATACATCCGCATCGATGACCGCCAGATCGCCCGGTTTCCATCCTTCGACATCTATCCCGAAAATCGGGATAGCCTCCGGGCCATTGGATATTTGAAAACGCGGTTCTGGGCTTTCCCTGGTGGTGAGCATCAGCAGAAGCCTTCCATCCAGGGCTTTCCTATTCAGATCCTCGGGAAAAGATAGGGCAAATTTCAGCCGGCTGACCCGTTTTTGTTGTTCGGGCCGGCAGGTAATAGAGAAAGAAAAAATGACGATTAGGGCAAAAAAGAAGGCACAATTCCTAGTTTTTTTTGTCATCCCCCTAACCTCCTTCAGATAACTTTACTGCTCCACCTTGAATGTCTCCCTTTGCTGAATTTATAAAGAAACGAGTTAATGAGAATTTTTTCAATTGTATCTATTTTCCTTAGCCGAACGCTGAGATTATTCTCATATCACAGAAAAATGTAGCGGTCAATCCAAAGGAAGGGAATGAGATGGTTTTCCTTCATGCGGACATATTTGATTTCAATTTTTTTGGGATGAGCGAGATAAAATGGAAGAGACCTAATGAAATTAGAGTGGCGAAAGTGGCAAGGAACTATCTGATGACAAAGTCAGCACTGGCGGAGGACTGTTTTTCTGTATTCGCTTCTTCGGCGGATAAATGAAGGATGTACTTTCTGGGCGTTAGGTCGGCGACCGGAAATTCAATCAGCCACTGCCAGATATTTTGCTCTTTGGATTGGCCAAGAATGGTGGTTTCCAAGGGAATTTTTTCACCCGAGGAAGGCTGTGTGAGATAGGCCTGAATTTTGATCTCCGGATCATCCAGGCCAAAAACCGAACATCTCACCGCCGCTTGTATATTGGCTGTATCCTTGTCCAAATCCTTTATCAACGGAATGTACCGGCTCGAATCAAAGGGATAGACTTCCGCTAAAGAGGTATCATCCTCTCCCCCCTTTTTTTCTGTCCCGTTCAAATAAGAGGCATTCCCTTTTTCAACTAAAAGCAGAGGAGGATAGAGCATCAACCCGGAATCAGGCCTCTCGGGAATGGCGATTGAAGAAGCCGCCACTGCTCCCTGGCCCGTTTTCATGTTTCGAATCACCACCCGACAGTCATAATCACCCGGATCCAGAGAAGAAAAGGAATAAAAATAGACATCGTCTTGAGTCAATCTTGAAGAACGAGTTTCTCTCTTCTGCATATCGGCGATGTTTTTGTCTTTATCGAAGAACAGGGTGACCACTTCCATTTCTTCTCCTAGGATGTCTTCTATTTTGTCCGCGGGGATCTTGGCAATTGCCACACAATTGGCTTCTTGATATTGATCAAAAGGAAGGGCGATGGAAGAAAAATAGAGCGGTTCTTGAAGCAGTGGTTTTTCACTCAAAGACAGGTCGATGAGATGGAGCATCTTTTCTATTTTCGAATATTTCGAGAATGGCTCGGGATTGAAATAACCCTGCTGTCCGAAGATCTGGCATCCTTTGCGTTTGACCTTGACTTTGAGCCTGTGATATTTTCCATCCCATTTTTCGTCGATATAATAACCCAGCACATAAAAAGAGCTGGTGATGTTTTGGATTTTCTCGATTGCATCCTCATAGCCAGATATGTTGTCGAAATAATTACCTCCTGAAAGCTGGGCCATTGTTCTCAGAGAGAAATCACCCATCGAGTCTCTGGATCGGAAATGGGACACGATTTTTCCTGCTGTGTTTACCGGATACACCAGGCTGTTGGATGCAGCCAGTTCTTTGCACATAGTCTCGTATATATCACGCAGAACGGCATCTCCGGTTTTCAGGGGAGCAGGGCTAACCGACGTAACTCCTCCCGTCATTTTAGGCATGTGTTCCCCGTATAAGATTATATTGGCCACGCCTCCGGAAAAAAGGACGATCTGCTTGGTGCCGGGAATGTAACGGAGGGCCTTGGCCAGATCTCCCATTTTCTTGGCAAAATTTCTAACCTGAATCTTATAGATCTGCCCAGACGCCGCATCGAGGATCCCATCTGCACCACCCACCGAAGTGCTGCTTCCTCCATCTTGGCCCTCATACCTAAGCTCTGACCAGTTATCTTTGGCAAAATTCTCGGCCCTTCCTCTCGCCTCTTTTATGCCAAAATTCTCGATAACTTCGCGAGCCTTATCGTGTTCGACCGTGAAGTACTCATGGAGAGTCAATCCATTGAACACATTATAGGACATGACTCCGATCTCGTCCTCCGGATGGACCTGAGAATCCATGAAATGCAGGGCAGCCTCTTTGGCCTTCAGAATACCCTGCCCATCGTTAAAGGCAAAATCAAAGAAAAGAAGAAACTTCCGGGTCAGGAGAGGAGGAGGCTGCGGGACCTCGGTTGTTTTTTCCATTTGAATATCTTCATCAGATTTTTCGCCCGGTAGAGAGAGGATATGCTTCTCGAATTCCGTGATCTTAACGGGCTTGCCGTTGTCAAAGAGCTCAAAATCTGACTGGGTCAAATCGGTTACCGGATCCCCATCCTTATCCGTCACATAGATCTGGACCAGCTTAACAGTGACCGTGACTTCCTGCTGAAGAGCTTCCTGGTCGCTCTTAGCAGAGGAAAGGAGAAGGCCGACAAAAAGGATAAACAAAAAAGCGAGCAGCCATATTTTTTGAACTGTCGGACGAAAAAAGAAAGACTCGTCTCTCCTTATGCATACATGTATCTTTGCTCCCATTCGTCTGCGCGATCTATTGTACCACGAATCCAAATTACGATTGAATTTGTATTATTGAGTAGCCTCGGCAATCAGGCGGTCGAGGCGGCCCTTTTCGGAGGGAGGTAGACGGTCGTAAAATTTTTCTTTGCATCGATTGAGGAGGCGCAATGCTTCTGATTTATTGCCCGCTTGGAGATAGGTGATTCCCAGGTTGAAGTAGACATCTATAAAATCGGGCTGAATCTCGAGCGCTCTCTCCCAATCCCGGATGGCTTCGTTCACCCGGTTGCTGAACTTGAAGGCCGAGGCTCGGCCGTTATAGGCCGAAGCCAGCTTGGGATCGTTCTCTAAGGCGCGATTGAAGGCATCTATCGCCTGGGCCATCAAGGAAGGATTCTTTTGGTCAAGGAACTGCCTCAAATAGAGGGCACCCAAATTGTTGAAGGCGGAGGCGAATTGAGGATCGAGCTCCACAGCTTTCTGGTAAGCCCGAAGAGCCTGGTCAAAATCGTTTTTTCTGTAAAATACTACCCCCAAATAATTCCATGCCAGCGGGTTTGACTCGTCCATGGAAGAGGCTTGTTTTAATACCTTTAAGGCTTGGTCGAGACGGTTAATCTCGGTCAGCAAAATCCCTATGCTGGAGAGAACCTCTGCATTTTTCGGATTGTCGGTGATGGTCTCATCATCCAGAATTTCCTGGCAAATACCCAGGGCTTTTTCCTGCTGGCCGGTTCCGGCTAGAGAGCGGGCCAAACTTATCTTCAACTGCACATTGTTCGGCTCGAGACGTGCTGCTTTTTCGAAATATTCCAGAGCCTTCTCCTTATTGTGTCTTTCTTCCTCGATACTCCCCAGAAGGATAAAACCCTGAGAGGACTTATCGTCGGCATCGATGATCCGGCGGCCCAATTCCTCGGCCTCCTCCAATCTCCCCGATTGAAACAGCTTGAATCCCAGAGTGGCTTTGAACTGGCTGTTTCTGGGAAAGGCATCCACGGCTTCCTTCCAGGTTTCAACCACGGCCGCTGGATCGGATTTCAGCTCATAGACTTTGGCCAGCAGTTCATTATACTGCGGCATTTTGATTTCCGGATACCTGGAGGCGATATTCCGGAGTTCCGCTTCGGCAGCATCCAGGTTTCCCTTATCGATTTCGTCATTGACCGCATTGAATCCCTCCTGCAGGAGAATCCCCTGTTTGGGATCCAGGGCCTTCCCCGATTGTCCCGAAAAGGAAGAGATGTATCCCAAAGATTCCAGGCGTCTCCGGTCCTCGGCCGACAGCTCCCGTCTTGAATCACGATCCGGGGCAGAATACTCCAGCATGTAGCTTTTCAATTTTTCATCCAGGGCCCTGGCCGTATTCGTCTCTCGAGCGAACAAATTGTTTTTTTCCTGCGGGTCGGTCGAAAGATCGTAAAGCTCGGGCTCAGGGAGGGAAATGTATTTGAATGGCCCGTCGATAATTCCAGTCAGGGGCGCCCAGCCCAGGGATTCTTTTCCATACATGCTCTCCACATAAAAGGTCCTCTCTGTCCTTTCCTCTTTGCCTTCCAGCATCGAGGCCAAACTCTTTCCCTGAACTTCAGCAGAGACATTCATCCCATACATTTCGAGGAGGGTGGGTAAGATATCGATGAGGTTGACCCGGCTTTTAACCGATAATCCTTCAGGAAAAAGTTGGGGATTATAAAAGATCAAGGGAACCCTGAGGTTTTCCTCATAACAGAACACGGAATGCCCGTATTCCCGATGTTCACCGAAGGCTTCGCCGTGGTCTCCGGCGATGACCACCAGTGTGCTCTCCAGAATTCCTTTGTCTTTCAGGTCTTCGATGACCTTTCCGACATACATATCCGTAAATGCCACTTCTCCATCGTACAGATCGCTGAGGCTAGTACCCCTCCTGAAAGCATCCGGCGGCGTGTAGGGTGCATGGGGGTCGTAGAAATGGACCCAGGCGAAGAATTTCTCCTCCCGCCTTTTGGCGAACCAGCGGTGGAATTTATCATAGACCCTATCGGCTGTGATCTCGGAGTAAAAATTGTGGAGGAGTTCGCCTGCATCCAAGGAGTCATCATAGACGGAAAATCCTTGATCGAGCCCGAATTTCGAAAGCAGGACGAAGGCGGCGATAACCGCATATGTGTCGTATCCATTGTCGCGCATCATCTCGGCCAAGGTGGTTTGACTCTCGTCCAAGAAAAAGGTTCCATTATCGCGAACTCGGTGGCCAAGGGGATAGCGTCCTGTGAAAATCGTACAGTGGGCAGGGAGCGTCACAGGAACCGGGGTGTAGCCATTCTCGAACATGATCCCGCTGAGGGCGAGATTATCCAGATTGGGAGTTCGGGCCTTATCATACCCGTAGGCTCCGATGCGGTCCGCCCTCGTGGTATCGAGAGTTATGACCAGAAGGTTCATGCCCGCGGCTTTGATCGGCTTTTTCGTCTGGCATGACGATAGTCCTGCCACCAAGACGATTGCAGCCGCTACAAGGCCTGCCAGAAAAAAAATCTTTTTCATCATCCCTCTATTTTATCCCTCGCCGGACTCACCGATAGGTAGTCCATCATTGAATAAGATGTCCGTAGGCTCGAGGCTTGTGTCTAATTTTGAGCCGACACTTTTTGCTGGCCCTTGGCCAGTTGCACGGTGGTCCAGAAAGAGTATTTTTTGGTCATTTTCCGCAAGGCGGTCAAACCTTCGGGCGAGGCACCATCGAATCCTACGCTCTGGCCGCCGCCTCCGCCTCTCCCGCCTTCGGATATCCCCATCGCACCCGAGCCTCCACCGGCACTTCCTTTCATGAAGTCTTCTCTCATTTTATCGGTCAGGCCGCCCCATTCAAAGCCGATCCCGACAACTTCACCCGGTTCCGATTCGGCCCCCACTAGGGCTGCGGTCAAGTTTTTAAACGGCACTTTGAACTCGTAGGTAACCGCCTCCTGCCCGATGGATACATTATAAGCAGCTCCTCTGATCGCGTCATTTCCTGCCTCCTGTTCCAGAGGATTCCCTTTCTTGTCCACTGCCTGGGCCTGGCTGATAAAATAGAATTCGCTGGCGCGCACGCTTTCTTTTTGCTCGTCGCTGAGAGGTCCCTGCTGTCTCTCCAAAATGGCAATGTATTCATCCGCAGAGATCTTTTTTTTGGTGAAGTTGATGCCCAGACCCTTATCCTTTTTTCCCGCAGGGTCGATCCAGAGTGTCATTCCGGTGATCTCGATGGAACTCAGGTATTTAAAATCATTGAATTTAAAAAAGACATACAGGGTATCGGCATCGTTCCGGAAAGCATATTCCACCTTGACCTTTTTCTCCATGTTGAAAGGATCGCCTTCCCAGTCGTTGATACTTCCATCCATGGCGATCGGCGAAGCAGCCCAAATGCTCTGGACGGGCTTCTCTTTGGCCAAAGCATAAAAAGCGACGGCTAAAAGCAAAACCGTCCCAGCAAAAATTTCTTTCCATCCGATTTTTTTCATACAATCCTCCATTCTCGATCTAATCTGTCTTTGCTGTCATTATCATCGACAAAATGAAAATCTATCTCGCTTTCGCCGAATCCAGATACAGGCCGGCCGAATTCTCCACCTCATGCTTCTCTTTTTCGATCGCCTGGATCATGGCCTTCACCTCTTCCTGTTCTGGATTCAGTTTCAATGAGGAGCGAAGCACTTCCAGTGCTCTCTGTCCGTCTCCGGTCTTGTAGAAGGAAAAGCCGAGGGAGTTGAGCAGCCGGGTATCGCTGTCGTAGATCTTGTTTCCCTCCAAAAAATTCTCTATGGCCGTAAAATATTTCTCCATTCCCATATAAGCTTTTCCTTTAAGCAGATAATATTCGAATTTCAGGTCTTCAACCTCCTTGAAATTTTCTATCAGGGGAAGACTCCTTTCGAACTTCTTGATCTTCTGGAGAAAGGTGGCGTACTCGATAACACCCGGATAATAATCCGGCCTCAGGGAAAAGGCCTTTTCATAATAGGCCTGGGCTTTCTCCGGCTCATTGGACCGGTCATACTGACTGGCCAGAGAATAAACGAATAGGTAGTAGTTGGCGAGAGGAAAGGATTTGGTCATAGTCACGGGATGAGGGATACCCTCGGCAGGAGAAATGATGAAGTTGGCCGTCTTCTCGTCCAGCGTCGCTCCTTCTTCGTCTTTCATCGACAGTTTCAACTCGTAATAATCAGGGGATAGATCATGGGCCTCGAAGGAATAATTTATCCCGATGATCTGATGGAAAGGATGATCTTTCAAATCTATGGTGAACGTTTTTTGGGAAGGTTCCTTCTCCCGGAGTCCTTTTACGGAAACCTCGATTCTCCCCCTCTCCCAAAGATCTTTGGAGACATTCATCACCGAAAAAAAGAAGGCGATTTCTTCGGAAAGAGAGATGGTGTTTTTGGGATCGATCAACAACTGTTTGTCCATTACCTTGAACGGAACATGCAGATGAGGAGGATAATCTTGGAGCCCATAGCCGACAACCGGTTTGATCAGTTCTGGCGTTCCGGTCGGTGCAGGGACCAGTATTTCCCGCTCAGACACACTGAATTCTTTTCCCACAGAGTTCCGGATGAGAATGCTCATCTGGAAGGTCCCTTCAATTAGAGGAAAAGAATCCTGAATGGAGATTCCTTTGGCCTTGATCATGTCCACCTTATCTGGATCGAAGTAAAGAGGGAAATCCTTGGAATACTGGAAGATGAGATTTTCTTCTTTTCGCACGCTTACATCGAGCTGGTAGTTGCAGTAATACTGGTCTTTCGGATTGAAGTAATCGATCGAGACTCGGGAGGGGCTTATGGAGAAATGCAGGAAATTGATGTTCAGGATGGGGTCTTGTATCAGAGCCACATCTGTATGGCTTTCCACATAGTTGGTTAAATAGTCTGTGCTGACTACCCCTTTATAATTGAGAAAGTGGGTGGCGTAGGTGGAGCTGATATTTTTTTTGGGCGATTCGAAGATATCGGCAAGAATGATATTTTCCCTGGGAGAGGGTATATAGTTGTATGACCTTTGACCCGGAATTAGAGAGATGGAGGGGCCGGCCAGCGTTGGGGCCAGCTCGAAGATTTTTTGGTAGAGCTGTTGATAATTGGTCAGATCTAGCCCTTGTTTATCGATGATAAGGGCAGCCGGGCCGTCTGATGTCGGATTGTACAGCTTGTACTCTCCAGAGCCGGATCTTTGAAAAAAAACGAGGTTGAACTGGGTGGGTAGTCCTTTGGTTTTATCTCCGTAGTAGGTCCACACCTCGGCCGGATAGATTCCGCTGGTCTCGAAGATTTCTTTGCTGACGGGTTCGCCCAATATGATGTACACCCGCCCCTGATCTGTCATCCAGCCTTCCCGGGGCGTATTCCGGCCGTAGAACCGGTTGGCATGGGCAAACCGGCGTGTGTGCTCGTCTTTGAATTCGTTCTGAGGAGTACCCGGAGTGGGATCCCGCTGCTTCCAGAAGGTTTCGATGAAAAGGTCCCGTTCGCGGTCATTAGTCAAACGAAAGAACACATCTCTCTCCTCAGGGCGGATGATATAGCTCACCAGCTTCAGCCATTCCTGATATCTGGGATTCAGGTCTTTTTCATTCATTTTTTGACCCGGAAAAAGAAGGGAAGCACAGAAGAGAAATATGAGGGATGCTCGAAACAGCTTGTTTTCCATCTTCACTATCCTTATTACTTTTCCCATCGATTCAATAATTTAGTAACCTGTCACCTTTATACCTTTATTTTAAAAATCTTTCGGACTTTGCCGATTTTCGGTTTGACGATCATCACCACGTCGAAATAGTAATCGCCCGGCTTGAGGTCATAAGGAAAGGTCAGGATTACATGCTCCAGCTCCAGGGCTTTTTCCTCGGTGGTCTCGAAGCTTTTCTCTCTAATAAAGCGGTCCGTTTTCGGTCCTTTCTTCGAATAGATAAAAAATTCGAACCGAAAGTCGGCAGTAAGCCTATCGGCTTCGGCCTCGAAGGACAGCGACTCTATCGGTATGGAAACAGCGATCTCTTTCGATGCGGGCATATAGAAGACTTCGAATTCGGCATAGACTTTCCCGACGGCATCTTGATCATCGAATATCTGGCCGAACTTGGCCTTTTCGATCACTTCCAGCAGTCCCCCCGCTGCCCCGGACTGCCGGCTGAGGGCATACTGTCCGTCGCCCCTCCTGTCTATAAACTCGATGCCCAGCCGGTACCGGTAGTAGCCCCACCAGATCAGGCCTTTGACATTCGGGTCGTTGATAAAGGGCCGCTGTTCGATCTTATCCGGAGGCCCCAGGTAGATGTAGATTCTCCCCCGGTCTGTTTTCCAACCAGGTATACCCTCTATGAAATGCTTGTTGGCATACTCGATCCGTTCAAAAAACTCGTCTTTGAACTCATTCTCTTCGGTATAGGGATCAGGGTCTCTCTTGTCCCAGAAGTCCTGGATGAATTCCTCCCTGGATTCCTTATCGGGAAGCATACGGAAGATATCCTTCTCCTGCCCGGTCATGATCAAGCGGGCGTATTCATAAAAATCCCTGCTGGCCGGATCCAGCTCCAGCCTCCCTCCTATCCCGCAATGACCGAGAAACAAAACCGCTAGCACGAAAGAAAAAAGGATAAGGTGGTCTTTGCTCTTATGTTTCATGGTATCCTCTGGCATTTTTGAATCAAAGCATCGAGTTTTCGTTTATCTTCTGGAAGGAGGGAAGAGTAAAAGCCAACCTTGTACTTTTTAAAATAATCCAGGGCTTTGACTTTATCGTTCCTTTCCAAATAAGCCAAACCAAGGTTGAGGAGGGGATAGCCGACGTCAGGTCTAAACTCATAGGCCTTTTCCCAACAGCGGATGGCTTCCTCGGTCTGGTTGTTTTCTTTATATGCAACGCCCAGGCTGTTGTAGGCGGCCGCAAATTCCGGCTCGAACTCGATGGCTCTTTCAAAATTCCCGATGGACTTCATCAAATCTTCTTTATCTTTTTCTTTAAAATATCTGGAAAGATAGACCGAGGCGAGGCTTCGATAAGCATAAGCGAACTCGTTGTCTAGCGTCAGCGACAACTCAAGGGCAGAGATGGCTTTCTCATAATCGCCTTTTGCCGAGTAAGCCAATCCCAGATAATTCCAAATCTCAGGGTCATTTTCCATTTGAGGAAGCTGCTTGGCATCCAGGATTTGGATGACATCATCATATCTTCCGGCAAGGTTCAAATAGCTGACATAGGTGAGTATGACGCCATAATTGGAGGGCAAGCGTTCGAGCGCCAACTCCAGGACCTGAAGGGCTTCTTTCAATCGATCCTGCTCGTAATACATTTTGGCAAGGTTGGTGTAGGCAATATCTACATCCTCCCTTTCCGTTATGACCTGCTTCACCAAGTCAAAGGCCTCTTCGATTCGCCCCTCTTCGTAGAGCTCCCAGGCCCTTACCGACTTATTGTGAAAGGGAAGAAGAGTCTTTACATCATCCTCTGGGCCGAAGTTCGCTTTTCTTGAGGTTTGCGGGCTCGAAATGTACCCCAGACTCCTCAGCCTTGCCAGGGATTTTTGGTCTATACGCTCTCTCGCCTTCCCGCTTTCAGGGCTGGAATACTGCTCGGTGATCTCATTCAGTCTCTTTCGATAGGAGTCCAGTCTTCGACCTTCGGCAAGATTGTCGTTCTCATCGAAATCCTTCTCCAAGTCATACAGTTCGGGGATGGGAGACTGGATGTATTTTTCTCCCGAGTGGATAAATCCCGTTATGGGAGCCCATCCTCGGCTGTAGTAAGGGTAGAGCGATTCAAAATAAATGATCCTCTGGGGCAGGCTTCCGCCATTAAAGGCAGGAAAAAGAGAGATCCCCTGAAGGATATCAGGCTTTTCGACCTGAAGAATGTCACAAACAGTGGGAAAGATATCGATATGGCTTGCGTATTGATTCACCCGGCCGGGCTTGAGGCCGGGATAGGAGATGATAAGAGGGATCCAGATGGTGGTGTTATTAGCCAGGTAGCCATGGGTCATCTCTCCATGCTCTCCCAGTGATTCACCGTGATCTCCGGTAAAGACGATCAATGTCTTATCGAATATCCCCTTCTTATCTAAATAATCCAGGAAGCGCCCCAATTCCTGGTCGACATAGGCCACCTCTCCATCATAAAGGCTCTTTGCGTATCGTGTCTTGAAGGGCTCGGGAGGTTCATAGGGATCGTGAGGATCATAACAGTGGATCCAACAAAACCATGGTGAATCCTGCTTCTCCAGCCATTCTTGGGCCCTATCGATGACATCGCCAGCTTTTCTTTCTCCGGCAGAAAATTTCAGGAAATTCACCCTCTCCCAATCATCATCGTAGACGCCGAAGCCCTGAGCGAGTCCGAACCGGGAGTGGAGTGGATAGCCGCCGACGAAAGCTCCGGTGGAGTATCCTAGATTTTTTAAAAATTCGGCCAAGGTTAAGAATTCATCTCTGACCACAAAATTGGTGTTTTCCCGGACGCCGTGATAGAGGGGTGTCAATCCGAGAAGTATATTGGTATGAGAGGGCAGGGTGGTCGGGTTGTGGGAAAAAGCTCTGGTGAAAAGGACTCCTTTCTTTGCCAGGCTATCCATGTTCGGCGTTTGAAGATGCTCTGTGCTGTAGCAGCTCACCCTATCCGCTCTCAATGTATCGATAGTGATGAGGAGCACATTCAAACTTGATCCTTTCTCTTTTAACACGGCTCCTGAACTCGAAGAGATGAGATACCCGGCTAAAAAAAAGCAGCTCAAAATCAGGAGACAGAAAGGACAAAATCTTTTCATCGCGATTCTCTTATCAGGTTCATAGGATAGTTCGAAGGGGCCATGTTCATCCGTGGACTACTTCTGCCGACAGCTTTGAATCAAGGCATCGAGCTTATCTTTTTCCTTTTGTGGCAGGCGCCGGTACTCCTTTTCTTTGTATCTGATAAGCAAATCCAGTGCCTTCTCCTTATCCCCTTTGCTGAGGTATGCCAGGCCGAGATTGTACAGCGAAAAACTCAATTCAGGGTTGATCTGCACCGCCTTTTCCCAAGACCGTATCGCCTCTTCCACATTCCCTGCCTGACTATAGGCCGCGCCTATGCCATTGTATGCAGAAGCGTATTCCGGGTCCAACTCGAGGGCTTTTTTAAAATTCAGGATGGATTTTTCCAGATCACTCTGCTCTTTAGTTTTTAAAAATTTCGACAGATAAACCGAACCCACGTTGTGAAATGCGATCGAATAATTGTGATCCAGGGCCAGGCTTTTGTCGAAAGCCTCGAGTGCCTGGTCAAAATCTCCTTTCCTCCAGTAGGCTACTCCCAGGTAATTCCAGATATCCGGGTCGTAGTCGATCAGCTTGAGCCCTTCCTGGAGGATGGAAATTGCCGCCTCATACTGCCGCACTTCGGTCAAAAAGATGCCAAAAGAAGTAATGACCTTATAACTCATGGGGCAGTTTTGGTATCCTTCCCTCAGGACATTTATTGCCTCTTTATAATTCATTTTTGCCTTATACAAAGTCGCTAGATAGGCATAGGCCAGGTCGAAATCCTTCCGCTCCGCAATGATGTGACGCAGAATATTTATTCCCTCATCGATATTGCCCTTATGATAAGCGCCCATGGCCTGCTGGAGCTCGTTCTGGTAAGGCAGAAGGACCTTCAGGTCATCCTCCCGGGAAAAGGACTGCTTAGGGGAGGCCTGGGGACTGGAAAGGTAGCCGAGGCTCTTCAGTTTTTCCAGAGTTTCCCGGTCCGCCTTTTTTGCCACCGGTGACCTTCCGGAGTAGGACAGTTCTCCCACCAGCTTTTCCAAGGAGGTCTGGTAGATATCCAAACTCACTTTCTCCGCCCGGTTCTCTGATTCATCGAAATCTTCGCCGATATCATAGAGCTCCGGAATAGGGGATTCCAGGTATTTCTCATCTCCCTTTATAACACCTGTCAAAGGCGCCCAGCCCCGGTTATAGTAGGGATAAAGGGATTCGAAATAGATGAGGCGGGAGGATATTTCCTTCTCTCTTTTCCCCTGCATCAGAGGCAGCACTGAAAGTCCCTGGAGAAAATCGGGTTTATCCAAGCCCAATAGGTCGCACACTGTAGGGTAAATGTCCACATGACAGACGTTCTGGGTGACTCTTACGGGTTTGATTCCAGGAGCAGCGACAATCAGGGGAATCCAGATCGTGCTGTTGTAGGCGAAGTATCCATGGGTGGATTCACCGTGCTGGCCCAGGGATTCGCCATGATCTGCCGTAAAAATAACCAATGTATTTTCTTCCCATCCCTTATTTCTTAAATAACCGAAAAGCTTGCCCAGTTCATGATCCACGTAAGCGACCTCTCCGTTGTAGGGCGTGTCTTTGAATTTTGTCTTGTAGGGCTCTGGCGGATTGTACTGCTGGTGAGGATCGAAACAGTGAATCCAGAGAAACCAGGGCTCTTTTTTTTGACCGAGCCAGTCCATGGCTTTCTGGACCACGACCTCTGCCGGCCTCTCCACATAGGAAAATTCCTGGTAATTTTTGCTTCCGTAGTTATCATCGTACACGTCGAACCCCTGGGTAAGACCGAACCTCGAGTCCAGGGGAAAGGCTCCGACAAAAGCCCCTGTAGCATAGCCACTGTTCCTCAAGTGCTCGGCCAGGGTAAGAAATTCATCCCTTACGATGAAGTTCTGGTTATCATGGATGCCATGGTAGAGGGGGGTTGTGCCCAGAAGAATGTTGGTGTGGGAAGGAAGAGTGGTGGGCGTATGGGCAAAGGCTTTCAGAAACAAGGCCCCTTTTGCCGACAGACTGTCGATGTTGGGGGTCTGCAGGTGTCGGTCGCTGTAACAGCTCAGTCTGTCCGGCCTAAGGGTATCGATGGTGATAAGCAGAAAATTCAGCCGGGGTCTTTCGGCGCTGGCTTTTGCTCCAAGGGGAACGAGAATAACACCAAAAACGACAAAAAAAAGAAAAAGAAAGGATATCTTTTTTAAATGTTTCATCGTTCGGTGATCGAGCTGCTCTATTTTTTCTTGAGGAACTCGATGAAATTCCGGACCTGGTCCGCCCTCCCGGAATCGCTATCATGCTTTAAATATTCTTCAAAAGCATCGATGGCATCCTGGTTGTTTCCCAGGGTCAAATTGACCAGGCCCAGCTGGTAGAGGGCGTCCACAAAATCGCCCTTGAGCTCAACCGCTTTCCGGTAATACTTAAGGGCTTCCTGGTGCTGTCCCTGGGTGTAAAAATTGGAGCCGATGTTGTAGAGCACCAGGGGATCAGAAATTTTATCGAATTCGATCTTATTGTACCATTCCAGCGCCTTCTCGTTCTGTCCTCGGTTAGCGTATGTGTTTCCAACTCCTAGCAGGGATTCTGTATCTCCGGGATCTTTTTCTAAAACCTTCATGTAGTATTCCTCGGCCAAATCGTATTTTTCCATCTGGAAATAGCAATTGCCAATGTTCCTGTTGAGGATATAGGTATCCGGATATTTCTCGACAATCGTCTGATAGGCCGAGATGGCCTCTTCATATTTTCCCTCGGTAAAAAGATCGTTGCCCTTTTGGAGCGCATCTTTCAACTCGTCCGTCACCACCAGACCTTCTATTTTTTGGATCTGAACCTCTATATCGGGGTTTTTGTCGAATTCTCTCAAATTGACGCTAATCTTTTTGGGCATATAGCCCACTTTCTCGAAGTCTATATCCCAGGGCCCGCCGCGTATGTACATGGCCCTCCATTCCCCGTTGGCATCTGTTTTGAGCTCAAACCCGGAGGCCCCCCTCTCGCAATACAGCTTGATCGTAACGCCTTCAACGGGATTTCCCTCCTGGTCGGAAACGATTCCCTTGACCCTTCCCTTGCCTCTGTATCCCTGGCCAAAAACAAATGTCTGGGCCGACAAAACCATCAGAACAATGGACAATACAGCGATTCTTTTCATACGCGTCTCCCTCTTTATTCTAGCATCCGGAAGGCGAAAAAAAAAGCCCCTCCTCCGTTAAAGAGGAGGGGCTTTGAACTTCTGCTTTGGGAGACTGCTTAGAAGTCGAACCTGATGCCGAACCGGAAAACTCGGGGGTTGAGGATCTTGTTGACCTTTCCGAATCTAGTGGAGGTGATGAGCTGGTCTCTGTTCAGCTCGATGTGGCTGTTGAGTGCATTGAAGGCATCTGCCGCGAAGATTACCCGGGATCTCTCCCCGATTTGGAAGACTTTTTCCAGTCTGAAATCGAGTTCGTAGAACGAGGGCAGGCGGTAATCGCCCCGAACTCCTTCATAGAATGCAAAAGACTTGTATCCTGGCCGGTCTTCCGTCACATAGTTATCGAGGACGTAACCTTCACGAGCCCTGAACACCCAACTGGCATTGATACCGAACGGAAACTGGTAGAGTCCAGAGATTTTGAGCTGCCAGCGAGAATTCATCCAGGAGTTGACGCCTCCGTCATAGAACCAGATGTTATGGGGGTCGGTGTAATCACCTTCGTAGTAGCGCTTCCAGTCCGAATAGGTGAACGAGGCATCCAGCATCCAGCGATTGGAGAGCCGTTTGATCAGGACCAGCTGTGCAGCGATATAGTTGGTGTGGTAGTTAGGATAGTTCGTCCTGTAGTCATAGTTATAGCTGTCATATCGTCCCCAGATCGTCTCTCCTGTTTCTGGCTCGGTTCCTGTATTGTAGTAGTTGGCGGTGGTCTCCAGGGTTCCATCGAGCAGCATAGCCCTGTCCCAGATGCCGTTATGGGCTCTCTTGTAGAAGAATTCCGCCCGGGCGGCGAAATCGGTGAAAACCTCTCTTTCAAAAGAAACGCTCAACTCATCCAGCTGCGGAGAGTTGAAATCCGGGTCGATCCGGTTGGCCGGATTGATATCGGTCGGGTTATCCACATTGGCTCCCCAGGCCCAGAGAATGGTATCCGCTGTAGGAGTCACCAGGTTTCCATCGGCGTCTTCTCCGAAGAGTTCGTCGTTGGTCACCAGGCCATCTCCGTTCAGATCCTGCCAGTACACTCCGATTCCCGACCAACCCATCGGGTTGAGGAAGTTGGCCATCCCGAATCCTTCCTGCGATCCGTACCGGGCCAGGTTGATCTTGAAGACGTTCTTGCCGTCACCGCTGATGTCGTAGATAAAGCTTACCCTGGGAGAGAGCGTCGACCAGCTTTGGCCGGGATCAAGATTGCTGATGGAGAGCGGGGGCAGCAAATCCGCCAGAAAAGGAGATGCCGGCACGGCCTGGTCCTTGACCCTGGATGTCTCGTTGTCGTAGCGAAGTCCCAGGTTAATGCTCAGCCTTCCAAAGGTCATGGTATCCTGGACAAACAGAGAGTACCGCCGCAGCCAGTAGTTGATGTTGACGTCTCTGCGAATTTCGGCTTCCCAGTCCCCGAGAGGCAAGTCATCGGATGGTCCATAGTAGTACATGTAGATGTTTCCCTGGTAATAATCATAGGTTGTAACCGTCGATACCAGGTAGTCCACTCCGAACTTGATCTCATGGTCTCCCCCGAGGACTTCTTCAACAAAATAACTTCCCGTCACATTGAGATTGACATTTGTCCGGGTGGTCCCATAGTCATCCAGAGCGCCGTAGACATAGTAGGTGGGATAATAAGAAATGGTCAGGGGCTGCCCCAGAGTCTGCTCATACGGATGAAGGAAAAAGGACATGTCGATGTACAGGGCTTTGGCGTTCAGATAAAGATTCCCGAACATCTGCTCCACCTCGGCCTTGTAAATGTATCCCGGGCCGTCCTGGTTCCAGCGGAGGTCCGGAGCACACGATCCGAGCTCGAACCAATCGTTCCGGCCCCATTTGAGCTTATTGTCGTACTCCAGGAAAAGCTCTGCCCGTGTGTTGGCCGTAAGCTGGAAGTTGAGTTTGCCATAGCCGGAAACCAGCCAGGTGGAGTCCGTGGTGGCATCGATGTTGCGGGCGTTGATATCCTGAAGGCCGTAGGAACCGTAAAACCAGGCCTTGTCTCTGACGATCGGCCCGCCGAAGTTGGCGCCGTACAGATAGACCCGTGAGATTCCCGGATTATAGGTCGGGTACAGGTCTTCCAGCTCGGGCGTACCGTTGTAGGATTGCCACTTTTCGTCCTCAGCATCCAGGTAAAATGTTCCGGAGAAGTTATTCCCCCCCCGGCGGCTGACGAAGTTGAGCTGCACACCCCCGGTCTGCGACTTCACGTCGTTGTTTCCGTAGTTGATCTGCAACTCCTCGTAGCTGGCCAAGTTCAAATAGGCAGGAGCAGCTCCTAATGCGGAGTTATCGGTGATGTTGGCCCCGTCAATGTTCCAGGTCTGGTCAGCGCCTATGCTTCCATGCCCGGTATAACCGGACTGCTGTCCAGCCTCGTTTCCACCCACATCCTCCTTGCTGATCAGCATTCCGGGCACCAGCGACATGATAACCCATGGATTGCGGGCCGTGGGCAAGCTCATGATCATTTCTTGGGTGACATTCACCCCGACCTGGGTCTTCTTGGTATCGATAACTGGGGTCTGACCGACGACGGTGACTTCCTCTTCCAGAGTGGCTTGTTCCATGGTGAGGTTCAGCACCACATCCCGTCCATAGGAGACATCCAGTTCAGTCCGTGTGATGGTTGTAAAACCAGCTAGCTCCAACTTCAGGGCATAGTCATTGGCAACAGGCAAGTTCAGAAACCTGAAATTTCCACCCTCTGAAGTAACCGCGCTCATCATGGCAATCTTGCCGCCGGTCAAGGTCACAGAAACGCCGGGAAGCGGCGTTCCATCCGCATCCACAACCTTACCTCTTATCGCACCAAAGTCCTGAGCAGAGGCAAAAACTCCTACAAGAAGAAGAACAGCGAAAATACTTAAGATTTTTTTCAAATCTTCCTCCTTCTTCCCCAAAAAGGGGTAAGATCCATTAAATCCCTAGAGTGAATTTCTTCACTCCACCCTTTCGATTTATCTCCTTTTTTTTCCTGGGCACACCTCCTCTATCAATTTTTTTATTCATCATTACAGAAACGGGCATTACTTTCGGTTAAAATTAGAGCAATAATCATGCCATTTTGGCTCAACTCCCTATTTTCCCCTATGATAAATGTAACTATTTTAAAATGAACAAATTGGACTTTTTCCGCTGTGCTAACTCCTTTATGTCATTGACTCGTTAAGCCTCCATAATCCAAGAAATTGTATCAAAAAAAAGAAAAATGTTCAAAATTTTGAATTTCTAAACCTTGATATTGAAGATCTTTCTGACCTTTCCCACATCCGGCTTTACAGTGAGGATGACGTCGACATAATACTTACCCGGCTTCAGTTCTTTGGGAATCGCAAAGGTGACTTCTTCGATGTTCAAAATCTCTTCCTCGGTTTTCTCGAAATGCTCGCTGTGCTGTATCTCTTCTTTCATCGCCGTATTTTCCTCATAGATGACGAATGAAAAATCTAGATCCAAGTTGAGGAGGTTTTCCTCCTCCTTAAAAACCAGGGCTTCAGTAGGGATGGAAATGATGAATTCTCCATTGAGCTTGTCATAAACCAGCTTAAAATTCATAAATTTTTTTGTCGCGCTATCCTGCTGGGGAACGTAGCCCAATTTCGCCTCCTCGAGGGCATCGGAAAAATCCCCGTAAAGGCTGCCGCCCAGCTCAGCAGGGGCCGGTTCCAAGACATACTGGCCGTCTCCTCTGCGGTCGAAAAAATACACGGCAAATCCGTATCGGTAATAAACCCATAATATCCACCCTTTCATGCTAGGGTAATTCAACATCGGGGCCTGGTCACGGCGGTCCGGTTCGCCAAAATAGATGTAGATCCTTCCCCTATCCGTTCTCCATCCCCGCCCCCCTTCAAGAAAATGGGAGTTGGCGTATTCGATCCGCCTGTAAAATTCCTCCTTGAACTCATTCTCTTCGGTTTCCGAATCGGGATCTCTCCTGGACCAGAATTCCTGGATGAAATCCTCTCTGGCTTCCTTATTCGGAAGGTGGTCGAATATTTTCTTCTCCTGATTGGTCATGATGAGACGTGCTGTTTCGTAAAAATCTTTGCTCGCCGAATCAAGCTTGATCTTGGGCCCCCCTCCACAGCTAAACAGCCCGAAGACAAAAAGAGCCAGACCGATTTGAGCCGTCACTCTCGATTTTCTAAACCTGCTTTTCATGATACTCTCCTTATGCGCCGAACGGACCTCTACAAGATCTCCACAGCTGACTGAACTTCTGTCATCGTCGCACAACTCAATGGAATCTCCTGGACGAAATTAAAAAAATCGTGATGGGCATCTGGGGAATCTTGTCCTTGATCTACATTCTAGCATTTTCAGAAAGCATTAGGAAGCCCTTTCTCAGCCGCCTCAGCCCTTCAAAACCCCATTGTTTTGCACAAGCACCTTTGGAACAAGATACGTAGGGAGATGAAAAGTATCTATCGGCTATTGCCCCTTGACAAAAGTTTATCGAATGCCATCGATATTTAGTGGTCACGTTAATGGAACATTTTCAGGAAAGAGAGGACCGATAATCTTCGTCGGGAAAAATTCAAATTATTTAAGGATTTTCTTGAAAACCTATCGGATATTTTTTAAACTTGGAGAGACTTTCTATGAAGTACGTGGCCGATCTCCATATTCATTCTAAATTTTCCCGGGCCACTTCTCGAGAGACCACCCTGGACACTCTGGCCTACTGGGCCAAAATCAAAGGGATTTCTCTTCTTGCCACCGGCGATTTCACCCATCCCGAATGGCTTTTTCTGGCCAAGGAGAAGCTCGACCCCTGCGGAAATGGGTTCTTTCGCCTGAAAAATATCCTGCCCCCAGAAAATGGATATCTCGAAAACGTACAAGTCGCTCCAGATGATGTATCGTTCATCCTGACGGCTGAAATAAGTTTTATCTATTCCAAAAGAGGGAAGGTAAGGAAAGTCCACATTCTCGTATTGGCGCCTGATTTCGAAAGCGTGGACAAGCTCAACAGCCAGCTCTCCTGTATAGGGAACCTCCGTTCGGATGGAAGGCCCATCCTTGGAATGGATGCCAGGGATTTTGTCAAAATCGTTTCCCGCTACTGCCCGCGTTGCGTAGTTATTCCGGCTCACATATGGACTCCCTGGTTCTCCCTCTTCGGCGCCAACTCTGGTTTCGACTCTATCGAAGAATGCTTCGAGGAGATGACCCCTTTCATTTTCGCTCTGGAAACCGGCCTATCTTCCGATCCACCCATGAACTGGAGGCTTTCCGCTCTGGATAATTACACTTTGGTATCTAATTCCGATGCCCATTCCCCATCAAAAATAGGAAGGGAGGCCAATGTTTTCGACACCGAGTTCAGCTATAGCGGCTTGGTTGACGCGGTCAAGAGTAAAGACCCAGAAAAATTTCTTTATACGGTGGAATTTTTTCCGGAAGAGGGCAAATACCATTATGACGGCCATCGCAAATGCAATGTGGTCTTTTCTCCTCAAGAAACCATTCAGCATAAATTCATCTGTCCGCGCTGTGGAGGCAAGCTGACAGTCGGTGTGATGCATCGAGTGGTGAGCCTTGCCGATAGAGAAATGGGAACCTTCCCTCCCACAAGAATCCCGCATAAAAATCTTATTCCTTTGAACGAAATCATCGCTCAGGCTCTCGGAAAAACCCCGGAATGCAAAAGTGTGTGGGATATTTATTTCCGATTGATCCACGAATTCGGGGATGAACACAGTATCCTTACCGATGTCCCTATTCATGAACTGGCCCGCCTCAATCCCGAAAGAGTGAGCTTGGCCCTGGACCGGATGAAAAAAGGACAGGTAAAGATCATCCCCGGCCACGACGGCGAATTCGGAAAAATCAACCTGTTTGACGAGGACAAGGCGGAAGAGGAAGCCCAAGGCCAGCTTAAGCTTTTCTAGTTTCTTTAACATTTCGAATCTCGAAAGGCATTCACAGATCAGGCATGAATCGAAGTCTGGTATCAAGCCGGAGAAAATTCAAAATAATCGCTCATAGTCCTTTTGGTATTTTTTAGTAATTTTGATTACTGTTTAGTCTTTTTGTAGAATAACGGTGAAAAAAACGACATGGCAGGCTGTATAACTCCATGAAGCTCAATCTAAAAGACCGCGAGTTCAGCGAACACATCCGATTAACCTTTCTTTCCGTGCTGGTTGGAATTTTTGCCGGTCTGGCCTCAGTCCTTTTCAAATTCATGATCCGCCTTTTTCAGGAAATCTTTTGGAAAAACACGAATTTAATCGATGCGGTTAAATCTCAACCGTGGTATTTGACCATCCTGATACCGACAGCCGGAGGGCTGCTCATCGCTCCTCTCATTTACTATGGAGCCAAGGAAGCCAAAGGCCACGGTGTACCGGAAATTATGGAAGCTTTGATTTTCCGGGGCGGAAAAATCCGCAACAGAGTCGCTACCATCAAGGCCATCGCTTCATCCATATGTATCGGATCGGGTGGATCAACAGGCCGCGAAGGCCCCATCGTCCAAATATCCGCAGGTATAGCCTCCACTATCGGGAAGCTTTTCCGTATCGATGAACGGGCTATGCGCACCCTTGTGGCCACAGGAGCAGGCGCCGGTATAGGGGCTACCTTCAATGCCCCCATTGCCGGCGCTCTTTTTGCCGTCGAGGTTCTCCTGGGGGAGTTCGGCGTCTATTCCTTCAGCCCGATTATCATCGCCTCGGTGATCGCCACTTTGATTTCGCGCCTTATCATCGGAGACTTCGCCTCTTTCATCATCCCCAAGTACACATTGATCAGCGTTTGGGAAATCGGCCCTTATCTCTTACTGGGACTTATCAGCGGCCTGGTGGCCATTCTGTTCATCGAACTCCTCTATTTTTTGGAGGACAGATTCGACAATCTCCGCATTCATCCTCTCCTAAAGCCCGCTCTTGGTGGGCTTTTGGTCGGCGTCATCGGATTGTATCTTCCCCATATCCTCGGTGTCAGCTATGAGGGTATCGATGCCAGCCTCCAGAACCATTTGGGTTTCTGGATGGCCTTCCTCCTAGTCTTGGGAAAAGTGCTCGGTACCTCTCTCACTCTCGGCTCCGGAGGCTCAGGCGGTATCTTTGCCCCTTCCCTTTTTCTCGGGGCTATGACAGGCAATCTTGTGGGATCCATTTTCCATTCGGCCTTTCCGGGATCCATCTCATCTCCCGGGGCTTTTTCTCTGGTAGGGATGGGCGCAGTGGTTGCCGCCGCCACCCACGCTCCCATAACCGCCATCATCATCATTTTCGAACTGACCAACGATTATAAAATCATCCTTCCGTTGATGCTCTCCTGCATCATCGCATCTTTTGTGACGGTCGGATTCCATAAGGAATCTATCTACACCTTGAAGTTGAAACACCGGGGGATCATGTTCAAGGAAGGCAGAGAGGTGAACATCCTTCAATCCCTTTCTATCAAAGATTTTATCAGCCACGACTATCAGCTTTTCACCCACACAGAGCGGGTGGGAACGATCATCGATCAAGCTATTGGCAGCAAACACCATTCATTCCAGATTGTGGATGCGGAAAACAACTATATCGGATGCTTCTCCCTCAATCAGTTAAAAAATCTTCTGATTGAAAAAGACATTCTTGATTCTTTTGTCATCGCCGAAGATCTTGCCGTTACGGATATCAAGCTCGACTACGAAGACAACCTCGAAAAAGCGATGAAGATATTCGGCCGCACCGATGTGGCCGAGATCGCTGTGCTCCAGAACAAAAAACTGGTCGGGGTCGTTAAAAGAAAGGATGTTATCGAAGCCTATAATCACGAAATCATGAAACGGGAAGCGGCTGCAGGGCTCGTGCAGAAGTTGAAATTCACTCCATCTACCAAATCTTACGATTTTGGCACAGGATATAAAATCATGGAATTGGAGGCTCCCTCCGCTTTCTGGAACAAGAGTCTGAAGGAGCTCGACCTGAAGGCCCGCCACCGTATCGATGTGCTTATTATCAAAAGAAAATTTCCCCCTCAGACACTTACCATTCCATCGGCCAACGAGGTCATCAGAAAGGGAGATTTGCTCATCTTCGCCGGTCTCGAAAAAAACATCGCAGAGATTATCGCCAACAGAAAGGAGGGAAGGACCTAGCCTGTTCGGACACTCTGGTGTTCTTGACAAGTTCAGGCTTGGAATATATATTTAGTTTAGCTGTCGAAGCGGAGGAGAGCATGGAAATCGAAATGAAGATAAAGGGCTTGGTGGTCGATCCCTTATCTAAAATGCCTATTGTGGTCCTCGAAGACCTGAAAAGCGAGCGCATGCTCCCCATCTGGATCGGTGTCTTTGAAGCCAATGCCATCGCGCTTAAAATCGAAAACATCACAACCCCCCGACCGATGACCCATGACCTGCTAAAAAATTTCTTGGATGAAATCGACATCAGCATCAAAAAGATCGTGGTCAACGATGTGAGAGATAACACTTTTTATGCTTTGATCCATTGTATCCACAACGGGGATTCGTTTATCGTCGACTCCCGCCCTTCCGATGCCATTGCTTTGGCCCTCCGCGTCAAGGCGCCCATTTTTGTCGAGGAATCAGTCGTCAACAAAGCTCACAGCCTGAAATTCGACGAAAACCTGGAAGACTCTGAAAAGCTGAGGCAGTGGCTGGAAAACCTCAGACCGGAGGACTTCGGCAAATACAAGATGTGACAGGCCAGCCGCAATCAGGTTTTCAGAGTGGAGAGAAGATAGAGTCCAACACAACCGAAAATGAGGTTGGGTCCCCAAGCAGCCAGAAATGGGCTCAAGTAATTGACGTATCCTAAACTTCTGAACATCGCGATGGTCCCCCAATAGGCCATAGCGATGACTATACTCAATCCAAGACCGACCAGCGTTCCTCTTTTCCCCATTTTGAAAGCAAACGGAATCCCGAGCAAAGTCATGATAAGACTGGCCAAGGGGAAACTGATTTTAAAATTCAGATCGACCTTGAACCTCGTTGTTTCGAATCCTCTCTCCTCAATTTCCTCGATATATCCACGGAGTTCCTTGAAGCTCATCTGATCAGGGTCTTCCCTTTCTTTCATGAAATAATCCTTGTCCTCGATCCCCTCTAATGTGATGGTCTCTTTCTTCTCGAAATTCAACACCTTGCTCCTATCGAATTCCCTTATCCAGGCGTCCCTAAGTCTCAGCTCGCCCTTTTCAAGAATCCCTTTCTCTGCAAAGAGCCTTCTTTTAATGAACCAATCCTCGGGGTCAATATCGAAAACGGAGATTTTATTGAACGCAGATGTTAGGGGGTTGAAATACCTGTAATGATAAAACCTTTCTTTTCCTTTGCTCAAAATCCACCGCAGATCCAGGTAGCCATACCGGCGAGGAGGGATGTCATTGATTTCATCCCATATTTGTTCGGCCTTCTCGTTCGAATAGGGAAGGATGTTTTCCTGAAGATAAAATGAGCAAAAACAAACCAAGCCTGCCAGCACGAGGATAGGAATGATGATCCGGTAAAGACTTATGCCGCAAGCTTTCATAGCGGTTATCTCGTTGAATTTCGTCAGAAGCCCTAAAGAAAGAAGAGAAGCCGTCAAAGCGGTAACGGGAAAAATATACTGCAAAGACTCTGGAATTTTATGCCAGACGTACGAGAAAAGAAGAACCAACGGTTTATCATGCTCATAGACACTGTTGATGCGTTCGAAAAAATTGACAATGGCATAAATGGATAGCAAGCTTACAAAAACGAAGGTAAAAATGGCTAAAAATTTCCTTGTGATGTAACGGTCGATGATATTGGGAAAGGGGGGAGAAAAACGGGGAAGACCGGAAGAAATCCTTTTCTTTCCCTCTGGTATCTGATCTCTGTATTTTATTTTGAACAGGCGAAAAAACCACAGAAGGGAGGATTCCCTTACCGATTGGATAAAAATAACCAGACCGACTAGAAGGAAAAAGATATTCGGGCCCCACATCCCTAAAAAAGGAGAGATTCGGCCTTCCATGGCCATCTGTTCTCCGGCTGTGATCAGGACGTAATAAACCAGAATGATCACAATGCTCAAGGTGAAACCGCTGGTTCTCCCTCCTTTCTTTGTGTGCGCACCCAGAGGGAGACCTAAAAGAGCGAAGATAAGACAGGCGACCGGCAGGGCAAATTTTTTATGGATCTCGATCCAATGAGAAATGTAATCCCGTTTGGTCAGGCTAAAGCTCATGCTGTTTTTTTGGTCGGAGGAAAATTTCATCAAATCTCGCTCTATGGAGCCGACATCTTCCCATAACTCCCGAATGTCCTTTTCTCTGACTCTTTTTATGGAGGATATTTCTCGAAAAACTCCCTCCACATTCAATTCTTCCTCATAATGTCCAAAAATCGTTATCCTGTAATCCTCGACGGCATTAAGAGGATAGGAATGGATCATCCCATCTGAAAGCTCAAGCGCTGCCCTTCTCTCTTCCGGATAAAGGTTCAGTTTTCCCTCTCGAGCCAGGATAAGCTTTGGCTCTTCAGGAGGCGTGGAAAAATATACGAATATATTTTTCCATCGGCCATCAGGGCTTATATCCTGTACGAAAAGGACGGTATTCGGGATAGATTCATTGAATTCTCGGGGACGGATGTTGAACTGGACCTTGGCCATCACAGATTTGGATAAGGTCTGAACCCACATGTAATTCGCCCTTGGGGCTAGATAAAGGGCTAAGACAGAAGTGACAAGGAATCCGAAAAAAGAGAAAACGAGTACCGGCCACAATAGCCTTTTGTAGCTGATACCTAAGGTTTTAAAGGCCGTTATTTCGGCATCCGAAGACATACGGCTCAGGCCAGCCAGAATACCCATTAAAACAGACATGGGCACAGTAAAGGCAAGAACCGAAGGAACAAGATAAACGAGCAGGTCAAGAACTGTCCTGAAGGGAACCCCTCTGGCGATGAACAGTTCGGATAGAAGGAGGATCTGATTCATCAAAAGGACGAAGGAATAGACCAAAAGTCCGATGAAAAAGGGAGGGAAAATTTCTTTGAGGATGTAACGGTCGAACAGTCTGAACACTATGGTATTTATACCACAGACCTGACAGGGGTATCAAACAGATAAAACATATGAACACGAAGAAGAACGCCCATAGGAAGCTAGTCGGCTTATCGAATGGAATTTCATTCCGCATGGATGCGATAGGGTGGCCCCTAAAGGAACGTCCCCTAAAACTAAAAAAAAAGGCTCTGAGCCCGGAAGCCCAGAGCCTTTTATTAAACTTGTT
Source organism: uncultured Eubacteriales bacterium (assembly GCA_964400735.1). Lineage (GTDB taxonomy): Bacteria > Acidobacteriota > Aminicenantia > Aminicenantales > Aminicenantaceae > CAYNVQ01. The sequence goes on along the minus strand of CAYNVQ010000003.1, from coordinate 178,867 downwards.
CAGCCGATCAATACATGTCGCCGGGAGGCATCGGCATCTTGGGAGCTTTTTCCTCTTCCGGAATCTCGGAGATCAACCCTTCTGTGGTCAAGAGAAGCCCAGCAATGCTGGAAGCATTCTGGATAGCGATTCGGACGACCTTGGTGGGATCCAGAACGCCAGCCTTCACCAAATTCTCGTATTTTTCGGTGAGGGCGTTGAATCCCATATCCTGTTCCATCTCTTTGACTTTTTCTACTACGATTGATCCTTCATGTCCGGCGTTGTTTGCGATTTGCCTCATGGGCTCTTCAATCGCCCTTTTGACAATATTCACGCCGATCAGCATATCTCCTTCGAGTTTTAGAGCCTCCAATGCTTTTTGTGCCCGCAAAAGGGCAACTCCACCACCGGGGACGATTCCTTCCTCGACAGCGGCTTTGGTTGCATGCATGGCATCTTCCACCCGGGCTTTTTTCTCTTTCAGCTCGGTTTCAGTAGCTGCACCCACTTTGATCAAGGCCACGCCACCCACCATTTTGGCCAGTCTTTCCTGGAGCTTTTCTCTGTCGTAATCAGAGGTGGTTTCCTCGATCTGAGTTCTGATCTGTTTGATTCGAGCCTGGACTTCTTCCTGTTTTCCCTTTCCCTCGACGATGGTGGTGTTATCCTTGTCGATAACGACCTTGGCCGCACTTCCCAGCCAATCGACCGTTACGCTCTCCAGCTTCACGCCGATATCCTCGGTAATAACCTTTCCTCCAGTGAGAACAGCGATATCCTCGAGCATAGCTTTGCGTCTGTCTCCGAAGCCAGGAGCCTTTACCGAAGCACAGGAGAAGGTGCCTTTCAGCTTGTTGACGACCAGGGTCGCCAGAGCTTCACCCTCGACCTCCTCGGCTACCACCAGCAGCGGCCTTCCCATCTTGGCCACATTCTCGAGAAGGGGCAAAAAATCCCTCAGGTTACTGATCTTCTTCTCGTGAAGAAGAATCAGAGGCTCTTCCAGTACACATTCCATACGCTCGGGATCGGTGATGAAATAGGGAGAAAGGTATCCACGGTCGAACTGCATGCCTTCCACGATATCCATGGTGGTCTCCAGCCCCTTGGCTTCTTCGACCGTGATCACACCGTCCTTCCCCACTTTGTCCATGGCTTCGGCAATGATCTTGCCGATGGATTCATCGTTATTGGCAGAGATGGCGCCCACTTGAGCGATCATCTCCCCGCTCACCTCCCGGCTTATCTTTTTCACTTCATCGACCACGGCCTCGACAGCCTTCTCGATCCCCTTCTTGATGAGGTTGGGGTTGGCTCCGGCCGTAACGTACTTTAATCCTTCACCGTAGACGCTTTGAGCCAAGACTGTCGCCGTGGTTGTCCCGTCCCCGGCCACATCAGATGTCTTGGAAGCGACTTCTTTGACTAACTGTGCACCCATATTTTCCAAAGGATCTTTGAGTTCGACTTCTTTGGCAACCGTCACACCGTCTTTGGTGCTGGTAGGGGACCCGAATTTTTTCTCCAGGACAACATTTTTTCCTCTCGGTCCCAAGGTTTCCTTAACGACATTGCTTAAAGCATTGACTCCCTTCAAGAGAGCCTGTCTTGCTTCGTCACCAGTTGTTATTTGTTTTGCCATTTTTCCTCCTTTTCACTAAGTCAGGTGATTTTCGCCAGGATTTCTTCTTCCCGAAGGATGACATGCTCCTCGCCGCCAATATTCACTTCCGTTCCACTGAACTTTCCGATAAGAACTCTATCACCCTTTTTTACCTCGAGAGGAGTAACCTTCCCATCTTCGCCCACACGGCCCTTACCGACGGCGATAACCTCAGCCTCTTGAGGTTTTTCTTTTGCTGTGTCTGGAATGATTATTCCGCCTTTGGTGGTTTCTTCTGCCTCTAGTCTTTTGACAAGCACTCTGTCATGTAGAGGGATCACGTTCATTTAGTCCTCCTTTTAATGTTTTTAGCAGTTTATGCCGAAGAGTGCTAATATAAGAAAAAAATTATTGTTTGTCAAGGAAAAAATAGAAAAATTAGCACTCTTTCATTGAGACTGCTAATTCCAAAGGATAAAAGGATGACAATGTGAGGCCCGAATGGTGTGAAGACCCCATCCCTGCTTATGAGGAACACAAAAATCTATTTTATCTTAAGCGTTTTGCAAAGATTATGGAGGGTATTGCGGTGAACATTTAACGCCCTGGCCATCTTCGTCTTGTTTCCGTTGAATTTTTTTGCTGCTGTTTCGATGTATATTTTCTCAAATTCCTTAAGGGCCTCTTTCAAAGGAAGATCCTTTTCTACCATCTCCTGAATCAATAGTTCCATTTTCTCATGGATGGTAGGTTCTCTAGATTCTTTTTTCATTCTCCCGCCTCTTTCCCATAATCTCCTGATAAGCCTCGCTGAATCTATCTTTGAGCTCCTGGGGGATGAAATCGTAGGCCACTTCGGCTATCCTTATGCAGTAGGGCGACAGTTGAGATTCCTCCAAAGCGCGGGTATTCACAGGAAAAACGAGAAACCCAAACACAACAATTCCACAAATGAGCAATCCCTTTACGAAGCCCAAGCCTGCTCCCAAAAAATGGTTCAAAGATTTAAAAGGCCCTCTAACGGCTTTGGCCAGTAATATATTTATCACCCATCCCAGACACAAAACCACGATAAATATAAGAAAAAAACCCAAAAAGTTCGCAAGGACCTGATTGGATATGAATCTAAAAATCTCAGCCCCTTGAGCATAATATTTAATGGAGAGTATCAGACCTATGACCACGGCCATGATCCCGATAACCTGCCGGAGAAAGCCCCTGATGGCGCCGATAACGACCGTAATGGCTAAAATGACGATAAGCAGGATATCTAACCAGTTCATCCCCATCTAAAGCCTCCTCTTTCTCAATTCTTCGACCATCCAGTAGCCTCCATGATTCAAAGAACCGAAAGGAACATGGGGCTTGATAGTGCCATGAAAGTCAGAACCTGCTGTCGGGACAAGGTCCTGCTCTTGGGCCATTTTTTTGTATAATTCTGTCTGCTCAGGCGTGTGATAAGAAGTGTATACCTCCAGCCCCTGGATTCCTTTTTTCTTTAGGACCTCCAGGTCCTTTTTCACGACCCTCTGAAAATAGGCGCCCGGATGCGCAAGGACCGGGGCAGCTCCAGTCTGGGGGATTATATCTAGCACATCCAGGATGTTCAGGTTTTGCCGTGGAACCGACGCCGGTTTCCCCTCCATGAAATAGTCTTTGTAAAATTGATAAGGAGCAAAGAGCCGGTTCTCTCCCCTCAGGTATTTTTGCAGGAGGATATTGTTTTTCTTGTCTGCCTTACTCAGCAGGATTTGAGCGATGGTGACTCCCAGAGGAGGAAAAGGGCCTGACTCTTTCTTTACCTCCTTCCAGGTGATGTCGAAACCGAGTCCTCTGAGTTTCTCGACCCTCTGCTTTGCTTCCTTCCGTCGTCTTTCCGCCACCTGAAGGACAAGGTCCGCGACAACCTCGCTCATCCAGTCAACGAAAGGTAGTAGGAGGTGGAACTCCCTGTCGTCGTAGATGGTGGTGAGTTCCATGCTTGGGATGACCTCCACTCCAGCCTTTTCTCCGAAGCGCAGCGCATCGGGATAAGCCGCAACAGTGTCATGGTCAGCGATGGAGATAGCTGCCATTTTTTTATCTTTTGCCAGTTGGACGATACGAAAAGGAGAGAAATCTCCGTCACTGCTCTTATTGGAATGGATGTGAAGGTCAATAGGGGAACTCATCAGAGCTCTGTCTTATCTGTCAAAAGTCGGAAAATTTCCATGTATCTTTGGGCCGTCTGCTGGACGATATCCGGCGGCAAGGGTGGAGGGGGCGAATTTTTATCCCAGTCCGTACTTTCTAAATAGTCTCTCACAAATTGTTTATCCAAGCTGGACTGTGATTTCCCGGGAGAGTAGCTTTCTACCGGCCAGAACCGTGAGGAATCTGGCGTGAAGATTTCATCTACTAAAATAAGCTCATCCTCAAAAAGACCGAACTCAAATTTCGTATCCGCGATGATGATCCCTTTGGACAAAGCATGGAGGGATGCTTTCTGATAAAGTTCGAGACTCACCGCCCGGATTTTTTGCGCCAGGTCTCCGCGGACGATTTTCTGCATTTTTTTGAAGGAAATATTTATGTCATGGCCTTCCTCAGCCTTTGTAGCCGGAGTAAAAATTGGCTCTGGCAGGCGATCAGCCTGCCGCAATCCTGAAGGGAGTTTGATCCCGCTTGTCTTTCCAGAGGTCAAATATTCCTTCCATCCCGATCCCGCCATATAGCCTCTCACCACGCATTCCACGGGAAGGACTTCTGTCTTCTTGACGAGCATGGACCTCTTATCCAGCTTATCCCTGTGTTTCTTGAGAATTTCAGGATACTCGTCCACTTCGGCCGTTACCATATGATTGGGACAGATGAGTTCGGTGAACTCGAACCAAAACCGGGAAAGCTGGGTCAATATTTTCCCTTTATCGGGAATAAGGGAAGGGAGCACATAATCGAAGGCGGAAATGCGGTCTGAGGCAACGATCAGAAGATTTTCCTGGATCTCATAGACATCTCTGACCTTTCCTTTTTTAAAAAGTTTTAAATCCGGGATAATAATTTCTGCAAAAGCTTTGTTCATTTGTTTTTCCTAATAAAAATTTCACCTTATTATCTTAGATTACCCAATTTTCGATCCTGCTAACCTCTGAGTTATTCACTCAGAAATCATTCTGTCTACCTGATTTCAAAGGTTGTTCCGCCTTGAGCTGAAGCGATATAATCATTCTGGCGAATAAATCAGGTTGAATAAAAGCATAAAAAAAATAAAACCAAAATGCAACAAAAATGAGTGGATGTCTCAGCAATATAGGCTGAAAGAAATTCATGCTCAGGATACCCGACCGATAAAGCTGAACATGCGGTCAATCGTCTCTCCATCCCGGCGATAGGAAAGAAATTCCCTATCGCAATGGGTGCAAAGATCGACAGCAAACATGTTTGAATCCCTGATCCCCTTCTCCAATAACTGGAGCCTGTTGGACAATTGAAGATCGAGCAAGAATTTCGTTCTTCGAAAAGGATGGGCATGAAACACCTCTTCCTCCAAACCGTTTCTCTCAAATTCCTTTTTTACATCGTTGCCGACTTCGTAACAATTTCCTCCTATCGCCGGGCCGAAAGCAACCAAAAGAGAGGAAGGATCGCATCCAAAAATTTTTCTCAAGCCCTCGACCACTTTTTGAACCAGCCGCTGTCCAGTACTCCGCCAGCCGCAATGTGCAGCCGCAATGGCCTTTCCGTTTCCTTCCGTCATCAACACAGGAAGGCAGTCAGCGGTCTTGATAGCAAGAAGTATCCTTGGCCTATCGGTCAGCATTGCATCTCCGGCCCTTTCTTTCTTGGGACTGCCGGATACGATACGAACGATATCGGAATGAATTTGGTGCAGGGAGACGATCTCGAATTTCTGCAGTTCAGGGCGCTTTCCAAAGTCAGAAAGTTTCCATTCCCGGGTTCCGAATCCATGGACGAGGCCGGGAATCCGTTGCCACTGGGGGATGGTGATGATTTTCCGCGGCTCCTTTTCCATCGCTGTCTATATATATCCTCCAATGGAGAAAAAAACAAGCAGGTTCCCACAATCCGTCATCCAAAAGCACGAACCCATCAAAAATGAACTCAAGCCAAAAGATCCCCTATGCCTTCGTTGTCTCGATTTGTTTTGAAAATGCCAGCATAATCCCCGATGGGCTGGAAAAGAGCGAATCTGTGCTATAATTTTAGTCGATGCCCAGTAAAGGTTTTCAGGCTGCCTATCTCAGGACGTATGAGGAAGGACGTTTCCCGGAAATCATCCGAAAGGCTTACCGTTTGCTGGAAGCATGCACAGTCTGTCCGAGGGCCTGTGGCGTTGACCGCACCAAAGACGAAATGGGATTCTGTGAAGCCGGCTATCAACCCGAAGTCAGCTCCTATTCACCTCACTTCGGTGAAGAGAACCCCCTAGTTGGGCATCATGGTTCAGGGACTATCTTTTTGACCCACTGTAACCTCGGATGTCTTTTTTGTCAGAACTACTCCATAAGCCATATCGGCGAGGGCACTAAAATATCGATCCAAAGGTTCGCCAAAATGATGCTCGAGCTTCAAAGTCTGGGATGCCACAACATAAACTTCGTCAGCCCAACCCATTATGTTCCCCAGATTCTCGAGGCTCTTCCCACGGCCATAGAAATGGGCCTGTCTGTCCCCCTCGTGTACAACACAGGAGGCTATGATTCGGTGGAATCGCTAGGGCTTCTGGATGGCGTCTTCGATATTTACATGCCCGATTTCAAGTATATCCGAGAAGATGTAGCCCGGATCTATTCGCAGGCTCCCGACTATCCTCGGGTGGCAAGGAGAGCCTTTAAGGAAATGTTTCGACAGGTGGGAGACCTCCAGATCGACAAAGAAGGGATTGCCCGCCGAGGTCTGCTTGTGCGCCACCTCGTTCTTCCAGAAAACCTGGCCGGGACAAAAGAAATCATGCATTTTCTCGCCAATTCGATCTCCAAAAACACCTATGTAAACATCATGGATCAGTATCACCCTTGTGGAAATATTCCGCCAGATTCTCCTTTGAGGCGCAGAATCACCTCCGAGGAATTCAACCGGGCCATCGCTCTGGCCAAAGAAGAAGGCATTACACGTTTGGATAAAAGAGAAAGGCTTCGCCTTATCTGGTTCTAATCACGAGGGGGAAAGGGAAGAGCTGGATGTGAGGGAAGAGCTTCCCAAAAGCATAATCAACGAAAAAACCACGAAGGCTAATAGGGCTAAAGGGAGAAATGATCTCCTCACCCCAAAAGCCTGTGAAAGCCAACCGAAGGTGATGGGCCCGAGAGCAAATCCAAGGTCAACCGCAGAGGCAAAAAGGCTCAACGCTTTTCCTTTGTCTCTCGAGCTAATTCCCTTTACGCTCAGCGCAGAGAGGTGGGGATACAGAACCCCTACTCCTAATCCCCAAACAAATCCCGACAGGGCAAGCATTTGATTGCTTCGGGAGATATACAGCATAATCGATCCGCCGCACAAAAAGTAAAGAGCCGGAAGCAATAACCTGGGACTTCCCCAGAGTCGCAACCACCTTCCTCCCAAAAGGCGCATCGAGACGGCTGTCAATCCTAAACTGGTGTAAAAATATCCGGCCCTCAAAGCCATCCCTTCCTGCGCCAAAAGAGGGACAAAGCTTAAGCTCGAACTCAAGGCAACCTCGAAAACAAAGGTAAGAAGAAAAACAGTGAGGATCCTTTTCTGACTCAATAAGCGGAGAAACCCGCCGCTGGCCATCCCGTCGTCCTCAATCTCTCCGGGAACCTGTATTTTTACCGAAAGGGCATAGACTACAGGGATGGCCGCCAGGAAAATAGCGGATAGGAAAAAGAACAAAAAGCCATAGCTTTTGACGATCTCCTCTCCCAAGGCAGGGACTGCCAGAAGAGGAATCATGAATCCTGTCGAAACCACACCCAGGGCATATGTGCGCTGGTCCTCTTTAACGGCCAAAACCGCCATCAACAAAGCGGCAAGAAGAAAGAATGAGAAGCCCATGCCGTGCAGAATTCTGAGGAAAACGATGAGCCAACCGAGTCGGTCGACAAACAGGTAGAGCGAAGTTACAGTCAAAACGATCAAAAGACCTGAGAGCATGATTCTTCGGGGATTCACCTTGCTGAGAAGCCAGCCGCTCAATGGCCGGGAAAAAAAAGAAGAGAAAGAGAAGATGCCGACCAGGAATCCGATCTGCCGGGGACTTCCCCCTAGGTGCTCGAAAAAGAGAGGAAGAAGGCTGAGCACAGCGATGGAGGAATACGTGGCCAAAACAAGAAATTGTATGTTCAGGACAGACTTGGGTAATTTCTTTTGGTTCATGATGAAAAATGATAAATTATCCTGGATTAGTCATGACCGGTTTTCACCACCTCGACTGTAAGCAGGAGGGGGGAAAGAAGCTATGGAGCTGTGATTTTATCTCGAATCGGTAAGGGCCTCGAAAGAAAATTTTCGGTAGTAACGGATAATATCCTGTATGACATCTTCCTTTTTCAACTTCAGGATATCCCCGGGACCGATTTTTTCCATGAATGGATATTCTTGCTCTTCGGCCAGACTTCGGCTGTTCTTCCTTCCCCTCAGCTTCAGTTTGAGTTTGAGCTCCAAGGAATTTTTGGGAAGATAGATGATATACTGGAAATTCTCTATACGGGTTCCTGGAAAATTGATCTGAAGAGCGATAGATTTTCCCTTCGTTCTCTTGGATTTCGAGTTGATTCCCAACTCCTTCAGCCCCTCTGCCAGACTCTCAAAAGCAGGTTCGGCAATAAACTCGCAAAACTGGGCGAAGTCACCGAGCGCTTCCTTCTTGCTCGTTTCGAGAATGCTGATTTCTTCGAAAAGGCTTATCAGGCTTTTTTTCCAGTCAGATCCCATTCTTGGCCTCAGCACAGCGAATCGCCAGCTATATTACCACATTTGATTGGCTAAGTTAAGGAGAGAAATCCAACCGATCAAGGTTCTACCAGACCGAACGGTATTTCCGCCAGAAATCCTCTTAAAACGAGACGCAATACCCATATGGCTCTGGTTACAGTCTCTCCTCGGCCGCATCAGACAATGGTCGATCCCTATTATTCTTCGTCTTGCGCATTTCGGTCATTTTTGTAGAATGAATAAATCGACATAATTTTTATCGATAAAAAAGCAAAGCGAATCTCCGGAATAGTGTGGAGAACGCCTAAGCAGAGAGGAGAACGACATGTCTGACTTCCTGATAATCGGTGCCGACGCGGCAGGCTTATCCGCTTCCGTCCAAATCAAAAAGAAACTCCCCCGTGCTTCCATAAAGGTCATCAATAAAGGCCGGATCATTTCTTATGCAGCCTGCGGTATTCCTTACGTTATCTCCGGAGACATACCGTCTACCGAGAGCCTGATCCACTTTACACCCCAAAAATTCAGGGAAAAAAGGGGTGTCGCCGTGGAGACGAATCGAGAGGCTATCGATATTTTGCCTGGCGAACGGGTGGTGGTGGTAAAAAATCTAGAGACCGGAGAAAAATATGAGGAAAAATACGAAAAACTCCTCATCGCTACCGGCGCCGAAGTCAAAAGGCTCCCCTTCCTGGATGAAGCGGATGAGGGAATATTTGATCTTCACGATCTCGAAGATCTGTACCGGATCCTGGATTTTTGGCAGAGAAAAAATCCCCAAAGGGTGGCGGTTATTGGGGCTGGCAATATCGGACTTGAACTTGCAGAAGCCATGCACAACCGCGGCACAGACGTTCTTCTGTTTGAAATGCAGGAAAATCCTGTCTCTACCTTTCCTCCTTCCGTTCAAAAAGCAGCAGCCAAAAAGATCAAAGAAAAGGGCATTCGATTCTATGGGGGAACAGTCCTACAATCCGTAAAAAAGAAAGGGGATAATTTTCTTCTCTTTGCCCCAGACCAAAAAATCGAAGTAGGCGCGGTTTTCTCCGTCATAGGCATACAACCGGCTACCAAATTCTGTGGGGATAAGCTCCAAAAGCTCGAGAATGGAGCTCTGGTCACGGACAGAACGGGTCAAACCTCAGATAAGGACATCTTCGCGGCCGGAGACTGTGCGGCGGTTTTCCACAAAGTCCTCCGAAGGAATGTCTACTTTCCCCTTGGTTCTACAGCCAACCGGATGGGGAGAATCGCAGGGCTGAATATGGTCGGGACACCCATCTCATTTCCAGGAATCGTAGGTACCCAGATTTTCAAATTCTTCGAGCTTTCTCTGGCCAAAACAGGATTGAGCCTTGAAGAAGCCCAGAAGGAAGGATTGAAGGCAGAGGTCTTTTCAGCCCAACGGCGGGACAAAGCCGGATATTATCCTGGAACATCGAAGGCGAGCGTCGATATCGTTTGCCAGAAAGACACAGGAAAACTACTCGGGGCCTCTGTCGTGTGCGAGGGAAACGCTGTCCAGTTTATCGATCCTGCCGCTGTAGCCGTTTTTTGCGGTATGAGGGTGAAAGAGCTCGGATGGTTCGATTCGGCTTATGCTCCGCCCTATGCACCGGTCTGGAACGCATTGGCATCAGCCGCCCTCAAAGCCGCCAAAACCTGATATTATCCCTGCCCTTTAACGGTTTTGGCGAACCGGGCGCCGAACTCTTCCGCTTTCTTGATATCTTCGATAGTCGGGGTCCCGATGAACTCGAGCTTATCCACAAGATCCCACTTCAGAGGTTCGATGATTTTCTGCATCTCTTTCAAAGCACCGCCGCTCCATCCATAACTCCCGAAATAGGCCGTCATCTTATTTTTGATGCGCTTCCTGACTGCCATGTTCAAAACCTCAGCCATAGGAGGAAATAGAGATACTTCGTAAGTGGGGGCCCCAACAATCACCCCCCTTTTCGTCCAAAGGGAAGGCAGGATATAGCTCACATGGGTTCGGGCTGAATCGAATATCTCCACCGGTACGCCGCACTGGGAAATTCCTTGGGCCACAGCGTTCATCACGACCTCCGTGTTTCCGTACATGGAACCATAGATCAAGGTGACGCCGGGTTCAGTTTCACCCGATGCATATTCAGCCCATTTTTTGTACAGCCCAACGATACGGGAAACATTCTTTCTCCATATCAAGCCATGGGAAGGAGCGATCACATCCACCGGAATTTCAGCCAACTTCTCGATAGCAGAAAGGACTCTCGGACTGTAATTGGCCACAATGTTGACATAATAGCGGAGGGCTTCCTTCTCATAAAAATCGGGATATTTACACTCGTCATCGAAAATGGCCCCCCGAATGGCCCCATAGCCGCCAAAAGCGTCACAGGAGAACAGGATGCGGTGGTTGACGTCGTAGGTCATCATCGTCTCAGGCCAATGCAGAAAAGGCGTCATGAAAAACTGAAGCGTATGCTTCCCCAAAGAAAGAGTATCCCCGTCATTCACGACCCGAACGTTTTCTTTGATGGAGAAAAAATCTTCCAGCATCTTTTTTGTTTTGGGGGAACCGACAAGAGTTGCCTTAGGGGAGATCCGTCTGATGGTTCTTATCAAACCAGTATGGTCGGGCTCCATATGGTTGATGATGACGTAATCTATTTCCGAAATATCAGCGATCTCTTCTATCTGGGCCAAATATTCGTCCCCTTTGAACGATTTGGCCAGATCGATGATGGCCTTTTTCTCATCATCGACAAGATAAGAATTATAGGAAACCCCCTCAGCAGTGATGGGCCAAAGCCCTTCAAAAAGGTCGGTAATTCTATCGTTGACGCCTATCCAGAATACCCCTGGTTTTATCGAAACGACCGGCATAAGCTGTCCTCCTTTCTCGGATTTCGCTTCTATTCTAGCAAAAATTACCTACCGGTTCTATTTCTCCAATTTCTGGGTAAGCATCCTCATTTCTACGACAGTCCGTTTGGAATTCAGGCAGGCCGATTAGGAAGCCATTCAAGGGCAGCGGATATGGTTGCATTTCTGATTTACTCTTCGGTCCTTTTGTGCTAAAAGTAGAGGAACTATTTTTTTCGTTTAAAATTCGAGGGAGACAGGAATGGCAAGTCAGGAACAGGGTTCGCGAGGCAGTTGGGGTTCGAAGATCGCTTTTATTTTCGCAGCCTCCGGTTCGGCCATCGGGCTGGGGAGCATTTGGCGGTTCCCGTTGATGGTCGGGTTGAACGGCGGCGCCATATTCGTCCTGGCCTATATCGTGGCGGTCATCTTGATCGGCTTCACCGTCATGCTGGCAGAATTCACTCTGGGACGGCACACCGAAAAAAACCCGGTTGGAGCCTACGGCACCATCAAACCTCGTTCGCCCTGGAAATTGGCCGGGTTCATGGGAGTCTTCGGATGTGCCTGTATCCTTTCCTACTACGGGATTGTCGCCGGCTGGGCCTTCGGGTATTTTTACAAGACGATCGGCGGCCTGTTCAGGGGTGATATAACCTGGCAGGCATCCGATGCCATATTCAGCCGTTTTGCCGCCAATCCCCTCGAGATCATTTTCTGTCTTCTCGTGATTATAGGCTTAACGACTTTTGTCATCTCCAAGGGAGTCAAGGCCGGAATCGAAAAATGGTCGAAGATACTGATGCCCTTGCTCTTCGGATTGATCATCCTGTTGGCCATAAGAGCGATAACCCTCCCCGGTTCAGGAACAGGTCTTGCCTTTTATCTCAAACCCGATTTCTCAAAACTCAATGCCAAAGTGCTTTTCTTCGCCGTCGGACAAGCTTTTTTTTCTCTGAGCATCGGGGTGGGAACCATGATCACCTATGCCAGCTATCTTTCCAAAAGAGACAATCTTGTGAGTTCAGCGGGTTGGGTGTGTTTTTCAACGACTTTGGTCGCCCTTTTAACGGGAATCATCATCTTTCCGACCCTTTTTGCTACGCCTGGCGTAACGCCGGATAAATTCGTAGTCGATACAGGCCTGATGTTCCAGGTTTTTCCCCTCATCATCTCCAAAATCCCCGGGGGTTATATTTTCGGGGTTCTCTTTTTCTTTCTCATCCTGGTGGCCGCTTTAACTTCCACGATATCCATGCTGGAAGTTCCTGTCGCCTATTTCGTGGACGAGCGAAACTGGCCGCGACAAAAAGCCGCCCTTCTTGTGGGGTTGTTTTGTTTTCTTCTCGGCCTCCCATCGGGCCTGTCCAACGGGGGAGTGGGAATTTTCACCAAATGGGAATTCATGAAAAATATGGACTTGATTTTTGGAAATATCGTTCTGGCACTGGGCGGATTGATCATCAGTCTTTTCGTCGGATATGTCTGGCGCATAAAAAGCGCTTTAAAAGAAATCTCTTTTGGAAATTCTCATTTTAGGCTCAAGCCGCTCTGGGTATTCAACATCCGATTTTTGGCCCCGGTAGTCATCATCGTTATCCTTATCTTCATCCGCACCCTCACCGGGTAATCTACGCTTTCCGATCTCCCTCGAATTCAGACAGCTACCCTGAACTATTCATAAAAAATGCCGATACCATTTTCTATTAAAGCGATATCAGGGACTTACCCTGATATTGCTTTAAATTATTATGAAAAATTATTTCACAATTTAATCGACATTTTTTACCCTTCGGGCGAGCCTATATTGCAGGGTGGGGTGGGTTGGCGACGTCGTTGTGGCCCATTCGCGGTAGTACACTACAGCTTCACGGACAACTTCCTTGTCGCTGCAGCAATCTTGGCTCGTGAATAATCCAGGCTAATTGTCACCCCGTTGGAATTGAATCTCTTTCACCGTCATAGGATATCACTTAGGTGACGGCCCGGCTAGCGGAAGCCTTTCCAAAATCGCAATGATTTTGAATCAATCAGAGAAGCCGAAGAAGAAGCCATTCAAGGCGAGCGGGCTGGCGTCTAAGCTTTTTCCACTGTTTCTTTCTACGGTTTTAGGATTGCTTACCCCGGGTGCTTGCCGGTTGACTCCGTATGATGATTTCTTTTACAATCTCTCCCAACTGTGGTAATAATGACAGGAAAATCATGGAAGAGAACCGTGAACCTGACCTTTAAATGAAGACATAAGAATGGACAATCAGGACCTTGGTCAAAGAGGCAGCTGGGGATCGAAGGTCGCCTTTGTTTTCGCAGCCGCGGGGTCGGCCATCGGGTTGGGCAACATCTGGCGCTTCCCAATGGCTGTCGGCCAAAACGGTGGGGCTATCTTTGTGTTGGCTTATATCCTAGGTGTAGCACTGATCGGCTTCTCGGTTATGCTGGCAGAACTCGTTATCGGCCGATTTTCCCAGAAAAATGCTGCCGGTGCCTTCGAGTACATCAAACCCGGAACCTTGTGGAAACTCATCGGCTATTTTGGAATCCTGACGGCTGTCTGTATTCTTTCCTATTATGCTGTCATAGCCGGATGGTCAGCCGGCTATCTAATAAAAACCGCTACAGGTTCTTTCAAGGCCGATGTCACCAGCGAACTGACCGACAAGATCTTCGCGGAGTTCAGCGCCGACCCCCTGCAGGTAATCCTCTATTTCCTGGTGATGATGGGCCTCACGACATTTATCGTTTCTAAAGGAATCAAAGGCGGCATCGAGAAATGGACAAAAATCCTGATGCCCATCCTGTTCATCCTCATCGTCTTCCTCGCCGTGAAGGCCCTAGCGCTCCCAGGAGCCGAAGAAGGCATCTCCTACTATCTTAAGCCGGACTTTTCGAAACTGAGCGGTAAACTTGTCCTTTTCGCTCTGGGTCAGGCTTTTTTCTCCCTGAGTCTGGGTATGGGAATCATGGTGACTTACGGGAGCTACATCTCCAAGTCCGACAATCTGGTCACTTCAGCTGGATGGGTTTGTTTCTTCGACACGCTCATCGCTTTTCTGGCCGGCATTATCATTTTCCCCACACTCTTTGCCATACCGGGGATCGCTCCCACGGCCGGCCCGGGGCTTGTCTTCAAGGTCCTGCCTCTCATCTTTTCTAAGATTCCAGGAGGACTCATATTCGGCGTCCTTTTTTTCTCTCTGTTCTCAATAGCCGCCTTGACCTCCACCATCTCTCTTCTCGAAGTGCCGGTGGCCTACTTCGTGGATGAACGAGGCTGGACCAGGAAGAAAGCGGCTTATTCGATCGGCCTGGGCATTATCCTAATGGGAATTCCTTCGGCCCTTTCCTCGGAAGGCATGAAATTTTTTACCAAAATCGATTTCATGGGCAAAATGGACTTTATATTCGGGAATATCTCCTTGGCCATCGGGGCCCTGCTGATCTGTATTTTTTTGGGGTACGTCTGGGGAGTCAAAAAAGCCGCCCAAGAAATCCATTCAGGCAATCCGCGTTTCGGAATAAAGCCACTCTGGAATTTCTCCATAAAATTCCTATCACCTGTTGCGATCTTAATCATTCTATACTTTATTAAAACGATCGCTGGATAGAGGAAATCATGAAGAAAAGACTTTTTATCTTCTTTTGTATGTCAGCCTTCATCTTCGGACTCGCTCATCTGGAAGCCGCGGAGATCAAAGGGAAAGTGACTCTCTCTCCCCATGGAAAACCATACGCCCACGGGAACATGCTTCTCATGCTTGTGGGAGAAGATAAATACACCAAGGCCGAAATCGACCCCGAGGGCAACTATGCTTACTCGGGTCTGGAACCGGGTAAATACACCCTCAAGATGGACCTTTACAGCCTGACTCCCTTCGAAACAGAGGTCGATATCGAGGAAGAAAACGACCTCCGCCAAATCAATGTGGAGCTATCCCTCACGCTTTTAGATAAAGCCCTTGTCTTTACCAAGGAAGCCAGCGACTTTATCTGGTTTCCTCTGATGGTCGCCCTTCTCCTGACCATTGGCGTGTTGCTGACCATTTTCACCCGTTTAATCCAGGTTAGGAGACTGCTCCTCTCTTTGAAAATGGTGCTGCAAGGAGCCCTGCACAAAGATAAATCTGATAAGGAAGAAGGAGATATCTCTCCCTATGCCGCTTTGATGACCGCTCTGGCTGCCACGGTCGGAAACGGAAATCTTGCAGGCGTGGCAACTGCCATAGCCACCGGAGGACCGGGAGCGCCGGTATGGATGTGGATAGCCGGTTTCTTCGGTATGGCTACCAAATACGCGGAAGGTTTCTTGGGTGTCCGTTTCCGGAAGAAGAATGAACGGGGAGAAATGTCGGGAGGGCCCATGTATTATGCCCGCTATGGCATAAAAAACGAAACCATCGCCAAATTCATGGGCATGTTCTTTGCCGTTTGCGGGGCGTTCACCTGTCTGTTTGGAACAGGAAATATGGCTCAATCCAACTCTATGGCCCTGGCCTTCAACGACCAGTTCGGAGTTCCCTTCTGGTTGAGCGGGCTGGTGATCACAAGCATGGTCGGAGCTGTCATCCTGGGAGGGATAAAAAGGATAGGCAGCGTCTCGGAGCGCCTGGTTCCCACCATGATTATCCTCTACTTCACTGGCGCGACCGTTATCATTTTAGCCAACATCTCCCACCTAACCCAGGCGTTTTCCGTCATATTCAAGTCAGCTTTCACCGTCAAGGCCGTTGGCGGAGCCATGGTGGGCACCTCTGTCAGACTGGCCATCAGCATAGGCGTCCGGCGGGGACTTCTTTCCAACGAGTCCGGATTGGGGTCGGCCGCCATCGCCCAGTCCGCCTCGAAATCTTCTGATCCTTCCAAAAACGGCCTGATAGCCATGACCGGAACTTTCATCGATACTCTAGTGGTTAACACTCTGACTACATTGTCCATCGTCATCACCGGGATGTATCTCAAAACAGCGGCTTTCGGATCGCCTGAAAATTTGACCTCCACAGAACTCACGGCAGCCGCCTTCGACTCCGTGATTCCCTTCGGGGGCTATATCATTGCTTTGAGCTCCTTCCTCTTCGGCTACTCCACGCTTCTCGGCTGGTGCTATTACGGAGAAAAATGTCTGGAATATATATTCGGCGTAAGAATCGTCTATCCCTTCCGTTTCGCTTTCATTTTTCTCCTCTTTATAGGCTCCATCATCCAGGGAGTCCATCTGAACATCGTCTGGTACATCGGAGATATGGCCAACGCTTTCATGGCCTTCCCGAATCTGGTATCTCTGATTATCCTGGCCGGAATGGTGGGAAAAGTGACCACTAAATATTTCTACAAAAAAAAATAGACAAACGTCATTCTCGATGCCTAAAACCAAAAAGCTCCTCTTTCTCACCTTCAAAATAATATTCAGCTTTTCCATCCTCGCTTTTATTCTTATCCGGAAAGTTAAAGTAAAGGACATTCCTGGCGCATTGAGGGACGTCGACTTGCTCTTGCTCATGCTGTCTTTTTCGCTGCATGCCCTAGGACTCCTCATCAGCGCCTACCGGTGGCAAATCCTGATCCGGGCCCAGGAGGATGACGTCCCCCTGGGATTTCTGGCAAAATCTTACCTGGTGGGGAATTTCTTCAACCTTTTTCTTCCCACCCGTTTCGGCGGCGATGCCGTGCGCATCTGGGACGGTTCCCGCTATTCTCGCTCTCTATTGAAATCTTCGGCCATCGTGCTCGTCGAGCGGTTTACGGGAGTCATCATCCTTTTATCCTTTGCTTTCGGAGCTTCGCTGGTGCGTATCGATATGGCCAGAAGGCTACCGGTTATCTGGATCTCTCTCCTGGTTGGGTTTTTCGGCCTTCTTGCCGCTCTTTTTTTTCTGACCCCACCAGCCCGCATTCTGCTGAAGAAAATTCCGGGAAAAGGATTTTTTTCAAGAATAGGAACGAAAGCGTTCGAACTTCGTGAATTCATCCTTGTTTACAGAAAAAAGAGAGTTGCGTTTTACAGGGCACTTTTTTGGGCACTGCTCCTCCAAATCAATGTTATCCTCCATTATTACCTGGCAGGCAGAGCCTTCCATCTGGAAGTCCCGCTTCTCGACTACTTCATCTTTATTCCTATCATCCTCCTCATCCTCACCATTCCAGTGACCATCAGCGGCCTGGGGCTCCGAGAGGTGCTCTTCATCCTGACATTTTCGACCTATGGTATCGCAGAATACATGGCTATTTCTTTTTCCTTGATTTCCGACTTTGCCTTCACCCTCATCATCGGAATCATCGGCGGCGTCATTTTCATCCTGAGAAAATAAAAATCTGCTCTGGTCAATCATGGGCTCGCTTGGCAACAGAGATACCATGGCAGCTTTGAAAGCATCACCAAAACGCGCATTATTTATGTGCAATCTACTGAAAAGAGCATCGGGGAGTAGTTGGAGCGGCATCTGGGGATTACGACTGGAGCGAAAACCAACCCAATACTCTGGTCCTCGATAATAAGTTTTATGACAAAGGAACATCGGCTAGAAATTTGGATGTGTAGATTTAAGCCATTGAATACGATAAAATATCCAAAGGATGAAGAATAACCGGATCAAAAAATTTCTTTTCATCTTTATCCTTCTTGGCCCTCCCTTCATCGAGATTAGCGGTCAAGCATCTCTGCCCGGGCAGGAAACTTCGGAATACGAAAAGAGGCTGACTGAAATAACCGCCCAAATAACCGGCATCCGAAAACAGATTGCACAGGAAGACAAGCGGAAAACGTCCGTTCTATCCCGACTGAGCAAAATAGGACTGAATAAGACACTGATCAAAAAAGAGATATCTCTCTATAACACACAATTGAACAAGGCCGATCTTGAACTCGCCGCTATCCAAAAAAGCGTTCCCGACCTCAAAAAAAAGCTTCAAAACGAAGAGGAAGCCATCGAAAAGATCCTGGTAACTCTGTATAAGTTTGGAAAATTTAGCACCTTCGACTTTTTGCTTCAGGCCGATGATGTCAGCGCTCTCCTTTCTGAAAGTAAAAATCTGGCGCTTTTGGCCCAGTATGAGGAAAGCCTCCTTTCAGATTACAGGACGGCTCTGCAGAACCTGAAAACAGCCGAAGAAAACCTGGAAAAGAAAAAGCAGGAAATGTCCCAGCTTATCGATAAGGCTCAGGATAAAAGAAAAGAATATTCCGAACAGGAAAAAAAATACAATTCTTTGATCCAGGAGATCGAGAAGAACAAGGAAACCCACCTGAAAACCCTTCAAGAACTCAAAGAGCGGGCCGAACAACTCCAGAAGCTGATCCAGAAACTCCAAGATGAACAGATTTCCCTTCCCTATGCCCTTATCCCCCTCTATGAAAAAAAGGGAAGCCTCCCGTGGCCTCTTGTTGGAAAGGTTATCACTCTTTTTGGACCCAGCCGTCATCGCCGCTTCAACACCTTTACTCAGAACAATGGAATAGAAATTTCCCCTCAAAAGGATACCGTGGTGAAGGCTATCCACGCAGGACGAGTCGTCTGGGCAGATTATTTTGATAGTTACGGGTTTTTGATCATCATCGATCATGGACTGACCTATTATTCCCTCTACGGCCATTTGGGACCGGGGTTCATGGTAAAAAAAGGTGATTATGTTAAAGCCGGACAGTCTATCGCCACTGTGGGAGAATTCGGATCATTGAAGGAAGAAACCTTGTATTTCGAGATACGCCACAATACAGAACCTCTCAATCCCTTGCAATGGTTGGAGAGAAGATGATAGAATTTGAATTCGCTATCTAGAAAATGAACAAGAAAAACACACGTATCTCTCTTCTGATCCTCTTCGTTATCATCTTTCTTTTTCTCCTGACTCCGGAAAAATTCCTTCCCTGGTTTTCTCAAACAAGCCAAACCGATCAAAATCTCAAGCTTCTCGAATATGTGGCACAATTGATCCGGGATTATTATGTCGAAGAACCCAGCGCATCGAAAACCATGCAAGGAGCATTCAGAGGATTGATCGGTCCTCTCGATCCCCTATCTTCCTACCTCGAACCGGAAAGCGTGAATAAATACAGGAGTCTTCCTTCGGCTGAATTGAAGGAACCCGGATTAATCCTCTTTAAAAAATTCGGCACGTACCCCGTGGTTATCGGGATTGTGGAGAATTCTCCGGCTGAAGAAGCAGGAATCAAGATCGGTGACACCATCAGCGAGATGGACGGTCAACCCCTTCTGGAGCTCAGTATGATGGAGGCTAACCTGACCCTCAAGGATAATGAGATAAAACCGGTGAGCCTTTCCATCCTGGGCACAGAAGCTTCCGAGGAAATGTCGGTAGAAAGAATATCGCTCGAGGCGATTCCCATCTCCTTCTCCCCGCAGAAAGGCTTCGGCGGCATCCTGAAGGTCCGCCATCTCTTTCCCCCTGCTTTCGCCGCATTCAGAGAAAAAATTCTGCCCCTTCTAAAATCCCAGCGAGAGAATCTGATCATCGACCTGAGGAATTGTCATGAAGGAGAACTCTCGGAGGCTCTCCTATTCGCTAATTTTTTTCTGCACGCCGATGAAGTGGGATATCTTCAGGACAAAGAAGGGAATAAAGAAATCCTCTCCTGCCCCGACGATGCTGAACTGCCAGAGCTGCCTCTGGTCATTTGGACGAACCGGGCCACGTTTGGACCGGCAGAGGCCCTGGCCGGGATTCTCCAGGAATTTCGAAGAGCAAAAGTCGTCGGGACAAACACACCGGGACTTGTGGCGAAACAAGACTTTTTCCCTCTCGAAGACGGAAGCGCCTTGATCCTCACATCAGAGATCTTTTATTTTCCAAAGGGAAAAGAGATGTGGGAAAAGGGGATCACTCCGGATGTAAAAGTCGAGGAACAAAATTCCAGCTCCGCAAACTACCTTCAAGAATCCAGCAAACTCCTGCCGAAAAAATAGTTTATGAGGACAATCCGCTCATTTAAAGTAAGTGATGAACAGAAATCTCCTCGGGTCATCTATATCATATTCTCCTTACTCGCCGTATTCTCTGCCCTAGGATTGGATTTCATCAACTGGAAAAGAGGAGAAAAATCCTATTTTTTTTCGCTTTTACACAAAGAAAAAGTTTCGGCTCCGGTTATCCCTGCTGATCAGATCATCCTCGACAATCTCTCTAGAGTCGGAATTCAACAGGATGCCATCAGCCAGTTCAAAGATCAAAGCGGAGCCGACCACCTGAAGGTCGATCTTCTGCTGGCTCAATACAAGAGCATCGAGTCTCCGCTGACTCAGGAATTGCAGGAGGCTCATGCTCAAATAACAAAAAGGGAAGAGCAGGAGGATAGGGAAAAAAATTATTTTCTCTGGGAGGTCGTAGGAGGCGATAAAGAGAAGTTGGCCGTTCTTTTCTCCTGCGCCAAAACGCCATCAGAAATCCCGGAAAAAATAGCGGAACAAGAATCCATCAACAAGGTAGCCCTTATCATGGACGATATGGGATACAGCCTGGATGCCATTTACGATGTTCTCAGTCTCCAAGAACCGATTACTGTAGCGATCATCCCTTACAGTCCGTTGGGAGTACAAACGGCTCAGATCGCCAACCAGAGCGGCCTGGAAATTCTCCTCCATCTCCCTCTCGAGTCCATCAACAACGAGGAAGAATATAACGGCATCCGAGGATTGATTCGCACCAACATGAGCGAACAGGAGATCATCGCTGTCGTGGAGGAGGATCTTAACCAAATCCCTTACATTTCTGGAGTGAATAATCATATGGGATCGGCTGTCACACCTAATGAGCTAATCATGCAAACCATCCTTGAAAGACTGAAGGATAAAAATCTCTTTTTCGTCGACAGCCGGACTACCGGAAAAACCGTCGCCTACGATATTGCTCGCCGGCTTAATATACCCGCAGCCCAACGAAACGTTTTTCTAGACACCGAGACGGATGAAGACTACATCAGAGAAAAACTCCTTGAATTATTCACGCTGGCTCAACAGAGAGGCGAGGCCGTGGGGATATGTCATCCTCTTCCCAATACCATGAAAGTCCTCAAAAACTATTTCAGGTTTGCTGAAATCTACGATGTGAAGCCCGTTTTCGTTTCAGAGCTCGTTCGCTGATTAGCCTAGCCGCGAATCCAGAATTGAAAACTCACCCGGTTCGAAGTCATACAAGTTCCTGGCCTAATTTTCATCGCGAACCGCCACAGGTGCCGAGTGGCTGTTATCGCCCTTTTTATATTTGCCAAAATCCCGCGCTTTTATTATAGTAGGTGTTGATATAGAGGAGGAAATCCATGAAAAATTGGTCGGTTATTCTGGCTATCATCGTTCTGGGAATCATTGTCGCCCTCGTCGCTCATTTTACAGGCCTCTGGAAAACAATTTCCCATGAAGAGCTTGAAGGATCGTTTGAACTCATAGATGTCGAGACGAAGTGGGTAGAAAAAGCCTACCAATCCTGGCCCCCCAAATTGGTGCTGGTTCCTGCCATATCATTCAAAATCGAAAATATTTCTGATCAACCTTTGAAATACTTGTATTTTACCGCAAATTTCATGGTCCGGGGTGATGTCTCTAACCTTGGAGACGGATTCATCCAGGCTATCAGTGGAGACCCCCTGATGCCGGGAGAAACCAGCGATCCCGTCCTCATAAAAAGCACGTTTGGAATCGAAGGAACTAATTTGGAACACTTCAAGAACAGCCCTTACTGGCACACCAAGGTGATCGACGTCAAGCTCTTTGCCAAATCACAAGGCTCCCAGTATATACCGGTGGGAGAATGGGAAGTATCAAAAACGATCGACTTCAAAGAACCGGAACCCTACAAGGAACCCATAAAAAAGGAACCCGAAGAAAAAAAATAGAGACGGTCATGAACGGCTTCACTCCCACCCGGATGTTTCTGACCAAGGGAAAAGGACAGCATAAGGAAAAACTGGCCAGCCTTGAGCAAGCTTTGAGAGAGGCGGGCATCGCCCCCTTTAACCTGGTCAAGATATCCAGCATCTTTCCGCCCCATTGCCAGCTCGTTTCAAAAAAAGAAGGGATTAGACTTATTCAGCCGGGCCAGATCGTTTTCCTCGTGATGAGCGAAAACTCGACGAACGAACCACACCGCCTCATCTCCGCTTCTATCGGGTTAGCCATCCCCAATGATCCCCGCCATTATGGCTATCTATCCGAGCATCATGCCTTCGGGCAAGATCAAGAGGAGGCTGGCGAATATGCGGAAGATTTGGCGGCCGAAATGCTGGCCACCACATTGGGGAAAGATTTCGATATCGCCCAAATCTGGAACGAAAAAAAGAATCTTTTCGAAATAGGGAACGGACTGGAAGTAAGAACCCGGCACATCTGCCAGATCGCCAGGGGAAAGAAAGGTTTCTGGGCCACAGCCTTTGCAGCAGCTGTCATGATCCCCTGAATCGCTGCTGCTTCTTGTGAACCCCGTCTCCTCTATCTAACGGGTTCATTTTTTAGGTTTCTTCCCCTCCTATTTTTCTTCCTTGCGAAATTCAGCCGCTCCTTTGCCCCTTTGACGGACCAGATAAAAAACCCCGAAGGACAAAAAAATGCCGCCTATGAACCGATGGCCTCGGAAATCAGGAAATCGGCGGACGGTATTTGAGGGGATCTGGAATCAAAATTTTGATATAGCTTCTGCTTTTGAGGTCTTTGATATACTCTTCGACCTTGGCCTGCTGCTCTTGATTGAAGAGTTTGTCTTCGATCTCTTTTTTGACTTCTTCAAACAGTCTGAGTCGGCTCTCCTTTTTTTCTTCAAGCTTTATCAAATACCAACCATTGGGCATTTGTATCCAGTGGGTCAGGCTGCCTTCGTCCAAATTCTCCACGGCCTGCTGCAGGTTTTCCGCGAGCTGTCCCTTCTGGAAAGTTCCCATATCGCCTTGAGATTCTCTTTGAGGTCCGTCAGAATATTCTCCGGCCAGGACAGAGAGGTCCTCTCCCGCAGCCAGCTTTTCGTCAATCTCCGTTTTTTTTCTCTGGATTTCTTCCTCGCTGTTTTCTTCTGAAAGGAGAATGATGCCCCTTAATTTGTATTCCTCAGGATCTGTAAACTCCTCAGGATGTAGATTGTAGTAGTTGATAACATCTGTCTCATCGACCGCGATGGTCCGCCCAACTTCACTATAAATCACCGTCTGCTGCAATAAGACCCTCTCCTGCTGGCTCTTCCAGGCCTCAAAGTCCATGCCTTGTTGGGCCAATGCCCGCCTGAGTTCATCATCCGATCCGATGCTGTATTGAGTCTTGATGCTGTCGATGAACATCCTCAGCTGCTCATCGACATTGATGTCCTTTTTTTGGGCCTCTTGAAGAAGGAGCCTCTCCGTTATCATGCTGTCCAACAGCCCTTCCTTCCGTGCTTCATACTGTTTGGTGAACTCCTCTCCCTGAAGTTGAGAGCGAAGGAGCTCATACATCATGTCATGCTCGGCTCTATAATCGGAAAGGGTGATGATGTCATCGTTCACGATAGCCACGATGGCATCCACCACTTCCTGCCCAGCAATGAATCCTGCACCGAGCAGGATGATCCATACGGCCATCAGCTTGTACTTTTTATTCATCTTGAATCCTCTGATACGAAAAATACAGGTTTTGCGGGTAGAAATTCCACTGGAGGGAGTCCTTCAATTCCTGGATTTCTCGGGATATTTGATCTTTGATTTTTTGGCTGAGAATCTTGGTTTCAATCGAGGCTCTTGCCTCTTCTTCGGGTATCAATTCAGGCTCGAGCCTGGCGTCCAGCCGGAAGATGTGAAACCCATAGGAAGATTCCAGCACAGGGCTCACTTCACCTTCTTGGAGAGAAAAGATGACCTTCTCCATTTCCTGAGGGAGTTGCCCCATCTCGAACACTCCCATCTCGCCTCCTTTAGCTGCCTCCACACCGATCGACTCTGTCCTGGCGATTCTCTTAAAATCCTCCGGGCCGGAATTTTTAACACGTTCCAAGATTCCCACCGCCATGTCTTCGCTGGAAAGCAATATTTGGCTCACCTTGACCCTTTCGGGAAGCAAAAATTCCCTTTTCTGTTCGAGATAATATTTCTGGATTTCTTCCTCTTCCACCCTTATTTCTTTAATCGAAGCAAGGGTGAATTTTTCCACTAAAAGCTGGTCGAACAGCAGATTGATCTCTTCCTCATCCAAGGTCCTTTTATTCTCCTCCGCCATAGGTTGGTTGACATGTTTAGCCAAATACTCTTTTTTTTCCTCCAGGGTCAAGTTCATCCCCTGATTTCGGGCTGCCTCCAGCAGAATTTTCTCTTCTACGAAGCCATCGGCCAACCGGCTCAAAGAGACGTCCGAGAGGTCCTCGATATCCGCCCCCACAGTGAGCTCGAGATACCGTTCAAAGTCCGAATTAAAGTAAAAGGAATCTTGAACGCGAAGAATGATATAATTCTGTTTATCTTGCTGTGTGTCCCGCATCTGAGAAGAATGCCGGGCAGAGCTGTTGCGTTCACAGTTGACCAGCAACAGAACGAAACAGGCAAAAAACAAAAATTTACGCCACATCTTTTTTAGATTCAAATCATTATATTACATACCCGATAACTCCTTCAAGATGGATATCGTTTCATCCAGCATTTCCGCCTCATCTCCGGAGATAAGAGTAAAGTTCATCATTCCCTGAGGTGTTACAGAGCCTTTATATTTATCTAGAACAGCCTTCATGCGCGATAAATCGATTTCCGTTGTCGGGAGAAACTGAAGAACGAGCTTTTGTCCGATGCGATCAATGGTCTTGGTCCGGCTTTTTTGGGCCAGAAATTTTATCAGGCCGTAGCGCAACAGATTCTGGACTCCAAGGGGGAGAGCTCCAAACCTGTCTTCGATTTCCTTCCCTATCGCTTCGAAGTCTTCGATCCGCTCAACCGACGATACCCGTTTGTACAGATTCAGCCGTAAATTTGTCTGAGGAAGGAAGTCCTCGGGGACACGGATGTCCACCTTCATGTTGATCTCGCTCTTCACCCTCTCCGGAAGCTCTCCTTTTAGTTCTTTCACTGTCTGATCCAAAATTTGCATATAATAATCGAATCCGACGGCTTCCATGTATCCATGCTGCTGCGAACCCAAAAAATTTCCGCCCCCCCTGATTTCAAGGTCTTTGGCAGCCAAACGGAAGCCCGATCCCAATTCAGAGAATTCCTGAAGAGCCTTCAACCTTTCTTTTGACAGCCGGGTGAGCTCCATAAAGGGAGGAGTCAAAAAAAAGGCGACGGCTTGACGCGAGGATCGACCCACCCTTCCCCTCAGCTGATACAACTGGGCGAGGCCAAACCGGTCCGCCCTGTTCACGATCAGAGTATTGACCAGAGGAATGTCGATGCCGTTCTCGATGATCGTTGTCGAAACCAGGACGTTGTATTTTTGGGAGATAAAATCGATCATTCTCTTCTCGAGAGCGAGTCCGGACATCTTGCCATGAACCACCGCCACCTTTGTCCCTTTGACCCATTCTTCGACCTTCCGTGCTATTCCATCTATATCCTCCACCCGATTATGGATAAAATACACCTGCCCTCCCCGCGCCAACTCCTTGTGGATGGCCGAAGCAATCAGCTTATGGCTGAAGGGAGTAACGACCGTATGGATGGCCAGCCTGTCCTTGGGGGGAGTCTCAATCAGGCTGATGTCCCTCAATCCGGAAAGGGAAAGGTTCAGAGTGCGTGGAATCGGCGTTGCTGTCATGGTCAGGACATCGATGTTGGATTTCATCTGTTTGATCTTTTCCTTGTGAGCCACCCCGAATCTCTGTTCCTCATCCACAATCAAAAGGCCCAGATCACGAAATGCCACATCCTCAGAAAGAAGCCTATGGGTGCCGATGACGATATCCACAAATCCTTTTTTCAGATCTTCCAAAATTTTTTTCTGCTGTGCTTTGGTCTGGAGTCTGGTGAGACTTTCCACCCGCACCGGAAAAAGAACCATTCGATTCCGGAAGGTGTTCAGATGCTGGCTGGCCAGAACCGTCGTAGGACAGAGTACGGCTACCTGTTTTCCATCCATCACCGCTTTGAAGGAAGCCCGCATGGCCACCTCGGTCTTGCCATACCCCACGTCTCCGCACAGGAGCCGGTCCATTGGAGAAGGGGATTCCATGTCTCTGTAAATCTCTTGGATGGCTTGAAGTTGGTCCTCCGTTTCATCGTATTCAAAGGTCTGCTCGAACTCGGACTGCCACTCACCGGCCGGACTGTAAGCGAATCCCTTCGCCGCTTTTCTTTGGGCATAAAGACGAAGGAGCTGTTTGGCCATTTTCTCTATGGCCTTTTTGGTCCGTTCCTTCGTCTTCTCCCAAGTCAAGGTGCCCAATTTATTCAGGATAGGCTCTACTGTTTCCATATGGGTGTATTTCTGGACAAGATTCAAATCTTCAGCCGGAACATAGAGCTTGTCTCCTTCACGGTAGTTTATCTGGATGAATTCCTGCTCCTTCGTATCTATCTCCAGCCTCACCAAACCTTTAAAAATCCCGATGCCATAATCGTTGTGAACCACATAGTCATCGACTCTCAAATCCCGAAAATCCGAAACGAAAGGGCGAACTCGGGGCCGGCTGACAAGGACCCTCTCCTCCGTGAATATGTCCTTTTCAGAGAAAAAGGTAATCCTTTCTGGAGGATAGCGAAAGCCACGCTCGAGGTTGCCCAGAAGGAGCATGACCGACTCATCTTCTGGAGAATCCGAAGCAGAAAAAGACGCCATATGAGAAATCTTATTTTGAGAGAGAAGGATGGATAATTTTTTTCGAACACCCTCATGGGAAAAATAGATGAAGCAGCGCTCTCTCTCTTCCTGCATTTTTCTTATGTATTCCAGAAAGAATGGGATCTTATTGGAAAACCGGGGAACCGATTGAAAGGAAAAATGATAATTTTTCTCCCCCCCAGACTCAAACTCCCTCAGACGCACGGCCTCCCGCATAATCCTATGCCATAGTTGGGGAGGAAAGATTTTTTCGGGAGCCATGGAAACCCTTTTTTCCGATCGAAGGAGATCAAATTGATGTTGATAATCCTCAAATGTTTCTTCCCATTCCCTCTCTGTCTCCTCGGCGTCATCAATGAGGTAGAAAGCGTCCGCATAAAAAAAATCGAGGGAGACAAAACGGCCGGGGCGGAGCAGGGGAAGACAGGGAAAAGAGCGGGACCGAGAAGCTTCGATCAAACTGGGGAGAAGAAAAAAGTCGACCTTTTTATGAGACCGTTGCGTAGCCGGCTGAAATTCGCGCAGCGTGGCTATCTCATCACCGCTGAATTCGATGCGTACAGGATATTCCTCCCAGGGAGAGAACACATCCACGATACCCCCCCGCCAGGCATACTCCCCATGAGAATTCACCAGGTCTTCCCGGGCATAACCGTATTCGGCAAGTCTCTGGATGAGTTGATCCCGGCCGCACATATCACCCGGTCTAAGTTCAAGAAAGAGCCTGGATAGGTCCTGAGGATAAGGGATAGGACGGAGCAGACCGGGCGGATTGGTGATGAGCAGATGAGGAGGAGATTGGATAACCCGGTGGAAGAAAAGCATACGGGCCGCAACCGTCTCGAGGGATGGCGGAAGTTCCTGGTAAGGGTTATCCGATAAAGAGGGGAGGATCGCAGGATTCGCCTGATTTTTCGATTGGGAGAGAAAAAACCGGCACTCCTCGTAAAAAGAGGAAAGGGAAGAGGTGAGGGAGCGGATAAAGACGAGGGGTTTTTCACATTCCCGGGCGAGGAGGGAGAGGAAATAGGGTTTGGCCGCAGGGATGAGTCCCGATACACTCAGTTCTTTTTTTCCGGCGAGTAAAGCTTTGAAGAGTTTTTTGAAGTTTTCGTCGTCCCTGAGAAAATCAAGACTCATAAGTTTACTATTATACAGGATGAGGCGTTCGTTATCAGGATCTAAATAATCAATTTTTGCGAATGTGAAAATGGTGTAGAATAGAATCTCGGTCAGAAAAATGAAGAAAAAATCTTTAGAGGGCGGCAGCTTCGAGCTTAAATTTTATGAAGGCTATAAGGGGAGAGAAGCACCACGGGCAGTGGTTATAGGCAATCGGGAATTCAAGATCACAGAGATTTTAGATAGAAAAAGGGCTCAGGACAAAAAAACCGGTGAGAACCGCGAAATTTTTACCTGCAGAATGGAGGGGCACACAGTTAAGATCACCATCTACAGCACGGGCAAGTTCGAGTTGGCCTACCTGTAATTCACAGCCGCCACCAGTATGAGAATTTTAGAAAGACACTGGTATCAGTCTGGCCATATCTTCCAAACTCGTCACGAAGTAAATTGTTGTCCACTCCCAGAAAAAACACGGTACCTGGCCTCAAGACATAGCTGACTAGGAAGCTCCCGTAGATTTCTCTATAAAAGTGGTTATAGTCGACGATAACCCGGATGGAAAGCGCTCTGGAAAGCTGATAGGTGGTGCGTGTTCTGACCACATTGAAATCGAAGACCAGGTCTCCTCCTCTTTTTTCCCAGAAGGTCTGCTTGGTGAATTCCATTCCTAGACGGAGCCTTTTATTGGGTTTCAATTCGAAAAAAATCCCGTAAATATTGGTCCATCCGAGGAACGGATCCTCTGGATCGTAATAGATGCTGCTGCCCATTTGGAAGAACAATCCGAAGGGCATCCATTTGATGAGGTTGTTTTGGCCTTCGATGGAGAAGGAGTTTTTATTGAAATCCACTTCCCCATAGTGTTCCATCTCGCTCCTGTAGGTCACATACATCTGGTTGAACTCGGTGAACCTGAACTGAAGATTGGCCCTGAACCACTTATCCTGAACGATGTCCTCAAAATAGGAATCCCTGATTCCGGCGCTGAGACTCAGGTTCATTTGATTCAGGTACCGCTTCTGAGGATAGACGCTGAAAAAAGAAAAGACACCGTAGCTTCGGTAATCCACCCGGTTGACGAAGCCCGAGGAAGCTTCAAAGTCCGGATGGAGGGACTCCCACCAGGCTCCTGCACCCACGTACTTGGAAAAGTAGTTGAATTGAGCGTAAAGAGCGGGGACGAAATCTGTTTCTTTATCCTCGAACTTCGATTTGGACCCGGCGGCCTGAAAGGTGATAAAAAATTTATTGTCGAATTTCAGCTGTCCGTCGATACCGACAACTCTGTTATAAGAGCCGTCGATCTCTTTATCCGTCAACGAAAACCCGATATAGCTTTCCTTGAAAACATCCGCTTTCATCCGGAAGATGTTGAATAGAGCATTATGATCTCTGCTTCCAGAACCGTTGCTCACCTGCCAAAGGTTTTCTGTGGGATTGGTGTCCAGGGCCGAAAGCAGCCCATAGGTGAAACTTCCCACTTTACCTGTGAGTTTTGCCCCTGCGGCCGGATCGATGATCCTCCGGGTGTAGATGATGTTCAGTCCGTCGCTGGGATACTGGAAAATTTCCATCCCTTCCAGGAAAAAGGGTCGCTTCTCCGAGTAGTAAAGCGCATACCTTTGATTGACATCTATCTGAGGAGCATCGGCTTCGATGTGGCTGAAATCGGGGTTGAGGGTCAGATCCAGGGTTAGGTCCGAGCTTATTCCCCATTTGAAATTCGCTCCTGGCTGGGCATCGATTTTTTTCTCGCTGGATTTGAGGGACGTAAAAATGGGCATGATCTCGAAATTTTTCCCCTTTTCGACCTTTCCTTTCACGACGACAGGCTGGCTCTGGCAGATCAATCCCGGGATGCTCAAGGAGAGAGCAGGCCATGATGTGATCTCTCCCGTACGGGCGATATTCCTGCCCAGGAAAACATTCCAGACCTTCTCTTCCTTATCGGGGAACCGCAGGCTTTTAAAAGGGATGGCCATCTCGACGGTGTATCCCTGATCATCAATCTTTCCCTCCGAATGAAAAACCGTATCCCAGCTCTCATCCATCCTGTCGTTCCCGCCTTCCTCGGTCCGGATGGCATCCATCTGCACACCCAGGGGATTCAGGATAAAAGAATATGCCCGGCGCTTCTCGCCGAAGGTGTCCAAAAAAACGGCCACCCAATCGTCATCTATAATATTGTCGCGGTTGGTGATGGAAGCCCTTATTTTTTTCGGCTCGCTATCGAAACAGCGGAAGGCCACATACAGGTTTCGCTGATCATATCCCAAATAAGCCACTGTCTTCTGGGTCGGTTCTCCTTTTTCTTTAGGAGTGAACTGCAGGAAATCCTCGATTTTCAGTGCCTGTTCTTCCCAAATGGGATTGTCCAGGAAGCCATCGATTTTCGGCTCAGCGGTCAATTTCGGGATGACGACCGGCTCATCCGTCAAGGAGTAGACGGCCTGTGCTAAAAAGATAAATCCCAGCATAAAAACCGGGCAAATCATTGCTTTGCTCTTTTTCATCTCGAACCTCATCTAGCAGAAAAGACCAAACCTCCATCTTCATCCGCTCTCTTCACCCAATATAGACGAAAATCAGGAGGGAAAGGTTCACGGTGACCAACCGCGCTTTAGAGAAACGATTCCCCATATTAATCCTCCGATGTCGCTCAATCCCTTCCTAATGCTCTGTTCTGTATGTGACTAATATGTTCTCACGGTTTTAGAAAAGCTTACCGTTATCATAAGATAGTTGCCAATGAAGCGACCGAAACACTATAATTGAGAAAAAAAAGGCTTCAGCCCGGAGGCACGGATATGAAGAATAAATCAATCGTTCTCGCTTCATTCATCTTGCTCTTCTTCGCCACCAGTATCGGACTTTTCTGCTGGCAAGAGGACTTGCGTTACTTCGATAAGGCTCCTTCTCAATCGGACGAGACCCGGGTCATCTTCCTTCATCCTTCGATGGCAAGCATCCGCTCCCTTTTAGAACTCAGAAAGCGGGGACTTATCCCCGGAGAAAAATTTATAATGGTCGGCCTCTTCCATGAGAAACAGCTCGCAAGCGACAACCTGGGCAGAGATTACGGGGCGGCCATGACTTATGTCCAGAAAAATCAGCTCGATTGGATACGATTTCACGAGCTGAAAGGAGAGCTCGATCCGAAGAAACTTTTCCAAGAAAATACGCTGAGTGAAGAGTTGAAAAAAATCTTTTCCTCTTCAGATGGTATTATTCTCTTCGGCGGGGCAGACATTCCTCCTTCGGTCTACGGAGAAAAGACCAGCCTTCTGACCATCATCGACTCCCCTTACCGGAGTTATCTGGATATCACGTCTGTCTTCCACCTTCTTGGAGGATGGGGGGAGAAAAATTTCACTCCCTTTCTCGAAACCCATCCCGAATTCCCTGTCCTGGCCTTTTGTCTCGGCCTCCAAAGCTTGAATGTCGGCACAGGAGGAACTCTTTTTCAGGATATCCCGTCGGAGATCTATAACAAACGAACCGTTGAAGATATTCTAGACCTCGGTCCAGACAACTGGCACGACAATCCCTATGCCAAACTCCATCCTAGAGGACTTCGCTCCTCCAACTTGCACCGGATCAGGCTGCTGGAAAAAGGAAAATTCATTCAAGAATGGGGCTTTTCTTCCAAGGATCAACCGTACGTCTACAGCTCCCATCACCAGGCCATCGAGAAACTCGGAAAGGGATTCAAGGTCATTGCTACCTCAATGGACGGAAAGGTCCCCGAAGCCATCGAGCACGAAATCTATCCTCATGTCCTGGGCGTACAGTTCCACCCCGAAGCCTCTTCCCTATGGGATGAGACGAGAAAATCCAAGCTGGCACCGGATGATAAGGAGGAAATCAGCCTTTTTTCCATCCTGAAAGCCAATCCCCCGAGTCTGGCCTTTCATCAGAAACTTTGGTCGTGGTTCAGCAAAAAAGTGCGGGCCTATCATAACACCAGAGAGAATCGCTGACCTTGATGCCCCGCCGATCATTCGGCATCTTCGCACGCCTGAATAAACAGGCTACGACAAAACCCGTACCTCCCATATTAGGGAAATTTTTGGGTGCGACGGCCTCTTGACATTTTCCTATAGCTTATATATATTAAGTAAGGTTTATTTGCATCCCGAAAGGAGACTTCAATGAAGAGATTTTCGGTTCCCAGAATCGCCCATTGTTCCGAAGGGTGCCTAGCTCGATCCTGAGCATGATATAAAACTGCTCGGTTTCTCAGCAGGGAGATCTGCCCAGGCTCTTCCTTTCGAATTCCGGAAAGGCGGCTTTAGAAAGGAAGAGCCTTTTTTTTATTCCTCTCCACGGTAAGCCCGAAGGATCCTGGAAAGGAGCCGAGATGTGGATTGCGCCTCGATGAAGGGGACGAGGAGAACCCTGCCTCCGGCACCTTCCACCTCTTGACGGCCGACGACATCCTCTATTTTCCAGTCTCCGCCTTTGACCAGAACATCGGGGACAAGGGCCGATATCACGCGCAGGGGAGTCTCTTCCACAAAAGGCAGCAGATAATCGATATACCTGATGGCCCCCAGAATCTCCATCCTTTCAGCCAGGGGAAAAACCGGTCTCGATGGCCCTTTGATCTTTTTCACCGAATCGTCATCGTTAACGGCCACCATCAAAACATCGCCCTGCTTTTTGGCTTCCTCGAACAGGTGGATATGCCCGCTGTGGATCAGGTCGAAGCATCCGTTGGTGAAGACGACGGTTCTCTTTTCCCGTCGGAGAACCGCCCTTTTTTCAACCAAGCTCCTCAGCATGTGAATTTTTTCATCCATCGGATTTCAGGAAGAATTCCTGGGCCGGGAAGGTTTTATCCGGATACCTGAAGAAAAGGACCAGCTGTGTTCAGGCCGGAATACACCCACATCTTTGGTGAGGGAAGAAATCATGAAGGTGTACAGGTTCCGGTGGTAATCGTACGGGTACCCGTCTTTTTTATGGGTAGCCACATCCAGATAATAGGTGCCGTTTATAAGGTTCAATTTTTCGAGCCGGCAGACGACCTTTCCCCTTCCCTCAATGGATAGAGGCTCGAAATCCTCGCTGTGCGTGTTGGTCCCATAGCAGCAAAGTCCCTGGGAATTGAAAATTCCGATGCCGAAAACGAAGTCCTCGATCCTGGATTTGGCCGCTACTTCCATCTCTATCAGCATCCCTTCATCGGGAGAATACACATGCTTTTCCTTCCCCTCGAGCGTAGTTAACCGGACCTTGGCAATTTCGATCTCCCGCTTTCCCCATCGGCCTTCCCGTCTTTCTTCCTCCTCCTCCTCTTTCTCCTTTTCTTCTTCACCCCTCTCTTTCTCGCGTGCTTTCTTACGGCTCTCGAAATCCTCCTCCTGCATCTCGGCGACATCCTGAAGATAGGCATCGATGGCCCGCTTGGGTTCGGCGATCATCTGCATTTTCCCTTCCTTGAGCCAGAGCACCCGGTCGCAGATCTTCTCCACAGTGGCCAGGTCGTGGCTGACGAATAGGATGGTCTTTTTACGCCGGCGAAAGTCATCGATCCGGTCCAAGCATTTGGGGACAAAGGCGGCATCTCCTACGGCCAGCACTTCGTCAACCAGAAGAATATCGGGATTGACGTTGATGGCGATCGAGAACCCCAGCCTCATGTACATGCCCGAGGAATAGGTCTTGACCGGTGCGTCGATGAATTGCTCCAGTTGGGCGAAGCTTACGATTTCGTCGAACTTTCGGGCGATCTCTTTTTTGGAGAGCCCCAGCATAATGCCGTTGATAAAGACATTTTCCCGCCCGGTGATTTCCGGATGGAAGCCGGCGCCTAGCTCGATCAGGGCCGAAACCTTGCCCCGGACCTCAACCTTCCCTGAGGTGGGTTTGGTAATCCCGGTGATGACCTTGAGAAGGGTGCTTTTGCCCGAACCGTTCTCTCCGATGACCCCGAAGGTCGTGCCCTCCTCCACCTTGAAATCTACGTTATTGAGGGCGGTAACGATCTCGTCCGGCCGAAGGGACCTGAAAAGGTCTCCCTTCACCAACGCACTTTTGAAGGTTTTGAATCTGTGCCGGGCGGAATATTTCTGGTAGACCCGGGTGACATTTTCCACATCGATGGCAACCACTCAAACCTCCTCGGGAAAAGAATCTCGCAGCCGGTCGAAGATATAATAGCCTATAAAAACGAGGGCCAAAGAAACAACCAGGGTTACACCCAGCTTCTTCCAACGGATCATCTCCCCGAAAAACACACAGTTCTGGTAGCCCTGCATGATGTGGGTCATGGGATTGAGGTTCAGCATGGCGCGAAGCCAGACATGTTTCTCGATGGCCTCGAACGACATGGGATAGATGATGGGGGAGGCGAAAAACCAAAAGGTCAGAAGGTTGGCCAGGATATCCTTGATATCGCGGAAATGAACGGTGAGCGAAGAGACCAGAAAAGCAAATCCCAGGGAAAAAACGAACTGCACCAGCATGACCAGGGGAAGAAAGAGGATATAGACGGTGAATTTTTTGAGCATGATCAGGGCAAAGATGAACAGGATCGGAAGACCGAAGACGAAATGGACGAAGTTGGAGGTCACCACGACTATGGGAAGAATTTCCGCCGGGAAAAGGATTTTTTTGATCAGATTCCCCTGGATCATCAGCACATTCGCTGACTCCAGCGAGGAGGAGGAAAACCAGGTCCAAGGCAGGACACCGCAGAAGAGAAAGAGGGCATATAAAAATGGGTTTTGGAAGTTGGCCCGCGACCGGATGATGAACCCGAAAACGAGGGTATAGACGATCATCAGAAGGAGGGGATTGAAAAAAGACCAGAGAAAACCCAAGACAGTTCCGCGGTAGCGGGCCTTGAGCTCGCGGCTCACCAGGTTCTGGATGAGGACCCTGTATTTGTATAAGCCTTTCAGGTTCTTAAGAAGACGGAACATGGGATCTCCCGGCAAATATTTCCCGAGCTTCGGAGGTGTAGCCCCCCTTCTGGTCATGAAGCACCAGCGGAGGCAAAATATTCTCCGAAGAGGATGTAAAATCCAGCTCGGCAAGCAAAAAATTGGGATGGGTCTCTCTTCTGGGAACCACGAACCTTAACGTTCTTACCTTCATCCCGTTCTCTCGGACGGCCTCGATAAATTCCTCCTTCCTTCTAGCCGCGTAGACAAAATAGGCCCTTCCCTCTCTTTTCAGAACTTCCGCCGTTTTCTGCATTATCCCCAGGATATCACATTTCAGCTCGTGTTTCGCAATAGATTTTTCCAAAAACTGGCTTAAATGCCCAACCTCGGCCCTGATATAAGGAGGGTTGGAAAAGACCACATCGAACGTGCGCCCCGGATGAAAATTTCTGAAATCCATGTGGACAACCCGGATTCGATCTTCCAAATGATTGAGCCGGACGTTCCGCCGGGCCAGGTCGGCCAGGCTTTCCTGGATTTCGACCGCTGTGATAGAGTCGAACGGTTTGATGCTCAGCAGCAGGGAAATGATCCCGCAGCCTGTGCCGAGCTCCAGGCAGATGTCCGAATCTTCCGTGCGGATGAAATCCGCCAGAAGAGGCGCATCCACGGCAAATCGGAACCCTCTTCTTTTCTGCAGGACCAGGATGCGGCCATGATAGAAGGAATCCAGCGTTTCATCCTTGCCCTTCTGAGGATCGGGCAGTTTCATCTTCCCCCTCTTCGACGAAAACAAGCACTCGGTCCGAAAGGACTTCGGCATAGCCTCTCTGAACCGTTATCTCCCCCTCCCGGGAGGCGCCTTTGAAGGTCAAGGTCCCCTGGCCCAGAGCCACAAATAAGGGCCTGTGACCGGGAAAGATCCCCAGATAACCCTCGAGACTGGGAAGAGAGACCTCCTCTACATCCTCATCCACCAGAAGTTTGGAGGGGCTGATCACCGTGAGCTTAATGGATTTCGGCAAGTCTTGGTTCATGCTGACTTCAGTTTTTCGGCCCTTTCGAGCACCTCATCGATCCCGCCTGCCATATAAAAAGCCTGTTCCGGCTTATCGTCATGTTTCCCTTCGACGATCTCCTTGAAGCCCTGTACGGTCTGGGCGATCGCCACATACTTCCCTTCTCTCCCGGTAAATTCCTGGGCCACATGGAAAGGCTGGGAAAGGAAACGCTGGATCTTCCGTGCCCGGGCCACGATAAGCTTATCCTCCTCCGACAGCTCCTCCATGCCCAGGATGGTGATGATGTCCTGAAGGTCCTTATGGCGCTGGAGGATCTCTTTGACCTCTCGGGCGACATGGTAGTGATCCTCCCCGATGACCCTGGGATCCAGGATGCGCGAAAAGGAGCTCAATGGGTCCACGGCCGGGTAAATGCCGATCTCGGTGAGGGCCCTCGAAAGGTTGGTGGTCGCATCCAGGTGGGAAAAAGTCGTGGCCGGCGCTGGATCGGTGAAATCGTCTGCCGGAACATAGATGGCTTGAACGGAAGTTATGGATCCTTTGTTGGTGGAGGTGATACGTTCTTCCAGCTCTCCCAGCTCTGTCGCCAGGTTCGGCTGGTAGCCCACCGCCGAGGGCATCCGGCCCAACAGAGCAGAGACCTCGGAGCCGGCCTGGACGAACCGGAAAATGTTGTCGATAAAAAGCAGGATGTCCTGGTTCATTTCGTCCCGGAAATATTCGGCGACAGATAAAGCGGATAGCCCTACCCGCAACCTGGCCCCGGGGGGTTCGGTCATTTGACCGTAGATCAAGGCCGTCTTGTCGATGACTCCGGACTCCTTCATCTCCAGCCACAAATCATTGCCTTCCCTCGTTCTCTCTCCGACTCCGGCAAAAACGGAATAACCCCCGTGCTTCTGGGCCACGTTATGGATAAGCTCCATGATGATGACTGTCTTACCGACCCCTGCACCTCCGAAAAGCCCGATTTTGCCTCCTTTCAGAAAGGGCTGAATGAGGTCGATGACCTTGATCCCTGTCTCGAACATCTCCAGCTTGGTGCTTTGATCCTCGAGAGGTGGAGGGGGCCGGTGGATGGGATATTTCTTTTTGGCTTTGATCAGGCCCAGATAATCGACGGGCTCTCCGATTACGTTGATCACCCGCCCCAATGTCTCCTCTCCCACCGGGACTTGGATCGGGCTATCCAAGTCGAAGGCCTTCATTCCCCGGGCCAACCCATCGGTGGGATGCATAGACACACACCGCACCTTATCCTCGCCCAGGTGTTGCTCGGCTTCGGCGATGATATCGATGGGGGTCGGCGTATCGAAACCTTCGCTGGTGATGCGGATTGCGTTATAAATCTCGGGAAGTTCTTCTCCTTTGAATTCCACATCCACAACAGGGCCTATGACCTGGACGACACGGCCGATTTTTTCCTTCTTCTTTGTCCGATCGGCTACCTCGCCAGATACGGCTTTTTTTATCTTTGTTTTTGGTTTTTGGCTATCTTCTATCATTTCGCACTCCGTGCGTCTATTTCTTCGCCAATGCATCCACGGCCGTCATGATTTCCAAAAGCTCTCTGGTGATGGAGGCTTGTCTGATTTTGTTCGACACCAGGGTCAGATCTTCGATCAGATCTTCTGCATTATGGGTGGCATTCTCCATGGCCATCATGCGAGCCGCATGCTCAGCCGCGATGGATTCGAAGAAAAAATGGGTGATCTCATTTTCGATATACCGGGGAAGAAGAAGATCGAAGGACGGTCTGGCTTCTGGTTCCCAATCCGGCACCAGGCCGAAGGGTATTTCTTCTGGCCGTTCGGTTCCTTTATCCTCCCCATTCTCCTTTTTTTGCACCTCGACGGGCAAAAGCTGGTAAAGGGTGATGTGAGGAGCGAGTATGGACCGGAATTCATTGTACCACACATAGACAGCATCTGTACGGAGCAGGGAATATTCCCGGATCAGGAATTGGGCAAGTTCCCTTAAATCTGCCAACGTTAAACTTTCGGTTTTCTCCGTATAAGATCTTTCCACCGTATAGGTCAATCTTTTGAAAAACATCACGGCTTTTTTCCCAATCAGCACAAGACGAAGGTCACATGTCTTTGCCTTTTCTTGACAGTATTCCGCTGCTCTGGCCAACAGGTTCGAGTTGAAGGCACCGCAAAGGCCCTTATCCGAAGCAAGAATTACGACGATGGCCTTTCGTTCGTCCCTCTCATCGATCAGAGGATGGGGGGTATCCTCCCTCCACAGAAGGGCACGGTGAAGAAGCGAGGGGAAAGTGTGCCAGTAGTGGCGCCCTTGAAGGATCGCGCGCTGAGCTTTTTTGAACTTGGCCGTGGAAACCGTCTTCATGGCCTGCGTGATCTGCTGGGTATTCCGGACACTCTTGATCCTTCGGCGCAAGTCGATGAGGGCAGGCATTTTATTCCTTCTCCTCCTTGGCTTCGAACTCCTCTCCAAAGGCCTTGTTGAATGATGTCATGGCTTCGCTGATCGCTTCGTCCAGTTCTGCACTGATCTCTTCTTCCTCGGCAATCTTTTTCAAAATATCCGGGTGCTCCGTTTCGAAATACTCATACAATCTCCGCTCGTATTCTTTGATCCTATCGATTGCGAACTCATCCAAAAAGCCCCTGTTACCAGCGTAGATGACCAGGATCTGTTTTTCCACAGGGAGCGGTTCATATTGCCCCTGTTTAAGAACTTCGGTCAGCCTCATCCCCCGGTCGAGCTGGGATTGGCTGGCTTTGTCCAGTTCGGTCCCGAATTGGGCGAAGGTGACCAGTTCACGGTACTGGGCCAGGTCGAGTCGCAGCTGCCCGGCGACCTGTTTCATAGCTTTGATCTGGGCATTCCCTCCAACCCGGGACACGGATATTCCCACATTGATGGCAGGCCGGATACCAGAATTGAACAATTCCGGCTCCAGATAGATCTGGCCATCCGTGATCGAGATCACATTGGTCGGAATGTAGCCGGAGACATCCCCGGCCTGGGTCTCGATGATGGGCAAGGCGGTCAAGGAACCGCCTCCTTTTTCGTCATTCAGTTTGGCTGCCCGTTCCAAAAGCCGGGAATGGAGATAGAAGACATCGCCTGGATAGGCTTCCCGGCCTGGCGGACGCCTCAAGAGAAGGGCGATTTCCCGATAGGCTGCGGCATGCTTGGACAGATCATCATAGATGAGAAGGGCATGCTTTCCGTTATCCCGGAAGTACTCCCCCATTGCACAGCCACTGTATGGAGCAAGATACTGAAGGGGAGAAGGATCCGAGGCCGAAGCGGCCACAACGATGGAATAATCCATAGCCCCATAATCCTCAAGGACCTTTATTATGTAGGCAATAGTGGAATTCTTTTGCCCGATCGCCACATAAATACAGACGACATCCTTTCCCTTCTGGTTTATGATGGTGTCGATGGCTATGGCCGTTTTACCGGTCTGTCGATCTCCGATGATCAGCTCTCTTTGCCCCCGGCCGATAGGGATCATGGCATCGATGGCCTTTATGCCGGTTTGAAGAGGTTTTTTTACGGGAATCCGTTCCACCACGCCAGGAGCTAGACGCTCGATGACCATATGGTCTTCTGCCCTGACCGGACCTTTCCCATCCAGGGGGGTTCCCAGAGGATTGACTACCCGTCCTATCAATTCCGGCCCGGAAGGGACCTGCATGATCCTATGAGTACGTTTGACCAGATCTCCTTCCTTGACCAGATGGCTCTCTCCCAGAAGGACCGATCCCACGCTGTCTTCCTCCAGGTTAAGGGCCAGACCATAAATCTCGTTGGGAAACTCGAGGAGTTCGTTGTACATCACCTGGTCCAGTCCATAGATACGGGCAATGCCATCTCCTACCGAGGTTACGGTTCCGACTTCCTTGATGTCGACTTCTGTCTCATACCCCTCGATCTGTTTCTGGATGATTTTGCTTATTTCGTCAGCCTTTATTTCCATGAATTATCCTTCATAAATTTTTTGCCGAAGCCTCTCCAGGTCCCCCAAAAGTGAGACGTCATAGACGATGTTCCCCTTCCAAATAGAAAGCCCGCCGATCAAAGAGGGATCGATCGTATAGGCTAAAGAAACAGGCCGGCCTTCGAGCCTGGCGAGCTTCTCTTCCAGCTTTCGCTTTTGAGTTTGGCGAAGAGGAATCGCAGAGCGGACATCGAATGTCGAGATTCCATGCGCCTCGTTCCAGAAGGGACGAAGAAGCTTGAGTATCTCGCCCAGGAGGAGGAACCGGTTGTTCTCGATCAAAAGAAGGATGAACCGCCGGCTCTTATCTCGGAGAGAGATTTTTTCCAGAACCTGTGCGGCAATCTCCATTTTTTTTGCCGTGGGCAGGAATGCGCTGGTCATGGTGTCCATCAGCTCTTTTTCTTCCAAAAGAAACCGAGAAAACTCCCTTAGTTCACCGCTTAGGGACTCGAATTCTTCTTTATCCTTGATGGAGTTAATAAGACCCTGCGCGTATCTTCTTGTCAGTATCGGATTTTTCATAAAGTTTTTCCAGCCTTTCGATGGATCTATCGATAAGGGAGGATTGGTTTTCCTCGGTCATACGGGCTAAAATATTTTTTCGGGCCAATTCGGTGGCCAGATTGGCCATATGTTCCCTTATTTCCTGGATGCTGGCCTGAGTGAGCCTTTCGATTTCCTGGTGGGTCAAATTCCTCAGCCATTCGACATCCTCGTCGGTCTTCCGAACGATGTTTTTATGAATATCGGCACCTTCGGCCTCGGCCTTCTGCCGAATCTCTTGGATCTCCTCATCCAGCATTTCCAGCCGCAACTCGACTTCCTTCAGCCCTTCTTCTGCCTTCTGCCGTGATTCCTTGGCCTCCTTCATGGAACTCTGGAGCGAGCGGGCCCTGCCAAGGAGGAAATTCCCCAGAGGCTTTTTTAGAAGATAGCCCAATCCGCCGAACAGAACCAGGAAATTGATGACCTTGCCGATAAAATCCATGGAATTCGCGGCAGAAGACTCCTCCGCTGAAGACATGGACAGCAAGAAGGGGATGAGCATCAGAACAAGGTAAGCGATTCTTTTCTGAGGCATCAGTGCAAAAGCCTTTTCTCGATTTTTTCAGCCAACTCGCGGCTTTGAGGCTCCAATTCCATTTTCAGCTTCTCGACCTTTTCTTCCAATTCCTTCTTGGCCTCTTCTACCTGTGCGCGACACTCACGGGAAACCTCGGCGATTATTTTTTCCCTTTCTTTCTTTGCTTCTTGATCAAACCTCTCCCTTATCTGTCGGGCGTCGGCCTTAGCCGACTTCAGTTCTCCTTCGATCCTTTCCAGGTCTTTTTCGTATTTTTCCAATGCCTCCTGGGCCGCTTTTTGGTTCGATAGGATCTCCGAATCCCGCTTCCCCACCATACGGCCAATAGGCTTAAAATACACCTTATTGAGCACAGCAACCAGAATACAGACAATCACGAATATGACAATCAATCCTATATCAACTGAAAGCATTTTCTTTACGCTTGACTACCAAAAATGATTCACCGCTACCTGAATCATTCCTGCTTGGCATGAGAATCAAAGGCCATTGACCAGAAACTTCCGGATTCACCTCTCTATAACTTTTATGTTCTGCCTCCGGATGACCATGTTTATGAATAATCCAGATATACCGGCAGAAGATAAAATGAGGCAAAAATTTAACATGACTCGCATAAAAAAGCAAGCCTCCGGCCGTTCCTCGGGTTC
This sequence comes from uncultured Eubacteriales bacterium, assembly GCA_964400735.1. Lineage (GTDB taxonomy): Bacteria > Acidobacteriota > Aminicenantia > Aminicenantales > Aminicenantaceae > CAYNVQ01. The sequence continues at coordinate 137,060 of CAYNVQ010000003.1, read as the reverse complement.
CTTCCGCTGCCTAAAGACTCTAGATGAACGATCTATACATCCAGGATGGAATCAGGAATAAAGCAGAAAATCCATGAACTGGGCACCTCCATGGATTAAGGTGTAGGATTCTGCTTATAACAGCCTGTCAGCCGAATCGGGAAAAAGGCTGGAAAATTTACTGGAAGTCAAGTTTTTTCAAAGAATTTTCCATATTTTTTTGATCTCGCCGATCAAAAAAAGAGAACCGGTGACCAGAACCGTACCCTCTGGCCCGGACATCTCCAATGCGTGCCGCAAAGCCTGCCCAGCGTTCGGCTCACAAAGAATACGGTCCTTGTACTTGTGCGCTTTATCCTTCAGTTCCTCTGGCTGGGCCGCACGAAAATAGGGGAAATGGGTCAGAACGACCTTATCGGCCAACGGAAAAAGGATATCCGCCATCCTTCCGATATTTTTATCCCGCATGGATGCATAAACAAGAATCAGAGGAGCCGAGACATCTCCCTGAATATAATTCCTCAAGGCCAGGGCCCCTTCCGCGTTGTGCGCCCCGTCCAAGAGCACCAGCGGCTTTTCGGAAACAGCTTCCAGCCGGCCATCCCAGCGCGTCGTCTGGATTCCCTGGATGATTTTTTCCTTCTCCAGGCTTCGCCAGCTCTGGCCGATCATTCGGGAAGCGGCGATGGCAATGGCGGCATTTCTTCCTTGGTGTTCACCACGGAGGAAAGGCTGGTACGAATAAGACTCTCCTTCCTTCTTCCAGTGGAAAACAAACCCCTTCTCTGTCTTTTTAGTGGCGAAATCTCCTTTTCGGTCAAAGACACCTAGAAATGGGGCCTTCATTTCTTCAGCCCGACTCTTTATGGTCTTATAGGCCTGGGGGTTCATGACTCCACAAACCACAGGGATTCCGGGCTTGATGATTCCGGCCTTCTCGAGGGCTATTTGACTCAGAGTCCTCCCCAGGAATTTCTGATGTTCGGCCGATATGGTGGTGATCACCGAAACTAAAGGGGTAACCACATTGGTGGCATCGAACCTTCCCCCCATGCCGACCTCCAGGACAGCCATATCGACATTCTCTTCGGCGAAATAAATCAGCGCCAAACAGCAAAGATGCTCAAAATAGGTGGGGGGAGTCAAAAGCCTTTTCTTCTCGATAAGCTCATCGATTTTGTCTTTTAACCTGGTGAGAAGCCGGCAGAATGTCCGCCGGGGAATGGGTCTGTCCCCGATACGAAGCCTCTCTTCCACCTTAACCAAATGAGGGGAAGTGAAAAGCCCTATACGCCAACCATGAAGGGTCAGGATACAGGTAAGAAAAGCGCACACTGAACCCTTTCCGTTGGAACCAGCTACTAAAACAGATGGGTATTTCCTATGGGGGGATTGGAAGGCCGATAGGACCTCCCGCACATTGTCCAGACCGAATTTGATCCCCAGGTTCTGGATCTTTTCCAGATACCTCGAACAATCCTGATCATTCATGCTGGTGAGGCCTATCGAGGAATAAACGCAAGGCTCGAATGAGATAGGCACGCAGGTTTTTTCTCTCCACAATAGCATCGAGCATGCCGTGCTGGAGGAGAAACTCCGATTTTTGGAACCCCTTGGGAAGCTTTTCTTTTATGGTTTGTTCGATGACCCGAGGACCGGCAAAACCGATTAGAGAATTAGGCTCGGCGATGTTGATGTCTCCCAGCATGGCGAAACTGGCTGTTACCCCTCCTGTAGTGGGGTCGGTCAGGACCGAAATGTAAGGTATGCCGGCCTCATCCATCCGGGCGACAGCGGCACTCGTTTTCATCAGCTGCATCAGCGACAGCACGCCCTCCTGCATACGTGCACCGCCAGAGCTGGAAATCACGATGACCGGGATATTCTCTTCCAATGCTTTCTCGAAGGCCCGGGTTATTTTTTCTCCGACGACTGATCCCATGCTCCCTCCCATGAAGGCGAATTCCATGGCGCTGATGATCACCCGGATGCCGTCCATGCTGCCCACAGCATTTAACAGTGCATCCGGAAGCCCGGTCTTTTTTCTATTCTCTTCCAGCCGGAGGGCGTAGGGGATCGAATCTTTAAAGGAGAGAGGGTCATTGGGGTAGATATCATGGTCGAAAAGCTCATACCGGCCCAGGTCAAAAAGCATGTTGAACCGGTCAAGGGCGGACAGACGGAAATGAAAATTGCACTCGGGACAGATGAATAGATTATCCAGAATATCCTGTCGGTAAATGATACGCCGACAGTAGTTACATCTCGTCCATAGGCCATCCATCGCCAAGTCCTCTCTCAAGACTCCTTATCGTCATGCCCCTCTTTGAGAAGATCAAGGACCTCATCAGGAGAAGGGAGTTCCTCCTCAATGATCACGTCATCATGCAGCAGATTGAACACTGTTCGGACTAGATCTTCATTATCAAAAGGCTTCTCGAAATAATCCGCTGCTCCGAAAGAACGGATGGCTTCATTTCTATACTGGGTGCCTTTGTACAGACCTGTCACGATGACAATCGGAACCTGCCCTTTGGATTCCTTGTGGATTTTCTGGGTCAAATCAAACCCGTGGATCTTGGGCAGCATGGCTTCCAGGATAATAAGGTGGGGGCTTTCTGATTTGTATTTCTCATAGGCCATTTGCCCGTCTGTCGCCGTGATGACCTCCAGTTTGTAGGAGGAAAACAGCTCTTCCATACTCTCCAAGTTTTTATTGTCATAATCGACAATCAAAATCTTTTTTTCTGACATTACAGGTTGTTCCATTCTAAAACATTACCCCCTGGTTGTCAATTTCAGGTCATCAGGGAAGATAGCGTCCTGATTTCCGCGATGCTCCTTTTGGGAGTCAGCCAGGTTGGTTAGGAAGCTATTCAAGGCGAGCGGACGTAGTCTTCGAAGAGGAGAACGAGCCGAGGAATAAATGGATTTTGATGGATTTGGACGACAAATCAAAAGGGAAAGTTCCAAAGGGGTCTATCCCATTTGCCGCAGGATGAAACCCGAGAAGGGGAGGCGGCGATCCGGAAGGGAGAGCATGAAAGCAAACTTTGCTGGCAGAAAGCAAGGTTTACAGGCAGGAATTGAAAACGATTCCCCCTCTCAGGACTCGATGGGGAAAATCAGCGGGCTGAGGAAACAGCCTCCCGATGTTTATTTGTCACGGAAATCAGAGGGCTTCATCTGGATAGAGACAACTCTTTTTTCCAGGTTCCTTTTATGGTATATTGGCGGGGATGATCAGCGAAAAACATCTCGATCTTTCTATTGTCGTTCCTGTTTATAACGAAGCGTCAAATTTGACCGAACTTCATACAGAAATATCCGAAGCTTGCCAGAAGCTGAAAAAGGCCTTTGAAATCATTTTTGTGGATGACGGCAGCCAGGATGAATCCCTTGCCATTCTCAAACAGCTCTTGAAAAAAGATGCAAGGATCAGGATCATCCAGCTGCGCAAAAATTTCGGACAGACAGCCGCCTTATCGGCCGGCTTCGACCATTCCCGGGGAAACATCATCATCACCTTAGATGCGGACCTCCAAAACGACCCCCGGGACTTCGGTCTTCTCTTGGATAAAATCGAGGAAGGCTTCGACATCGTCAACGGCTGGAGAGCGAAGCGGAAGGATAAATTCCTCTCCCGGCGGCTCCCCTCGATCATGGCTAACTGGTTCATATCAAAAATTACGCAGGTCAAGCTGCACGATTATGGATGCACGCTCAAAGCTTTCCGTCGGGAGGTCGTTCAGCAGATAAAACTTTACGGTGAATTGCACCGATTCATACCCGCTATCGCCAGCAATATGGGCGTATCGATTTCCGAAGTCAAGGTAAACCACCGACAGCGCCGCCACGGAAAATCGAAGTACAATATTTCGCGGACGCCCAGAGTCATCCTGGATTTGCTGACCGTAAAATTTCTTCAGAGCTATTCCACCCGCCCGCTTCAGATATTCGGCTTCTTTGGACTTATCTGCGGAGCCATCGGAGGGATTCTGCTCCTCTGGCTGGCCTATGTGCGTCTCATCCAGATGCAGGGAATCAGCGGACGCCCTCTGCTTCTCCTCGCCATTCTCCTCATAGTCATCGGAATCCAGTTCATCACGCTCGGCCTGCTGGCCGAAATTGTCGTCCGTGCTTACCATGAATCAGCGGAAAAAAGGATCTATTTCATCCGCCATGTCATCCAGGCCGATTCTGAGGAAGACTGAAAATCTCTTGAGCCCAGCATGAAAATTCTGATGCTTGCCCCCGAACCATTCTTTCAGCCTCGGGGAACACCGATCAGCGTGTATTTCCGTCTTCAGGCCCTGTCCGACCTGGGCCATGAGGTCGATCTCGTGACCTATCATCTGGGCGAGGATAAAAGTTTCGACGGTTTGGAAATTCACAGAATCCCCTCCCTTTTTTTTATAAAAAAAATCAAGGTCGGTCCCTCTCTCACTAAATTCCTCCTTGATTTTTTGCTGTTCTTCAAAGCCCGTCGGCTCCTCAAATCAGAAACCTACCAGATGATTTTTTCCCACGAGGAAGCTTCCTGGTTGGGAACGGCCCTGGCCAAAAAAAAGAAAATTCCTCACCTCTACGATATGCATTCCTCTCTTCCCCAGCAACTAGAAAATTTCCGGTTCTCCCGATCGAGGATTCTCAAAAATATCTTTTCTTCTCTCGAGCGCTATGCTTTGAGAAATTCCGATAGTGTCATTGTCATCTGTCCGGATCTTCTGCAAAAGCTCGAAAGGGAAGGCCTTGCTCATAAGGCGACTTTGATCGAAAACTTTCTGGATTTCGATCTCCCTAGCTACCCGGCCGAGCAGATCGTCAAGGAGAGGCAGAAGTATGCTTCCCCTCGAGAAAAAATAATCCTGTATGCTGGAAATTTCGAACACTACCAGGGCGTTGGTTTACTTCTAGAGGCCGCCGCCAGCCTGAAGGAAAAACCTGTCGTTCTGCTTCTGGTTGGAGGGAACCCGGATCATGTGGAGGCCATGAAAAAAAAGGCGGCTGTCCTTGGCATCTTAGACAGGGTCTCCTTCACAGGCCAGGTATCGCCTTCCCAGATACCCAAATACGTCATGATGGCCGATGCACTGGTCTCCCCCCGTATCTCAGGCACAAATACGCCGCTGAAAATCTACTCTTTCCTCAAATCCGGAAAACCTGTGGTGGCTACCGATCTCTGGACCCATACGCAGGTCCTCAACGATCGAATTTCAATTCTGGTGGAACCACGGCCCCAAAGTCTGGCTGAAGGCATACTCTTCGCTCTCTTCGACCCCCAGGCCGATCAGAGAGCCCGGGCCGCTAAAAAGCTGGCCGATCGAGAATTTACCTTCGTCAACTACAAAAGAAAAATCTCTTTGGCCCTGGAAAGGGCCATCCATCGTCAGATAGAGAAAACGAGCCAACAACAATTTCCAAACCCATGAAAGCCTTCATAACCGGAGCCTCTGGATTCATCGGCATCCACTTGGCCGAAGAACTTATCAGGCAAAAATGGCAAGTCAGCGTGCTCATTCACAGACGAGATGTGCCGGAACCTCGGCGATTCCGAATCTTCCGCGGAGACATCAAAAAGGCTGGTACACTGAAGAACATGTTTCGGGGCTCGGATGTGCTTTTCCACCTGGCGGCCGCTCTAGGAGCTTCCCGCATCGACAACAGAGAATTTTATAGAATCAATTCAGAGGGCACGGAAAATGTCCTGAAAGCGGCCCAAGAGGCAGGAGTTCAGAAGATCATCCATTTCAGCTCGGCAGGTGTCCTGGGGTCGGTCAAGGAAAACCAGGCTGTGGAGGAAAATTACCTTCCCTCTCCCCAAGATGTGTACGACCGAACCAAGCTCGAGAGCGAACGGATCGCTCTGCGCTATGCAAGGGAAGGTAGCCACGTGGTAGTGGTTCGTCCTGGATGGGTCTATGGTCCGGGTGACCGCCGTACCTTCAAGCTCATCAAAGCTATTGCCACCGGAAAATTCATCCTTCCTACCCGGGGTACTATACGGCAGACTCCCGTCTATATTGACGACCTCATTCAGGGCGTTCTGCTCGCTGCAGAAAAGGGAAGGGTAGGAGAGATATACCATCTCGCCGGCGGCGAAGTCCTGCCGGTAAAAAGGATTGTAAGCCTTATCGGCCAGGCTGCCGGGGTCAGGTTTCCCTCCTTTCCTGTGCCTGTTCTGCCCCTTAAAATGGCTTCCTTTATCCTGGAAAAGGCTTTCGCCTTGTTGAACAAAGAGGCCCCCTTGACCAGGGGGAAGCTGGCTTTCTTCATTCACCCCAAACCCCTCTCCATCCGGAAAGCCATGGATGAGCTGGGTTATGCCCCTCAAATTGATTTCCGATCAGGCATTCTAGATACAATCAACTGGTACCGGGTGAACCAGTGGCTATCTTGAGAAGAACCTCAGATTTTGGCCCAGGCTTCCGGCGAGTTGACTTAAATAAGGCGAGCTTATAAGATATTTAAAATTTTAAGGCCGCGAGAAGAAAGCTAGGCAAAGAACCGCTAGGCATTATAGATAAATGAACAAAGAAAAAGTCGGAAAATTTTATGATGTCGTCTGGACGGAGTACATTCCAGAATATGAGGCATCCGAAAAGCATTGGAAGATATTCTATTCCGCCGAAGAAGTACAGGGAAAAAGTGTCCTGGATGCCGGGTGTGGTACGGGCATTTTCAGCATCATCTTCTCCAACAATGGAGCGGGCCATGTGACAGGAATCGACATCAGCGAAGGCAGCCTCAAAACAGCCAAAAACCTCAAGGAAAAGTTCAATCTGAGCCACACAGAATTCCTGCAACAGGACATGCTGGTCCTCCCTTTTCCCGACGAAATCTTCGATATCGTGTGGGCCTGGGGGACAGTGCATCACACCACAGACCCGTTCCGGGCCATAGAAGAATTGATCCGGGTTTTGAAACCGGGGGGCTCGATCCTTCTGGCGGTCTATAAAAGGACCAGGCTTACCTTCATCCACGAGATCATCCGGAAAACGCTCCTCCGCACTCCCCAAAAAACCTGGAAGATGCTGGGCAAGATTCTGGCTTTTTTCCTTTCTCCTGTCGTTTTTCTTTTCAAGAAAAGAGAAAAATCCCGCCAGGGCGAAAAATTGGAAGAACTGATTATCGATTGGTATTTCGTCCCCATTAGACACTATTACAGGCCGGAAGAAATCGAGCATTTTTTAGAGGAAAAAGGCCTCTCCATCGAAGAATATCTTCCTGCCTCAGGCCGCTTCGACAGCACATCGAACTTCATCTTCAAGGCCAGAAAAAATCCTTACACCGGACGACAGTCAGGGTCCAATAAAAAAATTTAAAACCAAGGATTTCCGGAAAAAAAGTAGCTGCAGTCATCAGAGGAAGTTCGATGAAACTGAGAACGAATGAAAAGTCCAATCCGCAGAAGGGAGAATCGATTTTTTTCTCTCCTTGGCCCGTGCCTTTATCTGCATGTTGGCAAAGAGAGTAAGCCGGAAGATACCGTGTAGCCAGCCTATCCCTAGAATTTTTGGTTGAAGGTGCCATCGCCAACGTCTGGCCAAAGGAGAATCTGTTGACTTTTACCCGAAAAAAAGAATCATGGGGTGGGGTGCGGCCATTTATGACCTGTGGAGCTCCGATGCGAAACCTACGGATGAAGGAGGAAAAAGCTGCCGAGGCCGTTTCAGAGGGGCGGGAAAAAACTGGCCTATGCTTTCTTCCAGACCGTCGGAAAAGGGGATGCAGACAATAATTTCTTCCCTGACTGGAGGCGGGATCCTCTTTCACTGGAGGAGCCCCAAAAAATATCCTCCTGCGACATATTTTTTCATTTGGGCCTTGAACGTCCGTTCCGACGAACCTTAATGCCACGTCGGCCGGAACGACAACATCGTCCAATACTCTCTTCTTCGTAAGCGGTTTTGGATAAGCAAACGGGCAGGGCAAGTAAATTGACTTCGGATAGGCAAGAAGATATCATAGACCGTCAAAAGACCGATCCTAAATGAGCACGAAATGAATCTTTTCGACTATTGGCACCGCTTAATCAGGCTATATTTCCATTACCGTAAAAAATCGAAATCGCTCCCTTACTTGCCGATACGCCTTTGGGTGGAACTGACCAGCCTCTGCAATTACCGCTGCATCATGTGCCCCAATAAAGACCTGGAAAAAAAAGACAAAGGATACATGGATTTCGATCTCTACCGAAAAATCATCGATGAAGCGCGCGAATTCATCTTCGATATAAACCTGGCCCACCGCGGAGAATCCCTCCTGTATCCCCGCCTCGCAGAAGCCATCGCCTATGCCAAAAAAAGCCACTTGTACACCCGTCTCCACACCAACGGTTCGCTTCTCACCGAAGGCCTGTCGCGCCAGATCATCCAGGCCGGACTCGACCGTCTATCCTTTTCCTTCGACGGTTATGAAAAAGATACTTATGAGAGAATTCGAAAGGGCGGGGATTTCGACAGAACCGTTTCCAACATTATCCGGTTTCTGGAGATAAAAAAGGAAGCCCGTTCCAAAAAACCGATCACGGCCATTGAGGTCATCAACTTCGATGACCCGGACAAACAGGTGTCTCCCGAGGCCAAGGAACGATTCAAAAACCGGTTCCAAGGCCTTCCTTTGGATAGCTTCGTCTCAAAAGAAATGCATAACTGGGCGGGCCAAATCGATAAAAAGAGCCAGAGAAAAAGCTACACCGTTTGCCCCTTTCCCTGGAATGCTCTGGTTATCTTTTGGGATGGCGCCGTTCTTCCCTGCACACAAGACTTTTTCGGCACCTACATAATAGGGAATGTGAAGGTTACACCCCTCAAGGAAATCTGGAATGCGGAAAAGATGGTTAGTCTCCGGGCAAATCTAGGCAAGAGCATGATCGCAGAACTGGAAGCTTGCGCCAACTGCGATAGGGTATGGAGGCAATCCTTTCTGGGAGTACCCAAGGAAAATCTCTGGAAATTTTTAGGAAAGAGAATGCCCTAGGCCTTCAAATCTTGAATTCTCTACGTCTTTCCTTTCCAAATAGGACACTATTCAGATTCTGCGGTCCCTGATTTTCTTGGCAGGGATTCCTGCAGCGACTGAATAGGGAGGCAAAGATTTCGTCACGACGGCTCCAGCTCCAATAACGCATCCTCGACCAAGCTTTATGCCATCGAGCAGGATGACCGAAGCTCCAAGCCAACAGTCTTCATCGATATGAATTCCTCCCTTTGTCAGAGACGCTTGGAGCATGATCGGGACATCTGTACGGTCGAAACTATGGTTGCCTCCTGCTACTAAGTAACAGTGGCCAGCTAAAAACGTATATTTTCCTATGTTTATCTTTGTCTCAGACAGGAGTGAACAGTTAGATGAGATGTTGGCATAATCATCGATGGTGATGGAGCCTCCCTTACAGCTCAAGATCGTATTTCGTCCAACGAAGACATTTTTTCCTATTAAAATACCTGGATCACTCCCACCTTTCGCATCCAGAACAGCGTAATCATCTAGAAAGGAATTCTCACCTATGGATATATGGTGAGGATGTCGAAGGGTGATGTGGTGTCCAAAAACAACCCCCTTATCGACATTTTTGAGGATCATTGGATAAAAAATTTTTCTCAAAAAAAGCCCCAATGCGCCTGGTATCCAGCTGAACAGGAAAACAATGACTTCATACTTCAAAACTTTCCATAGACTTCTCTTCCCGACAAAAAGCTCGATATACTTTTTATAGGCAGATTTTTTCTGACTCATCAGCGTTTTATGAACGCTACCTTCTTCCTTCATCTGATCATTCTTCATCCGCCAAGTTATCTTACGCAAAATTTTGCATTACTTCAACTCTTCTCTGCCTATTATTATGACCCGATCCTGAGCGAAAGCTGTCAGATTCATGCCGAATTTCAGCCAAGAGAAAGGGATAAACCCCAATAATATTTAGCTTGGCCACAACCTTCCGGTTTATCGGATGTCCCATCTCTTCAAGCTCTGCAGCCGTCCTTCCGGTACCCGTATTCCGGATAATCTCCGGCAATCTCTAACAATGGCTCCCTCAGATGCATGTATTTCTCTTCATAAGATCGTCTCTGCTGGGAGTAATACCAGCTCTTTTTGGAAAATCCCAGAGCCCTCAGCACACAATTGAGAGCATAAATGTCCTTATGCACTCTAATAAGCTCTATCTTCTCCTCTCTGGTGAGGCCCCGGCCAAGAAATTTTTTAAAAGGGCCATCTCCACTTTCTTCTGCCCAATGAGCCGCTCAAGCCCTCTCATATTCTTCTCGTACTCATGAATCGTTGTCTTCTGTCAATAAGCTCTGGCTCTTTTTCGATAAATTCCCTTTTCCACTTGTGAACGATGATGGGATGGACTCCATAGGCATTGGCACTCTGTCCAATAGATTTTGAGCTCTTGAAAGTTTCCATGGCCAACGCGAACTTGAACGCGGAACGTACTGCTTGGCCTCTTTAGAAATCATCAGCCTCTTTGCTGGGATCAATACTCCTTCCGATGATGCCTTTTGTATCTCGAAATACTAGTCATCCTAGTGGTGTCAGTTTTGGGGGCCAGCTGGCAGAGTTTATATTTTTATAAAGCTATGGTAATATACTCCGAAACCATTTTAGTTTACTTAGCTCCTGGGTTTATGAATGAAAAGTTGGTTCCTCATGCAGGTCAAGAATGAATCTGAAAGAGAAGAAGAAATTGGAAGAGGCCGAAAAAATCTTTAATTCGATTTTCAAATCTTTTCCCCCTCCGCTTCTGAAGGAACGATACTTAAAAGCCAGCGAGAAATTTTCAAAAGGCTTCACTCCTCTCGAAATTGCCGAATGCCAAAGAGCCATAGAAAAAATATCTGACCTGGAGGCTCTCGAGCTGGCCTCTAGACACCTGAAAAAGCTGCCTTTGCTCGTATTAAAGTTTCGAATCATGGTCTTTTTAGCCGAAGGTTGGCCTTTATTGAGAAAACGCTATATAAACGACAAGAATGTTTCCTTAGCTGGTTTATCCTCCATTTTTTATTCTGGGATACGAACAGCAGGAAAGCTTGTTAAAGGGATTTTTCTGCTGACCTATTTAAAAATATGAAAGACGTGTTGATAATTGGATCGGGCATCGCCGGCACGTCTGCTGCCCTTCAATTGGCAGAGAGGGGGATACATGCGTGTATGGTAGATGTCGGTTTCATGCCGCCGATAGAGCCGCCCATAAAGAAAAATCTGTATGATTATTGTGATGAAAACGAATGTTTTGACCTTATAATCGGGAATAATTTCGAAGGTCTGCGTAACCTCGAAAGGGAACAAAAACCAGTTCCTGCCAAGTTGACAGCACCGAGACTGAGCTTTGTGACGGATCGGTCGCAAGAGCTCTCCCCTGTCAGAGAAACTAACTTTACTCTTGTGCAGAGCTTTGCTCAGGGAGGATTGGCTAATGCGTGGGGAGCAGGTGTTATGCGATTCACCTCGAGGGACCTTGATGGCTTTCCCCTCGAATCACACGAGTTGACCCCCTATTATGACAGGCTCACCAAGGAAATGGGAATAAGCGGAGAAAACGATGATTTAACCCCCTATTTTGGCACGGACCATCTCCTCCAACGGCCACTCAGACTATCAGAAAATGCAGCGGCTCTCTACAGAAAATATCTCGAAAAAAAAACAAGATTAAACAGAAGGGGTGTTTTTATCGGAAGGCCCAGACTCGCCGTTCTGACCGAGGAAATGGGGGGGAGAACAGCTTGTGAATACAGCAACCTGGAATTTTGGCAACCCCACCTTCCCTATTTGTATTACCCTTCCTTGACCTTGGAAAAGCTTATTGGTAGAGGAGATGTGGAATACAGGAAAGGCTTGTTGGCAAAATCCTGGCATCGCCGGAACGGCACCATTGTAGTCGAGGCGATGTCTATAAATGATAGAAAAAGAATCTCCTTTGAGTGTAAAAAGCTCATTTTGGCAGCAGGAGCTGTGGGAAACGCAAAGCTTGCCTTGGCCTCGAGAAATGATTACAAATCGAAACTGACTCTTCTGGACAACAAAGCTCTCCAATTCCCGTTTTTAGTCCCCAAAATGATTGGAAATAAGCTCGAGAAAAGCTCTTTTGGTTTGACTCAATTGAGTTTTGTCTATGATCCTTCTCCGGATCAAGATTACTCTCACGGGAGTATCCTGGATTTGACTTCGCCAGCAAGGGCAGAATTTTATTCAAGTTTTCCTTTTGCGGCCGCAGACAATATCAGAATGATCAAATACCTTCTTCCTGCCATGATGGTCCTTCAACTCTATTTACCGGCTAAACCCGAAACCGGAGCTTCACTTTCTTTAAGCCACGATGGCGGACTTGAAATCGTGGGGAGAAACAACCAAGTAAATAAACAGCTTATCAAAAAGGTTATTAAAATATTTCGAATATTAGGAACTGTAACCTTTGCGTTTTTAGTTGTGAGAATATCGAATGGCCTGGGAATCCATTATGCAGGAACGCTTCCCATGGTCGAAAGGCCGAAAAATCCTTATCAGTGTAACCGGTTCGGAGAATTGTATGGGGAGCCAGATGTGTATGTGGTTGATGGATCAGTTTTCCCTAGACTGTCGGCCAAAAATTTTTCCTTTGCCGTGATGGCAAACGCTATGAGGGTTGCCGATCATGTGGTACAGAGTTTAATAGGATAGAAAATGAAGACGGTTTTAATCTCAGGAGTAAACGGATTCATCGGACACAACCTCGCAAAAAGCTTAAAAGAAACGGGCTGGAAGATAATCGGTGTCGACATCGAAGAGAAAGAGAACAAACACCTGGATGTGTTCTACAGAAGAAGGTTGCTAGAATCCTTGGAAGATGTTTTCGATAGGGAAAGATTGGGAGCTTTTATCCACTGCGCTTATCATATGGGAAAGGATGAATTCAAGATAAATGTCGAAGGAACCAAGCTGTGGGCTGAAGAGGCTCGACAAAAAGCCGTGCCTTTACAGATATTCTTGAGCTCGATTTCTGCGCATGAGGATGCAAACTCGGTCTATGGAAAACTGAAGTATGAAACCGAAAAATATTTTTTGCATATCCACCAGGTTGTGCTCCGGCTGGGAATGGTCATCGGAAATGGAGGATTCTTTGGAAGAATAGTCCAGACAGTTAAAAGATGGCCTATCTTGCCTCTAATCGGCAGAGGCCGATTTTTGGTCTATTTTCTGGGGATCGAGGATATCTGCAAGGCTGTCCGGTATTTTATCGACAAGCAGGACATCCTGCCAAAAGGAGTAATTTGGAATATCTTTCAGCCAAAACCCACTACTTTGCGGGGGATGATGCAAACCATAAAAAAGGAGTATGGTTTGAGGCGCTTTTTCCTTCCTGTCCCTTATGGAGCTGTATTGTCAGCTGTTCTCATCCTGGAGAGAATTCCCTTCCTTAAGGTTAAGATCAACAGCAACAATATAAAGGGATTGAAACAATACGAGAATTTGGCCGTTGAATCTGATCTGCTGAAGCTCGGACTTCGGGAGATTAGCCTCGAAGAGCTCATCGCGAAAAGCAAGGAATCCTCCACTTCTATGCCTTAGTGCAGTTATTGTGCATGAGTTAAAGACAAATTTGAGTTAGGAGTCCAAATTGACAAGGAAAGGGATATTTCTTATACTCAAACCTCTATTCAGGACCTAACTTAAAATAGCAGATGAAGATAATTTTAATCAACCCTCCGGCTGAACATCTTGTCCGGACCTTCGCTCCAGACTCGATAACCGAAGAAATGGGATTTTATCCTCCTATGGGGCTTCTTTATGTAGCTACATATGCCAAGAAGAAGTTTGGCAGACGATTCGATATAGAGATTCTCGACGCCCAGGTCGAAAAAATGGACCACGGGATGGTGGAGAAATATCTGAAAGAGAAACAGCCGGATCTGGTCGGCATCACCTGTATGACATTCATGACGATTGATGCTCTGGAAGTGGCAAGAAGAGCAAAAAAAGCTAATCCGGATGCCTTTGTCATCATGGGAGGAGTTCATCCTACTATTTATCCAGAAGAGCTTGTCTCTCAACCTGCATTGGATGGAATCGTTGCAGGGGAAGGAGAATTGGTTTTTTGTGAGCTTTTAGATGCCCTGGATAAAAAGGAAAGTCTTTCTGGCATTCAGGGATTTGGATTCAAGCAAAACAATCGGGCAATTGTTAATCCCCGGGCAGATTTCATCCAGGATTTGGACTCTCTTCCTTTTCCAGATAGAAACCTTCTTCCCTATAAAAAATACTATAACCTTCTTGGCTCAGGGAAGGAAATCATGACAGGACTTCTGACATCGAGGGGGTGTCCCCATAATTGTATATTCTGCACATCATTGGACGGACGAATGTGTCGCATGCGCTCCCCGGAAAATGTGGTCAGCGAGATAGAAATCTGTGTGGATAAGGGAATATCCGATTTTAATGTCATCGATGACACCTTCACCATAAGCCGAAAAAGGGTGATAGCAATAGCCGATTTGATTATACAAAAAGGCTTGAAAATCACCATGGATATCAATGCCCGTGTGGACCAAGTGGATCAGGAAGTGCTTGATAAGCTGGCTCAGGCAGGATGTAACCGTATCCGTTTTGGAGTGGAGAGCGGTAACCCGGAAGTGCTCAAAGCCCTGCGAAAAGGAATTACCATCCCGCAGGCGAGAGAAGCGTTCAAGCTGGCCAGTAGGTCCGGAATAGCAACTTTTGCCTATTTTATGCTCGGGTCTCCCGGAGAATCGAAAAAGGAGGCGAAAGAAAGCATTCAGCTGGCCAAAGAACTAAATCCCGACTTTGTCCAATTCCTGATCACAACACCCTTCCCCTCCTCAGATCTCTACGAAATGGGAATGGAAAAGGGTATTCTCGGTGGGGATTACTGGAGGGAATTCTCCCGTCAACCTCGTGAGGACTTTACCCCCCAATGGTGGACAGAAAATTTTTCTCCTGAAGAACTCAAGAAGTGGCAAAGGAGAGCTCATCTGAGCTACTATTACAGGCCTAGGTACATTTGGAGCCAACTGAAAAAGCTGAAGTCCTTCAAGGAGTTCAGCAGGAAAGCGCTGGCTGGAATAAGGCTATTTTTTGGATAACATGAGTACAGTTAGCGTGATCATTCCTGTATACAATGAACAGGATACGATTCTTAAGGTCGTAAAAAAAGTCAAAAGCGTCAACATCGACAAAGAAATCATCATCGTCGACGATGCGTCAACCGATGAGACGGCCACCTGTCTTGCGTTGTTGAAGGATGACCCATCGATAAAAATTCTCACCCATACACAGAACAAAGGGAGGGGGGCGGCCATTCGAACAGGATTGGAGCAAGCCCAGGGACAGATCACTATCTTCCAAGATGCCGATCTTGAGCTCGACCCTTCAAACTATTTGAAACTAATCAAGCCCATTTTAGAAGGAGAAACCGAGGTCGTCTTTGGCTCCAGGTTTTTGGGGAAAGGCTTTGTCCAGGGAATGGGCATATCCTATTATATCGGGAATGTCGTGTTAGCCGAATTGACCGACCTTTTGTTCCGAAACGCTAACCTCACAGATGTTCTGACCATGTTCCAAGTGATGAAAACAGAAATTCTTAGGGCCCTCCAAATAAAAACTAAGCGATGGGAATTCCCTATTGAAATTCTGACCAAGCTTTTGAGGAGAGGCTACTCAATTCTTGAGATTCCTGTGGATTATGTGCCTCGGACGAGAAAAGCGGGCAAGAAAATCAGCTGGAAAGCCTTTTTTCCCTGTTTATTCACTATATTCAAGTACAGGTTCTCAAAAAAGGCCTGATAAACTCTTTTTTAACATCCCAGCAACAGTCGGCAGTCGGGCTGCTGGTATATCCTTTCGTTTTTGAAGGGATACTTTGTCGAACCAAAGGATAAGTCTCCCCTTTTTATAAACACGGAATTCGATATCTGTCGGTCTCTTCAAAGTCAGAAAGATGTGAATATCCCAGTATGTGTTAGGATTAGAAGTTTGGGGATTCACGGTTTTTTCGGCTAAGATTCTTTTCCTTTTGGTGTCAGCAACGACGACCCGCACCAGGCCTTCTTTTCCCCATTTTTGCTGACGGGGAGACTTTAAAGTGAAAGCGATATCATATCTTCCTCCGGACACGGATATCTCAGGAAGACGAGCGAATGAATTTTGATTTTTATCGAAGACAAAGGCAAACTTCCCTGAAGCTGAGGAATCAAAACGAGGAATTCCTCCCTCACCGAAAAATACTTCTCCTTCGTATGTATCTTTCTCTCTGCTTTCCATATCTGATTTTGTGCCTAGCTCATAGAGCTCGAAATAACCCTTCCATAGAGAATAACGGGCGATAAGGTTAGCTTTTTTCATAGCCTCAGGAAAGTCGCGCCGGTAAACATTCTTCTCGTCGAAATAGTTAAGAAGGAGTAAATGAGTGATTTTATACTTCTGGATAAAGTCCAATCCTTTGTTGATATAGCCGGTGTGGTAAGCATGGCCCCTGTGTCGATTCTCCAGGGTAATCAAGGGAGCGATCAAGCCCGCAATTGACATTTTCGGATAGGCCTTCCCCAGGTCTTGCGAAATGTGTTTTATATCGTAACGCGCTGATCGGACCCATCCCAGATAAGGCCTGAAATTCAAGAAAGCAGAAATACCGACCAACAGCACAATGACGGCCGCTTTGAGGCCCTGTGGTAAAGGGATCTTAAAATCTTTCGGCCATAGCTTTAACAATACGGCAACCAGAACCGTCAGGATAAAACTGACTCCAAGAATAAGGAGGGAAGATCGGAGCATGCTTGGAAGATCCTTAGGCCTAGACATCAAAATGACAAGGGCGCTGAGTGGAAAGGCCATCCAGAAGAAGAGAAACACATAGACCGGAAAGGGCATTTTTTCAGGTCTGTGGAGGAACCTAACTCTTGAGAATTCGTATATTGCTGCCAGAGATGCTAGAGAAACAGGAAGGACCAAAGAAATAGCATGCCTCCATGGTCTATAGTAAATAACTGACTGATACAGGAAATTCGTCGTCAACCAAAACCCCAGGATCCAGTAAACAGGGTTTAATTTTTTGGGGAACTTGACTGCAGCGTAAAAAAGGAAGGGAAGGAAAATACAGGAAAGAACCGTCTGGATTGGAATGCTCATCAGGTAGCTGAGCGGTCTGATCCAAAAATTCTTAAATGCCTGTTGGAAACCGTGGGGGGTCAGCCATTTGAAGTTATCGCGGGCAACATCCTGGAACATTTCTCTATGAGGAAAATAAAAGAGAAAAAGCCAAATGGCGAAGACCACGGCCATGCCTAGAGCAAAATAGAGAAATAAGCGGAAAGTGAAGCGAAGATTCTTTGATGCCTGAAAATAGGTATGCAAGAATATGCCGAACACGATGGAAGGGAGGATGAGCAAAGAAATGCCCTTAACCGTGAAGGCGAGGAAACAGGTTAAACCGGCCAAAAAAAACATGGTCTTTTTTTGTTTGGCGATGATCAAAAAGTATATTGCCAACAGAACGAAGAAGAGCATAGGCATGACCCTGACCGCTATACGACTGAACATCAAAAAAGGATAATTTATCCCGAGCAGCAGGACTCCAATAAGGGCGAAGTTCGAGCTAGTAATTTTCTTAAGAATCAAATAGACAAAGAGTAGTATAAGGCAGCTAAACACAACCGGAAGGAGGTTCATCTGAGCGATTCCGACCCCAAACATGAGAAAGACCAGGTAGGTGAGTATATTTGTAAGGGGCGTGATATACATCAAATTCCACTCGTCGATTTTCCAGGTTCCGAATACGATTTTGTTATGGGCGTTGAAAACATATCCTCCCGGATCAGACAAATGCCCTATGCTTGCCGGATCGAGTGTTTTTGGAGGATCAGCGCTGAGATGGATGAACCTAAGGGAGAATACAACTGAGAAAAGCAGGATCAGGATGAGAAATTTTTTAATGAGCGCTGGTTTGATCGCCACATTTCAATCCTATTATAGCCTAAATGAACTGTCAACATCGTTTCCCCATCGGGAAAGGTAACTCAAAGATGTGATTCAACTTCTTCGATCACGTGGGGGGCTGATCCCGAGAAATCAAAATCTGATAAGGAAGTCCTTCAAAGAAGAGCATGGCCTGACATAAACAACGCATCCTCTGTATTGAAAACCCTTATTCCTAGTGATGCTATTGCCTGTGCTATCAATGTTCTTGAAAAAAGTTGTATTGTCACGAATTTCCTTATCTTGAACCTCTTCCATGGCTCTTTTTTTCTTCTCGTGCGGCGCTTTGAGGCTTAACCAAACCGTTCATGATGGGGCGTTAGGTCTCGAACAGATTTAGAGGCTATCGCGGACAAACGGATGGATTCAGATTGTAGTTTATATTGAGAATAAGGTGTGAAAATTGAGGCCATGGGATCTAGCCTTGTATATAACTCTGCCACAACCTGCCATGGCTGAGAGGAACAGGAAAGGAAATACTTAGTCCAGGACAAGTAGAGCTCGATCAACGTATCCTTTTTCTGATGAATGTCTCGAACCCTGCAAGATGGAGGAGACGTTGATAGTCATCGTGCACAGTCGCTGGCGATGTTCCCAAGACAACAACTTTTACACATTTTGTAGATATGGATTTCCTTTCTTCATATATATATGATCAATATGGCTGAAGCGATCCAAAGAAAGACATCAATTAGAAGAGGTTTATCTGTGATTATTAGGAGTTCCGGACTTCCTCCTTCATTTCTCTGGTGAACCAAGTAAAGATAGCGAAAGATTCCATACAAAACAAAAGGCACGGTGAAAATCAAATTCCTCGTTCCGAATTTGTCTATCGTCTCACTCGATATGGTGTAAAGACAGTAAGAAATCACAGTCGATGCCGTTACAACTGCTATCATCTGATCGAGCAGATGAGGATTGTATTCCCTGAGAATTGGGCGGTGAATCTCCGCAGACTTATCCAGGAGGACAAGTTCATGGCGCCGCTTGCTCAAAGCTAAGAACAGAGCCAGCAGTATGGTGCATATAAAAAGCCAGGGTGAGAACTGAACCTCGATAACCAATCCTCCGGCAATGACTCGAATAATAAAGCCCGTCGCAATCAGAAAAACATCGAGAATGACCACATGTTTAAGCCAGAACGAATAGGCGACCTGAAGCACCAGATAGATCCCGACTGTCGCAAAGAAAGAAACATTGATGAGGAAGGCGCTAATCAAGCTTATCGTAACGAGACTAAAAAATATGACCAGTGCTTGGTTTTTCTTCAGCTTCCCCGAAGCTAGAGGCCTTTTGGATTTAAGAGGATGGAGTTTATCCTCTTCCAAATCCCTGATATCGTTCAAAATATACGCAGCACCGGACACCAGACAAAATAGCACAAAAGTGACGAGACTCTTAAAAAGAAGGGGAATATTGAAGATATTTTGTGAGAATATCAAAGGCGCAAAAATAATCAAGTTTTTGATCCACTGTTTGATACGAAGTGTCTTGATAATTTCGATTAGAGGCATTTTTCAATTTTATTTTTTTTCCATCCATGTTTCAACTTCTGTTTTCCTCAAACATGAAGTTGCAAGTATACATTTTTTATCATGGAGCCGGAGCAGAGAAAAATTGACTGATAATTACCAACATAATATATCCGCCGCTTGATGGAGATGGTTGGTAATCCCACTCTGTGGCGCAGCCAAAATTGAAAAAATTCCGAAAAGAACGGAAATCGCCTGTGCTTGCAGTCCTCTATCAGAGGAGCCAACCGATGGCTATGGGGGGTTGATCGTTTCCCGCTGGGCACTCATCGAAAGGCACCAAATATTGTCTTTACTTAAAGGTAAGAAAGCATTAGAATTTAACGGAAGATCAATGCTCTTGATTGAAAAAAGCAAACTGACAAATGAAATTATCGGTGCATTCAAGCGGATGATCCAATATGGTAACATCAGAGAAGAGACTTCCCGGTCAACCCGAATTTGTCTCTCAGCTCGACGTAAGGCGAGCATCGCTGTGCGGAGCCTTTTACACCCCTCGTATTTTTGATGTTCTCGAACCGCATCAGGGCGTTGGCACGATTACGAAATCTAGGTTCTCTGCCCTTTATGCAAATTAGCTCTCCGTACCCTATATCACAGATGAAAGGGCAACGATGGAGCTTCCTGAAGCGAGACAATTTATTAAGATCGGGCAAGCCTGTCCCACAGCTAAGAATGTCACAGAAAGACAAACCAAAAAGATGAGGATCTCGATCGACAAAATGGCGGAAACAAAGGAAAAAAGAAATACCCAAAAGCTATCCGAGCAGGATATCGACCTCCATTTTCTCATTCCCCAAACAATAGGAAACCGGTCATGATCCATATCCTGGTAAATATCAGAGGTTTGATGGAAAAGTATAGGCACAAGGCATTTCTCGTCCTGCATGATGAAAAAGCACATCTTGGATGGACAAGAAGACCTGCAGCAGGACCGCAGGGTTTTTAACAAAACTTACCCTATCGATTTACAAAAAATGAAAAGAATTCAAATAAAAACGCAAATGGATTGATTGATTTATGGATACTCTCTCATACATAATTTTGCTCCTCTTATCTCTTTTCGGGTATTCAGGAGGGGCTACAGGCAGAGCAGGGAAACAGGCTGATCTGAAACCCGATATTATCGATCTGGTCATTGTGTTAATCATTTGGGCCGCTGCGATATACACTCGATCAGCTCATTATTTCAATAAGTGGCTTCTGGTTATTACCTGGTTCAGCGTATCAACCGTAGTGGGGATAGCCGTGGTGACATTACGGCGACAGAAGAGGACATTCGGCACAGTCGAGGAAGGACCAGAGCGGCCTTCTATAACGTCTTTCAGGAACTCTTGGCTTAGATGGAAAGCGTTTTCCCATAGGATAGGAAGTTTTCAGAGCCGGGTCCTTCTTTCCTTGTTTTTTTTCTTCGTAGTGTCTCCTCTTGCTCTGGCCGTAAAGGTGCTGGGGGATCCTTTGATGATAAAACATATTACAGGAAGATCTTTCTGGCTATCCAGGAAGGAGACTTCAGAGGACCTGGAGAAATTCCGGAGACAGTTCTAATGTACATAATGGGGATATCGTGTTATTACCATGATGCGGCCGCCGTGCTACTTAGAGACGGGGTGCTGCTGGCAGCAGCAGAGGAAGAGCGGTTTTCGAGGATAAAGCACGATTTTAATTTTCCTGAAAATGCCATACGGTTTTGTCTAGAGCATGAAGGAATCTCTGGAAAAGATCTGGACTTCATCGTGTTCTACGAGAAACCGTTTCATAAGTTCGAACGGATTTTGATGACCACCTTTCAGAGTTTTCCTCGATCTTGGAAGATATTTCGAGAAGCGATGATCACATGGCTCGGAGATAAACTCTGGGTGAAAAGCCTTTTAAAGGAAAAGTTGGGAGTTGAGGATGAGAAGATCCTTTTTGGGGAACATCATCTTTCCCACGCAGCCAGCTGTTTTTACCCTTCACCGTTCGAAGAAGCGGCCATATTGACAGTGGATGGAGTAGGCGAGTGGACCACAACTTCCACGGGAATGGGAAAAGGCAATAAAATAAAAGTAATGAATGAAATTAGATTTCCCCACTCTCTGGGATTGCTTTACAGCGCATTTACAGCCTTTTTGGGATTTAAGGTCAATAACGGAGAGTATAAAGTGATGGGGATGGCGCCATACGGCAAGCCCCAGTATGTGGACCAAATTTATGAGCATCTGGTCAAGGTGGCCGATGACGGCTCTTTCAGGCTCAATATGGACTATTTTTCTTATCATTATTCTGAAGAAAAAACGTTCAATGAGAAATTTGAGAGACTTTTCGGCCCCCCGAGGCCTCGGGAGATGAACTTTTTCACCTCGAACACGAGATATCCCACCTATTTTGGGGAAAAGCCCTCCGATTATGAAAGACTGTGTCAAAAGAATGAGCACTATGCAGATATCGCTGCCAGCATCCAAAGGGTGACAGAAGAAATCTTATTGAAGGCGGCAATGAGTCTTCACAAGGAGACCGGGCTATCGAAGCTCTGTATAGCAGGGGGAGTGGGACTGAACTCAGTGGCCAATGGCAGAATACTGATAGAGACACCGTTTGATGGGATTTTTATCCAGCCGGCTGCCGGAGACAGCGGAGGAGCCCTGGGGGCTGCGCTGCATGTCTACCACGGACTCTTAGGAAAACCCAGAGAATTCACCCTGGAGCATGCCTATTGGGGAAAGGCTTATGAAGAGAAGGATATCATGACATTCCTGAAAGAAAATGGAATACCCTTCACTTATTATCAGGATGAAGACCGACTGCTTACCAGAGTCGTGGATGATATCGTGTCGGGAAAAGTCGTAGCCTGGTACCAAGGGAGATTCGAGTGGGGACCGAGGGCGCTGGGGAATAGGAGCATCCTTGCGGATCCACGTTCGGAGGAGATGAAGGATTTGGTGAATATCAAGATCAAATTCCGCGAGCCTTTCCGTCCGTTCGCTCCGGTTATTCTGGAGGAGAGTGTCAAGGACTTTTTTTCAGCTGATAGTATAGCCCCACAGTATCCAGCCCGTTATATGCTCTTGGTCTTGCCGCTGCACTCCGCTAAGGCCAAGGACGTCCAAGCGGTAAACCATATGGGGACTGGGAGGCTCCAGACTATAAGGGAGGAATGGAATCCTCGCTACTATCGCATCGTGAAGCAATTCAATGAAGCGACGGGCGTGCCGGTTCTACTGAACACCTCGTTCAATCTGAGAGGAGAACCTATTGTGAATACTCCTGCCAATGCTTATAATACATTTTCTAAAAGCGGTATAGACGTTTTGGTGATGGAAAATTTTATGATAAGGAAGTAGGCGACAGGCCGAATAAGGACAAGTCAATGGGTACTGTAAAAAAATTTACCTCGAAACTCGGAATAATGAGAGAACTTTTGGTTTTTCTCTGGCGGAGAAAGTTATGGTGGATGATTCCGATGATCGTCGTGCTTATTCTCTTTGGATTGCTCCTCATTTTTACACAAAGTTCGGTTGTAGCCCCATTTATTTATACCCTGTTTTAGATATCCGTTATTTTATTCTGGCTTCCCTTCCAAATCCGAAGAAAGAAATGAAGAAAGAGAGGCAGAAAACCCTACAAAAATCCTATAAAATTATAGGTTAACAAAATTTTATCCCCCTAAGATAAAAAAGACTCCTGATAAACATTTTAGGCTCAATCCTTCCTCTCTCCACAACTTTTCTTATTCTGGAGCTGATAGTATTGGCCGCTTAAGAATCCAGATTCAGGCTAAAAGTGAGATCTAATCTCCCGATTTCCAAAACTTATGAACTTGCATAAATAAAAATATCCTCTACGGACTGTTTCCTAATTCAAAAGAAAAAATCGAAGTAAAGGATTATATTTGCAGCGCTTTCGGATTCAGGGATAAGAAATTTCGCATAAGAAAAGCCAATTGAACCAGGGAATCTAACTCTGGGAGCGGTTCAATCACTAGGGAAAGGTTAGTGCAGTCCATCACACAATGGACTCTTGGAGGTAGTGCATCGCATCTTCATTTTACCTATCTAATTTGAACATTCAGGTCAGAAGAGAACCTTTGGAGCCAATTATGACTGGAATTTTTGGGCAGTTAAGCGTCTGATCGAGATATATGAAAGCTACTACGAGCCCAATTGAATCCACAGAGTTTCATGCACAACTGCAGGAAATGATATAGAGAAATAATCCCCAAAGCCATAAAGCTTTATTATTAATTCCTCGACCTTGTTTTCCTCCTGACTTTGGGTCTGACGTGGTTGAAGACAATGAAATTCTGATGTTACGATTGTTCAGCGCTGATTAGGATAAGTTCCCTTCATGAATTGTTGAGGTCGCCGGAGGTGGAGCATGAGTGTCTCCTACGGATTTCATCCATTTCCTCATGTAACCGCGCATTTGAGAAAGGACCTCTTTATATTCGTCCTGCCCGGCCAGGTTTTTGAGCTCATAGGGATCTTTTTGTTCGTCGAAGAGACCCTCTTCATTTGTCCCAGACAGCATATACTTCCATCTTTCGGTACGAACCATACGATGTCCGGTACCCTTGATTCCACCTATGCCCACACATTCACTGGCCAGATACTCTCTGAAAGGGCGGGAAGGATCAGAGAACAAAGGGGCCAAAGACTTTCCCATCACGTGAGCAGGAGATGCAATGCCTGCGAGGTCCAAAACTGTAGGGTAGACATCGAGGCTCGATACCAATCTGCGGCACCGAATTCCTTTCTTGGGCAAACCCTCCCAATGAACGAACATGGGGACGCGGACAGATTCCTCGTGCATTGTGATCTTGTTCCCCAATCCGTGATTTCCTAAGAAATAACCGTTGTCAGAAAAGAAAAAGATCACCGTATTGTCGTACAGATCCAGGGACTTCAAATAGGATACCAGGTCACCGACTTGGTGGTCCAAATGGCTGATAGTCGCGTAGTAGGCCTTCATGTACTCTATGATGGCCTCTGCCGTACGTGGCGGTCCCGCTGGCAGGTTCTTATAGTTTTTTTTCCTAACACGAGAATCCAGATACTCCGTTTGTCCCGGTAGTCCCTGATTGAAGAAACTCTGGTTAGGTGGAGTTTCCCGGAAATTTGGATCGGGTCGGAGCTTAACGTCATTATAAAGATCGAGCCATCGTTGAGCGGGCATGAGCGGAATATGCGGTTTGTGCGTACTGAGCCACAGGAAGAACGGATTCTCGTCCTCTGAGGCTTTTTTGAGAAACTCCTTGGAAAATGCAAACGACTTCTTGTCGTAAACTTGTCGTCCCTCCTGAAAACCGTATCTCTTAGGATCGCCCAAATGTGATTTTCCCCAGAATCCGGTTCGGTAGCCGGCAGCACTTAGAAGCTGTGCCACCGTCTTGTACTTCCCATCACGGACGACATTATTTCGGAATCCGGCGACGCTTAGGGCAACCGACTCGTGCTGCTCCGGGTACAGGCTTGTGAGAATGCTTGCGCGGCTGGCAACGCAGATCGGCGATGCAACGTAAGCATAATCAAGGATGACGCCCTTTAGGGCCAGAGAATCCAGAGAAGGAGTCTTGACACAGGGATTGTTGTAACCAATTGCCCGATAGGTTTGGTCGTCCGTCAGGATGAAGAGAAAATTCGGTTTTTTCTTCGGCTCTCTTACCTTGGACACACAACGAGAGCCGACCATACTCGTAACGATGCCCAAGCCCACTGTTTTTAGGAAATCCCGACGTGAATGGTTATGTTTCACTATGGATGGCATGTTAATCCATCACACAATGAGGAAATGCTGATTCTTGGGAGCTGACGACACAATAAATAGAAATTGTCGTAAGCAAAGTAGAGAATCTTAGATAAATTATCGTCAACCTCTGTAGCACGTATATACACGTATATAAATGAAGAAGCTTTTCTGAATGGCGTGTATAATTTTCTGAACAAATCTCATTTTTAACCCTAAGCTCATCAGGTTAATTGATCTTCAAAAACGATCATCGGTTGGGAGTATATCATAGCTCCATCTCGATGTCGAATCGTCGTTTATCGCTGCCTCATAGACCCATATCTCAAATTACTCCCCTGAACCAGCCAGAAGGATACGAATCAGGAACGGAAAAGGAAAAACAGAAGAATTTCGAGCTGCGGAAATTCAGAAAAGAAGTCAAAAAAGTGGCAATTTGATCAGCTGTTTTTTCTCTGAGATTGAAGAGTATGGGCGGTTAGCTCGACAACTCACATTCAGCAATATTCAGCCCTTTTTTGCCGCTTATGTGGGACATGGCAACTCATCTGGCTTATGTATGGTCATCTGGATACAAATTGTAGGCCGGGGATTCAAATCCCTTCGGGTGAGCCACTCCAACAGGTGTAGCTATCGGTTTTTTATTTAAACAATTATAAGCGAATGATGCCGATTCTAAGCAAAATCTACGACATTTTCTGTGATAAGGGAAGAGGTCTGGGCATCTACATAATGCAGGCACAAACTGTTGGCTTAGGGATCTTTTATAATAGAAGACAGGCTTTTTTTCTTTTTGTCTTTTCCTTGTTGCGAGACCGAAGGAGAAATTTCGTCTGTTTCTAGCGCTTCTCCCTGCAAGCTCTCTCTGCCAGCAGAATCTACACCCACCACAGAATAAATATATTTGTTCCTCTCTGCTTTGGAGGAAAAACCGCTATCGTAGTAGGTGAAGATATTCCCAGCGATCTCATCGAGATAAATGAAGGTAGAACGGCTCTGGCTTTTATTCTTTCTGAAAATTCTGTATTTGACAATGTCAAAAAGACCTTGATTTCTTGGATTTGCTTTCCAGCTTATTTCACTCTTATATGCCTGAATGATCAAACCTTCGTGGTTAATCTTTTTTACTGAAACATCAATAGGAGGATAAGGCTGGGGTGGAAAGACTGCTTCAAACTCAACACTCAAGTTCTGAGGGCTGTTTTCCGCTCCTGGAGCTGTGATCTGTATGTTTCCCTTGTGATTGTTTACCCCAAGACCAGAATTATCAATTGAGACTTCTATTGTATCTGCTTCACCTTTGGAATCACCTCTATCAGGATTGACTTTTATCCATGCCTTGTTAGCTGTTATTTTATAATTTAGAATCATGCTTCCCATATTCTTTATTGTAAACGTTTTGGAAGATGGATTATCTCCATTTACATACCCCCAAAAATCGAGATGAGACTTATTTATATGAATAAAAGGTGCTTTGCGCGGCTCTACGGTCAAAGTTACCAAGACATTTACTGGGCTTCCTGAGGCTCCAGTGGCTGAGATAGTGATTCGTCCATTAAATGAACGTGGATGTTTGTCTTCGGCGTTAATCGAAACAGAAATAGGAATCCACGTCTCACCGACTGTTCCTTGATCTGGGGATACGGAAAGCCAAGTCTTGTTCGTCGAGATTTTGAAACCTAGGGATTTTCCTCCTATCGCTCTTAAGTTGAAAGATTTCGCTGCGGGATTTATTCCCTCTTCCATCGAAAAGTCGAGATTTGACTTATCTACATTTAAATCCGTTTCTACTTCGTCGTCTCCGCCTTTCCCTATAGTCAAAGCTATACTGACTTCCACAGGATTATTGAAGGTTTTGGGATCTGTAATTGTGATCGTTCCATAGTAGGAGCCATCGCTAAGGTTAGAGACGTCTAAGCTGACCGTATGGGAGACCCATTCTTCTGATGAGGTTCCCTCCATCGGGGAAACTCTAAACCAGCTTTTATCGTTAGAAAGAGTATAATTAATCGAACCTACACCAGATGCTCTTACTTTGAATGTTTGAGGGCTTGGATTAGCAGTGTTATCGTCCGTTTGAAAAGAAAGATAGGACTTGTCCACTTCGATGAAAGTGGCATCCACTGGAGTATTTAAAAGATGCTTCTCATAGAAGGTGTCAAACTTGCCACCGACTCCAATTCTTCTCCATACGAAATGGGCCATGCCCTGTTTATCAACCGCAACTTGAACCTGTTTACCTTCACCCACTTCGCCAGCGTCCCCAACTTTTAAAGGAGGCGTCCACTTATTACCAGGAAGTTTTGTCGCTCCGTAAACTCCTACTCTTCCGTCCGCGCGCTGAACCCAGGCAGCGACAAGCATGTTATTGTTATAATAAAGATCTCCAAATTGGAGAGGAGCATCCCCGTTAGATATAACTTGCTGATTCGTCCAGTTCCCGTTTATCCTCGATACGCAGTACAAATTTCCCGATCTATTGCTGAAAACAATATCAATAATTCCAGAGTCTTCGACCTCAATGTCAGGATAATATCCACGTTTTGCAATTTGTATGGGATTTGTCCATCTCCCTGCCACTTTTTCACAAAAATAGAGCAACCGACTCGGCCCTTCCATCCAACAAACATAGATATGCCCCCCTTTCACAGCAATAGCCGGATGGATTGAAAGAATTGAGGAAGTGCGTGAGACATTTTCAAAGTATGCAGGCCAAAATCCCATCCTGTTCTTCGATATCGTAACAATATTAGAACCTGTTTCTTCCCTAGTCGTTTGGTCATGATGCCAAGCGACATAAATTCTATCGTTGGTGTCTATATCGATCCTGTTCCAAGCAGAGTTATAGGGACTGGCATAGACTCTCTCTGGAGTAGCCCAACCGCTTCCGGTAAAATAGCTGTAATAAATGTCCCGTGTATAGCTTGAAAATCCATCAGCAAAAGTCACATGAAATGTGCCATGAGAATCAACGGCTAGTTGGTTACTCCAGGCTTGTTGTCTGACAATTCCAGCATTCATCATTTTCGACCACTGTCCATCTCTATAGATCCTGTAGTACATGCTATTGTCTCCCCACTCTGTCCACACCACCATAATTTCTCCCCTAGAGTTTACTGCAATAGCGGGGTATTCTGTATTATTTGAGGATTGTGATAAGTTTATCTCACCAAAAATTGTTAACTGCGTGAAAAACAACAAAAAAAAGAGAGGGAAAAACCTTTTTAAAATCATAGTTGCTAGAAAATTTAGTCGAATCATCTACCTAATCCTTACTGTTAATTATTTTGATCCGAGCTCGTAGAGAATCATAAAAACATTCCCATAAATTCTTTATCTTGCGCCTAACGCTAGTCTTAGTATCAAAAAACAGAAAAAAGCGCAATCACCTTTAGGGGTGATTTTTCAGGTTATTATTGATCATTTTTTTCACTTTCATCCTTTTTTCCATCAATTTATTTTCTTTTCCCTGAATTATAATTTTGGTGAATCCAGCCACAGCCATAATCTGCAATATACATATGTTCGATAAAGGGATAAATTGCCTCCTTGAGTCATCGACCAGGATTACTTATGAGTCGAAGTTGCTGCAGATGCGAGGCGTGGGGAAAAGAAGCTGGGAAAAATAATGCCTAAATCCAGCACTTCCTTTGCACCCGGCACTTATTATGGTCGATACTATGAAGTTCCGCCCGCCTCAATACCCTGCCAAATGCTTCCTCTGCCTCAAATATATACATATCCTCCATCCGTGTCCCAACAGCAAGATCCAAATAGACTAACGACAGAATCATATGGGAACCTGCACAATCCTGGGTGTCTTTTCTTACTCGAATGCCCCTTAACCGCTTCTGATAAATCCATGACTTGGGTAAGGCCAGCAAATAAATCCAACTCCCCGAGTGTGTTTACTCCCTTTCTTCTTTTTCCCCTCTTCACCTCTTCAAGCTTGAATGGGAGCGCTTATTGACAGGCTTGATTCATCTCGTTCTGTTTCCCTCCCCTTTGATGAACATTTTTTTACATACCCCAATCTTTCATAAGGGGACGGTGAGACTTCCCTTCTTTTTTGATGCAGGATCAAGGGTATTATGGTATCATTGATTTTTAAGACCCTAGTTGATAAAAATTGAACAATGAAAACCAAGCATATTGCTAGTATTACAAGTATTTCGCTTACCATAATTCTGGCTATTTTTTGTGGTCACTCCGGGCAAAATAAAAGTGAGGAATTCAACTTTATTATAATTACTGTTGATGCATTGAGGGCAGATCATCTCTCCACCTATGGATATCAATATCAAACATCCCCGAATATCGATGAATTTGCAAAAAAATCGACACTTTTCGAGTATGCCTATTGTCCGATTCCCAAAACATCTGCATCATTCGCCTCTTTTATGACAGGGCTGCATCCTTTCATCCACAAGACTGCACCTAATCGAGATCTTTTAAAAGAAAAATATATCACCCTGGCTGAAGCATTAAAACTCAGGGGTTACTATAATTTTGCAGTGGTCGACAATCCGAACTTGTCAAAAAGATTTAAATTTCACCAGGGTTTCGACCAATATATGGAAGTGTGGGATAAAACGGATAAAAAAATAGAATCGACTCCTTATATAACAGATAAGGTTAATGAATTTCTGAGGGATAATAAGAAAAGGCCATTTCTTCTATGGGCCCATTATGTCGAAACACACACACCTTATTTGCCTCCGGAAGAGTTTGTCGAAGAAAGGCCTAAAGGAAGAATCATAGAGAAAATAAAAGACAAAATAATAGCAGGTGAAAGAAAATACATGGATGAAAATTCAGATGAAGGATATTTTCTATCTCTTTATGATGGAGCGGTGAATTACATCGATTCCGAATTCAAGAAAATAATAGATTTGATTTATGAAAAAAATTATCATAAGAATTCTATTATCATTTTTAGTTCTGATCACGGAGAGGAATTAGGTGAGTATAATTTTTTCTACAATCACGGTCCTCTTACGTTTAACTCAAGTGCAAGAGTTCCCTTAATAATCTATATCCCAAAAGAGAAGGCCAGACGAATAAAGTATCCAGTCAGCCTTCTAGATATCTATCCGACTATTCTCGATAAGGTAGGCCTTTCCCTTCCCTATGAAATACAGGGAGTTAATTTGTTCGAAAAGCCCAAACAACGGTATCTATTTATCAAGGGACATTTGGGAACGAGGTCGGTCGTTTATAATAGCTATCATTTGGTAAAAGTGTTGCCCGATCTTTCAAAAAAGCTGGGCTTAGGGAATGATTATTTTTTTGATATATTGGAAGATCCTTACGAAAAAGAAAACATTTCTCACAAAAGAAAGGAATTGCAAGCCTTTCTGGATACGAAATATATGGAATTTTTCAATCAACATGGATATTTAAATAACAAAGCCGAAAAGGAACAAAAAGTTCCCCTCTCCCAAAAGGAATTAGAGAGACTTAAATCATTGGGCTATATTCGTTAAAGAAATAACTTGTTCATTCTTTTTTTGTTTCTGTAAAGATAATATTTTTCATAAATTTAGAAAAGTTAAAGATGAAATCAAGAATTTTCTTTGTTCTCTCCCTTTCTCTTTTGTTGCTTTGGATGTGTGCAAACAAAAAAGATGCAGCAGCTGAAAATTCTAACCAAACAGATCTCTCGCCTAAATTTCCGATAAAAGGGGAAATCGTATTCCAATCTAACTTTGATGGGGATAATGAGATCTATATAATATCAAATACGGGGCTGAAAAAATTAACCGATAACACCTGGGAAGACGAACATCCTGTATGGTCACCTGATGGGGAAAAGATCGCCTTCACAGCCAATCCTGAAGGCAACTATGATATTTTCACCATGGACGCAGACGGCTCAAACATCAATCAACTCACCTCATTTCCCCTTGACGAAAACTGGGCCTCCTGGTTCCCAGACGGCAAAAGTATCGTTTTTACTAGGCAGATAAAAAAGTTCCTCAGAAAAATTGTGCAGGTATACCGAATGAATCTCCTCACCAAAAAAACAGAGAGAATAATCCCCCAGTATTCTAAGGGACTTGCGATACCTAACGTGTCGCCTAAGTCATCCCTTCTGACTTTCACAGGCAAAAGGATGATCGGCTGGGATGTAGCTATCTTCGACATGAATGAAAATGAACTGAAATTCTTGGATGAAGGAGGAAAAAGCTGCCGCGCCCGATTCTCGAAGGATGGGAAGAAACTGGCTTATGTCTCCTCAAAAGCCGACAAGAAAGGCGATATCTGGATTATGAATCCTGACGGAAGCGGAAAAACCAGGTTGACTAAGAGAGATGATACCTACGATTATTTTCCCTCATGGTCCCCCGACAATAATTTCATAGCCTTCAATTCATCTCATCAACACGATCACAACGGAGACTGGAAGCTTTATATTATTGAGGTCAAGAGTTCTGATATCTTCTTGCTCTTTGATTCCCCAGGAAATGATGTTTTTCCTGACTGGCGCTGAAAATAATTATTATCTGAACATAGGCTCAATCATCTTTTCATTTAAAATCTAGGGATGAGCCATGTTTATCGTCCCACCGACCTGATGATTCGTGACACTCGAGGGGCTTGTTGTCGATTTAAGTGAAAAGGTGAGTATTCCCGATTGTTGCTGCCAAATCAGATTACATCATTTCAGCATCCAAATTTTCTTGGCCTGTTTTTTCTGTGATCTAGAGATTAAAACGAAAGACAAGACCTAGACCGTATTCGATACCACCCAGGTTAACTGTAATCTCACCCTTTGTTGTTTTGCTCCATACGTACTTGATATGCGCTTTAAGGGATAGAGATGGGAGAATGTCAAAATATGTTCCCCCTTGGATATGAAAGCCTGTATCCGAGCCGCTCACAGACCCAACTGTAAACTCCTCCGGCAACATTTCTTTGTAGACGATGTAGTCGATTCCGGCACCAGCAAAAGGAGTGAACTTCGACATTTTTTTCAGATATCTGACGGCGAGTGAAAATGTGGTGATCCTGAGCTCAAGGTCCTCTTTGGTAAACGTGGTCTCTCCCGTTTTTTTGAAATAATTGAAGCTTGTCCAGATATCAATACTTTTGACATCGATGGGCAGAATAAAAGAGTATTCGATTTTAAAGAAAACTCCGCCCTCTCCGTAGGTCTCCTTAAAAACACTATCCTGGAAAGCGGAATACCCCGAAGAAAAGCCCAGGCCCATCTTTTTCACCGACTCCTGAGGGCGCTCTCTCTCTTTCTCTTGTTGTTGAATCTTCGGTGGTTCTTTCTTTACAGGCGGTACCTCTTTCCTTATTTTTTCTTCGGGCTCTTTCTTTTCTTCAGTCACCATTTCCTCTGTTTTCGCTTCCTTACTAAAGATAACGGTCAGTCCTGTTTCTGTTTCCTTCATCTGGTAATGAGGAATTTCATCTGTGAAGTTAAAAACGACGCGGGCAACTCCAGGTCGGTTTAGAGCGCTTCTTATGCTTACGATACCAAGTTCGTTTATCTCTATCATAGAGGGAGAAGAGACGGCTTGGATACCGAAAAAATCTAGAACCAGCCGATTCGGATTCATCAAAGAAAAACTATCATAGGAAATCCTTTCAGAAAATTGGATGAAAACTTTTATTTCTTGGTTAGCTTTTTGAAAATCGATATCTTCTAACCTAGCTTCCTGTGTGTTCTGGGCAGCAAGGAAGTTGCCGGCAAAGAGAAGCAGCGATAAGAGGATAGCAGTAATTTTCACTTTATGCATCCTTTCCTCCTCGATGAGATTACAATTGAAAAGTGGAAAAATTAGAGCTTATTTTATAAAGGAATTCTATCTCGATGTCAAATGAAAAAACAGGCAGATAATGACCTCGCTGCTGCGTTCAATGCTAAGAGTCGATAAAGAATTCGTTATATTCCTTTATAGGCATTCAGCTTCCTATTTTCTCCGATCTCTGATCTTTTTTTTTAAGACCTCCAGCGGTAAGCGCATCAGAGGGCAAGGCTTTGGTCACCGGAGCCCCGGCTCCGAGGGCACGTTCTTTTCCAAATGAAACTCCGTCGAGGCAAGCCACCGATGTTTCCAACCAGCGGTCATCCTCAATGTTTACGTCCCCTTAATTAAAAAAGGTCGCAGCATGATCGGAAGACCGATTCGCTGGAAGGGATGATTGTCGCCTTCAATCAGATTACAAGCGCCTGCCAAAAAGTATACCACCAGGTCCTGATTTGTATTTCTGAAAGAAGAGAGCGGTTTGAATAGATGATTGTATGATCTTTAAGTAAAAGGTGGATTTATTTTTTAAAGGCCGACTCTTCTTGAGTCAATGATGCCTTATGAACGCTGACCTTTTTTATCTCTGAAAAATCTTCATGTATTAAGCTATTTAATATACCCCAGAGATTTCAGATTTTCTATTGTTTTTTCATCTAGGTCTATTAATCGCTCGCCTTTTATTTTTTTCACTCTGAGAAGATTGCTTCTCATCCATCTTATAATGATCCTTCTCATCTCCCTTGCCTTTTCCTTCTCCGTTTCGGCCAGGTCTTTTTTTTCACCGGGATCGGAGCAGAGATCATAAAGCTCGAAAGCATTCAAAGATTCATTTGTAATAAACTTGTAACAACCCTCCCTTACTGATTTCAGCTCATCACCCCAGAGAGTCTCTTCAGAAAAAGCGGGCCAGATTTCATCGGTCCTTCCTTTCTTCATCAACCGAAGCAATGATTTTCCCTGGTAACTTTCAGGGATATCCAAATCGAAAATATCAAGTAAGGTCGGCATAATATCTATGAGCCTGATTTGGTGAGCGATTACTTCTCCTGCTCTGAGACTGGAAGGCATTTTGATCATCAACGGAATATTTATCAATTCATCGTACAGGGTATGTCCGTGTTCAAACCCGCCATGATCCATGAACTCTTCTCCGTGATCGCTCAATACAACAATGATCGATTTATCATAGAGACCGATGTCCTTCAAAAACCTGAATAATTCCCCACAGCTTTCATCGACGGCTGAAATCTCTGCATCATAAAGAAACTGCACGAATTTCCAATCTTCCTCTGAAAGCAATAATTTATGGTTTCGTATTTCTTTGAGCTGAAAAAACGGGGACTTCAATTTTCCGCTATATTCAAAGCCGGCAAGCTTCAATAATCTTTGAAGACTTCTCCCAGGCGGATCGTAGTTCAGATGCGGATCAAAAAAATGAAGGAAGAGAAAGAACTGCTCCTCCGAGTTTTCCTTTATCCACTCTATGGCCCTATTCACTGTTTCATCAGACCTTCTTATTTTTTCATTGCTTCCATGCGCGTAATCATAATCATCGAATCCCTTTGATAAGCCAAAGGCTGGCGCCAAGTAGGGGCCGTTTATATAGGCTTTTGTGTGAAAACCAGAAGATGATAATATTTCAACTCCGCTGTCTAAACTATCTATTACGGGATAAAATTTGTCCCCTTCAGCCTTTCCTCTTGCTCGATGAACAGATGGATAAGTAGAAGTAAAAAGGGATGCAAAAGAGGGGAGGGTCCATGGACTTTGGCTAATCGCATTTGTGAAGAGAACACAATTTTGGGCAAAGGCTTTTAGATTTGGTGTTGTATCAAGCTCGTACCCAAAACAACTCATATGGTCCTTTCTGCAGGTATCGATGCCGATGAGGATAATATTTGAATCTTTGAAGGCCTCTAAGTCATTTTTATGTCCGCTAATTTTCAAAATTAACCAGAAACAGCCCCCGATTATCACAACTAATAAAATAAAGAGAAGTCGCTTTATATTCATTTTTTCGTGTTTCATCTCTTATGTTCCAACAGCATCGAAAAAAATTTTATTCGGCATGATCCGACATTCTTCATCAAGAGTTAAAGATGAACAACGCTCTATCATTCTACCTCAATAGTTCTTTCCGGGGCAAGTTTCCCCGGCCTGAATCCAGAGGATTTCTCGCCTTCTTTTAGAGGAAATCTTATAGATTTCTCAGGGCCACCGGCAACTTCAGATGATCTAAAATAGCCAAAATGTACCTGATGTGGTATTATGCCAAATTATGGAGGGTTCTTCCATCGTTTGACAGAGATCATTCATGAAGATTAAAAAGTCGGTTTTCATACCAATAATAGGCGTTCTTTTGTTCATATCATTTTCTATTTTTTTGTATTTTATTTACAAATCCAATAAAAGCCCCTCAGTAAAACATATATTTTTGATTACAATAGATACACTAAGAGCCGATCATCTTGGAACTTATGGCTATCCGAGAAACACTTCCCCCTTTATTGATTCCCTTGCAGAAAAAGGAATTTTATTTGAAAATTCTTTCTCTCAATCGTCAACCACATGTCCTTCTCATGCATCTATCTTTACTGGTCTGTACTGTTCTCAACATGGTGTTTTGGCAAATCACTATATTCTTCCTGAATCCGCTACTACTCTTGCTGAAATATTGAAAGAAAACGGTTTCAAAACCGCCGCCTTTACAAGCACAGACGCACATTTTCTCTCTACAAATCTTAATCAGGGATTTGAATTTTATGAAGAGCCTTTTAATGCAAGAGCGACCTACAACATTAAATACAGGCCTGCAAGATTGACAATTAATAATGCAATCATCTGGCTAGATAATTTCAATCCTACAAGAAAACTTTATTTTTGGGTTCACGTTTATGACCCTCATCTGCCCCTCGTCCCTCCAAGAGAATATACAGAAAAAATAGACCAAAATAAAAAAGATGTCTTGAAATTTCTGGAAAAATTTAATATTAATCTTGGACTTTTCAATAATGAAGATGACCTCTATAAATATATAACTCTTTATGATGCTGAAATAAGATATGTCGATGAAGAATTAAAGCGGCTCTTCAGTTTTGCTGAAAAAAAGGGTTTAAATAAAAACTCATTATGGATCATTACCGCAGATCATGGAGAGGGACTGGGTCAGCATGATTATCTTATCCATTCCAAAATGTTATATCAGGAACAGCTTCACGTCCCTCTAATATTTTTCTTCACGGATTCAAAAATTAAACCAATACGAATAAAAAATATTGTAGAAAACTTCGATATATTTTCAACTGTTTTGGATGTGTTGAAAATTGATGCCGAAAATGAACTAAAAAAAGAAATCCAGTCAGTTTCTCTATGGAAAACAATCAGAGGATTAAAAGAAAAGGAAATCAAACAATTTGCATTCTCCGAAAGGGAAAAGTATCCCGAAAAGGATCCCTCCCCTATAAAACTTCCAGAATCTAAAAGAATATGGGAAAAGGGAGATAAGTATTCCATTCAGGATGATAATTATAAATACATTTTACGCACTGACTTTCAAGATGAATTCTATAATTTAAAAATCGATCCTCATGAAAAAACAAACTTAATTGACAAGAATTCAAACCAAACAAAAACTTTCAGAGAAATGATTCTCCGATATCTAAAGCTTTTTCAAAGATATGCCAATAAAAAAGCGCGTTTAGTCGATCCAAAAATAAGAAAAAAGCTGAAATCGTTGGGTTATATTCACTGATAATTTTAGAACAGAATCCATTTGAGGGGGCTATCCTACTATTTGACCTAAAATTAAAAACTTCCTTACAGAAAAAATCACCATCAATCCTATCCCACTCGTAATTGATAACAGAAATATTATTAACAATTTTCGTAAAAGCCTGGATTGTTCAGAAATTAAATTATCTATGATGAGCTTGAAAACGAACAAACTACAGAATACGGTGTTTGACAAATATAGATCAAAATCTCTTATATAATAATCAAAATTCCAGAATAAAATAAGAATAGACTGAAAAAGAGAAAATATTAAAATTATTTTCGTTATATGGTCCATATATAATCTCTTTTTGACTATTAAGTAAGGAAACAAAATTATGAAGGATGGCATAGAAAGAAAAAAGATAAAGCCGACCAACTTCAGATGATCTGGTTCAAAAAAAATCAATTGGGAGGTAACGAAGCCTGAATTTGGAGAAAATGTGACCCAACTTTCTAAAAAAGAAGTCTCATAGACAATTCGATACCCGAGTATCATGGCAATAATCTGCAAGCACACTGGAATCAAGATTGCTAAAGATAAATATTTAAATCTAAAGAGCCTCTTGATTTTGCTCATTTCATTCGATTTTTTTAAAGAGTTTTGTTCTTCTTTATTTTTTATAACAAGGAAAATGAAGACCGCAGGGAAGAGGAGAATCATGCTTCCGTGTAAACAAAAACCTAATCCTAAACCTATTGCCAGCCATATCAGGTACTTTTGTTTCGTACAATCTAAATATTTTATTAAAAAAAATAACGATATCAGTTGCATAGGAATTGCCCAGTAAGCATATTCCGGATACCCCAAAAAGAAGATGAGATAAGTGCCTGTTAAAGTGACCACAAAAAATAAATTTAATTTATCTTTATGACAAACGACTTTCTTACTCAAAAAGAACAAAGAAACAAGGGACGGGATGGCAATTATTTTGGAAGTAATCAAAAAGATCCCATTGAAATCCTTAAATTTAATAAAATCATAGAAGAGATAGTTTATCAATTGACTCAATATTTCAGAGTTCCATAGGAGGTTTTTTATATAATTCTTTCCCCAAAGGATTGTATCTCCTGTCACTTCGGAATTGAATTTAAAATTAATGATCAACACTATTGAAAACAATATCACTAACGCAACTCTATTTTTTTTAGCTTCAAGCAAGACAAAAATTATTGTTATGAACATAAATAAAGAGAAATTTACGACCAATAAATTTCTTATTTCTTTCGAAATAATACCCATAAAAAAATCAAGATACGTGAAAAGAAATGTGAGATTAAATATAAACAGCAATACTAAAAATATTTTTAGAACCAGTTTAAGATCAAAAGAAGAAAATCCATTGAATATCTTTCTGGTGGAATTATCTGTAAATCTTGAGTAATAACTAAAAAATATGCCAGCAAATAACCTTAGAAAAATAAATATAATTAATATTAACGCTGAAACTTGGAGCATTATTAGAGAGATGTTTTTTCTGATTCCTACTTTTTTCAGTTCAAGATCTATGACGAGAGAAATTTCTCCAGAATTTTTTGGAAGACAAATAATCTCTACTTTTGGCAAATAAATTTGATGTTTTAAGCAAAACTTCAATAAACCCTTTTTCTTCTCTTTTTTAAATTTTATATCATAAAAGACGGGCCTAATATTTTTTTGATAATCTTCTAATACATTTTTATTCGAATGAATATTTATTGACTTTATGTCACAGTCTCCCCTTATCACATTTGCCTCAAGCAGGTAATAATAGTTGCTTTTGAATAGTTGAGACCATAGAACCGAATTCACCTTTATCAGCCTTCCCTTTTCCGCAGGTCGTTTAATATTAATCCTGTTATTTTTCAAGGAGATATCTAATTCTTGATTCGCTTTCGTATAGAAAAATGAAAAATATGAAACAGATAAAAAAACAGATAGAATAAGAATTTTTATATTCAGCGATTTGACAAATTTTTCTTCTTTGATTGAAATCATTCTTCCCCTAGCTGGAAAAAATCACTTTCTCCAAAAAAACCTATGATATTTTGCTCCTTCCTATATCAAAATCTTCAAAATTGCTGGGCTATCTTTAAAACAAATATCTACCGCACTTTTTTTAGAAAGGGAACGATGCTCCAAGACAAATCATTTGAATGAATAACTATTTTCTCTATAATTGCTCCAGTATTATAAAAAATTGGATTGCCCCTTGAATCCTTTGCGCAGAGAAGAGTTTTATATTTCATATTTAGGCTCAGCTCCTTCTTTTGCGCCACTGTATAGACAATCTTGTTTTCTCTATGGTTTAAAGGAAATTCCTTTCCGTTTATTT
Source organism: uncultured Eubacteriales bacterium (assembly GCA_964400735.1). GTDB lineage: Bacteria > Acidobacteriota > Aminicenantia > Aminicenantales > Aminicenantaceae > CAYNVQ01. The sequence continues at coordinate 98,006 of CAYNVQ010000003.1, read as the reverse complement.
TGAGCGTTTGATGGAATCGATTAGTCCATATCGAGGAGTTAAAATTGAAGAAGGAATATACATGAAGTTCAATAGACGTTATGGCTTTATCTAACACCTTTATTCTCGTCTGGTTTATAGGAAGCCCAAATTTATGCTCATTTTTCCTATCCTGAAAAGCCACAAATAATAATGGATCACTTATATCTGAGATCATTAATTTTTTATCCTTGTAATTCTCTTTCAGTTGGATCTCACCGTGGTAAAAGAGGGGCATATTCAGGAACGTGATATAGACATCATATTTACCTTCCTCGAACACAATGGAGTCGGGGAGGAAGTAGGATACTCTCTTCTTTGAAAAATCGATTGGGAAGCTTATCTGCATCTTGCCCCTTTTCAACACAAGACGCCAATCCTTGAAAAACTTTTTCCCTATTTTCTGTAATGAAGAAAACTCTCCATTCCGGATCACAATGGTAATTTTCGTTCCTTCAATAATGAGCTCGGGAATTTTCAAAATTTTCTCTCTAAAATAGAAATAAACGGGCTTTTTACCCGATATGTATCTTTTTTTTAAATCCGAATTGAGCAGTTCATAAACAGACGGAGAGAGTTTTTTGGGGAAATTTGAATAGATAATATACCTTCCTGAGGGAAGTTGTTTATTAGAAAACTTAATATTGAAATCCTTCAATAGCCCATCGATCATTCCTTTCTTCGCGTAGGGTGCAATGAATGATTTATTCTCACTATCCCACATGCTTCCAAGCCTAAGGGCGGAGGGATAATATTTAGAAAGTCCAAATATGGCATCAGGAAATATAGACGACGGAGTTACAGTTATTACCTTTTTGTCATCTAAAAAAGGCGCAATTCTCATGGTGTCCCAATAATTTCCCAAAATGATTTTGTCTTCGGTTTTATTTATCTCCGCAATGTCTCTTTCATTTTCTAAGTGGCTTTTTCTCAAAAAAGGATAACGCTCAACCGTTTGCCATATAGAAAAAGAAACAAAAAAGATCACAAAAAGAATTTTTATGATCTTAGTATTGAATATCTTTAGTTCTTTGAAGATTAGAATTACGATAAGCACCGTAAAAAAGGAATAGAGCCTATAATGAACAATGTATCTCTGAACAGGTGGATACCTAGAGAACAAGAGTAAGACTAAATTAAAAGAAAACAACAAAGGCAAATATAGCCTTTTTGAATCTTTTTTCTTAATGGCTATTGAAATGGAAATCAAAAGACCAAAAGCAAAGAGAAAAACAAAAACATATGAAATAACTTTATTAATATCAAGTTCCATTATTGTAGCGGCTGCGATTCTTGAGAGTGAGGCCTTATTAAAATGCTTCAAATTTTTTAGAATGCCCTTAGAAAAGAACAGGACCTTTGTATTGATGAATGAACTGTTAATCTCACCCAAGATATGAGGCAAGTTACCCAAAAAAAATCCACACGCGACAAAAAAAAGAGACTTTAAGAAGAATTCGATGTGATGCCGGTGAATAAAAGATGAGAACATCCACAAAAGCATGATAATTATAACCGTCACTGAAGGTTGATAAATCCAGAACAAAATTCCAACAGTCAGCCCGATTAAAATAAAACGCTCCTTTTTTTCAAAGATTGCTTCATAAACAAAATAAATAAGAAGAATTTCAAAAAAAACAACGATTGGAATCCCTCTAACTTCATCATTGGAAAAGAAAATAAGTCCGGTTATCGGAAGAGACAGAATGAGTATGGGATAAAAAAAGGAATTGGAATCTGTAATTTTATTGGTCAGCAGACAACAGAAGAAAACAAAGAGAGAAAAAAAAATCATATTTCCTATAAGAACTGACATTTTCAGGGAAGGAATCAAGGAATAGATAAGAGAATAAACATAGGCATCCAAACTTCCCTGATAGAATTGTCCGTAGAAATAAAGGGGAAAGCTAATACCCTTAGAAATATTCTTGATCATCAAAAGAGTAACGGATTTATCGGAGTTTAAGAGGGATTTATCATTTATTAAAAAAGGAAGTCTGGTCAAAACTTGAAGGAACAAAATGCTAAAGAAAATGAAAATCCCTTTTTTAAATTCTTTTTTTTTGGCCAAAAATATCAGTTTTTCCTTTTTCAAAACGGCAGAAAAGATGAGGAGCAAAAGCAAAATACTCAGCAATTCCTCTTTCAAATGGATAAGTGAAATTTTTAATCTGGGCAGCGAGGGTGAAAAGAATGCGAAAATAACCGCTACAATATTGATAACAATCAGAACATTTGTTGCTCTTTCTAAGAGGAATCTCGTCTTGAAGATTCTCATCCTATAAATTTTCTGTGCGATCTTGTACAAATATTCCCAGGCTAAAGCAGCACAACGCTTTCTGCCGATTATATCTCTGATTTAATGGAATAAGTCAAGGACGATTTGTGGCCTTCAATACCGATAAACCTGACTGCATCATAGCAATAGACTCAAGCAGCTCGACATCTTTTTATTGAGCAGAATCGACTAAACAGACTGCTTGAGTAATATTTTCTTTAGAAACTATTCGATCACTAGTACTGCAGGAATTGTTCCTATTCGGTCTTTATCATCCACTGCATAAAGTTCATAAGTATAGGCTCTGTCTTTTTCTACATTGCGGCGCATATACTTAAAGGTAGAGGAAGAGAATTCCTGAAGAAATATATGGTTGCCTCCATCGATCTCATACAGCTTATACTTCACAATATTTCTATTTAGAGGGTTCGCCCCCCAACTCAGATCATGGATGTATTCACGGAAAAACAAGGCTCTGTTCTCTTTTACTTCGCCAGTGAAATTTAGAGCCGGAAATATCGGAGGGACTAAAACTTCGAGTTGCACCTCAACCTGTATAGGACTGTTAATAGCTTGTGGGCTGGAAACCTCAATAATGCCTGTATAGGTTCCTTCATCTAACGTTAGATCAGCTATTTCGGCCTGTATTTCAACCTCTTCTTTATAACCCAAGGTTCCGTTTGCAGGGGTCACACTCAACCAGCTCTCGGTGCTTATGTTATAGGTCAAAGATCCCTCTCCGATATTCTTCACGCTAAAGGTAGCGGGATCTGGGGCATCCCCCTCTAGAGTAAAGGATAGGGAGTCTTCACTCAATTGGAGGAAAGGACGGGGGAGAGGGAGAGCAATTTTTTCATAAAAAACATCTCTTTCATGCGCCCAGCTCTTGTCTACCCAGACAAAATATCCATTGCCTTTATCATCCATCCAAATCTTTGGCATTCTAGCTTCCTTCGCACTTGAAATTTGAACGGGTAGCTCCCAGTCGCCTCCTATTATTTTCTTGGAATAATATAAAAAAGTTGCTTCATTAATTTTTTCAACCCAGGCCGCAACAAGTAAATGATTTTTATACTTTAAATCGCCAAATTGAAGACGTGCGAATCCATTAGATATTACCTCGTTACCTTTCCAGATATCTCCGACCTTACTTTTATAGTAGAAGTTTCCACTCCTATTGCTGTAAATAATATGGACATTTCCATTATCGTCAACCGCCAATTCAGGATAATAACCAGTAGGAACAATTTGCTCCGCCTTGAAGTAATGCCATGAACCACCCTCTAGCTGATCTTCTTTATAGAAAATTCTCCAAGGCACACTAGAGGTCTCTTTTCCCATATTGCACACATAAACCCTTCCATCTTTTATCCTGAAAGCTGGATGAATGCTCACTTGATTGGCAGTATATGTAATTCTTAAATACGATTCTGGCCAAGCTTCATCTTCGACCCCCTTATAATGCAGGACAGTATCAGAACCCTCATAAGGAGGAGCATTTTCATGATACCATGCGATATAAATTACATCATCTAAGACCTGTAACTTAGCCCAGGCTGAATTTTCCGGACTGTTATAGATCATCTCAGGATTTGACCAACCGCTTTCAGGATTATAGACGCAATGGTAAATCTCTCGATTTAATCTTGAATTTCCATCTGCATAGGCAAGATGGAAGTTGCCTTTTGAGTCTATGTCCAGTTGAGGACTCCAGCATCTTTGTCGAGAAATCTTAGCATCCTTTGGTCCTTCCCAAACACCGTTTTTATGGACATTGTACCAAATCATGCCAGCTTCATCCGAAAATTCTGAATCTGTCCAGACAACTAAAATGACCCCATTCTGGTTGACTGCAATTGTGGGACGGGAAGAAATCATACTTGTCTTAGAAAGATTTATTTCTCCATAAGCGGTAAGAGAAACCAAAAGAATTAATACAAAACAGCATGCGAAATACTTCTTTAAATTCATCATAGTTATCCTCCAAAAAAATAGCTTAATATACTACCCAACTGTACTCTGTTTGTCAACATAATTGGTATAAAGCCTGTCCCAATGCTCATCCCTTTAAAATTCGGCATAGATTTATTATAATTATTTTTATATTTGTGTTAAGAAATAAGTAGAAAAATATGAAAAAATCAATCACTCGAAGAGATTTTATAAAAAAAACATCACAAGTTGCTACTGTTTTTAGCGTATTTAGTAGCGGAATACTGTCTCAAGGATGCAACCCAAAAGAGGAGTTCGACATCCTCATCAAGGATGGAAGTCTTCTTGATTTTTCGGGAAATGGGCTATTTTTAGCCGATATTGGAATCTGCAGAAATACTATTAAGCAAGTAGGAAAGATACCTAAATCTAAAGGAAAATTTGTCATCGATGCAAAAGAAAAATTTATCATCCCAGGATTGTGCGATATGCACGTACATTTTATTGACCAACGCTTTTCAGAGCTTTTCCTATTAAACGGAGTGACCACCGTCAGAGATGTAGGAAATAAAACAGATTTTATTCTTTCCCTTCGAGAGAAAATAAATTCGGGCCGACTTTCTGGCCCTACAATTTTTGCCGCAGGCCCTATCATTAATAACAAAAAGATTCCCCAAGGAGCAAGCTTATATACAGAGGTAGTCAAAAATCCAGAACAAGCGAAAAAGCTTGTTGCACAATTGGCAGGGAAAAAAGTGGACTTGATAAAAATCTACATTTCTCTTCCTAGAAATATGGTCCGCACAATTATCCAAGAAGCTGAAAAATACAACCTTCCTGTGGCGGGACATTTGAGAAGAGTCGATGCCCGACTTGCTGCTCAATGGGGGATAAAAACCCTCGAACATGCAACAGGAATAGCCGAGGCTCTCTTGGGAGAAGAAGAGTTTGAAGATGCCCCTCCTCTAAAGACTATATCCAACAAGGTCTGGCTTCATGTGGATAAAACAAAATATAAGGAGTTAATCGACCTTTTCGTCGCAAAGAATGTCTATATCACAGCAAACTTAACCTTTTATCACGCAGTTGTCGCCACACCGGAAGAACTCAAGGAAAATCCATATGTAAAACTAATGCCCAAAACAATCCAGAAAAGATGGGATGATATCCTTATCCACCGGGCTCTGATGACCACTGAAAACAGAGAAAGCTGGAAAATCACCCAAAAAAAGCTTGAGGAATTTTTAATCCTGTTTAAAGAAAGAGGAGGCAAAATTCTCGCTGGAACGGATACTCCCTGGCCATTTCTCATCCCTGGATTTTCGCTTCATAAAGAATTGGAGTTGCTGGTGGAAGCAGGCTTATCTCCCTACGAAGCCCTCCTGACTGCCACTAAATATTCTGCAGAAGCTTTAAATCAAATGAAGAATATGGGAACAATCGAAGAAGACAAAATAGCAAATTTGCTTCTGCTTAAAAACAATCCTCTCGAGGATATCCGGAACACACAAAACATTGACATCATTATTAAGAACGGCAAAGTCATCCATAGAGAAGAGCTATATCGTTCCTTGGTTAATCAAGGCGGGCTTGCCGATGGCTAATGACTGAAGCTTGTGGTCAGCCGTCTGCCAGCCATTGAAAGGGGCTTCCTTTGCAGTTACTTATTTAAATGATCTGTTGAGCCGACAGAGCCATAGAAAATATTTTAAGGCAATTGGTTGATTCATTCTTTATTTTCGTTTCACTCTTGAAAAAAGGTCTTAACTATTAGTGCACGTATCCTAGAGCCTTTAACTCTTCTATGAAATCTTTATCAAGCTCTATCGGTTTGTCCTTAGCCGCAAGATTTCTCCTTCCCATTTGGACGGTTAATTCAAATAACTCTCTATATTTCCTGATTTCGCCAACCCGGATTTCATGAATGTTTGTCTTCTCTCCGGGATCCTGGAGCAGATCATAGTATTCAAACTGGCTGTAAGGAGGAGGTGGAGTGCGAAAGAATGTAAGAGTTTTTTCCGTATAGGGTAGATTGAATATGATCTTTTGTTGGTTTTCAATTCTTGATATTTTAAAGGGCAGGAACGGAACATAAAAGCCGTTGGTCAAGGATGAAATCAGGGGGCGACCCCGCTCATTACCTCTTATAACATGCATCAAATCCATTCCATCTACCATCTTTTTGTCGAAAGGGATGTTATAGTAATTTAAGATAAAAGGCATTATATCGATCAAACCAACTTCGGATTCGAATTGTATGCCCTTAAACTGGTTCTTAGGCAATTTAATGATGAGTGGGACATGGATTATTTCATTATAAAGGGAATGAGCGTGCCCCCATCCCTTATGATCAAAAAATTCTTCTCCATGATCAGAAATGAATATAATCATGGAGTCATCGTAAATGTTTTTTTTCTTTAAATAATCTAGAAATTTGCCAAACCATAGGTCAAAGACAGATATTTCTGCATCGTAAAGATCGATGTAAGCGTTGATCATTTCTTGAGGTAATGGCTTATACTGATCCCTATGATTGGAACCTACGGTTGGGGCAGAAAGCTGGGTGTACTTGGGAGATGGATTAAACCTTTTCAGGTGATTCAGTGGAGGATTATAGGGGCTGTGTGTTTGGTAGGTATGCAGAAAATAGAAGACATTGGAAAAGCTGGTCCTTTGGAGATCTCGTTCGGCTAGGTCGAAGAGCTTCTTTGTTGCATCAGGTGAATACTGATCGTGAGGAATGCTTTTGAAGAGGTCGAAGCCACGGAAAAATCCAAACTTCGAAGATACATAAATTCCGCCGTTAAAGCTTCGAGTCGAAAACTCTCGAGATAATTCTTCAACAAGATAATGAATATTTGGAGAAATAACTGTTCCCCGTTTTATCCCATGATTGAATTCGTACAATGCTGTGAAAAGAGACATATGAGATGGAAGAGTCCAAGCCGATTGAGCATAGGCGTTATTAAAAACAATGCTGTCCCGGGCAAAGGTATCAAGACAAGGTGAAGTCTTTCTTTTGTATCCATAGGTCTGTAGATGATCTGCGCGCAGGGTGTCCGCACAGATCAAAAAGACATAGTTTCTTTCATCCTGGGGTGTTTTCCGGGCAAGAAGAAGATCTCCGACTAGAAGGACTCCCTCCCCTTTTACCGAAAGGGTTATTTTATCGGCTTTGGATAGAGAGATATCAGTCTGAAGTTTCGTATGCTGATCCTTTAACAAGAGTTTTTCCACCAAGACCGAGCTGTCTTGGTAAAGCCGGATGTTTGTTCGATCCTTAATTTTAGCGAATAATTCCAGGCTGAGCTGGAAATCACCGCTCTTTTTTGGAATAAAGTTCACTCTTTTGATTCCTGATCCCAGATCTATTGCGCGTCCTTTTATGGTCGTCGCCTCTGTCGTGAAATACATAGACTGGTAAGCCTGGTGCGGCTTGATCTCATTTTCTCTGAGGAACGAGGGATCGGCCTGTCCCTTGACCTCAGCAGATATACGATAAATTTTCTCGCTCTTTTTACACGAGATATTATTGAGGGAGAAGAGTAAGATCAGGCAGAGGAGCGAGATGAAAAATTCCCTTGGGATAATTTTGTCTTTCATAAAGCTCTTATAGCACATTCCCTGTAAATTTTTAAGGAATTCCCAGTGACTTAAGGGAAAAATAAGCTAGGGAACTGAGCACTGTAATACTTCATATTCTCCTCCAGGCTATTCCACTTTTCAACTCTAGTGTTGGTCAGTACACTTTAGTAAACAGAATAATTAGCTACTTTTTCACCGTCTCTACTGCAATCTTGACTCATGATTGATTCAGGATAATAGAGCCCCTCTCCTTAAGATATCACCCTTAAAGTGTAACCAAAGTCTCTCCCTTGAAGATAGATAAAATCACACAACTTCTTGATTATTCGGCATTCTTTACAATTGCTCATGAAAGTGATATTTTCTCCTTAGATTCCTGGAAAAATCCCGGATGTGTCGAAACATCTCTCGCAAAGAAACATCAAAATAGATGAGAACTCCCAAAGATAAGAAAAGCATTGTTAGAAAAGTTATTTATACTCTTATTATTGCCTTTATCCTATCCATATCTGGGGGAATATTTCTTTTTGATATGAATTTAATCGTTTACAAAAGAAGTATTCAAGACGCTTCATCTATCTACTCTAACCTCCAAAATTTGCTACCTTTAATCAAGTATTCTCTTTTGTTCTTTATCGGAATATCCTTCATCACAATCCTTCTTTCTTTTTTATTGAGAGCAAAAAGAGCATTAAATTATATAGAAAGTCTAAATTACCAAATAACCACTTTTATTCCGTTTCTGTTCCTAGCTTTTGGCCGCTTTTTTTACGGCAAGGCATTTAAATTTTCTTTTTTCTTCTCTATGTTTCCTCTTTTTATAGGAATCATTCTAGCTATTGTTGTTCATCTCAATCTGATTCTGTATTTCGACTTCAACGCTTTTCGTTTCTGTTATATTTATCTTAAAAACAATTCCCGAAACAGAAGAAGGATTTTATCGACATTTATGGTTCTTTTTCTTTGCAACTTGCTCATTTCCAAACATGTCGACAGGGACCACTTTGAAAGATTTACCAGTCACCGATTATTTATTGGTGACGAGCCCAAATATATCAGAATGACCTACTCACTTGCTACAGACAAAAATCTTGATGTATCTGACGAGTTTGTCGTAGAAGAGGGGCTCGAGGTAGCTAAAAAAAGAATCCTTGAGAAAGGTTCAAGAAAATTTGGGAGTCTTTCTATCATCGGAAAGGATGAAAAAATCTATCACATCCATATGCCTGGTTTATCAGCATTAATATTGCCTGGTTTTATATTGGACATGTCAATTTTTCCGAGTAAAACGGGAACATCGGAACCAGGGCTGCGTTTAGAAAAATTCCCATCAAAACTCCTTTATACAAGATTATGCCTGCTGATGATTGGGATATTTAGCTTTTTTCTTCTCGCGAGACTTATCTTTAGATTTTTCAATTCTCAGTCGCTCTTAATTACTCTCCTGCTGTTATTTATTTTTAGCTCTCCAGGACCAGATTTTATGTTCCAGATCTATCCTGAATTCGCTGCATCCTTGTTTACTCTGCTCGTACTCAACGCACTTTTATTTCCTTTTAAGAATAAGTATTTGAACTACCTATTTATTGTACTCGGCATAGGATTTCTACCTTGGCTGCATCAAAGGTTTATTCTGATATCCCTTGGTCTTTATTCCGTTCTAATCATTAACGAAATTATTTTGCGAAAGAATTATAAGAAAGTAGTCATTTTATCTCTTCTATTAATCGTTACAAGCTTACCCTATTTTTACTACTTTTACTCCATCACTGGAAGCCCGATGCCAAACAGTATGTATAAGCTGCTTGGGAGAGATTTCCTCAGGATAGGAATGTTCCCTTTCGCCTTTTTCGGCCATCTCTTCGATCATTCAAGAGGAATGATTTGGCTCTATCCTTGGACGGCTCTTGCTCTGATTGGAATCTATTGGGGACTTAAATTTGACCAGAAAAGAACCATAATGCTATTGACTGTATTTGCCCCTTACTATTTGTTAACCTGTTTTCACTTTACATGGCATGGGGTGACGAAAGAACCGGGCCGATTTCTGGTGGCAATTTTTCCTCTTCTTCTGTTTTTTCTGGCTTATACAATCAAAGCGTTTGTAAATCGACCTAAATACCTTCCTCTATTTTTCTATACCGCGATTCTGGTGATGGCAGTTTTAAACAAAAACACTGGATTCTTATATTTTGAATTTGTTAGACGAAATACCGTCCATTCCCAAATTATTCAGTTCATCGAATGTATCTTTATCATCGGCATTTTATTCAGTAGTGCAATTTTGAGTGATAAACTCTCGGATAAAAATTTTGGCTCCATACCTTTGAATAAAATCACCAATTACCTGACAGGCCTCTATTCAGGAATAAAAAATTCCTTTTTGGTAAAAAGAATCCCAAAATCCATCATCCCTTTATTGCTCCTGTTTTTGATTGCCTACTTGTTGGTGTTTATTAAAAACTGGGATACAAGAACGATGTCAACTCCTTTCCTAACCTCTCTGTATAAAATGAACTCTTACAGAAGCTTCCAAATGGCCCCAAAAGAAAAGCCTGAAGAAATTGTTGGCAAAAGCGATAGAAATTTCGTGAAAATTTTTGAAAGCGTTTACAATTTCCAAAAAGAACCTTCCTCAAAAACGACAGTTATACCCCTAGAGAATACCTCATTTTATGTGAAAGCCCCAAGAGGTTGCTATGAAGTCAAATTAGAATTAGACACTTCATTTCAAGAGAACGAGTTTGTTGAACTGAGTTTCTTGGGGAAAATAAAAAAACTTGACTTTACAAAATCCTCAAAGGGGACCTTGGCTTCTGCAATCTACTTCCTATTCGAGGAAAAAATCGTTTCACCTCGTTTGAAGTTGATGTTTCCTTATTCAGTATCAAAGCAAATCTCGGGGAAATTAGAAATTCGGCTGATTCCTTGTTTAGTTTTTAGTAAAGATCTTATTCTGAGACCTATACCAAAATCTGGGCCTAAGCCTGTAAGAAAAGAAGGAAAAAACCAGTACAAGCTTGTTTTTATTGCAAATACGAACGAAGTGAGAAAAAAATACCGATTTTATTTATATACCCAAAAATTTCCACATAAAATTAATAGAAAAGAAGAAGTTTTATTAGCATCTACAGAAGAAGTGCTAACTAAAAAAGGCGGCCCCTCCATAGTAAACATAAAATTTTTACTTACACCGAGCCAAATGAAGAAAAACTCAGCTCTGGCTCTCTTCGTGCAAGATGCCAAGAATAATCTTCTGAACTGTAAAAGTCTACTGTTAAAAACCAATAAAAAATCATGGAGCTTAATTAAAAATCCAAATGATTTTAATAGATTTCCATTTGATTAATAAAGAATAGACAGCGTATAATAATTTTGGGATACAGAAGAGAAGATCGCACTCGTTAAAGATATTGTTTTCGCCTAGTAGAACAGATAAGACGGAAAGACCAAGATAAGTGGGCTAATTTGGGTTTCCTCTCATATGATCCATTTGGAAAAACATAGAAATGAATAGTCGCAGTTATGCATATGGCCTCTTGTTGTTTATTCTTGGAGTCCTTGTTGGGTGTGGAAAACCAGTTCGCTATAGATGTGTCGGTTGTAATGTCCTTTTGATGGTTGTTGACGCTTTGAGGGCAGATCACCTCCCCTGCTATGGCTACCAGAGGAACACAGCACCGAATATTAGTCGCCTGGCTGAAAGAGGCATTCTTTTTGAAAAAGCAATAAGTCAGGCCCCTTGGACGAAGCCCTCAATAGCAAGCTTACTTTCCTCCCTTTATCCTCATAATCATAAAGCCATTGACACAAAAGATGTTTTGCCTCTTGAAATCACGACATTAACCGAAGAATTGAATACAAATGGATATTATACATATGCCATCCAGACGAATACTTGGATTAAATCCCTCCAGCAATTTAATCAAGGCTTTGATGAGTATTTGGAGTTTAGATCAACCAGATGTGCAGCGAATAAAATCGCTGATTTGTTTCTTACCTTTCTGGATGATATGGAGAAGAGACATTCAAAATTTTTTGCTTATTTACATTTCATGGATATTCACATTCCTTACAACGCGCCAGAAGAATATAATTCGAGATTTGTCGATGAAAACTATAAAGGCCAGCTCAATAGATCTCAGTTTAGAAAATTAAATGCGGTAAGAAAGGGAAGGCTACGTCTGTCAGCGGCAGATAAAAAACATGTTATAAACTTATACGACGCTCAGATCTCTTTTGTGGATGATCAAGTCCAGAGGATACTCGATAAACTCGAGCGATTGGGTCTCATGGAGAATACGATCATTATCCTTCTCGCCGATCATGGGGAAGAATTTTGGGAGCATGAAGGCCTTGAGCATGGTCATAGTATGTACAACGAGTTGTTGAGAGTGCCATTGATTCTGTACTGCCCTCAATCTGGTGTAAACAACAAGAAGGTGGAACAAGTGATAAGATTGATAGATATATATCCGACTTTAATGGAGATTCTGGGCTTGAGGACAGATGTGAAATTAATGGGATCAGATATATCACAAATCCTGTTTTCTGAGCAGGAGAAGAATCTGAATCTTGTGGCCTTCAGCGAAGGATTGCTTTATGGGAATGAGCAAAAAGCTCTTCAGACGGCTTATTTTAAACTGATCAAGCGGATGGAAACAAATACCTACGAATTTTACGATTTGAGAAAGGACCCAAAAGAAAAACTAAATATTTACGAGAGACAAAATAGGCTGAAAAGATTGAATAAGTTCAAGAGGCTTCTCAGTCAGTATATAAAGAGCCAGAGCAAGACCTACAAAAGAACACAGAAGGAAATCGATGAAGAGACAAAAAAGCAATTAAAATCATTAGGATATATCAAGGATCAATCCCCCAAGAAAAGGTAGAGAGTTCAACAGACTTATTTCTGACTCTTAATATTCTCCAAACAACTTTTATCTTATATCCCAATAACGCGTATTCCGCTAATTGATAAATTTTATATCGGGAAGCAAAACATTGGTACTGGACTCCGAATATTCAGTTTCGATGTTACACATCAGTGTCAAATATTTTACTTGTAATTCAATATAGACAATTTTAGAATAAAATATTCTCAAAACAACTGTGATATCAATTAGCCTGGATTATTCACGAGTCAAGATTGCTGCAACGGCGAGGAAGTGGCCCATGAAGCTGTAGTGAACTACCGCGAGCCGACCCAACCTACCCGGGCTACAACGATGCCGTTGTAGTGAGATTGGCTCGCCTGAAAGGTAAAAAATGCCGATAGAATTGAGAAAGGATTTTTCATAATAATCTAAAGCAATATCAGGATAAGTTCCTGATATTGCTTTAGTAAAAAAAGGTATCGGTATTTTTTATGAATTATTCAGGTTAGTATCTGACATCAATTAAGGAAGAGAGACCATCTAATAATAGCTATCTATTTTCTATGTACTGATGAAAGAAAATAAGAGAAAAATCCTTTTTCGGTTTGTTCTATTAATGACTGGAGCTATCATTGGCATTTTTATTTGTGAAGCGATAGCAAGACTCAGCTATGTGGCGCCCTGGCATGAAAAACTTATCGAAAAGCAAAACATATCATCAAGCTTGCCTATCAAAAAAAATATATATGGATTAAGAGGCACTGATTTTTCGGAGAAGAAAACAAGTAATACACTGCGAATCCTTTTTATAGGAGACTCGATTACATTTGGATGGGGGGTTGAATCGGACGATAAAATTTTTCCTGGCATAATTGAAAGGGCTTTGAACAATAACAGAGATTGGAAAACTATAAAAAAGGTAGAGGTATTAAACGGGGGGATTTCTGGGTCAGTCCCTGAAGATTGGATAAACTTATGGAATCGAGTCGGTAGAAAATATCAGCCGGATGTCGTTATTGTCGTCTATTTTCTGAGAGATGGAATTTCTTATATGTCCATTCCGAATTTCTTTAACAGGATTCGCAATAAGATAGTGAAAAAAAATCAATCGTCTTGGATTTACAAACATAGTTATCTTTTTAGAATTGTCAAAGATAAATTAGATAAATATGAGATTTCACAAAAATACACATCGAATTTCGTACAATCTTATTTGGGCAACGAAAAGGAAACCAAGAGATGGAAACAATCCCAAAAGCTCCTTCTTAAACTTTTTCGTTTGATAAAAAACGAATCATCCGATGTAGGTTTTGTTGTTTTTCCAATTCTTGCCGAGCTCAACAAGAATTACCCTTTTTTTGAAGTATGCAATCATATCGAAAAATTCGTCTCAAATTATCAAATTCCTACACACAATTTGATCCAAGCATTCATGGGACATTCGGGTCCAAGTTTATGGGTTTCAGCTTATGATCAACACCCCAATGAAAAGGCTCATCAAATAGCTGCCCAATCGATGCTGCCATTTGTAGAACATTTAATAACTGAAAGATTAGGAAGAAGAGCTGCTCGTTGACTCTCTGGCTGAAAAGCGACTCCATCTCCAATCATTTCTTATTATGATTGCTTTCTTCCTCTTTTCCAGGAATTCTGGTATCATTTTTTGGACATTGTCAGGTTCGACCTCTCAAAATGACAAAAAATGGCAGAAGAAAAGCCTTGGGGCAGCATTTTCTCCGTAACCGACATGTCCTCCGGCGCATTGTCAATGTCATCCGTCCCCAACCGAATGAAATTATTCTGGAAATAGGGGCGGGAAAAGGTATCCTAACCTTCGCTCTAGCCGAAAAAAAGGCCCGTATTATTGCCATCGAAAAGGATGCTTCCCTTATTCCCTATCTGGAAAAAAAATTTTCCCCCAACCTGACGATCATTGAGGCGGATATCCTGAAAATCCGTTTTATGGACCTTATACCTGCAAAAATGGAGGCTAAAATCGTCGGAAATCTGCCCTATTCTCTCTCTTCTCCGATCCTTTTCAAAGTTCTTGCAGAAAAAGAATCCATTTCCTCCTGCGCCTTCCTGCTCCAAAAAGAGGTCGCTCAACGGCTGTGTGCCCAGCCTGGATCAAAAAAGTATGCCCCCCTTTCCATAATTTTTCAGAATTTATTCGCAACACAATTCCATTTCCGGGTAACGGCCTCTTCCTTTTCTCCTCCGCCGAAAGTGGAGTCCGCTCTGGTGTCTCTGGAAAAACGTTCGATGCCTTTATACCCAATCGCCCAACAGGAACTTTTCTTACAATTCCTGAAACGTGCTTTTCAGCACAGGAGGAAAAAGCTTTCCAACAACATGAAAAGCCTCCAGATGCCCGATCCGTTCATCGAGAGAGCCCTGCGAACATGCGGAATAGAGAAAAATAGCCGTCCAGAAGATGTCTCCCTTTCTCAATTCGTGGAACTCTTCGATTGTTTTTCCGAAAAAACGCTCCGCAAACTATCTGACCTGAATCTTTCATAAATTATCTATTTTTACCTCTTGTATTGAGGGGATCTTCGTTTGCGATTTTTGGAAGTCAGATAAGATGATAGGAACCATCCGGAGGAGAGCGCATATGGTTTCTCGAGGTGAAGAGCGAGTCGAGGAATAAGCTGAGTTTCCAGGCTGGGGAACGGAAGCGGGCTGATGAACCGGCTTGCCTGATTTTTCTGATAACGGGAATAGGGATGTCTACTCCTTTCCTCCCGAATTTATCCTAGAAAGCTAAATATGCTATAATTTCTTCAATGTCGAATAGGAAAAGGAAAACCAAGCCAAAGTCCCCAAAAAAGTCAAAAAGAAAAACACACTTCAAAACTTCAGAGCTAGGGGGAATCATTCTCTTTCTCGTAGCTGTTTTTCTTTTAATAAGCCTGATCAGCTACAATTCTCAGGATCCTTCTTGGGCCAGCACTGCATCCTCGCAAAGAAAAATAACGAACATAGGAGGAAAAGCAGGAGCATCGACCGCAGAAATCTTGCTGCAAGTTCTCGGTTTCACCTCTTTTATCATCCCCTTTGCCTTACTCTATCTGGCCCTGCAGACCTTCTCACCCCAAAAAGAAAAGCATTATTTATCGAAGATAGCCGCTCTTGTTGTTCTCCTCCTCATCCTCAGCGCCCTGCTGTATTCACTGGTAGAAGAACTTAACTGGCGGGGAGCCCGGATTCCATCAGGAGGTTTCCTCGGGAGCATGCTATCTTCCTTTTTCGTCCAATATTTCAATCACACGGGAACAGTCCTTATCCTTTTCGGATTGCTTATCCTGTTTTTTGTCCTCTCCACCCGATTTTCCATTTCCAAGCTTATCCACCTTCTCTCCAAATTTTTCCAATTTGTCTTCAAGGAAGTGCGCATCAGGATCACGAGCTATCAAAGGGCCAAGCGCAAAGAGAAGATGAAGAGAAAAGTCATCGAAAAATACTCCCACCTCCCACCTGAGAAGAAAGGGAAAAAAGAGGAGAAGGAAAAAAAAGAAAGAAAAAATAGAAAAAAAATCCTCCAAGAAGCTCCTGCCAGTCAACCACAGTCCCTCTCTCAACCTGAAGAAAGACCGCTTTTTCCTGAAATCGAAAAGAAAGGCGACTATAACTTTCCTCCCTTTAACCTGCTCGATCAGGGCAAAGAATCCGAGCAAATAGACAAAAACGAGCTGTACGAGAAAAAAACGATAATCGAAGAAAAACTCCAGGAATTCAAAATCGAAGGTGAAGTGAAGGAATACCACCCTGGGCCCGTCATCACCACCTATGAGTTTTATCCTTATCCTGGGGTGAAGGTGAGCCAAGTGGCCAGCTATGCCGAAGACCTATCTTTGGCGCTCAAAGCCGAATCGGTGAGAATCCAGAGAATACCCGGTAAATCTTCCTTGGGGATCGAAGCCCCCAATAATAAACGTGAAACCATCAAAGTGCGGGACCTCATCCAAACCGAGCAATTTCTCAAATCTCCTTCCAAGCTGACGATTGCCCTCGGAAAAACGGTGCATGGCGAACCCTACATCACGGATTTGTCCGTCATGCCCCATCTTCTTATTGCAGGAGCGACTGGTTCGGGCAAAAGCGTGGCGCTGAACACCATCATCACTAGCATTCTTTACAAGGCCAGTCCGAAGGAAGTCAATCTTATTCTTATCGATCCGAAGCGTTTGGAATTCTCCATCTATGACGGTATTCCCCACCTCATCTGCCCTGTGGTCAAAGATCCCAGAAAAGCAGAGGCCATTCTGCTCGACATCATCAAAAAAATGGAGGCTCGCTATCACAAGTTGGGACTTCTTCGGGTTCGGAATATCGAACAGTACAATAAACGGGTCTATCGCTTGATTCAGGAACACAAGGGGAATTTCCCGGAGGTGGAAAACGAAGAGCTCAAGCCTTTGCCCTATCTTGTGGTCATCATCGATGAACTGGCAGAATTGATGATGATCGGCGCCCAAGAAGTGGAATACTGCATAGCCCGTCTGGCTCAATTGGCCAGAGCAGTAGGCATCCATCTTGTCATGGCCACCCAGCGTCCTTCCATCGATGTGATAACGGGGACGATAAAGAATAATTTTTCCAGCCGGATCGCTTTTCGTGTCCCCTCAAAGATCGACTCCCGTATCATCATAGACACATCGGGAGCTGAAAAGCTGCTGGGTATGGGCGACATGCTGTTTATGCCGCCCAATTATCCAAGGATCATCCGGCTTCACTGTTCGTTCGTTTCTCTGCCCGAACTCGACCGTTTGGTCAGATTCGTCAAAGGCCAGGGAAAACCGAGCTATGATGAGGGGATCGTACATGTCCTCAAGCGGCCGGTCTCGAGCATTCTGGAAAAACCCGACGAAAAGGATCCCCTCTTCGATAAGGCCGTCGAGCTTATTCTACACACCGGTCAGGCTTCTGCCTCTTACCTTCAGAGAAAACTCAAACTGGGATATGCTCGGGCCGCCCGATTGATCGATCAGATGGAATACGAAAAAATTGTCGGCCCCTCGGAAGGCAGCAAGCCCCGGGAGATCTTGGTCAGTCCAGAATCCTACAAAAAGAAGATGAACGGGGAGGAATGATTGTTCCGCAGAAGTCATCAAAAAAAAAGGGCGAAAAAGGCTATGGAAAACCGAACCCTTCAGCAGGCACTGGAAAGAGCCTCTTCCCAACACTTTAAAAAATTTGATGACACCCATAAAGAAGTACCCTGGAAAGAGCTGAAGGAAAGGGCTAAAACCATAAGGCGGGAAGGCATCAAACATCTGCCGGAGCTTATCCAAAAATTTACCCTGCAAGCCCGAAAAGCCGGAGCTCAAGTTTACCAGGCGGCTACTCCATCCGACGCCCTGGAAACCATAGATAAAATCCTCCAGGCAAAAAAGGCCAAGCTCATCGTCAAAGCCAAATCCATGGTCAGCGAAGAGATCGCCCTCAACCCCTTTCTGGAAAAGAAAGGATACACTGTCGTCGAAACCGATTTAGGAGAATGGATCATTCAGCTGGCCGGAGAACGACCTTCGCATATCACGGCTCCGGCACTTCACAAAACCAAGGAAGAAGTGGCGAAACTCCTGAGTGAACGCCTTCACCGGCAAGTCCCTCCCGACCCCGAGGAAATCGTGAGGCTGGCCAAAAAAGAACTCCGTAAATTCTTCATCGAGGCCGACGTGGGGATTTCGGGGGCAAATTTGGCGGTTGCCGAAACAGGATCCCTCGCGATAGTGAGCAACGAAGGAAATGCCCGCCTGGTAACATCCCTCCCGTCAGTGCATATTGCGCTGGTTACAGCAGAAAAGTTCGTCGAAACGCTTGAACAGGCTATGACCTTGATCAAAGCCCTAGTGCTCGCTTCATCTGGGCTTAAATTGACGGCTTATGTGTCTTTTATCACCGGAACAAGCCGGACCACTGACATCGAAAAGCAACTGGTGATGGGAGTGCACGGTCCGGAGGAATTACATATCATCATTCTCGATAATGGGCGGCTGGCAGCGAGTCAAGACGAGAATTTGGACAAAATCCTAACTTGCCTCAAATGTGGGGGCTGCATGCTCGTTTGCCCGGTTTTTCAAGCTCTGGGCGGACACGTATTCGGAGGGCCGGTTTATCCGGGCGGCGTGGGCCTGCTCCTCACGGCTATCACCCAGTCCATCGAAAAATCCTCCGAAGGATGGGATTTTTGTTCGGACTGCAAAAAGTGCGAGGAATTTTGTCCTGTGGGTCTGCCCACCGGGGATATTATTCTCCACCTTAAAAGCGAGAAAGGAAACCGGTTATGGGAAAGAACCCTTTCCTCTCTGTTTTGGAAAAGCCAGATCGTCGACAAAGGGATAAAACTTCTGAGCGCCCTCCAGAAACCTTGGGAGAAAAACGGATTCCTGAAAAACCTCCCTTTTCCATGGGCAAAAGGGAAATACTTTCCCGCTGTTAAGGTAGGCAAAAGCCCGGTCTTAAAGACGGGTCAAGGAAAGAAGATCTACTTTTTCGAAGGCTGTCTGGCAAAGTTCTTTTTCCCCGAAATCCGCCAAGCGGTGTTTTCCGCCTTAAGCCAACTGGGATTCCAGATCGTTTCCCCTGAAGATCGAGTTTGTTGTGGAGCCCCCAGTCTCCACTTGGGACAAAATGAAGACGTGGTCAAGCTCGCCCAGAAAAACTATGCCTCTATAACCAAAGAAGATCCGGATTTTATTATCACCATATGCCCGACCGGACATGCCCTGCTAAAAAACGATTATCATCGCCTCGCCCCCGAATTTTCGCTCTGGAAGGAGAAAATTTTCGATTTGACCGATTTTATCATCAAGCAGAATCTTCTCCCGGCAAGAGACGAGACACAACCCCTAATCGATATCTTTTATCACTATCCCTGCCATTATTTGAATGACCTGGGATTGAGGGAAGAACCCCTTAAGCTCTTGAGGGCTCTGGGATTCAATCCCATTCTGGAAGAAGAACCTTTTACCTGTTGCGGATTTTGCGGCATCTTCGCCTTTAAAAATCCACAAATTTCTGCCCAAATCTGGGAAAAAAAACGCAGGAAGATCGAAAAGGCGGGAATTTTTTCTATCGCATCCGATTGCCCAGGTTGTCTGCTCCAGCTGAAATCCAGTTTGAAGGGAGAAAAATTACCCTTTGAAGTCTTTCATACAGCCGAACTCTTGGCCCAAAGACTGGAAGAAATGTCATCCAAAAAGAGCAAAGAAAAGGGTATGGGCCAATCTTTCTCTCCGAACTAGGCCAGAAAACATACGCTCTGGTCTAAGGAATCAAAAATTGGGGAAAGGGGTTGCCCCTAGTGGACCGAATGAATGGGGAAGGGATTTCCCGAATAAAACTTGGCCTGCCGCCATTTTTCCTCTGGAACAGAGAGAAATGCGTCAACGATATAGGGATCGAACTGAGTCCCACTGAACCGTTCAATCTCATCGAAAGCCGCCCGGAAGTTCTGCCCTTTTCTGTAGGGACGATCTGAAGTTATGGCGTCCAAAGTGTCAGCGATGGAAAAAATTCTCGCTTCCAGTGGGATTTCTTCTCCCCTCAATCCGTAGGGATAGCCGGAGCCGTCATAACTTTCATGGTGAAAAAGAACGACTCTAGAAGCTCTGTGCAAAGACGGAAATTCTTCAACCATCTCGTATCCCAGTAGGGGGTGCTCCTTGATGATTTCTCTTTCTTTTTCTGTTAAGGGACCTGCTTTTCTCAAGATGGATTCCGGAATTCCGATTTTTCCGATATCGTGAAGCAGAGCGCCCCTTTCGATATTCACAGAAAAATCTTTATCGTCAATACCCAGAGCTTTCGTGAGAAGGAGTGTGTAACGAGCAACGAGCTGTGAATGTCCGAGCGTATCTTCGTTCCCATCGGTAGCAGCAATCAGATAAAGGAGGCTGGAATGGAGAAAAGCCCGCCCTTCTTCAAAGTATTTTTTCGATAGAGATTTACCCCCTTCAAGGTTGTTCCAGTGCTCTCTGCAAATATTCCGAAGGATGTTCTTCGCCGAAAACATTTTTCTCGACAGATGGAGGTTGCCCCATCGCAAGCCGTTATATTGAACGGGATCCTTCACAAAATAGGGATCAGATAAGAGACGGATGTCCTCTCTTTCTTCCCGGGCTTCAAACGGCGCTTGGAAGGTAGGGGATCTGTTTCCATTCCACGCTAAACCGGGATAATAGGAAGTCTTCATTCCCAGCTCATCTTCGATGATAAGGATGGTTTCCAATTCAACGATCGGTTTTTGTTCGCCTGTCTTTGCAGTAGGTTCGTTCCGATTTTGTTTCATTTTTCTTCTATAAGTATACATTTAGTCGCCCTATCCGTTGATAAATTGAAAACATTCCCCCAAAAAGGAACAGGTGGTTTTTTCGGCTCCTTATTCCTTTTTTTAATAGGAAAAGCTCGTCCAGTTACTGGCAAGCGTCTGTTTGGATTGAGTCGTTCTTTTTCTATCCTTGCACACCGTTTCAAGGACCTCGAACCCCTGCTGCGCCATCCTCTTCTCAATCAATTCGAAAAATCGCAACTCACTTTCTGTTTTGATTGGGGCTTGTCCTTTGGCCTCCATATGATCCTCCATGGTTCCAATAACCAAACATTTTAGTCGTCGAACTGCAGAAAAGATTGATTCGCTCAAAAATCGAATCGCGACCATTCCTTTTCTAATGGCCTTTGCCTCCAAACGGATGGGAAACGAAAGAATTTCGGCGCTTGTCATCGGCAATATCTGGCTATATAATGGGACAAAGTGAAAAAAGGATTAAGAGATATCGACCTGGATGAAATCGTCGCTAAATACCGGCCTGTGGTAAGCTTCAGGGTTAAAAAATCCATCGGCGTTCAAACCCCGGAGTGGGAAGATGTCGTGAACGAAATCATGGTCAATGTCATCGAGAAGCTCAAAAAAGGGGAATTTCGCGGGGAATCTTCTATTGGAACTTTTATCTATACCATCACCTCGCGCCGGATTATCGATTTCATCAGAAGCAAGAGCAAAGTTTTGAAGCATGCCCCTGAGCCCAATCCTTATGCATCTCCGGAGGAAAACATAGAGAATAAAGAAAAGGCGGAGTGGATCGCTCGGGCTATCGAAAAACTCAAACCCAAGTACAAAGAAGTTCTTTATCTCTACTATTTCAAAGATTTATCGCGGGAGGAGGTGGCCAAAAAACTGAATATCACCCCCCGCCGCGTCAGCGAAAGGGTCAACTATGCCCAAAAACTTCTCCGGAAAATTCTGAAGGAATGATTTTTTTCAACTTTTTTTGGCTGAACCGACTAAATTCATGAAACTTTTGGAGAGGAAGGCACGATGAAAAAATGCAAATTTGAAGACCTAATCGACGATTATTTATATAACAGGCTTGATGAAGCGCAAAAAGAGGCGTTCGAATCCCACTACTTCGAGTGTAGCCGTTGCTTTGAAAAAATGAGAGAGAGAGACGAGATGATAAGTGTGATCAAAGCCAAGGGCAGTGAAATATTTCAAGATGTTTATGCTCCTGAAAAATCGGGACGTTCCTGGCTGGAATCCGTTTATGCTTTCCTCACTCCCCGTCAATGGACCCTAGCTGCCGTTTCAGCAGTTATCATTCTCGTGGTGGCTTTGGCCATTGTGCCTCAGTTCAAAACGGAATCTCCCGAATTCTTTATCAACGAGGATTTGGTCAGAGGCTCATCGATAACTCTGATTTCCCCAGTTATCGATAACCTCAAACAAGCTCCTTCAGAATTTAGATGGCAGGCGCTAGGCGATGACGTCGATTACAGAATCTTCATCTACCATGAAGAAGAGCTGCTCTGGAGCACGGACACCAAGGATAACTTTGTGAATCTCACCCAGGAAATAAAGGACCTTCTCACCCCGGGCCATAAATACTCTTGGCAGGTTAAAGCCTTCTCCCCCGAGGGAACTCTGATCTCCGTTTCAAGCCGCGTTCAATTCAACATGGTTTCGTAGAGGCTATCTTTTCAATCCTCAACAACTTTTTCTTCCTCGGCATACATGCGTCCCCGCGTCTCCTCCTCGAACGCTAAACAGCACATCAAACGCCCACATAGCCCGGAAATCTTAGTGGGATTGATCACTATCTGCTGTTTCTTCGCCTTTTGAATGGTAACTGGCTCGAAATTTTTCATAAAACTGCAACAACAAAGGGGCCTCCCACAGACCCCCAGGCCACCGATCATCTTGGCTTCATCGCGAACTCCTATCTGGCGCATCTCGATGCGCATCTTGAATTCCTTTGCCAAATCCTTCACCAGAAGCCTGAAATCGATACGGCCATCAGCGGTATAATAAAATATCCCCTTTTTTTCGTTAAAAAAGTACCGGACCCTGACCAGTTTCATCGTAAGATTACGGCCCTTGATACGCTGAAGGCAAAACTGGAAGGCTCTCTGCTCTTTTTTTTCAAGCCAGGCAAATTTTTTAATGTCTTCCTCGGTAGCCTTCCTGATCAACTTGGCGATATCTTTGGAGAATTTCGGGGAATGGCAAATTTTGCTCGACACATCATCCACAACAGCTAATTCGCCACCTAACTCAGAATCGATGATGACATGGTCGCCTTTATTCAGATCATGGTCGCCCTTTTTTATCCTAAAGATTTTTCCCGAACGCTCGGAGATCGCACAAATGATATCAGACATGACTCCATTCCAAAAAATGAGAAAAGATCGAACTCAGCAGAATATTGACGTTCAAATTCTTCCTGAAACCAGCCAAAGCGAAGTCGACGGAAGATAAAAAGCCGAAGGCTTGATCTAAACTCATGAAGGGTTCGATTTCCCTCAACTCTTTCTCAAAATCGGGATTCATCAGAAATCCAGCGTCGGCTTTTTCTTTAATGAGTATAATATCCCGACAGAAAGTGGTGAGAATTTTCAGAATTTTATCCAATTCCTCTTTAATGGAACCACGCGAGATGCTCAGCTGCCGCAACAGAGGCGAAGCTTTTTCTTTCCTTAGCAATGCCAGGAAAACATGCCACGCTTGTTTTCTTTGCCCTTGGACCTCGTCCCATTCCAAGGAAAGGGCCTTCTTGAGATTACCATCCACGAGCTGGGCCAGAATCCGGGCTTTCTCCGGCTTGATCCCTTTGGCTACCAGCACCTTCCTTATTTCCTCCTTGGGAATGGGAGAGAATTGAAAAACCTGACATCTCGACTTTATGGTGGGGATGATCCTGTAGGGATTAGGAGTGACCAGGATGATCTGGGAAAAAGAGGGAGGCTCCTCCAGTACCTTTAGCAGAGAGTTTGAGGCTTCCTCGTTCATCTTTTCAGCATTTTGGACGACAAAAATCCTTTTTTTTCCGGCCATGGGTTTTAAATGAGCCATCTCTTTTAAAAATCTCATCTGCTCGATCTTCAACACTTCTTTAGCAGGGGACAGGACCATAACATCGGGAAAATTCTTATGGTTAATCGCGTGGCAATGCGCACAGTCTTCGCAGGCATCCGATGACTTTTTCAGGCAGTTTAGAGCCTTGGCCACGACCAAGGCCGCCTCCATCTTCCCGATTCCCTCGGGGCCTGCAAAAAGAATGGAATTAGGGAGTTTTTTATGCTTGAGGGCCTTCTGCAGGATTCTTTTCACTCCTTCATTTCCAACAATATCTTTAAACGCCATCTTTTCTATTCAACTCACTCGTCTAATTTTATTTTAAGATATTGAGTATTATACCTCATCAGGCCCATTTTTTGAAAAAATTAGAAAAAATGTGACCATCTACAAAACCATGACGACATATCAGTCACCTACAGAACAGAGCATTAGGAGGGATTGAACGACTTCGGAAGACTGAGCCTTCCAAGCCGCTATTCGAGGGAACCCGACAAAATCGGGCAGTGAGGATGTATTGAGCACGAAAAAATCAAAGGGGTGGGATCCGGACTAACACAGTTAAGATTGCAGGAATTCAGACTGGCCATGCGCGGTTCCGTAGCCGCCGAGAAAAGCGGTGAGTTGAAGATACTTCCAGAAAAAATCGAGACCATGGGCAAACCTCACTGATCCGCCATCACGGGGCTGAGCAAGATCCCCCTCCAAACCCTCATTCCCATCTAAATTCCAGGGATGCTTGCTGAAGAGATCGAAGGCATATCCCCTCCTCACGAATCCTCACCCCAGGCACAATCCTTGAGAAAAAGGCTGACGCTTCGCTAACTCCATACGGCCCCTATCTCAGCAGGGGATCATCCTCAACTTCAAGTTCTGCGGTCGTGACCTCTTTTCCGTCGACCATCAAGGTAATCTTATAGATTCCTGCTTCCACCTCTTGACCGAATCTTCGTCTTCGCTGTCCTTCCTGCTCCGGATCAGGCGTTTTTCTCAAGTTCCATCTGATGCTATGAAGGCCTTTTCCTCCACTCCCGGTGAGTTTCTGGATCTCCTTTCCTTCCAGGTCCTTAATCACGAGCTCGACATTATCAGTCTTGTCCTTCAAATAATAGTAGATGTTTGCCTGGTTGGGGGGGTTGGGTGTCCGGGCAAATTCTCCATACTGTGATCCTCTCCTTTCCAGCATCTGCCACTTGATCACGTTCTGCGGTTCGAAAAGATAGGCATCTTTGTCAAACACCTCGAGCTTGAATTCTTTGAACGGGAATATATCGGCGATGTAAAAGCCTCTTCCATAGGTACCGATGGCCAGATCTCTCTCCCTTTCTTGGATGGCAAGCCCCATGATTATAACATCGGGGGCGGAGGAGGACATCTCCAGCCAATTTTTTCCTCTATCCACTGAAACAAAAACGCCATAATCTGTCGCCAGATACAAAACATCCGGATTGTCAGGATCTTCTTCGATATCATTGACCGGATTCATCATGCTGCCGCTGATATCTTCCCAGGTCTTGCCGAAATCATGGGTTACATAAACGTAGGAGTTGTCCTCGTTATGGGTACGGTATCCCGAATAGGTGACATAGCAAGTCTTCAAATCATGGGAAGAGGGTTCCACTTTTGTTACCCAACGATCGTAAGGAATCATGGTCCCCTGAATATTCTTTTTCGCTTTTCCGTCTTTCTCATAGAACTGGGCGGTGATATTCTGCCAGGTCTCGCCACCATCCGTGCTCATTTGCAGATTTCCGTCGTCCGTTCCGGCCCAATACACCCCGGGCTTGACTGGCGATTCGGCAAATGTGGTGATAGTCGCATACTGGAGGTTGGTCAGTTTTGATTGATCGATTCTCTCTTTGTTGTTTTTGCTCAGGTCTGGGCTGATCGTGATCCAGGTGTCTTCATCTCCTCGGCTTCTTGACATATGCACGTGTTGAGAACAAATATACACGATTCCTGGATTGTGGGGAGAGAGGACAATGGGTGAATTCCATTGGTATCTCTGTTCAGGTTTTCCCTCGGCTCTCTCTTCGTCCGAATTTCTCTTGGAAAGGCTGACCATCTCTCCGGTCTTGAAATTCATCCGTCTCGAGAATCCGAACTGGCTCTCAAAATAGATATACTCCGGGTTCCACCAATTCCTTTCCACATAAAACCCATCACCGGAGGGGAGATAGGTCCAATCCGCCGGATAAATTCCGTAGCTGTTTCTGTTTTGAGAAGGGCCGATCCAGCAACCGTTGTCTTGTGTACCTCCCATGACATTATAGGGCATCTGGTTGTCCACCGAGATGGTGTAAAACTGCTGGGCGGAGATGGTCTCCTTCTGAGACCAGTGCTTGCCGCCATCCCAGGTCTCGCTGACACCTCCATCGTTGGCATTCAGGATATGGTTGGAGTTGAGGGGATCGATCCATATCCCACGGGTATCCACATGGCACTTGTGCCATCCCGTCCAGGCTACGTTCTTGAACGTTTTACCCTGGTCTTCGGATTGTTTGACGATCGTCTCGACAGCATAAAGCTTTTTCTCGTCGTTGGGATCTACTTCCATCCTGCCAGCATAACCTGCTTCTATATCGTTGACGACCCCACTTCCTCCGACAAGAGCGTACTCCGTCATGCGTTTCCAGGTCTCTCCCTGGTCTTCGGAGCGGTAGACCACTCCTGCTTTTTTGATCGGCTCCATGATGGCAAGGGCATCGGCATAGATAATCTGGAGGATATACCTGTTGACGGTCTGGCAGCGGCCCGTGGTCTGTTCCAACTCCGGGATGCTCTCATCGATCTTCTCTATCCGGGCCACAAAATCTTTGTCATCCTTGAAGACCCTCTTAGCTGTCTGAGCGAACCTCCTGAGGCTGACGCCGAGCTTTTCGGCCAGCCTGGGATCGGTGACCAAATCGTTGGCCCTCTGAGCCAAATCTTTTACATCCTTGATCTTCTCGGGATCGAAGGTGACCTGTTTCTCGAAATCGGCGTTGATCTTCACTTTTTCTGGGTCGGTCACGTTAAAGCTCCCCTCAGAGATCGAGATCCCCTCCGAACCGGTGAAAAACGAAGTCAAAAGGATCCGGTTGACCTCTGCACGAAGGGCTTTCTGTTCCTCTTCCCTTTTGAGGGTTCTTTCGATCTCGTCGATGCTGGCGATGATTTCGTCATTTTTCTTATAGATCTGCCGGGCTTTGGCATTGAAGGCTTCCATATCTATACCGATTTTTTCCCGGAATCCTTCATCTTCAACAAGCTCGTTCAGCTTTTCGGCTAAATCGTTCTCCGACTCTGCGGAAATCGGCTCGAACTTCACCATTTTTTGGATGTCTGGATGAATTTTGTAACTTTTGAATTTGTTGAAGTAGTAACCATCCTTGAAAACATTCCCGCTCCGAAATCGGGCCGCTCCTTCCCGCTCGCTCAGCCCGACATTCACCTCCTCATCGTAACGGATGTAAACGATATTGGCATCCTTGGGGTAGATGGTTATACCATTCCATCCGCTCTTGACATCCAAGGGAAGGCCTTCGGTCAGCTTTTTCCATGTCGTTCCGCCATCAATGGATTTATAGAAGTGATTGTCTTCCTGACGGTCGATAAATGTCCAGGTCCGCCGGTAAGTCTTATAGGCTCCGGCGATGATGATATCAGAGTTGTTAGGGTCGATCACGAAGTCGCCCACTCCCCTGTCTTTTAAATCGAGGACCTGGACCCAAGTTTCTCCGCCATCGGTGGTCTTGTACAATCCTCTCTGACAGTCCATTTCGTTCTCATAAAGTTTTCCCTCTGTGGCCACGTAACCGATATCAGGGTTTTTATCATCAATGGCGATTTTAGGAATGAAATAGCTCTGCTCCAGCCCGATATGCTTCCATGTTTTGCCGGCATCGGTGGATTTCCACATCCCGTTTCCATGGGCACTGGACCGGGCATGCATGGCTTCGCCTGTTCCTAAATAGACGATGTCCGGGTCCGAGGGGGCCACTTCGATATTTCCGATGCTCATGAGCCCGTATTTGTCGAATATGGATTCGAAATGTATTCCCCCGTCCTCGGTCTTCCACACACCTCCTGATGCTGTAGCCACATAATAAACCAGGCTCTGCCCTTTGGGCACGGCAAAATCCGTTATGCGGCCTGAAAAGGTCCAAGGGCCGATATGGCGCCACCGGAAAATGTTCAGGTCATTGGTGGCAAGGGGTCCTTGAGCCCTGACCGTCGAAAACACTCCCATCCAAATGATACAGAAGACGGCTACCCAGATAATCATTTGAGTGAATTTTTTACTCATGCTCCCTCCTTGAATTTGAAATTGTCAAGACTACTATATATATCAAAAAAACCACCCAAATATCCAGGATTAATCGTCACATATAAGCATTTCCAAAACCGTGATGATTTTAAATCTGGCAGGGAATCTGAAGAGGAAGCTATCCGGAGGCGAGCGGGCATGGAAAGCAAGCTTTACCGGCAGGTTGAAGAGAGCGAGCCGAGGAATAAGCTGTTTTTGATTGATTTGGATGACAAATCGATCAGAGGATCCAGCGGAGATATCCCCCTGGTCGCAGGGCACAGCCCGAGAAGGAGAGGCGGCGAGCCCAAAGGACGAGCTTGAAAGCAAGCTTTGCCAACAGAAATTGAAAACAATCTCTCTCCGCGGGATCGATGGTAAAAATCGGGGGCATGACGACCCAGCCTGTCTGATTGTTTCTTTGTCACAGAGATAAGGATGCCTCCCGTCATTGTTTTCCGGCCATCACTCTTCTCAGGAATCGACCGGTATGAGATTCTCGATTCCGAGCAAGTCCTTCGGGCGTTCCTTGGGCCACGATCCAGCCACCTCGATCCCCTCCCTCTGGACCCAAATCGATGATGAAATCGGCAAACTTGATCACGTCCAAATTATGTTCGATCACCACAACCGTGTTACCTAAATCGACCAGTTCGCTCAGAACCTCAAGAAGCCTTCGGACATCGTCAAAATGCAGCCCGGTAGTGGGCTCGTCCAAAAGGTATAGGGTCATCCCTGTGTTTTTTCGGCTCAGTTCCTTGGTCAACTTGATCCTCTGGGCTTCGCCTCCCGATAAAGTCGGAGCTGGTTGCCCGAGCCGAAGATAACCCAATCCCACCCTCTTCAACACCCCAAGTTTGCGCTTCAAGACGGGATGGGCCTTGAGGTATTCATACGCTTCATCCACCGTCATGGCTAGATAATCGGCGATATTTTTGCCTCGGTAGCGGACAGAAAGGGTTTCTTTGTTGTATCGCTTTCCACCACACCGGTCACAGGTGACATAGACATCGGGGAGAAAGTGCATCTCTATCTTCTTGGCTCCGGCTCCTTGGCATTCCTCACAGCGCCCCCCACGCACATTGAAACTGAAGCGGCTGGGGGAATAACCTCTTATTCGAGACTCCTGGGTCAGAGCGAAAACCTGACGCAGCGCCGTGAACAACCCGGTGTAGGTGGCGGGATTGGATCGGGGAGTGCGGCCGATGGGCTTCTGGTCCACCGATACGACTTTATTGATCTTCTCGACACCGAGAATCTTGTCGTGTTTTCCGGGCTTCTCCTTGGCCATATAAAACTTATTCAGAAGGCTTTTGTACAAAATATCATAAACCAGAGTGCTTTTACCCGAGCCGGAGACGCCCGTGACTACTGTCAGCACAGAAAGGGGGACTCCGGCATCGATTTCTTTCAAATTATGTTCGGCGGCTTTGGTGATCGTAAGCCAGCCATCAGGTCTTCTTCTTCGGGAGGGGATAGGAACCGTCCGTTCCCGTCGAAGATATTGCGAAGTGAGGGAATCTTTGGTGCGAAGGATGGTCTGCAGGTCGCCCTCGGCCACTTTAAACCCGCCAGATTCCCCGGCGCCAGGCCCTAAATCCAAAATATGGTCGGCCGCGCGGATGGTCTGCTCATCATGTTCCACTACGACAATCGAGTTTCCAGTATCACGAATATCTCTTAGCAGCGAAATAAGGCGGGTATTGTCTCTCTGATGCAGACCGATGGTCGGCTCATCCAAAACATAAAGCACCCCTCTCAAACGGGCTCCCACCTGAGCGGCCAGCCGGACGCGTCGGGCCTCTCCTCCCGAAAGAGAGGAAGTCGTTCGATTGAGCTGAAGATAACTCATTCCCAATTCATCCATAACCCTCAGCCGCGACAGTATCTCCTTTTGAATAGGGAAGGCGATCCTTTTTTTGGATGCCGAAAAGGCCAATCCGGAGAGCGCCTCTATCAACTGATCGATAGAGAGATCAGTCATTTCATGAACATTCAGGGATCCGATTTTTACCGATAGGCTTTCCTTTTTCAGCCGGCTTCCCCCACAGGCCGGGCAACGCTCATCGGTCAGCACCACTTCTCCCCACTCATCCAGTACGGTCTGGTATCCCAAGCCGTGACATTCGGGGCAAGCGCCGTAAGGGCTGTTAAAGGAAAAAGAACGGGGTTCGAGTTCCGGCAGGTTGATGGCGCAGTAGGGACAAATCAGGCTCAAGGAATAATAGGTTTCGGTGTTATCCGGCTTCAGGGCCATGAGATCGCCGTCGGACACTTCGAGGGCTTTTTCCACTGCTTCTTTCAGCCGGACCCGGGCCGATTCCGAAACAAGCACCTCATCCACCAAAACTTCGATGGTGTGCTTCCTCATCCGTTCCAGGACGATCTTCTCATCCAGTTCCCTGATCTCCCCGTCGATGCGGGCTCGAACGAATCCCTTTTTAAACAATCTCTCGAGAAGCCGATGGTATTCCCCCTTGCGCCCCTTTACGACGGGAGAAAAGATCTTCACCTTTTCAGAACCTGAAGCATCCATGATTCTCTGGATGATCTGTTGGGGAGTTTGTGAGGAAACCTCCCGGCCGCATTCCGGACAGTGGGGAATCCCCACCCGGGCGAACAAAAGCCTTAGAAAATCATAGATTTCTGTGACCGTTCCCACCGTGGAGCGGGGATTTGAAGAGATCGTTCTCTGGTCAATGGATATGGACGGAGAAAGCCCCTCAATGGATTCCACTTCCGGTTTTTCCATCTGCTCGATGTACTGACGAGCATAGGCCGAAAGACATTCGAGATACCGCCTCTGGCCTTCTGCGAACAGCGTATCGAACGCCAAGGAGGATTTGCCCGAACCGCTCGGACCGGTGACTACGATCAATTTGTTGCGTGGCAGCCGAACATCGATATTTTTGAGGTTGTGCTGCGAAGCCTTCTTCACACGGATTTCTTTGAGCATGATCAAACATTGTAAGCTTTTGTCTTCAACCTGACAAGACGGCCAGATTTTTGTCGTCTGGAACCTGCATGCAGGTGGAAACACTTCTATTTCCATGACAATTTCTTTGGAAGTCAGGCATGCTGGTAAAGAAGCCAATCAGGGCAAGTCCGAATGGTTCCTCGAAGAGGAGAGCGAACCGAGGAATAAGTGGATTTTCCTGGCTAGGGAATATGCACGGTTGACGAATCAGTTTACCTGGCTTATCTGTCACGGAAATAGAGATTCCTGTCTTGCCCAGCCTTTTGTTGACCCTTCGGAGACAAAGGATTAATATAAACCTCGATCCATGGAACAGGAAGGAAAAGCGATGTCCAAGGAAAACAATTTGCTCAGATCTTTAGAGCATCTCAAGGAAATAGGGGTCAAAAACGACAGCATTACGGCTGTCAAGCATCTCCCTGCCCAGGAAGGGCGCTTCCGGGACTATCCGGAGAACATCCATCCAGCCCTAGTCGAAGCTCTGAGTGCAAAGGGCTTCTCCAAACTATACACCCACCAGCACCATTCCTACGAAATGATCAAAGAAGGTAAAAATATCGTCGTGGTCACGCCCACTGCCTCGGGAAAGACCCTCTGTTATAACCTCTCTGTGCTGGATGCTATCATGAAGAGACCCTCTACAAGAGCCATCTACCTCTTCCCCACCAAAGCCTTAGCCCAGGATCAAAGAGCCGAACTGGACGAAACCATAAAAAGGCTCCCCGGAGAAATCAGGATATTCACCTATGATGGAGACACACCTCAAGACGCAAGAAAAGCCATAAGGGCTCGGGGTCACGTCATCCTTACCAATCCCGATATGCTCCATACCGGCATCCTCCCTCACCATACCAAGTGGATAAAACTGTTCGAAAATCTTGAGTACGTGGTCATCGATGAGCTTCACAACTACAGGGGAATTTTCGGAAGCCATCTGGCCAACATTTTAAGAAGGCTGAAAAGGATCGCCCGCTTCTATGGATCCTCCCCCCGTTTTATTCTCTGCACGGCCACTATCGCCAATCCTTTGGAAATGGCGGAAAGAATGACGGAGGAATCGGTCAGTCTGGTGGACGACAATGGGGCCCCAAGGGGAGAAAAATATTTTATCTTCTTCAATCCTCCCGTGGTCAACAGGCATTTAGGCATCCGGCGTTCCTATGTCAACGAATCCCGGAGGGTTGCAAGGATTTTTCTCCAGAATGACCTTCAGACCATCGTTTTCGCCCAGAGCCGTCTGATCACCGAGGTCCTTTTAACCTATCTCAAGGAAGATATAGAAAAATCGATTCAACAGGAAGGATTGATCCGGGGATACAGGGGAGGTTATCTGCCGTTGAAAAGGCGGGAAATCGAGAAGGACTTGAGGGAAGGGAAGATCCGGGGCGTCGTCTCCACCAACGCCCTTGAGCTGGGCATCGATATCGGAAGTCTGGACGTGGCTATCCTAGCCGGTTACCCTGGAAATATCGCCAGCACCTGGCAAAGAGCCGGACGGGCCGGAAGGAAAACCGGAAAATCGGCGGCCGTACTGGTGGCCACAAGCTCTCCCCTCGACCAGTTCATCATCAATTACCCGGACTACTTTTTCTCTAAAAATCCGGAGCATGCCTTGATCAATCCTGACAACCTCTCCATCCTCATCAGCCATATCGAGTGTGCCACGTTCGAGCTGCCCTTCTTGGACGGGGAAAAATTCGGGCAGATGGAAATCGGCGAAATCCTTCATTTTCTGGAAGAGGAAAAATTGGTGCATCACTCCAAGGATAAATGGTTTTGGACCTCGGATGCCTATCCGGCCGATGGAGTCAGCCTTCGGAGTATCAGTTCGGACAACTTTGTGGTGGTCGATACATCCAAAAAATCCCAGGCGATAGCTGAAGTGGATTTTGCTTCTGCTCTGACAACCCTTCATCCAAAAGCCATATACATGTGC
This sequence comes from uncultured Eubacteriales bacterium, assembly GCA_964400735.1. Classification (GTDB taxonomy): domain Bacteria; phylum Acidobacteriota; class Aminicenantia; order Aminicenantales; family Aminicenantaceae; genus CAYNVQ01. Next base: position 64,759 of record CAYNVQ010000003.1, on the reverse strand, counting down.
GAAGGGGATCAATATTTTGTCGAAAACCTGGATTATGAACAAAGAAAGGCCTATGTGAAAAAAACCGATGTGGATTACTACACCGACGCCATCGATTACACCAAGATCAATATCCTGGACGTGTTTGACAAGAAAAAATTGGAGAGATTCCAGCTATCCCACGGCGAAGTCCATGTGGCCACCCAAGTGGTTGGGTTCAAGAAGATCAAATTCCACACTATGGAAAATGTCGGCGCTGGCGATCTGAGCCTTCCCCAGAACGAAATGCACACAACGGCTTATTGGCTGACCATCCCCTCTTCTGTTTTCCATTCCCTACCTTTTTCTCCTGAGGAAAAGATCAACGGCCTTTTTGGACTGGCCTACTGCATGCATCATGTCGCCCCTCTGTTCATGATGTGCGATATCCACGATGTCGGCGTTTCTATCGGCGACAACTCGACAGGGAAATCCCTGCCACCCAGAAACATACCTCTTTCTGTCACCACGGAGGAGGATTCTTCTGATTTTTCGGACATCGATTTTGAACCGAACATCTTCATATACGATAACTTTCCGGGAGGAATAGGTTTGAGCCCTTCTCTCTTCGACCTGCAGACGGACCTTCTGGAGCGGTGCCTCAAGACCATCACGGTCTGCCCCTGCAAGGAGGGATGTCCTTCGTGTGTCGGCCCGGCCAGAGAAAGCGGAAAACAGGCCAAGCAAGTAGCCCTGGAACTGCTCAGGGCCCTTTTAAACAAGTAGGCCAAAGGACGACTCTTGTAGCCGCCTTGAATATCATCACACCCTTAGGGGAGTGACCAAAGCAAAAGTGGCCATCTCGCTATAAAATGGGATCGCTTCGGTGTTTCATTCATCGCGGTGACACAGGAGATAATACATCCATAATAGATAACAGATATCAAAAAGGGCTGGAATCTAACCGAGTGTAAAGTTTGCCGGCCCCAAAGATCAGAACCTGTTGATCTTATCCAATTGTTCCTGCTCCCCCATCATGATAAGGATGTCACTGTCCTTGATGACAAAATCAGCTTTGGGGATATAGGTTGTTTTTTCCGGGATGATCTCCTTGATGGCAATGACCTGCACCCCGTATTTATTTCTCAGGTCTAGATCCTTCAGACTCTTTCCGATAAATTTTTCAGGAGGGGCAATTTCCTGGATATCGATTCCGGACAGAAGGGGAAGATACTCCAGCACATTCGGGTTGCTCAGCCGCAGGGCTGTTTTTATAGCCATGTCCTTTTCGGGATAGATGACTTCTGTAGCTCCCACAGCATCCAGAATCTTTCCGTGGTCTTCTGTCAACGCCTTGGCCACGATGCGTTCGGCTCCCAGTTCCTTCAGATAAAGCACAGTCAAAATCGAAGCTTCCATCTCAGGCCCAAGGCTCACCACCACCACATCCATATCTTGAATTTCCAGGGCTTCGAGATTTTCCTTGACGGCAGCCTCCATATGGACCGCATGGGAAACGAAGGTCTTCACTTCCTCTATTTTGTTCTTATCCCTATCCACAGCCAGAACCTCATGGTCTTTTTCGTACAGGGTTTTGGCTACATTGGATCCAAAGCTTCCCAATCCGATGACCGCAAATTTCATGGTCTCATTCTATCCGATCATCACGCTTTCTTCAACATACTCGAACTTTCCGAAAGCTTTTTCCCTGCTGAAGGCATAGAGCATGGTCAAAGGACCGATCCTCCCAATATACATGGTCAGGATGATCACGATTTTTCCCGCATCGTTGAGCTCAGGAGTGATCCCCAGTGAAAGACCCACCGTACCAAAGGCGGAAAACACCTCGAAAAATACTTGCTTCATGGACACCATGGGTTGAATCATAAAGAGGATGAAAGAAGAAAGAAAAATCACCCCGATACTCAGAGTCACGACCGTAAAGGCCCTCATAACGATCAGCCCCGGGAGCGTTCTGCGGAAGATACTGACCGAATCCCTGGCAGCTATCCTGGATTTCATAAAGGCGAAAATGACCCCGAAAGTGCTGGTCTTTATGCCACCTCCTGTGGATCCGGGGGAAGCGCCGATGAACATCAGGAAAATCAAAAGGGAAACAGCAGAAAAACTCAAGGTGTTTAAGTCCATGGTATTGAACCCTGCTGTTCGAGGCGTTATGACCTGAAAAAGCGAAGAAAGCACCTTCTCTTTCAGGGTGTACCCCATCAATGATCTATTCCATTCGAAAAGCAGAAAGAATAGGAACGGGACGACGATGAGAAGGAAGGTGATAACGAAAATCATCTTGGAATGGAGGGAGATTTTTATCTTCTCTCTTTTCAGGCGGCTGAATAGGCTCTTCCGCCCTTCTTTAAGTACCAAGAATCCCAAGCCGCCGAGCACGATCAAAAGGACAATGGTGACATTGACGATTATGTCTCCCCGAAAAGACATAAAGCTGTCGCTGAAAAGCGAGAATCCTGCGTTGCAAAAGGCAGAAATCGCGTGAAAAATGGAATAAAAAAAACCTTTGATCCCTGGGAATTTTTTATGCCAGTGCAGAAACAGCACAAGAGTCCCAGCTCCTTCGATAAACAAGGTATAGATAAATATGTTCTTGATCAGAGATTTCACATTCTGTGCCGATGTATAATGATATCCTTGCTGGATGATGATCCTGTCCTGAATGGAGATCTTTTTTCCGGCAACCAGTAACACAAGGGTGGAGAAGGCCATGATTCCCAGCCCTCCCAATTGAAAGAGGACCATGATGACGATTTGCCCGAAGGTCGTAAAATAAGTGGCCGTATCTTTGACGATGAGGCCGGTAACACACACGGCAGATGTGGATGTGAAGAGTGCATCCACAAACGATATATGTCCGGCCTTGACGCTGAAGGGCAAAAGCAGCAGAAAAGCCCCCATGGAAATGGTCCCTACAAAGCTAAGCGCCAGCAATTGGGCCGGTTGGAACCTTCTATCGCTTTTGATGGGGCACTCCTCTAGGTCCAGGCATCCATCCCTCCAAGGATATTTCCATCAATCTATTACTTCTCTCCTTCTTTGTCAATCGACGGTTGATAGGGACGTTCCATTCGGGGACACCCTATCCATTCTGCCGATAATAACATTATGCTTACAGGATAGGATATCCCCGAATGGAACGTCCCTATCATGACCCATCATGATTGACTTTATGCCTGGCATATGCTACTTTTTATGACAAGAAAGATGAACGTTTTCAAGTTGATCCTGCAGGCCAGTGTAGTCGTGCAGTTGGTCCTTGTGGTGCTTCTTCTCTTCTCCATTTTCTCCTGGGCGCTCATTCTCTTCAAGAGAAATACACTCAAAGCCGTAACCAACCAATCCAAGAAATTTCTTATCATATTCCGGAAGAGCAAGAACCTTCTGGAGGTCAACGAGGCAGCCAAAAAATTCAAGGGGAGCCCTCTGGCAACCCTCTTCCGCGCCGGCTACAAGGACCTGGCCTATCACACCAAATCCAACCCTAAACCTTCCATAACCCCGTCCGTGCTGGAAAGCATCAACCGGGCGCTGATCAAAGCTTCCAATAAAGAAGTGACACGACTGGAAAAAATGATGAATTTCTTGGCTACGACGGGAAGCGTCACGCCTTTTATCGGTTTGTTCGGCACGGTTTGGGGAATCATGGATGCTTTTAACGAATTGAGTGCAGCCGAGATGAACACCCTTCAAACCGTCGCCCCGGGAATCGCCGAAGCCCTGATCGCCACAGCGCTCGGACTTTTTGCCGCCATCCCGGCCGTCATTGCCTACAACCATTACCTTCACAGGATCAAAGAGATCATCACCGATATGGAAGATTTTTCCATCGAATTCCTCAGCATCACGGAGAGGCTCTATGGCCTTTAAATTCCGTTCCATTTCTAAAAGAGAAGTAGGGACTTCCCTGTCCGAGATCAACGTCACTCCCCTGGTTGATGTCATGCTGGTGCTCTTGATTATTTTCATGGTCACAGCTCCCATGCTCAAGATGGGAATCGGTGTTGACCTTCCCCAGGCCGAAACACAATCCGCCCCGGCTGAGGAAGGGTTGACACTGACCATCGATAAGGACAGATACATAAGCATGGAAGGCGGCGTCATCAACCAGAACCTTCTGGAAACGAGATTGAGGCAATTTTTTTTCAATAAAGAAAAAAAGGTGGTTTTTATTCAGGCCGACCAAGGCCTGAATTACGGGTACGTCATCCACATCATGGATATCGTGAAAAAGGCCGGTATAGAACAGGTCGGCTTGATAACCGAACCTCCCGAAAAAAAGAGAAGGCAGTAAGAATGGTCGCTTTTATCAGGCAAAATCCTGTCTTCAAAAAATTCATATACATCTCCCTTTCAGCCCATTTCTTTCTTTTTCTCCTGATTCTTTTTTCCCCCGACCTCCCAAGCTTCGGACGGAAAAGGATGGTCCATTATGTAAGCCTGGTCTCTTTTGGTGGGGGCGGCGGAGGAGGCTCCCCTGGAGGGGGAGGACAGCCGACCGTAAAAAAAACGGAGGAATTGTCCAAAACCTCTGCTCCAGCCAGGGAAACCTTGAGGGATCTCACTACCCCTCCAAAACTGGAACAACAATCCCTCTCCTCCCTCAAGTATCCGGTGGAAAAGCCCAAAAGAGAAGCCAAGCCTCCCGAACAGAAAAAGGCTGTTATCCAGAAGCGAGAAACCCCGGCCAATGAGTCATCGAGCCCTTCCGAATCGGGCGCAAAAGAAGGAACAGGAAGCGGCTCAGGATCAGGAGTCTCCTTGGGCGTCGGATCGGGGTCGGGCGGAGGATTGGGATTCGGGTCGGAGTTCGCTTCTCAAATCGGTCTTTCCAATTTTCCCTTTACATATTATTTGGAAAACATGGTCGGCCGAATCTCTTCCAACTGGCTGAAGACCCAAATCAGCTCAGGGACATCCGATGAATTATATACGGAGATCGTCTTTAAAATATACAGGGATGGAAAGATCTCCATCGTGGAGATCGAAAAAGGAAGCGGAATCCGGACTCTTGATTTAGCAGCGGTGCGCGCCGTCCAATCCGCAGCTCCCTTCGCTCCTCTTCCTGACGGTTACGAAGAAGAGTATCTGGTCATCCATCTACGATTTGAACATAAAAAATGAGAAAAAAAGATTTTTTGTTTTGTGCAAGTCTTCTGCTGGTCGTGGTTCTCCTCCTTCCTGCCCAACAGGAAGTCTATCTGAGCATCCGGGAAGGAATGCCTGCCATTTCGCTGGCTATCCCTGAATTTACCGTCCACGGTTCCTCTTCTCAGCTCCAGCAAGCGGCCGAAGTCCTGCAACAGACGCTCGCCTCAGACCTGAAATATAGCCGGATCTTCGAAGAGATTCCTAAAAGCTGGTATAGCTATATTGACCGCTTGAATCCAGAGAATATCGCCTTCAAGGATTGGGAATCCATCCAGGCCAAGATCCTTTTTGTCGGAGAAGTCTCCGAGGGAGACAATGGCGATATAATTTTCGAGGGAAAGGTCTACGATGTAAAAGCCGAGAGGGGAATAATCGGCAGACGTTACCAAAGCGGCAGCTCTTTTCTCCGCTATGCCGCCCACAGAATGGCCGATGAGATGTTACAGGCATGGGGAGAACCTCCCTATTTCACCACAAAAATCGTGTTCACCTCCAACCGTGACGGCAATTGGGAACTCTACATGATGGATTACGATGGCTACAACCAGACCCGCCTGACTTTCAATAACGTCACGGATTACATGCCCGCTTGGTCTGCCGACGGAAAAAAAATCTCTTACACTTCTTATCAGGGATCAAACGCCATTCTTTATATCCTGGAAGTCTACGAGGGAAAAAGGCACGAAGTTTACAACAAAGGGACTAGCTTTGCGCCTTCCTTTTCTCCGGATGGAAAAAGACTGGTCTTCTGCTCTCAGGAAGAAGGGGGGAATTCCGAGATCTATCTGGCCACAGGCGAAGGAAGGGGAATCCGAAGGCTGACCTTCAACAAGGCCACGGATACAGCTCCCTGCTGGTCACAGACCAGCCGACAAATAGCCTTTACTTCGGATAGGGGAGGAACGCCCCAAATCTACACCATGGATGCTGAAGGATCCAACGTGACGAGAGTCAGTTTCGGGGGTACCTATCACGATGCTCCAGCCTGGTCACCTGTTGGGGATAATCTGGCGTACGTTTCTCGGGTGGACCAAATCTTTGACATCTATGTCCTCAACCTCCGCACCCAGCAAATCATCAAACTCACAGAGGGCAATGCCCGGAACGAGTCTCCAAGCTGGTCACCGGACGGCCGCCATTTGATCTTTTCTTCTACACTAACTGGGACGAACCAGCTCTACAGCATCGACTACGACGGGAGAAACCTGCGCCGTCTTACCTCCCAGGGAGAAAATAAGCTACCCGATTGGTCCCGCCACTAGAAATTTTTGTGTAAATAGTCCCCTCATCGATGAAAGTATTTTAATTTTTATGACTTTACCCTGTTGACAGAGGATATGATTGATTGTATAAAATTAGCGCGAGGGTTCATCAATTTGGAAGAAAAACATTTCAAAGGAGGTCAAATGAAAAAAGCCCTTATCCTAACGCTATCATTAATTCTGGCTTTTGGTTTCATGCTATCCTGCCGAAAAAAAGTCGAGGAAGCTCCCCCTTCACCCCCGCCACAAGTTAAAGAACAACCCAAAGTTGAAAAGGTCGAAGAACCCGCTCCAGCCAAGGAGCCCGAGCTGACGGAAGAAGAGATTTTCATGCGCAAATCTCTCGAGGAGATAAACCGTGAAGCTCCCCTTCAGATGATTCACTTCGATTTCGACAAGTATTTCATCCGGGAAGACGCCAAGCCGGTTCTCGAACAAAATGCGGCCTGGCTAAAAAAATTCAGTAGTGCTCAGGTCTTGATCGAAGGTCATTGTGATGAAAGAGGCACCGAAGAATACAACCTTGCTCTGGGAGAAAAAAGGGCCAAGAGCACCTTCGACTACCTGGTTTCGCTCGGGATATCCCCAAATCGGTTAAAAACCATCTCCTATGGAAAAAGTCAGCCCATAGATCTCGGACATAATGAGGTTGCCTGGCAGAAAAACAGAAGAGCAGAATTCACGATTATAGCTAAGTAACGTATGCTCAAAAGATCCTTCCTGAGGATATCCTCTGTCCTGGCAGTTCCCCTTATGTTGGGGGCAGTCCAAAAGGAAAAGAAAGCCTATGAACTCATCTACCAAGATATCCAGATGCTCAAACAACAAATGTTGGAGTTCGACGCTAAGCTCGAAATTTACCAAGAAGAACTGCAGAGCATAAAAAAAGAAGTGAAGGATATGCTCTCTTTGCTCCGATCCCTTCAGGCTCAACAAGCAAGCTTTCAAGAAGATCAAAAAAAAATTCCCAACCAGTTCCAAATCCTCCTGGAAAGGCTTGACTCCTTGGGTATGCAATTTTCTCAAATTTCGGAAGAAGTGATGGAAATAAAGGAAGCAGTGGTTCCTTTGCTTCCTCAGCTAGAGCAAGAAGAAGCCCCTAACAAAAAACCGGAAGAAGAACAACAGCCTCTGACAAAAAAGGAGCCGGCAGAAATAAAGAGTGAAGAAGAAACAGAAGAACAGCCGAAATCTCCTCTTCCTCCCAATCTATCTCCTCAGGAAATCTACAATATGGCCTATGCGGATTATCTTAAGGGGAATTTCGACCTCGCCATAGACGGATTCAAGATCTATCTGGAAAACTTTTCCCAAAGCCCTTTTGCTGACAATGCCCTCTATTGGATCGGGGAATGTTATTTCAGCCAGAAAAATTTCGAGGAGGCCATAGCCCGCTATAATGAACTGATTTTGAACTATCCGTCCGGCGACAAGGTCCCTGCCGCTTATCTTCACAAAGGGCTGAGCCTGATAGAACTGGGCCAAAAGGAAGAAGCACTTTCAGTCTTCAGACTTCTGATTAGCAAATACCCCTTGGAGGAAGAAACGAAAATCGCCCAGGAAAAAATAAAGGAATTGATCAAACAATATGAGAGATATTAACAGCCTCAATAAGGTCATTTTGATCGGACGTCTGGGCCGTCCCCCCGAGGTTCGATATCTTCCCCAGTCAGAGAGGGCTATTGCCCGTTTCACCCTGGCCACTAATGAGCGTTATTTCAATCCAAGCACGAATGAGAGTGACATTCGTGTGGAATGGCACCGAATTATAGCCTGGGGAAAGCTTGCGGAATTCTGCGAGAAATTTCTCAGTCAAGGCAAGCAAATATGCCTGGAGGGAAAAATACGCACACGGAGCTGGCAAGACAGAGAAGGGAACAAACGGTTTACTACAGAAATCGAAGCCAATAGCATCGTCCTTCTCGGCCGAAAAGACGAGGCTGAAAGAGGAAAGGAGCCCTACTCACAGCCAAGTTCCTCCGATTTTCCCTCTGAGGAAAGCGCTATTCCGGACATGGAAGGGGAGGGAGACGGGGACGACGAGGTTCCCTTTTAGAAAAGTCATCGATCAGTCATAATGTTGGACCAGAGGCTTTAGAGTCCTCGAAAATCAATCGCGAGTAACTGAAAACAAAGGGGATTTTTGTCATGACTCCCAAAGAAAAAAATAAGGGACAACATTTCCAGGAAGGAATCATCGAGGACATCAGGCCGTGGGGAAAATTTCGTTCCTTTCCTTTTGACCGGGTCACAAGTCTCAAAGTCATAACCATAAATCCGGGAGAAGCCTTCTCACTCCAATACCATTTGAAAAGGCATGAATTCTGGGTCATTTTGGATGAAGGCTTAGAAGTTACATCCGGTGACCGAACCTGGCTTCCTGTGAAAAATGAGGAAATTTTCATCCCGTGCAGAACTCCTCACCGGGCCCGTTGTACCAGTCGAGAACCAGCCCGGATAATGGAGGTCTGGATTGGCAATTCAGAAGAAGCGGATATCGTAAGAATCGAGGATGTATACGGCAGAGGATAGATGAAAGGGAAGATTCTCCTCATAGATGACGACAGAATCACGCTGACCATGCTCGAGATGAGTCTTTCCCGCCATAATTATCAAGTTCTCAAGGCTGAGGATGGGGCAAAGGGATTTGAAATCGCTTCTAGCCAAAAACCGGACGTTGTGCTATGCGATATGCTAATTCCCAAACTTCATGGCCTGGAACTCTGTCAAAATATCAAAAAGGATCCTCAGCTTAAGGAGACCAAAATCGTATTGATGACAGCCGTTTACAAAGGAGCCACCTTCAAATTTGAGGCCATAAAATCTGGAGCCGACCATTTTATTGAAAAGCCGATCAACATGAAGGGACTGCTTGATCTTCTCGAAAAGCTGCTCAGCCACTCCTCGGAATAAATTTCATCCTTCATGACTGGTATCGGCCAAAAAAAACTAGCCCATAAGGAAAGCTTTAGGATGTTTCAGCAGTATCTTTTCCAAAATGCATTCTTCGATTTCTTGAGCCGTTTTCAATTCTAGAGCTTCCTGGACAATTTCCTTCGCTGTTTTGTACTCGACAGAGCGCAGTATATTTTTAATTCTGGGAATAAAAATCGGATTCATGCTGAATTTTCTTAAGCCGAGCCCGAGAAGGATTATGGCCGAAAGGGGGTCAGCCGCCATTTCCCCACAGACTGTGATCTCCTTTTCTGCCTTTTGTGCGGCATCCATAACGAATTTGATAAGCCTTATGACCGAGGGATGCAGAGGCTTAAAGAGATAAGATACCAATTCGTTCGACCGGTCCACAGCCAGGTAGTATTGGATAAGATCATTGGTCCCGATACTGATATAATCCACTTCCTTCACCAAGACGTCCGTGATAGCGGCGGCGGCTGGCACTTCGATCATCACACCTAAAGAAATTTCCTCGTCGAAGGGAATAGATTTCTCTCTCAGTTCTTGTTTAATTTCCCGAAACAACATCTTGACTTCTTCGATTTCTTCGAGTTCCGTGATCATCGGGATCAAAACGTTCACGTTTCCCAATGTGCTCGCCATCAGAATAGCTTTCAGCTGTATTTTGAAAATCTTCCTGTCCTTAAGAGAAAGCCTTATGGCCCTTAGACCAAGTGCCGGATTTGGCTCTTTCTCTATTTTGAACTGGGGGAGGTTTTTCTCACCGCCCACATCGATAGTCCTAATATATACCGGTGAGGGATAAGCATCTTTGGCAATCTGAGTATAAATCTTAACGTGCTCTTCCTGTGATGGGAGGGAAGCACTCTGGAGATAAATGAATTCCGAGCGGAAAAGGCCTATTCCCTCTGCCCCCATGGAAAAGGCCATCGGGACCTCCTCAGGAAGTTCGATATTGGCTAGAGGTGTAAAATCAAAATCGTCCATCGTTTGAGAACTCAACTTGGCGATCTTTCGAAGCTCTTTCCTGTAATCGATGTATTTCTGTTTCTTGCTGGTGAACTCTTTTTTAATGGCCAGGGGCGGATTGATCAGCACTTCGCCATCCGTTCCATCCACGATCAAAACATCCCCGTTTTTAACCCTTTGCGAAATATCCCGCAAGCCCACCACTGCCGGAATATTCAAGGAGCGGGCCAAAATAGCCGTATGGGAGGTCTGGCCTCCCATATCGAGAGCCACAGCCAGCACATTCCCTTTGCTCAGCCTCAAAGCTGCTTCTGAAGGAAGAAGTTCATGAGCGACAAGAATTTTGTCCTTCCCATCTTCCTTTTTTGCTTTTTCGGATGGTTCCAAGTTCCTATAAATCTTGGAAAGAACATCAGCAACATCATATTTCCGCTGCTTGAAATACTCATCATCTATGGATTCAAAAAGCTTTTTATACTTATCATAAGCACGAGAAATCGACCATTCGGCTCTGGCTTTCTCGTTTTTTATCATTTCTGTTAGGGTAGAATATAGAGATTTATCTTCTAGAATCATGAGGTGAGCATCAAAAATGAAAGAGTGCTCTTGCCCTATTTTTCTCTTGATGCTGTCCCTAATCTGGACCAATTGTTCTTTGGTGTTTTCGATAGCTCTTTGCAGCCGCTTCAGTTCGTCGCGTACTTGGCTGGAGGAGAGAACGTCCTTTCTAGTCGTGAAAACGACTTTCTCTGTGAGCTTAGCCTCGCCTATGGCGATCCCAGGGGAGACTCCTAGCCCTCTCAGTCTAATATAGTCCACTTTATTCATTCTTCCTCATCGAACTTGTTCTCTATCAAAGCCACCAAGGCTTTCATAGCCGATTTCTCATCTTTGCCCGACGTTCTAAGGGTGATCCTACTTCCCATCACAGCGGCTAAGGTCAAAATGCCGAGAATGCTTTTCCCATCGATGAAGGCTCCATCTTTTTCGATCTTGACAGAAGACTCGAATCGGTTGGCCAACTTCACAAACTTCGCCGCCGCCCTGGCATGCAGACCGAGTCTATTTATAATCTTGACTTTTTCTTCTATCATGATGGCTGTTTTGATCGGTCAATCACTGTTTGGAGCTTAAAAGAAGACTGGCCAGATGAATATTTTTCTTCCCTTGTTCGACGACCTTTTTGGCGACCTCTTTCAACCTATTCCTTCTCTGAAGGGAGACAAATTTGATGAGCATGGGAAGATTAACTCCGGTAATGATTTCGATCTGGTTATCCTTCAAGAAGCTGAAACTCAAGTTTGATGGAGTTCCTCCGAACATATCCGTGAAGATAAGGATTCCGTTTTTCTGATCAACCCTTTTTATCGATTGGTTGATTTTTCGTTTAGAATCTTCGACATCGTCATACCACCCGATGGAGATCGCCTCAATGTTCACCACTTCTCCGAGTATGATCGTCAGCGCATTTAGAAGTTCCTCGGCTAATTTTCCGTGCGAGACGATGATGCCACCAATCATGCTATCCTCATTCTTTTCCGGTCATTTATTCAATGGATATCTCGTAATACCCTTTATTGTACAAAATTCTATCATTATTTGTTAACAATCGTAAGTTTTTTCTTTAGGCGTTCCTCTTGCTTCATCTTTTCATCTTGAGGTATGATCTTTCCCGAAATGGAAAATCCCGAAAGAAAGGACCTCTTATTTAATCACGTTTAAAATTCGAAGCTCTCGAAATTGGATGGGAGCTTTGGGGCACATCCCCAATTATTTGTAAATGTCTCGGTGATAAACCCGCGTTTTGAAGTTGTGACTGACGAGATGTTCTTTCAGTCTATTGGCGAGAACGACAGACCGGTGTTTTCCACCTGTACAACCTATGGAGATAGTCAAATAGGTTTTTCCCTCATCCTCGAATTTCGGCATCAGATAGTCCACAAATCTCAAGAGTCTTATCAGGAATGACTGCGTTTCTTTGGCTTGGAGGACATACTTCTTCACCGCCCTGCTTTTTCCTGTCTTGTTCCTCATGCTGTCAATATAATGGGGATTCGGCAAAAACCTGGTATCGAAAACCAAGTCAGAATCGAGGGGAATACCGTATTTATATCCGAAGCTGATCACGATCACCTGAAGACCCACTCCCTTTTTTTCCAACAGACGCCTGGTTAAAATTTCCCTAAGTTCTGCCAAGTTGGTGGAGGAAGTATCGATGACTTCGTCGGCTAAATTCTTTACTTGCGCCAACCCCTTTCTTTCCAGCGTTATCCCCTCTCTCACCGATTTTGTGCTGGCCATAGGATGAGGCCGCCTGCTTTCGCTGAAGCGCTTGAATAATACTTCATCAGATGCCTCAAGAAACATTAAATAGGGTTTAATTTTGTCCTGGATTGATTGATAAACTTTCGGGAATTCCGTCGTGAATCCAGCTTCTCTTATATCCACGACAAGAGCGACCTTTTCGATCTCGACTTCTTGCCTGGACCATAAGTCCACGAATTGGGGGATGAGCTTGGCAGGAAGATTATCGATACAGTAATACCCTAGATCTTCCAAAAACCGACTGACCACAGTCTTCCCTGAACCGGAAAGTCCTGTGATGATCAAGAACCGGATGTCTTTCGACTTTCTTTTATTCATACCTCACCGACGCGACAGAGCTCGCTCCAATTTCTCTGTGATCTCCCGAGCAGCAAGATATCCTTTTTCCTTCAATAAGAATACCTTACAGGCCACCTCGATAAGCGTGGAAATATTCCTTCCGGGCGCCACAGGAATGGAAATTTTGGGTACACTTACTCCTAATATTTTATAGGTCTCAGGAATCTCAAGTCCAAGGCGGTCATAGTCCTTTCCTTCTTCCCATTTTCTGAGCATGATGATCAGCTCAATTTTTGATTTCGGACTGATGGATTTTTTTCCAAAAATCTTAGCGACGTTGATAATCCCCAAACCTCTGATCTCCATGAAATTGCGAGAAATCGAAACAGCGGTACCGCTCAGATTTCCATTAACGTCCTTTTGAATCCTGACGACATCATCAGAAATGAAAATATGCCCTCTTGCAATAAGCTCCAAGGCACTTTCGCTTTTCCCCACTCCGCTATCCCCCAAAATGAGCACGCCTATTCCAAATATCTGAAGTAATCCTCCGGATAGAGTGAGCGATGAATTATACAGACTAGAAAACAGCTCTTTCAAGCGTGTTTTCAGTCTGGATCTTGAAAGTTCGGACTTGAACAAGGCCAATTTATTCTCGAGGGCTATCTCTCTGGCTGATGGGGGAAAAGAGAGGTTGTCGGATAAAACGCAACAGGAAAAGTTTTGGAATTCCCCTTGGATGAACTTTTTTCTCTGAGCGGGTGGCAGATTTTCAATTTTTTGCAGTTCTCTCCTACCCCAAATTTGCACGGGCAGCCAATCAGCCGTCTGATAAGGAGTATGCAGCATTCTCGAAAATCCAGTTCTGCCCGAAACAGAAGAAAGTCTCAATGGAACCTTGGCCAGTTTATAAAAATGCCGGACTAGAAGGGAGTCTTCCCCTCCTTCACTCATTTATTTTCTCTTCTTCTTCTTTAATGATATCCAGAATATTCGATATGCTTTTGGCTTCCAGTATTTTTTTCAAAAAAGAATCCGCTTTCCTTACCAGGTGAGCAATGGCGGCCAGGATCTGGAGGTTCAAGCTCGGGTTATCAGGAGACGACACCACCAGAAAAAATACAAAGGTCGGATGTCCGTCCAAAGAATGAAATTCGACGCCTTTTTTGGAAACGGCAAGCATAACAACCGGGTTTTTTATACCTTTCATCTTGCAGTGTGGGATAGCGACGCCATCACCGATAGCCGTGCTTCCCAATTCTTCCCTCTGGATCAATTTTTCGTACAGTTCTTTCTCCTTGGAAATTTTTTCCTTCTGTTTTAAAAAACTCACCATCTCCTTTAAAACTTCATCTCGCTCTCGGGATTCCACCTCCAGCAAGACCATGTCTGGGGTTAATAAGCTTTGGATTTTCAATGATATATCTCTCTCTCGGTCGAATTCCTTTATTCAGGCTCCACTAAACCATAATTTCCGTCTTTCCGGCGGTAAAGGACAGCCCAATTTTCTTTTTCGGCTGTCCGATAGAGCAATATTTCATTTTTGCTCGCTTCGAACTGAATGATCGCTTCCTCCAGAGACATCGGTTTCATGGAATAACTTTGACTGCGGATCACTCTTTTTTGTCGGACCTCCGTTTCCTCGGTGGAGGCAAAAGCCCCTATTTCTCTTATTCTCCTCCGCTTTCTTTCCCTGAGTTTCTCCCTCTCCTTTTTCACTCTCTTTTCTAGGTGATCGAAGGCGCCTACTAGAGAACTGGTCATTTCGTGGGTTTCTTCAACCGTGTTGAAGGCCGCTCTCTTCGTTTTAAGGTTAATTTCTGCCTTTTGTCTGTATTTTTCAACCGAAAGCAGAATATCCGCGTCGATGGAATGCCCGAGTATTTTCTCCAAGGATTTGATCCTCTTTTCACAATATTTTTTGATGTCAGGGGTTACACTTGTATGACGTGCCGTAAAGTTTATCTTCATCAAATTTCCTCCACCCAATATTTTCGTTTTCGTATATGAGAGGGAGGGATCTTCAACTGCTTTCGGTATTTGGCCACGGTGCGGCGGGCGATCCTAAAATTCTCCCGGGCGAGTATATTTTCAATTTCGATATCACTGAGAGGATTCTTCCGGTCTTCGTTTTCCACCAACTTCTTGATTCTCTCCTTCACTCTCAAGGAAGAAACCTCCTCCCCAAAATCTCCAGAAAGAGATTTATGAAAGAAGTATTTGAGCGAAAATACGCCTCGGGGGGTCATGATGTATTTGTTCGCTACCACCCGTCCCACCGTCGATTCGTGCACTCCAATTTCTTGGGCCAATTCGATCAGAGTCAACGGTTTTATGTATTCAATCCCTCTTTCTATAAAATCTTTCTGTTTGTCGACGATATATCGGGCAACCTTGTGTATTGTCTGATCTCTCTGATCCAAACTTCGAAGAAACCAGAACGCTTTCTTCATCTTGTCTTTGAGATACTGGTAAGCCTCAGGATTTTCCTTGGATGCCCGGGAAATCATTTTCCTGTAAAAAGAATTGACTTTGAGACGGGGCAGGCCTTCATCATTGAGGGCGATTTTCAAATCATCCCCTTCCTTAGTGACCAGGATATCAGGCACCACATAAGTCGTTTTTTCTTGGCTGTATTTCCTTCCGGGGGTAGGATCTAGGCTCTTGATAACGTCGATATGAGGTTTGACTTCCTCTAAAGAAATGCCCAACTCTCTAGCCACTTGAATGAAATCCGATTTTTCCAAAAGGTGGAGGTGCTGGCTGACGATCAATCTGGTGATTTTATCTTCAATCTCGAAGTAATCCATCTGAGCCAAGAGAGCTTCTGAGACAGAAAAACTCCCTACTCCAACAGGATCGAATTTCTTGATCTTTTCCCGCACTTTTTCAATTCTTTCCTCTGAAGCCCCTGTGGCTGAGGCAATTTCCTGAAGGGAGATGGTAAGAAAACCCTCCTCGTTAACATTCCCGATGATGTAAGTGGCGATTTCCTTGTCTGCTTCGCTAAAAAAAGTTAAATTGGCCTGCCAGTCAAGATGATCCCAGAGAGTAACGCTTTTAGAAACGATGTTTTCCAAGGCTACCGTTTCCTTTTTCTCGTAAGAAAAGGATCGAAAGCCTTCATCAAAATACTGTTGGAAATAGGCCTCGATCTCCTGGTCATCCTCTCTATCTTTGGAATCGATCAGCGTTTCATCGCCAGCATCTGTCTTTGTATCCTCCCCTCCTTCGGTCTCCTCTGTCTTTTTTTCTGCTGTTTCCTCCTCAATTTCCAGCATGGGATTCTGAGAAAGCTCGGCATCGATAATTTCGATAAGCTCCAAGTTCGTTAAGGGGAGAAGTTTTATCGCCTGTTGCAGGGCGGGGGCGAGTATGAGTTTTTGAACCTGCTTTTGGTGGAGCTGTTGTTTCAAAACCATCTAACATCCCCTCATGATAAGCCCTTCATTCATCAAGGTTAAACTCGTCGCCGAGATAAATTTCTCTCACCTTATTGCTAGAGACCAGTTGAGGGGAAGTTCCATGGGCGAGGATTTTTCCCCTGTCTATGATATAAGCCCGATCCGTGATCTTGAGGGTCTCCCGAACACTGTGATCGGTGATCAGAACTCCAATGCCCTTGTTCCGTAAAGAAAGAATGACATCTTGTAGGTCAAGAATGGCCAGGGGATCAATCCCCGTAAAAGGCTCATCCAAAAGCATGTATTCAGGGTCAGTAACAAGAGCGCGGGCAATCTCCAGTCTTCTTCGCTCTCCTCCTGATAAAGTGTATGCTTTCACTTTGGACAGCTTCATCAATCCCATTTCTGTGAGCACATTTCTCAGGATTCCATCCCCTCTGGCCGACCCATCTGACATATTTTCCACGATGGACAAGAGATTGTCCTCAACGCTGAGTCTCCGGAAAGCGGATGGCTCCTGGGGAAGCAGGCATAATCCCCTTCTCGCTCGTACATACATGGGCAATTCTGTTATATCCTCCCCATCCAAGAGAACTTGTCCCCCATCTTGATGGATGAGACCCAGAATCAGGGAAAACGTCGTGGTCTTCCCCGCTCCGTTTGGGCCTAAAAGCCCGACGATTTCGCCCTTCTCGACCGTGATCGATACATCTTCGACCACCTTATTTCTATGAAAGCTTTTTTCCAGCCCCACGGCTTCCAAACAGTTTTCCATTTTCCACTATTTTATGACCGTTATCGACCTTTCTCTATCCTTGTTTTCAATCACGATTCTATCATCGGCAATAGAGAAAGTCAATTTCCCCCCCTCTGTTTTCCCCCGTTCCTTGTCTATTAAAACCGGATTCCCCACCATCGTGATGACCTCCTCCTTCACATCGAACCTCGCTTCCTCCCCTCTTCCTTCATATATATTTTGGAGAACCACAACTTGTTGCTTTGCCGTCATATCCAATATCTCCCCCGACTCCTTCTCCAAGGTGATAGTCAGGAATCGGCTTTTGAGACTAATATCCTTTACTTTGAGGATAACCCCTCCGGTATAAGTAATGATTTTTTTTTCGGGATCAAAGGCCATTCGCGTAGATTCTATCCTTATCCTCTCCTCCTCATCTTCGTTTTTGGGCTTATAAGGCAGAGAAGATCGGATGCTTCCTTTTGCCTGGACGGCTCCCGTTTCAATATCCATCGATAGGTTTTGGGCTAAAAACATTTCCTTTAGCTGCCACAGTTTGACGCCTCCACTAAATATAAAACGTTGGCGGTCATCAAAATATCTCAAATTGTCGGCTGTGATAAAAACAGGGCTTTCCCCGGAGAAAAAGCCTAAACCTGTGGGGGAGTCTTCTTCAGGATAAATAATGACCTCTGTCTCCATCTCGGTCTCTATATCATCGTTCTTGAGAAAAATGTTTATTTGTCGAGAGCTGATCTCCGAACTTGGTGAACGAATTCTCGCCTTTGTGGTCTCGGTCCCATCGACCTTCAAAATATTCTTACCTTCATCGATTAACAAGGTCTGTCCTTCAATATATCTTACTGACCCCTTTTTTTTATCCTTTTCGGTAATCCTAGCATCCTCAAGAACAGATAACTTTTTCAACCTCCCGTTATGAGAAAGATTGAAAAAAATCTTTTTCCCTTCGATTTGGGTGGAATTGCCATTCTCGGAAAAAAACCGAAAGGTGCTGTTTCCTCGCGCTTCCATGTTATCTATCTGGGGCATCCCCACAAAACCTTTTAGGGATATCTCGTCGGCTTCAATCTCGCATCTGTCTCCATAAAGGGAAAAAGTAGTTTGATTTGATAAAGTTTCGTCCTCTTCTAATTCTTCTATCAGAGTAATTTTCACTCTTTCTTTCAAAAACAGCGATTTGATCTGATCTCTGTTCGCGGCAAGTTCGAACCGCATGAGACCAGCTGAGACATGGCTCTTTCCGTGCACCAGCTCCACCGTTTTCTCTGCGCTTCCCTTTCCCCTTTTGACAAAATATTCAAGAAATTCAGTATCAACCTTTACAGGAAGCGAATCCTCAAGACTTGGTTGAATCTCCAGGTGGACTTTCCCTATCAGCTGAGCTTTTTTTTTATTTAAGTCGTAAAAGAATTTTCGAGCCGCACCAGAAATTGACCCTGAAAAAAATTGGATTCCTTGGTCACCACTGAACATATTTTCTCTGACATCGAATTCCATAGCCGGAGATTTTATAACCAGATCTTTGAATTCGACGATCGCTCCTCCTTTAAGCCAAAAATAGGTGCGTTCTCTGTTGTGAATGATTTCATTGCCTTTAAGAACGATGTCGCCTTCACTCCGTTTATAAAAAGATAATTCGACGTTTCCTTCCAGATGATATAGGTTATCTTCTCCTATATAATGCTGGTCGGCCGTCATCCTCGTGTATTCTTCGTTTCTTCTGATCTCCCGAAATTCAACCTCTTCTTTTTTGTCAATTTTTTGCCCTTCCAAGGGAGAAGATACTTCGGGAATTCGCAACTGTCTCCTCGAGCGGGATATGAAATTCGAGACGATGATCAGCATCACTGCCAGAAGCAGTCCGAGACTGAGGATTCTTAGAACAAGGCGTCCTTGAAACCTAGGGCTTTTCATGGATTATCTCATAAATCGTCTTATTAATTATACCCTAAAATTCAAGCCTTTAACCAGAATTTGTCCCACTCAGCAGGCAACCTCATTAAAGCCTTTATCCTGGAAGTGGCTCATGAAGCTGCTGCGAACCGGCGATCCAGCTAAACATGTCTGCGGGGAACTGCCTCGAAGGATAACGATAAGGGAGATCCCACTGTCATGCGTGAGCTTATCGAGGGTCGAGCACGAGGAAGCTGTTTTAGAGGAAAGATATAGGTTTTAGGACCTTTTGGTATCCTCGAGAAACAGCGTCAATCGCTCTTCCCCCAGGTACTCGGAAATCTGGAGTGAGTAGACAATATTTAATCTATCCCCCATCTCCATCTCATCGGCCCACTTTCCTTTTCCCCAACCGATGGATTCAAAAATTCTCCCATCCTTCTTGAAGAGAAATTTTGAGTGCTTTCCCTGAATTTTTTTCGGGTTTGTCACTATTTCGACCTCCTCCGTCAGAAAAAGAGGCTTGGGATTTCCCATCCCAAAAGGAGAGAGCAACGATAATTTATCGAGAAGGGCTAGGTTGATATCTGCGAAATCGACTTTGGCATCGATATAAATTTTTCTTTTCAGATGTTCTGGCGTAATCCTCGAACTCACAAATGCATTCATACGACTTCTAAAATTCTGCATATTTTCGCGATCCAACTCGCATCCGACAGCCATTGTGTGCCCGCCGTAATTGAGAAAAAGTTCCTTATTCATTTCCAAGCAATCGATCAAAGGAAATTCACGTATGCTCCTTCCGGATCCATAAGCTTTTCCCTCTTTATATGAAAATAGAATGACCGGCCGATAAAACTCGTCCTTTATCTTGGAAGCCACGATTCCAATAACTCCTCTATGCCACTCTTCACAACCAAGCAGAAGAAGTTTGTAGCGTGTATCCAAAGATCGCCTTTTCACCCTATCCTTCGCCTGGTTAAAAACCTTTTCCTCAATTCTTTGTCTTCGGGAATTGAGTTTATCCAAACTCCTGGTTATATCTTTAACATCCTCTGTCGAATCGGAAAAGAAAAGGTTCACCGCAAGGTCTGTCATCCCCAGACGTCCTGCAGCATTGATCCTCGGGCCTATCCTAAATCCCAGATCCCCGACAGAGATGCGTCTTTTGTGTATGCCGCAGATATCCATCAAGCTTTTCAATCCGATGTTCGTCACGTCTTCCAACCCCCTCAACCCGAACTTGACGAATATTCTGTTCTCGTCCTTCAATTCGACGATATCTGCCACCGTTCCAATCGAAACGAGCTTGAGGTAGTGGGGAAGTTGAGACGATTTGGACTCGACGTCAAGAAGAGCCTGAATCAACTTAAAGACGACTCCGACTCCCGCTAAATATTTGTATGGATAAGTGGAATCAGGAAGAGCCGGATTCAGTATGGCCAAAGCGTTGGGAAGTTTCGGGCCCGGTTGATGATGATCCGTAACGATGACATCCAAACCTTTTTCTTTGGCCTTTTCCACAAAAGCCACCGCTTTGATCCCACAATCAACGCTGATGATCACGCTCGCCTTTTTCGACAGAGCCAAATCCACATATTTTTCCCTTAGTCCGTACCCTTCTTCCAGTCTGTTGGGAATAAAAAAGTCCACTTCTGCTCCCAAAGATCTCAAAGCTTTGGTGAGAGCAACGACGGATAAAATCCCATCCACATCATAATCGCCAAATATCAGGATCTTTTCCTGTCCATATACGGCCCTTCTGATCCTTTGGACGGCTTCTTTCATACCTCTCATCAAGTAAGGATCATGAAGGTCATTCAGTCCCCCATAGAGGAAATTGTGCGCTTTCGTGGGCTCGTCGATTCCTCTGTTTACCAGGATCTGTGCAGCTTCGATTGGAAGATCCAGCTCAGAGGAAAGGCTTTGTACCTTCTCGGACGCCGGTCTCAACAACCAAACCGTTTCGCTCGTCATAGTCTTCCTTTTAGTCGTTTAAACTCACCCTATTCGGTGGATAATCGAGCATTGGGCAAAGGGGAATGATTTTAGAATTTAGCCCTCCTCTTGTCAACCTAATAATATTGATATTAATCTCTCCAAAACGGGGATGCTTCCTCGCTTTTCAGGGTATCCTTATTACCTTGAGGGTTCTTTTTTAAGTCCTTCCGACTGGTTAGGAGGCCATTCAAGCCGAGCGGGCATAGAAAGCAAGCTTTACTGGCAGGTTGAAGAGATCGATCCGAAGAATAAGCCTGCCCGACTGTTTCTTTGTCACAGAAATGAGAGTTCTCAATCGTCTTTCCCGTCGATTGACATTAAAAAGGACGGAAAATATAATGGTTGGGCCATGATCAAAGACCTGAAAAAAACGCTCGGCCGCACAAGATCGAGTCTGAAAGCGAGGTTCGACGAGCTGCTCAAATCCGGAAAAACAAGGGACGACATCCTTGACGAATTGGTTGAATCGCTGATTCTTGCCGATGTGGGGGTGCAAACGAGCGAAAAAATTATCGATTCCATTCGTAAAGAGAGCAAAAAGACTGATTCCTTCTCGACCGTGAAAAAATATTTGGAAAAAGAAATTTCCAACATCCTTTCTCGTCCTCCCAATACCCACAATTTTCGACAACCTCCTTGGGTCGTCATGATGGCGGGGGTAAACGGCGGAGGCAAAACCACGTCACTCGCTAAGCTTGCTTTTAGGTTTAAAGAAGAAGGAAATGAGGTCCTGATGGTCGCCGCGGACACCTTCAGGGCAGCAGCACAAGAACAGCTTTCGATATGGGGCAAAAGGCTAAATATCCCGGTCATCAAGGGACAATATGGCGCCGATCCAGCCTCTGTGGTCTATGATGCCATTCAATCCCTCAAGGCAAAGGACTACGACTATCTTCTCGTGGATACGGCAGGCAGAATTCACACCAATGTCAATCTGATGAATGAGCTGGAAAAAATAAAGAGGGTGATTTCTAGGGAAATAGAAGGAGCCCCCCAAGAAATTCTGCTGGTAATGGACGCCTCAATCGGACAAAATGCTTTGATTCAGGCAAGGGAATTTTTAAAATTTTCAGGCCTTACCGGCATTTTTCTCACCAAGCTGGATGGTACAGCAAGAGGGGGAAGTGCAATTGGCATCATGGACGAGCTTGATCTCCCCATAAAATATATCGGGGTAGGAGAAGACGAAAAAGATCTTTTGGATTTTTCTCCCCCCGAATTCGTCAACGCCTTACTTTCATGAGCGATAACCAAGACATGGCCTTCCTCGAAATGGCCTACAGCCTTGCCGAAAAAGCCAAAGGCTGGGCTAATCCGAATCCCTATGTGGGAGCCGTTGTCGTCAAAAAAGGAGTGATTATCGGAACCGGTTACCACAAAAAACCGGGCAAACCCCACGCTGAAGCCATAGCTCTGCAAAGGGCAGGCTCACGGGCACAGAACAGCACGGTTTACATCACGCTTGAACCCTGTGTCCATTGGGGAAGAACCCCTCCCTGTGTGGATCATCTCATCCGTTCGAGGATAAAACGAGCTGTCATATCATCTTACGATCCTAATCCCATCGTCTGCCAAAAGGGGATCCAGAAAATGAGAGAGGCTGGAATAGAAGTATCCATCGGTCTCCTTCAGGAGAAAAATTCATCTCTTAACGAAGTTTATAATAAATACATCCGTTCCAGAATTCCCTTCCTAACCGCCAAGATAGCGGCGAGCCTGGATGGCAAAATAGCCACTGGGAGCCATCAATCCCACTGGATAACCTCTAAACCCACAAGACAATATGTTCACCTTCTCCGTGGTGAGCACGAATCCATCATGGTGGGAATAAACACCATCCTGCAGGACGACCCCCGATTAACGATTAGACACCCACTGTGGAAAAAAAAGACGATTCTACGCGTCATCATCGATTCCCATCTTCGGTTCCCCTTTGGGGCAAAAATTCTTGAAACCCTGGAAAGGGGCAAAATTCTCGTCTTCACTTGTCAACCGAGCACATCGAAAAAGGCAGAGGCCCTGAAGAAAAGGGGCATGCAGGTCATCTCGCTTCCCGAAAGCCCGGAGGGAAGGGTGGACCTGAATAAAGTCCTCATCTGGATGGGGGAAAAAGAAATCTCCAGCATTATGGTGGAAGGAGGGAGCCAGCTTCTTACCTCCCTTCTGGAACAGAAACTCATCGATAAAATTTATATCACCCTTTCTTCCAAGCTGATTGGAGGAGCGAAAGCCCTCACATTTTTTGAGGGCCAAGGGTTTTCCTCCATCACCAGCGCCCTTCGGGCAAAAAAAACAAAATGCCATCAGCTCGGAGAAGATTTTATTCTGGAAGGCTATCTGTGATGTTTACAGGAATCATTCAACACATCGGAATTTTCAAAGAATATAAACTGGGGAAACAAAAACTGGCTATCAAGGCTCAGCGACTCCAATCCCATCTGAAAATCGGTGACAGCCTAGCCGTCAACGGTGTCTGCCTCACCCTGATGCAGAAAGAAAAAGACGCTCTTATTTTTTATCTTTCGCAGGAGACATTGAATCGTACCAACCTAGGATCGTTGCGCAGAGGAGACCGGCTCAACCTAGAGTCCTCGCTAACACTTTCTCTTCCTCTCAGCGGACATCTCGTCAGCGGGCACATCGACGCTACCGGAAAAGTCTTGATACTGCAGAAAAGAGGGGCCGGAAAGAGAATATCCGTCTCCTTTCCTTCCGACCTTAGACCCTACTTCATTCCCAAGGGGTCCGTAGCCGTCGATGGGGTCAGTCTGACCATTGCCGAGATCAAGTCCTCTTCATTCGAGGCAGAACTGATTCCCCTCACTTTAGAAAGCTCCAATTTGGGCTGGCGTAAGGTCGGGGACAGAGTGAACATCGAGTGTGACATAATCGGGAAATACGTGTATAATTGGATGTCGAAATTAAAAGAATAAGAGAAGAAATGTCCAAGGCAATGGAGAACACCAAAGGGAAGGTTCCCATCGAACAGGCCATCAAAGCGGTCAAAGAGGGCCGGGTCATTATCATCGTCGATGATGAAGACCGTGAGAACGAAGGCGACCTCATGGTGGCCGCGGAAAAGGTCACGCCCGATATCATCAATTTCATGGCGAAATACGGACGGGGGCTGATCTGTCTTCCCCTGACAAAACAGCGGCTTAAAGAACTAAGCCTTCCTTTGATGGTCATGGACAACACTGCTCCCTTTGAAACAGCCTTCACTGTTTCTATCGACGCCAAAAATGGAATCACCACCGGAATATCTGCCCCTGACCGTGCCCATACCGTCAAGGTCGCCATCGATCCCCAGACAAAACCTTCTGACCTTGCCCGTCCCGGGCATATTTTCCCTCTTCAGGCACGAGATGGAGGGGTTCTGGAGAGAACAGGCCAGACGGAAGCCTCGGTGGATATAACACGGCTGGTAGGATTGACCCCTGCTGCCGTCATTTGCGAAATCATGAATGAAGACGGGACAATGGCCCGCCTTCCTCAGCTCGAAAAATTCTCCCAAACCTATGACATTCCGATCATAACCATTGCCGATCTGGTCAAATACCGCATGAAAACCGAGTGCCTGGTGAAAAAAATCGAGGAAATTCATCTTCCCACAAAATATGGGGACTTCCGTCTGATGATATTCGAAGACACCATACACAGGGAGAACCACCTCGCCCTCGTCAAAGGAGAGATCGATCCCGACGAGCCCACCCTTGTCCGCGCCCACTCCCAATGCCTGACCGGCGATACCTTCGGTTCCATGCGCTGCGATTGCGGAGACCAACTCCGCAAATCTATGGAAATAGTCAACAAAGAAGGGAAGGGAATCGTCCTTTACATACTCGACCAGGAAGGAAGAGGCATTGGCTTGGTCAACAAAATAAAGGCCTATGCCATGCAGGAACGGGGGCTCGATACGGTAGAGGCCAACCAGAAACTCGGTTTTAAACCCGACCAGAGGGATTATGGGATAGGCGCACAGATTTTAGTCTCCTTGGGTGTAAAAAAGCTCCGGTTGATCACCAATAATCCCCGAAAATTTATCGGTCTCGCCGGTTATGGGCTGGAGATTGTCGAACGTGTTTCCATAGAGATACCTCCCTGTAAATCCAACATCCATTACCTAAGGACCAAAAAGGAAAAAATGGGGCATATTTTGGACTTGGTGTAGCCCGCTGGACTTCCTTCGCTCTCAGATTTCTCATGACTGAAAGCATCGCCTGAAGAAAAACACGCCCGATTTTAGCCACAACTGTCATTTGCACTTTTTTGCTATCTATTATATAAATGGGGGGTATTCAAAAAGGGTAAGCGGATGGAATGAAAGAAAAAAAGTCGGGATTATTATTCCCTGAAATCGATAGAGCCGAAAAAAAACAAAAGGCTAAAAAAACCGGAGAAAAATCTCTACTTAACGATACCCTAAATAAGATTCGAGCAGCAAAAGACAAACAGTTGCGATCGGAGATCATCAAAGAAACCACAAAATCCAAGATGCCGTGGATCGTCGAAATTTTGATCCAATGCCTGGACGATCCCAGTGAGGAAATACGAGATCTCATCATAAAGGAACTCGGAACAAGAGACAACTTCGATCTCAATCTTTTGTACCGAAGACTCTTGAATCCTCCCTGGTATGCTAAAGCAGGCTGCCTCAAAATTCTTGGGCTGAGAAAGGAGCCTTCATCGGTAGATCACATAAAAAACTTGATGAACGATCCCAATATCGAGGTTCGCCGCACTGTCGCCTGTGCACTCGGCGAAATCGGAACGGAGAACGCCCTAACTCTTCTCGCAGAACTCGCCAAGGATAGCAGCTCTTTTGTCAGGGCATCCGCCCGACAGGCTCTTCAACAGGCCAGCCAGCTAAAGTTTAGCTAATCGGTTTTTGCCCTGCAAGATAAAGGTTACAGGGCCATCGTTGATCAAACGAACTTTCATCATCGCCTGAAAAATTCCTGTCTCGACTTTCAATCCTGTCTTCTTCAATTGCTCAACAAAAAAATGAAAAATCCGATCCGCCCGAACCGGCTCTTCAGCCTTATCAAAACTCGGCCTTCTTCCCTTTTGAATAGAACCGGCCAGCGTGAATTGGGAAACAGCCAGGACATCGCCCGAGACATCGATCAAAGACCGGTTCATTTTTCCCTCATCGTCGGGAAATATCCTCAGTTCTACAGCTTTTCGGGCCAAATAGCACGCATCCTCCTCCGCATCTCCCTTTTCTATGCCCACTAGATGGCATACGCCCCGCCCGATCCTTCCGACCACTTCTCCATTGACGGAAACGGACGCTTCGCTAACCCTTTGAAGGACTATCTTCATCTTTCCTCCTTGAAATCAGGTGGTCCTCTTGTTCGCTTCAGCCATCGATATCACTCACAAGTCCTGTCGGCCTCTTCCCTTTACAAAAAAGCACCGAAACCAACGCTCTTCGGATCCAGGGATACCTTCTCATCGCCTTAAGCATCCTAATTTCCGTGACGATTTCTTTTTAAGTCAGGCAGGATGGTTAGGGAGCCATCCGGAGGCGAGCGGGCATGGAAAGCAAGCTTTACTGGCAGGTTGGAGAGTGAGCCGAGGAATAAGCTGGTTTTCCTCGCTGGGGAAAACCAGCGGGCTGACGGACCATTCTGTCTGACTGTTTTTTTGTCACGGAAATCAGGATGCTTGCCTCATCACCATGGCGGTTGACTTCAAACACAAGATATCATATCATACATTTTTATTTGAGGAGAAAAAAATGGCTCAGCACAAGTCGGCTATACGCCAGGACAGACGTTCACAACACCGGAATTTGATCAACAGGAAAAACAAATCTATCTTGCGCACACAATTGAAAAAATTAAGAGAAGCCATTGCAAAAAAAGACCGGGAGGAGGCGGAAAAGCTTCTGCCTCTCACCTTTTCCATAATAGATAAGTCCGTAAAAAAAGGAACCATCCACAAAAATACAGGAAGCCGGTACAAATCTCGCTTAAACCGGCAGGTCGAAATGATCAACCCCTCCCCTTCTAAGTAAGATTTAAGCTAATCTCAACCGACAATAGCTATGGAGGAATTTTTCGAGCAATATCTGTGCGGAAAGATCTGAGGTTTTTATCTTCAGGTCGATCTCCCTCAGTTCGGAAAGCCATTGATCCAGGCCCTCTATCGGGATTTTCTCCACGAGGGAAAAAAAATTTCTAAACTTGTCGGTGTAAAAATTTCCAAATCTTTCCTGGATATGGGGTCTCAATTCTTTAAAAATTTCCTTTTTATCCTTTTCTTTTTCTCGGAGCCATAGTTTGGCCATAAAAATATCCCGAAAAAATTTGGCTATCATACCCAGAATGAATTCAGGCCTTTCACCCTCTCTGAAGAGTTGGTCGAGAACCATCAGGCTTTTTTTCAAATCTGCCTTTTCAAGCCCGTCCACGATCTCCCATTCGTAAAAAGATTTGATCCATCCTAAAACGGCATTGACGTCATCCAGCTCGATGATCTTCTTTTCCCCAGTGAACGAAGAGATCTTTTCCAGTTCACTGTTCAGACGAGTGAGGTTGCCGCCCGCCAGTTCCGCAATCCTTCCTATCGCTTCTTGGGTCGCTCTTTTTTGCAGCGAACTAAGTTTTCTCTCCATCCAGCCGATCAAGGCTCTCCCTTTGAGGGGCTTAAGCTCTTTAACATGAACGAGAGAGGCAGGAAGGGATGTAAATAACCGAAAAATCAAAGTATTTCTTTTCAACTTAAACGGATAGACAACCGCCAAAACCGTCTGGAAGGAAGGGGAAGAAAAATAGTCTTTGACGACCTTCTCCTCGGCGGATGAGAGGTGCTCTCCTTTCCCGAAGGGAAGGCTCACCAGGATGATCCGCCAGGAATAAAAAAAGAAAGGAAGGGTCCTGGCTCCGTCCATGATTTCCATCCAAGAATGTTCCTCGAGATCGTATTTTTCGACGTGATAATCCTTTTCTTCCGGAGAGATCAAGGACCTTTGAAGCTCCTGGATAAACTCTTCCGCGAGAAAAGGTTCCTCTCCATAGAAAAAATAACAGGGATGAACGCTCTTTTCGTCGATTTCTTTTCTCAGAAAGAAACTGTACACTTCCCCTAGAATCCCTCTAGAATGGCCACCACGAGACTTCTGGCAAATCTATCAGCTATCTCATCGATGGCCTCGGTCTCCACCGACTCGAAATCTGTACCCTCCGGCACCTCATATTCTCCTTGGTAGACAAAAGACGGGTTGGAAAAAATCACTTTCTTCTGAACGAGATCTCTCATCAACACCTTGGCCACTATCGTAATGCTGTAGCGGTCGGCCGTTGCCTCCTCCCCGAATCCGATAGGAGTCGCACGGAAGGCAAGGATTTCGCCGATCAACACGGCATCCGATGCATCTTCATTCGCTGTAATTTCCAGCTTTCCGCGTGCAACCATCTCATCGATCACACGCTGGGTTAGTTTCACATCCAGCTCGAACCGGGTTGTCCGGTTGGTAAACATCGGGATGTGGAGAACTTTGATATGCGGAGGAAGATAACTTCCTGTCCCTCGAAGATGATAGCCGCATTCGAAGGATACCAAACAAAGGATGAAAAGCAGAGCGAGTTTTCTCATCAGAACCTCTATAAACAAATCTGAATTTTCTCAGGTTAAATAACGATGTTGATCAGCTTATTTTTGACCGTAATCACTTTCTTCACTTTTTTTTCGCCTATCAAGCTTTTGATCTTTCCTAAACTCAAGGCTATTTCCTTCAGTTTTTCTTCCCCTGTGTCCCTTTCGACCTCGAACCTGTCCCTCAGTTTACCATTGACCTGGACCACTATAGTCAATGTTTCCTCTTTGGCCAGCTCCGGGTCATAGAGGGGCCAAGGTGTCTGGGCAAGAATGGTGGTTTTCCCGGCCGTCTGCCAAAGTTCTTCACAAAGGTGGGGAGAAAAAGGAGAAAGAAGGATGAGCATGTTTTCCAGAGACTCCTTTAACAGGCATATGCCTTCATGGCTCCGGATAAGCTCCTCTCTCTCCGCCTTAAGGAGGTTGAAAAATTCCATTATGGAGCTAATCGCTGTATTCAGATGATACCTTTTTTCAATATCCTCCGATACTTTTCTTATCGTCTGATGCATCTTGATCCTGGTCCGACGAACTCCCTCATCTCCCTCCGAAGCCTGTCTATTTTCTGGCAGCGGTTCTTTCTCAAAAAAGTTCCTGTTCTCCTGGAAAAAGGCCCATAGTCGATGGAGGAACCGATAACATCCTTCTATGCCCTTTTCTTTCCAAGCGAATTCCTTCTCCGGAGGAGAGGCAAAAAGTATGAAGAGCCTCAGAGTATCAGCGCCATATTCTTGGATTATATCGTCGGGGTCCACGACATTTCCCTTTGACTTGGACATTTTAGCCCCGTCTTTGGTCACCATGCCTTGGGCGAGCAGACGGGGGAAAGGCTCATCGACGGTCGTTAAACCGAAGTCCCTCAAAAATTTACAGAAAAACCGGGCGTAAATAAGGTGAAGGATGGCGTGTTCTACGCCGCCTATATAGAGATCCACCGGCAGCCAATAATTGACGGGCTGAGGATTGAAAGGCATCCTGTCTTCATGGGGGGAACAATAGCGAAAGTAATACCAGGAAGAATCGAAAAAAGTATCCATGGTATCTGTCTCGCGTCTGGCCTCTTCCCCGCATTTGGGGCAAGGGACGTGAACAAAACTATCCACCTTTTCCAAAGGCGAACCTTCCTCGCCCCTAAACTCCACATCTGGCGGCAAAGTCACGGGGAGTTCCTCATAGGACACACCGACCACTCCACACCTCGGGCAGTAGATGATGGGAATAGGTGTTCCCCAATAGCGTTGGCGCGAAACTCCCCAGTCCCGAAGCCGGTAG
This sequence comes from uncultured Eubacteriales bacterium, assembly GCA_964400735.1. Taxonomy (GTDB): domain Bacteria; phylum Acidobacteriota; class Aminicenantia; order Aminicenantales; family Aminicenantaceae; genus CAYNVQ01. The sequence continues at coordinate 34,946 of CAYNVQ010000003.1, read as the reverse complement.
AGTGTGCTTTTTTGTCCAAATCCCTTCTTGACAGCATGATCGACCATCTTATCGGAAGCATCTTGAGAGGAAAACCCCGAGAACTCGCCAGAATTGACCACAACGCCTGTCCCCTCAAAGGCATTGTCCAATTCATCCGGGAGCGTGTTTCCTTCGGGCATGATAACTGTCTTGATGGGCAGGGAATATTTCCTGGCAAACTCGAAATCTCTCTGGTCGTGCGCCGGCACCGCCATGATCGCTCCTGTCCCATATTCCATCAGGACATAATTGGAAACCCAAATCGGGATCTCATCTCCTGTAAAAGGATTGATGGCTTTTTTCCCTGTGTCTATTCCCTCCTTCTCCATCTCTCCCGGATCTTTGCGCAGGCGCTGCTCGGCGATGCTTTTTTCGATCCACGCCTTTAGTTTTTCTTTTCGGGAAGAATCCGCGATGAGCTGCTGAGCCAAGGGGTGTTCTGGGGATAAGGCCATAAAAGTCGCTCCAAAAATCGTGTCCACTCTCGTGGTGAATATCTCGATAATCTGGGAAGAGCCGGCGACAGGAAAGGATATGTGACCTCCTGTGCTTCTACCTATCCAATTTTTTTGCATCAAAAGGACATGCTCCGGCCATTTCTCAAGGGCTTCATGACCAGCAAGAAGCTCCTCTGCATAGTCTGTAATCCTTAAGAACCACTGCTCCATTTCCTTCTGCTTCACAATGGCGTCACACCGCCAGCATCTCTCCCCGATGACCTGCTCATTGGCCAATACAGTCTGGCAAGAAGGGCACCAATTGATCCAGCCTTTTTTTCGATAGGCCAAACCTTTATCGAACATTTTAAGAAATATCCACTGATTCCATTTGTAGTAATCCGGTAGACAGGTGTTCACTTCCCTGGACCAATCGTAGCTGAATCCCAGCCTTTTCAGCTGTTTTTTCATATGGGAGATATTGCCCAAGGTCCATTTCTGAGGATGAATTCCCTGCGTGATGGCGGCGTTCTCGGCCGGCATTCCGAGTGCATCCCAACCTATGGGATGAAGGACATTGAACCCTCTCATTATCATGAAGCGAGCGATCACGTCACCGATCGTATAGTTACGGATTTGCCCCATGTGGATGCGTCCCGAAGGATAAGGATACATTTCCAGGCAGTAATATTTCGTTTTTTGGGAATCTTCGCAAAAGGTAAACACTCCGCGCTCTTCCCAGATCTGCTGCCACTTCTTCTCGATGATATCGAATTGATATTCTTCTTTCATTTTGCTAACCTCTGGGTTTCTTTTGAGGCCCGCTTGCCTTCAGCCCAAATATTTTTTGTTCCCGCATCTTTCGTATTCCAGTTCTTTAAGGGTTTGAAGTTGAGGAAAAATAACGGATTATCTCTGTATGTTTCTCGTTACGACATTCAATCTTAAATATTAAATTCCTCCCTTACAAAAGTCAAGATAATGACCTCAGAACTATACCGGTTTCCCTTTTTATCCTTGGGTTCGCCATCTTTTCAGCCAAACAGCTACCGGCCAACTGAAGGTCTCCCCGTTCATCATCCAAACAAGCGTCAATCCTATCCCTGTTTCGTTGTGTCCATAATACTGCCCTCCCATCACAGGATCAAAACTTGACACGCTTTACCCAGTAGGAAAAAATAGTAAAGTTCAATGTTTGGTGCACAATGGACGTCATAAAAATAATCGATCTCTCGGCTGGGTATGGCAACGGCGACGTCATAAAAAACATTTCCTTCGTCCTGAACGAGGGGGAATTTTTATCCATTCTCGGGAGAAACGGGTCGGGAAAAAGCACTCTCATAAAGGCCATTCAAGGACTGCTTAAAAACGTATCGGGGAGGGTTCTGATAGAGGGGAAAGATTTATTCTCGATGAAACCTGATAAGGTAGCTGAAAAAATCGCTTATGTTCCCCAGCTGCATCCCCTCTCATTCGAATTCAGCGTGGAAGAGATCATACTGATGGGCAGATATATCCACCAGAAAAGATTGAGCGGAGCTTCTCACGAAGACAAAAAGGTCATCCAGGAAATCATGGATCTGACAGCCATTTCTCATTTGAGAGAAAAAAAAATAGCCCATCTAAGCGGAGGAGAACGGCAAAGGGTTTTCATCGCCCGGGCTTTGGCCCAGGATACACCCCTTCTCTTTCTCGACGAACCCAGTGCTCATCTGGATATAAGCTACCAAGTCGAAATTTACCAAATCCTGGAAAGGCTCCAAAAGGAGAAAGGCAAAACCATTCTTTCCGCCGAGCACAACATCAATCTGGCTATCCCTTATTCCCAGCGGTTGCTTTTCTTGAAGGAAGGGGGTATCCACTCTCTGGGAACCCCATCGGAACTCATCACCGAAGAAAAAATACTCGAAGTCTTCCAAGCTGAGGTGACAGTAAGGGATAACCTGCGCTCCGGACTCCCGGAAATCTCTTTGGTTTTTCAGAGATCTGAGGAGAAATGAGACCAAATTCTTTTAGACCACTCCTGATCTTTTTGCTGCTGCTGAACCACATCGGCATCTCGATCCAGAACCCTGTCGTCAAAGATGATTTGGGGAACATTCATATACTGGGAAGACCTCCTCAACGGATCGTATCTCTTGCTCCGAACGTTACAGAAATTCTTTTCGCCCTGGGTTTGGAAAAAGAAATTGTCGGAGTGACACGCTACTGCAACTACCCAAAGCAGGCCATGAACATTGAAAAAATAGGAGGAATGGTTGACCCCGATTTAGAAAAAATCGTCAACCTTCATCCAGATCTCATCATCGCCTTCAGGGGAAATCCCTTGAGGCTCGTCCAGCGTTTCAAGGGCCTTGATCTTCCTATTTTCGTCCTTGAAACTGGAAAAGAAATAGAAACTGTTTTTTCTCTTATCGAAAGGATAGGTCTCATCACCCGGAGGGAAAAAGAAGCTGAAAATCTGGTCAATTCGCTTCGGAATGATCTGGAGAATATCCAAGTAGCTCTGAAAAACGTCGAACACAGGCCCAAGATCTTCCTCAATCTTCATGGCAAGGGATTCTGGACCTGTGGAAAGGAGAGCTTTCTGAATGATCTGGTCCTTGCGGCCAAAGGGATAAATATTGCTGGGGAGATATCCCGGGCATGGCTTGCCTACAACCGGGAGGAGCTCATCCACCAGGACCCTGAACATATCGTTGTCATCACCAAATCGAAGGAAGATTTCCTCAAAATTGAAAACTGGCTAAGCAGCGAGGTTTTTTTAAAGGGTATACAGGCTGTCCAAAAAGGGAATATCCATTATCTCGATGAAGACCTGGTGACCCGGCTAGGCCCGCGCATATTCCTGGCTCTTGATCAGCTGGCCCGTATTCTTCACCCCTCCGTCTTTATAAAAAATCCACGCCCATGAAGAAAAACAGGATCCGCCTCCTCTCAATCCTTCTTCTTCTCCTGATCGCCGGGTTCTATCTCTCACTGGTGAGCGGGTCGGTCAAAACCGGGTTTGATGACCTGTGGAATTTTTTAGTGCACAAGGACCAGACCCAAAGCACGATTTTCATTCATCTTCGGCTCCCCCGTGCCTTTCTTGCCTTCCTGGTCGGCGCCAGTCTTTCTCTTTCAGGAGCCATACTCCAAGGATATTTTCAGAATCCGATGGCCGGGCCATTTGTTGTCGGAGTATCGTCAGGCGCATCCTTCGGAGCGGTACTAGCCCTCTTTTTGGGTCTCGATTTAAGTGTCTTCGGTTATTCACTTCAGAGCGTGTTCGCTTTCGGCTCCGGATTGGTTATCGTCTCTTTGGTCTATCTCCTTTCCCAAAAAAAGGGCCTCTTCAAAGTGGAAACTCTACTCTTGACCGGGATAGCGGCCGGAGCATTGGCTTCCTCCCTGACCTCATTCTTGATTTTCATTCGATCCGAATCATTCGAGCAGGCTGTTTTTTGGCTTTTGGGAAGTTTCCATCTTGCCGAATGGGCCCAGATTCGAGTGATCCTTCCTCAATTTATGGGGTGTTTTTTTATATGCCTTTGGCTGGCCAAGGACATGAACCTTCTGGTCATGGGCGACGAGACCGCTCAATCCCTGGGTTGTCCCGTGAAGCGCACGAGAAAAATCTTTTTGATCCTTTCTACCTTGCTCGCCTCCTCCTCCGTATCGGTCAGCGGTATCATCGGATTTGTCGGGTTGATTGTGCCCCACTGGGTACGCCTATTGATCGGCCCTGACCACAGACGCCTCTTTTTCTTTTCCTCCCTCCTGGGCGGTGTATTTCTTTTGTTCTGCGACCTGGTAGCCAGAACAATCCTTCCGGGCTCAGAGCTTCCCATAGGCATCATCACCGCCGTCATCGGCGCGCCTTTTTTTATTTTTCTTCTCACCCAAAGAAAATAACACCGAATTTGCCGAAAGATTCTTTTATGCACGTGGAAGTCCCCTTTTGCAATGCTGGATTTTGTCCCGAAGTGAGGGAAAATCAAATGCAAATAAAGGTGCAGAAAAATGCCGGGGAGGTATGGAAGGCCCCGATCCAACCTAACCCCGCCTTCCTGAAACGTCCAGGGAGGATAACTTGAGGGGGCGTCCCATTTGGAAATCCCCACTATTTCAATATTTGCTTTTTATCAATGATAAATTATAGAGTCTTTGATTGGGACGTTCCCGGATTGACCAGGTGCCGAGAAGGACAACAACATCTGGAGGAACTCTGTTGGGAATTCCAGGGGGATATGATCCCTCGGTCTCAGGGCGAAACCGAGAAGGGGAGGTAGAGAGCGAAGCGAACGTGAAAGCAAGCTTTGCTGGCAGGCAAAAAAACCAGAGAGGATTGTCTTCATTCCACTTTCCGTATCCAATTTCGGGCGATTTGTTCGTTTGTTTCTTGCCGGCAAATTGATAAAATAGAGGGATGCAATTCTTTTTTGTCAAAGACCACCGGGAGAAATATAGATGTTTCTCGGCCGAGCCCATCCATCAAATCTCTGTCCATTTTTCCCGTTGGAAGGGAATCTGGGAAAAAGCCAAGGAAAAGCTCATGCTTCTGCCAAAGCGGATTCTCGTCCAAGAACAGGCCTTTGAAAGGATATTGCAATCGAGGGGAGAAAAAGTGGAAATTTTGTACTCAGGAAGCTGTGACGAAAAGAGAGTAAGGACTAGGTTTTTTTTCTTTCTTCAAAGACAAAGGACCAAACACCTCCTCTTTATAATAGGAGAAGCCCTTCTGCTTCCCATTAGCGGACTGGCCGCCCTCCTTCCCGGACCCAACGTCTTTTTTGGAGTGTTGGCCCTTCTGATGATTACCCATTGGCAGGCCCTAAGAGGGATCAACCGGCTGTCCAAAATGGAATACGCTTTTCTAGCCGATCCATCGTTAAAGGAATGGGAAGAAGCCGTCCAAAAAAAAGGAGAAGGGGATTACTCCACAATCCTGAAAAAAATCGCTGAAGAATATCAGATAGAGAATATCCAAAAAATCCTCTGGAAATAATCCAAGCGGAATCAGGGCTGCCCGAAACAATCCGATTTGACAAAAGGCGCTTTTTATTTTATCTATTTATTACGATGCCGCTAACCCTTAACCAATTCTTATTGCTTGTTCTCACCATAGCTGCCGTCATTGCCGTCACCTTTCTGGTGAGGCTGATGATCCAACTACGAGGAACAGCCCGCGAAGCAGAGGAAACCCTAATTGAAATAAGGACATTAGCCCAAGAATTGAAAAAAACCAGCTTGAGCGTTCAGTCTAAAATGGATGATGTCGGCGAAGTGGTCCAGGCATCCAAAAAGTTATCCGTGAGCATCGCAGAAATTGCCTGGTTTTTAACGGTAAAAATCATCCGGCCTACTTCTAAGTACTGGCCGTTCCTTTTTCCTTTGATCCGTTTAGGCTGGCGGCAAGCGAAAAAATCAAGGAGGAAAAAAAATGGCAGATAGAAACTCTGGAGCTTTGGAAGTCACTCTTTCATTTCTTTTAGGCACCGCGGCCGGATTCATCCTGGGAGTCCTTTTTGCTCCGGCAAGCGGAGAGGAAACCCGGAAAAAAATCCAAGAATCCGCTGCAAAAACCGGGGAAAAGGCCAAAGAAAGCTACGACAAGATCGCAAAAGAAGCTGAAAAAGGGATTAAAGTCGTCAAGGAGAAAACGACGGAAGGGATCGATGCCATAAAAGAATTTGTCGAGAAGAAAAAGAAAGAGCTGGCTAAAAAACCGGAAGAATTAGCTTCGGAAGAAGGCTCGGAAACTAAGTAAGTATTATTTTTACGGTTCCCGGCTAAATAAAACTCTCACTATCTATTTCGGATAAAAGCTATGTCGAAAACCATAATCAGCCATATCAAGGCCCAGGAAATTTTGGACTCTAGAGGAAATCCTACTTTAAGAGCCTGGACTTCGCTTAACTCTGGCATAACGGGAGTCAGTTCGGTCCCCTCGGGGGCATCAACCGGAACTCACGAAGCCCTTGAGCTTAGGGATGGAGATCCCGCCCGTTATTTGGGAAGGGGTGTGTTGAAAGCCGTATCCCATGTAAATGAAATCATCGCCCCGAAACTCACCGGACTGGATGCCCTTCACCAAGAAGAGATAGACCAGATACTTATCCAATTGGACGGAACACCCAATAAAAGCCAGCTTGGGGCCAACGCCATCCTGTCTGTGTCGATGAGCATTGCCCAAGCAGCCGCACGCGCAACAGGAATCCCGCTCTATGACTACCTCGGGAAGAGAAAAGACTACACGCTCCCTGTACCACAGATAAACATCCTCAACGGAGGTACTCACGCTGACAACAACATGGATATTCAAGAATTTATGATCGTCCCGGCAGGCCTCTCGACCTACTCAAAGGCGCTCAGGGCTGGAGCTGAAATTTTCCACCAGCTGAAAAAAACGCTGAAAACAAAGGGATACAATACCTCTGTCGGAGATGAAGGCGGATTCGCGCCCAACCTAAGATCAAATGAGGAAGCACTGGAACTCATCCTCACAAGTATCCAGAATGCTGGCTATGTCCCGGGTAAAGATGTCTTTCTCGCTTTGGATGTAGCTGCTTCAGAATTCTATATCGATGGTCAATATGTCTTTAAAAAATCGGACGGCTCCCAGAAAAACATCGACCAGATGACCGATTTCTATAAAAATCTGGTCAAAAACTACCCCATAATCAGCATTGAGGATGGATTTTCCGAGGATGATTGGGAAGGTTGGAAAATCCTGACTGATGAGCTCGGCCAAAAAATCCAGCTGGTCGGAGACGACATTTTTGTGACCAACTTGAAGAGGTTCAAGAGAGGAATCGAACAAGGAATCGGGAATTCAATCCTTATTAAATTGAATCAGATCGGGACTCTCACCGAGACCTTGGACACCATCTCCTATGCCCATCAAAACAGCTACACGACGGTCATTTCTCATCGTTCGGGAGAGACCGAAGACACTTTCATCGCCGATTTGAGTGTTGCCTGTAATGCCAAACAAATCAAAACGGGTTCGCTCTCGCGCAGCGAGAGAGTGGCCAAATACAACAGGCTCTTGGAGATTGAGGAAAAACTTGGAAAAGATGCCCGCTATGCCGGCACTCTGCCCTTTTCACAATATCTTACCGTATCCTGATTCGATCATCAGCTGCCATAAATATGACTACACAAAGAAAAAAAAAGGCCCTGACTTCTTCCGGTATTGAAATCAAAGAATCCTATACCAAGAAGGATCTCGCCGATTTCGATTCTGCACGCTCCCTAGGTCGACCCGGTGAATACCCTTTCACTAGAGGGCTTTACGCCGATATGTATCGAGGAAGATTGTGGACCATGCGCCAATACGCCGGATTAGGGACGGCTGAGGAATCAAACAAAAGATACCGATTCCTCCTCTCTCAAGGGCAGACGGGATTGAGCGTCGCCTTCGATCTTCCCACCCAAATCGGCCTGGATTCCGATCATCCCCAAGCTCAAGGGGAAGTCGGTAAAGTAGGTGTGGCCGTCGATACCCTAGAGGACATGGAGATATTATTTGCCGACATTCCTCTTGAAGAAGTGAGCGTATCGATGACGATAAACTCCACGGCCGCTGTCATCCTTTCCATGTATCTGGCCCTGGCCCAAGCTAGGGGGATTCCATGGGACCAACTCAACGGAACCATCCAGAATGATATACTCAAGGAGTACATCGCCCGGGGAACTTACATCTACCCTCCTCAACCATCGCTCAAAATTATCACCGATATTCTGGCCTTCTGTCAAAAAAATGTGCCGAAGTGGAACACCATGAGCATCAGCGGGTATCACATCCGCGAGGCTGGGGCGACGGCTGTCCAAGAGCTGGCTTTTACATTTGCCAACGCTTTGGAATATATAAGAGCCGCCCTATCGGCCGGTCTCGATATCGACACATTCGCTCCCCGCCTTTCATTTTTTCTCTCAGCCCACAATAACTTCTTTGAAGAAATCGCGAAGTTCCGTGCGGCCAGAAGGATATGGGCAAAAATCGTGAAAAATAACTTCAAGGCAAAAAATCCCCTCTCCTGGAAATTCCGATTCCACACCCAGACAAGCGGGGTGACTCTTGTCGCCCAAGAACCCGAAAACAACGTGGTCAGAGTTACACTTCAGGCTTTGGCCGCTATTCTAGGTGGGACTCAGTCGCTTCACACGAATTCTAGGGATGAGGCTCTGGCTCTCCCCACAGAAAAATCGGCAAAAATTGCCCTTCGCACCCAGCAGATCATCGCGTATGAGAGCGGTGTCGCCGACAGTGTGGACCCCCTGGGAGGCGCTTATTTTGTGGAGAGTCTAACCAACCAAATCGAGGAAAAGGTTCAGGAATATTTGAATAAAATAGATGATATCGGGGGAATGGGACGCGCCATCGAGACCGGTTTCGTTCAAAAAGAAATCCAAGACAGCGCTTATGCCGATCAAAGACAGATCGAAGAAAAGGAAAAGATCGTCGTCTCGCTCAACGCTTTTCGAAGTGAAGAAGAGAAGAGGCTACTGCAGCTCTATTCTCCACCTCCAGAACTGGAATCGAGCCAGCTTCGTAGATTGAAAAAGGCGAAGGCCAAAAGATCGGAGGCCCGGGTGACGCAGTGTCTTCGCGATTTAAGAAAAGCAGCCCTGGAAGAAAGGAATCTTATTCCGGCCATCATCGATGCCGTCAAAGAGCTGGCCACCCTGGGAGAAATCTCTTCGATTCTCGAAGAAGTCTACGGAACTTTCCGAGAACTGGTAAGCATCTAGCCCTTGTTCGATCATCACCGGAATTCCCGCTTTTGTAAAATAAGGCATCGGATTATCCCGCCTCTAAAATCAAATCCATTATGGAAAGAACGGTGCAAGCACTCCCTGAGATATTGACTTTCAGGGTGGGCAAATCTAAGATGAATCTATGAAAAAAACAATCCTGCGTGGATTTCTTGCCTCTTTGTTTGGCCTTTTTATTGTTTCCATCTCGACCTTTAGCATTGATACAAAAACCGCCAATTTAATAGAAAAAGAAATCCAAAAGCGTGAAGCCGAAATCATCCGAATCCGCCGATTTCTCCATATGAATCCAGAATTGAGCAACCAAGAATTCGAGACCGCCAACCTTATTTCATCCAAGCTCCTCTCTCTGGGCCTAGAAGTAAAGAACGGAATAGCCAAAACAGGAGTGTCAGGCCTCCTCAGAGGAGCCGGGCCAGGTCTGACCGTGGGCGTCAGGGCGGATATGGACGCTTTGCCCATCCAGGAAATGACCAATGTCTCTTATAAATCCCTTAATCCTGGCGTTATGCATGCCTGCGGTCACGACATACATATGGCCATCGCTTTAGGAACGGCTATGATTATGACTTCCCTTAAAGACCAAATCAACGGAAATATCAAATTCATCTTCCAGCCTGCAGAGGAGGGGGCACCCCATGGCGAAGAAGGAGGAGCCAAATTGATGATTGAGGAGGGGGTTTTGGAAAATCCTCCTGTTCAGGCCATCCTCGGTCTTCACGTCTGGCCGGAAAACTCTGGACAGGTTTCTTATTCTGCGGGTCCGATCATGGCCAGCTCCGACTGGTTCCAAGTCATCATCGAAGGAAAGAGCTCCCATGGAGCCCGGCCTCATGAAGGTATCGATGCCATTGCCATAGCTTCCCAAACCATCGTCAGCCTTCAATCTATCGTGAGCCGTTCCATCGATCCCACAGATCCGGGGGTTATCACCATCGGAAAGATTGAAGGAGGGACAAAGGCCAACATCATTGCTGAAAGGGTTACTATCGAAGGCACGATCAGGACTCTAAGCGAAGCCAACAGAAGCAAAATCCCACGATTGATCGAAGACGTGGTGAGCGGTATTTCCCGCTCTTTCGGAGCCAATTCCACTTTCCAACTTAAAAAGGGAGCTCCTCCCCTTTATAACCACCCCGACCTGGCTTCCATTCTATCCCCCACCCTCTCCCGAGTGCTCGGCGAATGGAATATTCATCCCTCTAAGCCACAGATGGTAGCCGAAGATTTCTCCTATTTCTCCCACATTATCCCAGGATTTTATTTTTTTCTAGGAGCCAAGGATCCAAATAAACCCTCCCTTGCCCCTCTGCACAGTCCCTATTTCAATCCTGATGAAAAGAGCATTTCGATAGGGATAAAACTCATGTGCCATCTTCTCCTCGATTGTTTCGAACATCAGAGACACTTAGCGGAGACGGTTCGTTATTAATAACGGTTATGCTTTTTCCATTCCTCCCTCTTACCATAAGCCTGGCTGCGGGAATTTTTCTCTCCGCTCACCTCACTATACCTCTGGCAGTCTGGACGGTGTCAACGGTCTTTTCCCTTGCCTGCTCCTGGATTTTCTTCTCGGTTTTTAGGAGACCGAGAGTATGTCTTGGTTTCATCCTCGTGACTTCTCTGCTGATGGGGGCAAGTTTTTACACCTCACAAAGCAGGTCTTATGAAACGAATCCTCTCAGAGAACTTAAATCCGGAGACTACATAGATTTTTACGGCCGATTGTACAAATCGGTCTCGCAGGGAATGGAAAGAGACTATCTTTACCTGAGAGTCGAGAAAGTTGTTATCCATAAAAAGGAAAAAACGGTCGAAGGAAATTTGAGAATCTCTGTCTTTCGCTCCCAGGAATCGTCAACAATCCTCCATCTCCATACCAATGATAAGATCAAAGTCTCAGCCAAGCTCTTTCTCTCACAGGATTTTAAAAATTTCAATCCGCCGGTTCTCGATCTTCACCTGAAAAGTCAAAATATCCATGGCCAAGCCTACACCAAGAGCGCCCTTCTTGTTGAAAAATTGAAAACCGGAAAAAGCATTTCTCCTCTGCGGATCATATCGGTCATCCGAAGAAAATTACAGATCAGCATTGAGAAGTATTTCTCCGGCGCAGAAAACCGGTCTCTCTCCCCACGAGGATCGGTTGTGGAAGCTCTTCTTTTGGGCGAAAGAGAAAGGATGGATAAAGAGACGACCAAATCCCTTCAACACGCAGGGATCTTCCATCTCTTCGCTCTTTCGGGCGCCCACATAGCCATCATCTCTTTTCTTCTTTTTTCCCTTTTTAGGGTATTCAGACTTCCAGAACGGACGAATTATGTGCTTCTTATCCTTTTTCTCTGTTTTTACGCCCTTTTGGTTGAGGGAAGGCCTTCTATCCTGAGAGCCACCATCATGGCCCTGGCCTACCTGCTGGGTAAACTCATATGGCGAAACGTCAACCTTCTGAACACCTTATCTCTGAGCGCCTTGATTCTTCTACTTTCCAATCCTCTTAACCTTTTCAGCCTCGGCTTTCAACTCACCTTTGTGGCCACCCTATCCATCATTCTTCTTTTTCCGAGAGTGATCAAGTTTTTACCTCGCCTTCCCCTAAGAATAAGCGAAATCTTGGCTGTGAGCATCGCCGCCCAATTGGGTGTCCTTCCCTTCATCGCCTCGGCTTTCAATCGGGTGACTTTTTCTTCCCTGGTGCTCAACTTGGCCGCCATTCCCCTCGTGGGGTTGATTATGGCCTTGGGCTACGTCTTTCTTCTCCTCGCCTTTTTGAACTCTTTTTTAGCAGGAATTTTGGCTCAAGGCATCGATTTCCTCGTCGGAATTTTGGTCGCGATCTCCCATTTATTCGACCCTCTCCCTTTCCTCTCTTTCAGAATTCCCACTCCTTCGCCCCTCATCGTCCTGGGATATTTCCTTTTTCTCGGCCTTTTGCTCGTTCCTAAAAAAATTCCTGGCCAGAAAATCATTACGGCTTTATGCTTCTCCTTGTTTCTCTTGACCCTTGTGATTTACCCTTTCTCCGCCTCTTCAAAAACTCTCAAAATGACTTTCATCGATGTGGGTCAGGGAGATTCCATCCTTGTTGAATTTCCAGGCCAAAAAAAAATGCTTATTGATGGAGGGGGGACACCCGAAAATACTTTCGACATCGGCGAATATGTTGTCTCCCCTTTTCTCTGGAAAAAAGGGATAAAAAGAGTCGATTATCTCGTTCTGACCCACGCCCACCCCGACCATTTGAACGGCCTGAAATCCGTGGCAAGAAATTTCAGAATCACGGAATTCTGGGAGGCGTTTAGCCCAAAAAATAACGACTCCTATGAAAAACTCAAGAGACAACTATCCTCTAAAACCAATCAGAGGAGGATGTTTCGGGGTCAGGAGGAAACGATAAACGGGGTGAAGGTCCAGGTTTTGAATCCGGTCCAGGCTTCCGCGTATATCTCGATGATACACAATGACCAATCCCTTGTACTCAGGATATCGTATGGCCTGACATCTTTTCTTCTAACCGGGGATATCGAAGAGGGTGTAGAAAACGAGCTGGTGCGATCTGGCTTCCCCCTTCTGAGCCAGGTAGTGAAATCCCCCCATCATGGAAGCGACTCGTCCAGTTCAGAAGAATTTCTTCAGGCAGTATCTCCAGATTTCGTGGTCATCTCTGTGGGCACCGGAAATAGATACGGTCTTCCGGATCCCGCCGTTCTCGAGAGATATGAGCGACTGGATATTAAAATTTTCAGGACCGATAGGGATGGAGCCGTTGAGGTCTCCTCGGATGGCCAACTCCTGTTTTTTCGCACAGCATCCCCAACACGGTAATCCTCTTCTCTTCCTCTTTATCCAGAAGCATCTTCAGCCTTATTAAAGCTGCAACAACAGTGATATAAGCAGATGAGGAAGCCATTCAAAGCAAGAGGGCATGATTCTTCGACGAGGAAAGTGAGCCGAGGAATAAGAGAATTTCGATCGATTCTGAAAAAATCAATGGGCGGATCCTAGGGGATATGTCCCTTTGGATGCAGGACGAAGTCCGAGAAGGAAAGTCAGAGAGCGGGTACGAGCACGAAATCAAGCTTTGGTGGCAGAAAGCGAGCATTTACTCGCAGGAATTGAAAACAATTCTCCCTCCAAAAGGTCGATGGGGAAAATCCTCGGGCTGACAAATCAGTGCTTCTTGCTGCCCTAAGATCGGGATGTCGGAGAGACGCTTCCGTTTTTTCCGCTCGATTGACACCAGCCATCACAGCCTTTAAGATAAAGGAAGGGAAACGGACATGAAAAAAAGCGCTATTTTAGCCCTTGCGCTGCTTCTGTGTATCTCTATTCTCTCCTCTCAGAGCCTTGTTGAAGTGGCGAAGAAAGAAAAAGAAAGACGGGCCAAATTGAAAGGGAAAAAAAGCATCGTGGTCACCAATGAAGTTCTGGAAAACAGGAAGATCGAGCCCTCGATCTCCATCCGCTCTCCCAGCCTTCCCACATCGGAAATTTCCGCTGTAACAGAAATTCCTGAAAGACGCTCGCTAGGCCATATCCTTGACCAGGTCCCTGAGGATAAAGAACAGACCGCTTTCTCTGATCCGAAAACGCTGGAAGCAAAATGGAGAGAGGCCCAGGAACAAGTAGCCCTTCTCGGTCTGCAATTGAATGCTTTATGGAATAAATATTACGACATGAGGGATATGACCCCCAAAGATCTCGTCCAGCGACAAATAAGCGAAACCTATCTGAGGCTACAAAAAGCCCAGCAGGATGCCGACCAGGCGAAAAAGGACTTGGAACAAGCCCGCCAGAAGAAACGGAAAACGCCCTAGCGAAAATAGATGAAGGAGATCTGAATCCCTAATTCTCTCTCATCCTTAGATCCAGGAATATCCCGGGCAGGGACGAATACCTTATCCGTGGCGATGGTCAGAAAAAACTCTTCACCTTCTCCCAGCATCTCTTTTTTGATATTGTATGATTTCTCAAAATAGCTCTCATCGGGAATAAATTCGTCGAGGATCCAGTCATTGATCTTGAAGATGACCTTCTGTTCCTCAAGGGCTTCAAGATTCACGCCCCCTTTGATCACCAGTAGCGCATCTCTTTTGGGATTATCGATGATGCATCTGGCTTCCTGAGCTGTCCAGCGCCACCTTCTCAAATGAGCCTCAGGATCTATCTCCAGGTTGTACCATCCATCCTCATAGATGATTTCGGGAGTATCCAGGGGAGGAGGAGAGACTTTCAACCTTTTCTCCAGAACCTCCTTCTTCGTTTCCTCAGCCATATCGCCGGGAGAATAAAAGCCAACAGAAAGTCTAAGGGTTTCTTCTCCTGTGAATTCAGGATCGAATTCGTCGATAAATTCCGGGATGTATATTCTCCTCGAATAAACGTATTCCTCCCCAGGCTTCCATTCGGAAAAAGGAATCTCGGGTTTATGATCGTCTTGAAACAGCAGATTATCGTTGTGCCAAAAATGGACAAAGATGAATGGATCTCCTTCTATCCCTTCAAAATCGGAATCGGTTTTCCACCGATACTGCATGTCCGTCATCAAGTTATCCGAAAGGTTTTCTTCCGAAAAAGTCACTTCGAGGCTGAGACCTTGAACCTGACTCTTTTTTTTGCACTGGAAGGAAACGATCGCCAAAAAGAAAATCAACAATCCAACACCCATTTTTTTCCACATTTTTATCTTCCTCCTGTCGATGGATCGGCAATATTATAAAAAATTAGGCCCAAGAAGTAAAGGATAAGGAAAACCCTAGATGTCAGGCAAAAAGGTTGGACTGAGTTGTGAACCATTTTTCAGCCCGGAGTGTCAATAGGCCTCCCCCGGTCTGTCTCATCTGAATGATCCAGGTCCGACCTTGAAACCGGGAAAAAGTTAGTGTATAGTCCCATAGGATGAATTGGGTTCTGTATCCCTTAACCTTTATCTTCCGGGCTGGAAGTTGGATCTATCGCTCCCTCTATGACTCGGGACTTTTAAAAACTCAAGGCGTGCTCCAGCCTGTCATCAGTGTGGGAAATATCGCCTTCGGTGGGACGGGAAAAACCCCTCTAGCCATGCAGCTACTCTCTGTCCTTCTGGATAAAGGCCTCAAACCTGCCCTGATCACAAGAGGCTATAGAGGAAAGTGGGAGAGAACCGGTGGGGTTCTCTCAGATGGTAAACGAGTATACGGGTCTTGGCACGAAGCCGGAGATGAGCCATTTATGGTATCGCGCCGTATCCCACAGGCTGGAATATACGTGGGCACAAGCCGACTGGACTCCTGCCGAAAAGCCGAGCAGGATGGCTTTGACGTGTTTATCTTGGATGATGGATTCCAGCATAGACGACTGCACCGGAATCATGACGTTGTCCTCTTCGATCCGGAAGAAAAGATCCTCCTTCGAGAATTCATTTGTTCGCTTCGAAGAGCAGACTTTATCTTGGTAAAGGAAAGCGGCAGTCCGGATTCCAAAAACAGAATAAGGAAAAGATTCCCTCAAGCCAAGGTCTTCCTTTACTCGATCAAAAACGAAGGATTTTTTTCCTCTGAAGACAACCAATCTGTCCCGGTGGAAACCTTGAAGAAAAGGCGCATCTTGGCCGTTTGCGGCATTGCCCGTCCGGATGGATTTTTCTCACTCCTAGAGGAAAGTGGAATCAATCCCCTTCATTTCCTGAAATTTCCCGATCATCATTCTTATCCGCTTTCTTCAATGAAGAAGATAAACAGGACCATTCAAAAAATCGACGCAGATGTCATCCTTACCACAGAAAAGGACGTTTTTAAGCTGAAGAGCCCGGTAAAGGATCCTCCTGTATCCGTATGCTACAACCGGATAAGCGTTCAGGTGGATGAGGACTTCTACCAAGATATGGCATCCTCCTTGAAGGGAGATTGAAATATCCATGACCAGCCATCGCATTAAGGAAGCAGCGGAATATCTGGGTTTCCTCTTGCTCAAAGTTCCTCTTTTTATTCTTCCCCGTTCATTCTGCCAATTTTTGGGCGAGACGCTCGGATCAATGGTCTATTATGTGGATAAAAAACATCGGGATGTCGCTTTGGTCAACCTGAGTATCGCCTTAGGTGCAAAGCTGTCTGTCGCGGACCGAAAGAGAACAGCCAAGGCTTCCTTCAAACAGTTGGGGCGTGTCCTCTTTGAGGTTCTCAAGATGCAGCATCAACGCCTTGATAAAGTCCGGCGACTTTTGATCGTGGAAGGAATAGAACATTTGGACAAGGCTCTTCAGCAAGGTAGAGGCGCGCTGCTCTTTTCCGCTCATTATGGAAATTGGGAGTTAGCCCCCGCCTGCATCTCCCAGCTAGGAAAGCTCTATGTTGTCGCCCGCACCTTGGATAACAGGTTGCTAGAGAAAGAACTCATGAGAACAAGAGAGAGTCTAGGCGCCGAGGTTATCTATAAACAATTTGCCGCCAAGCCCATCCTCCGTGCCCTGAAGTCTAAGGCCATGGTGGCCATCCTTATCGATCAAAATGTCTTACGCCATCAAGCCGTGTTTATCGACTTTTTTGGCCAGGCAGCGGCCACCACCCCCAGCCTGGCTATTTTTCATCTCAAAACAATGGCTCCTCTTGTCCCAGTTTTTTGTTATCCTGCATCCAAGTGCTGCTATCGCCTCAAAATCGGCCCGCCCCTCAAGATCGGCCTATCGGGAGATGAAAAGGAAGATGTATTGAAAATCACACAATTATGCACTAAGATTATACAGGATCAAATTGAGGAACACCCCGACTTCTGGTTCTGGTTTCACAACCGTTGGAAAACCAGGCCGGAGGAAGAGGGAATTTCTAACAAAGAATAATGAGAGCCGCCAAACGTTCATCTAACGCCTTGCGCCCCTTGTCTTTGAAGGCAGACTATTTTGAATTCGCCGATGGATCGGCCTCTATCGAAATCGGAAAGACGAAAGTCGTGGCAGCCGCCACCATTGAGGAAAAAGTCCCCTCTTTTCTCAAAGGAAGTGCGACCGGCTGGATCACGGCCGAATACGGCATGCTCCCATGTTCTACAGAAAAAAGGTCCGTCCGAGAGAGAAACCTCGGCCGGCCATCCGGACGTACTCAAGAGATTCAACGCCTCATCGGCCGCTCGCTCCGGACGGTAACCGATCTCACCATTCTTGGAGAGAGGACCATCACCATTGACTGTGATGTCATTCAGGCCGATGGAGGGACCAGGACAGCTTCCATCACTGTAGGGTGTATCGCCTTGGCTCTTGCTCTCAGGAAATTGATGGAAGAGGGGATTATCGACAGGATGCCTCTAAAAAACCTAGTGAGTGCCGTTAGCGTCGGCATCGTCAACGGCGAGTTTTTCCTCGACCTGGATTACCTCGAAGACTCATCAGCGGATACCGATATGAATGTCGTCAAGACCGACACAGGAAAAATCGTGGAAATCCAGGTAACAGCCGAAAAATCGCCCTTCACAAAAAAAGACTTCAACACCCTGTTGAGTTTAGCCAGCAAAGGCATAGCGGAGCTCGTCGCCGCACAAAAAGACCTTCTCAAACAGAAAAGCCTTATGTTCATGGCTTACGGATAATCCGCGGTTCGAATAGGCCAGTCAAAATATTATGCAGGGCAAAAGGAATTAAGGGAGAATAATATGAACCGGACCCTCATTACAGGCGGCGCAGGATTTTTGGGAAGTCATCTCTGTGAATATTTTGTGGAAAAAGGGGATGATGTCATATGTGTCGATAATTTTTTTTCCGGAAGCAAGAATAATGTCCGACATCTTCTTCCCCATTCTCATTTCGAGTTGATTCGGCATGATATCATTCATCCTCTTTTTGTGGAAGTCGATCAAATCTTTCATCTTGCCTGTCCCGCATCCCCTATCCACTACCAACACAATGCCATCAAAACCGTCAAAACCAATGTGATGGGCACCATCAACATGCTGGGATTGGCTAAAAGAACAAAGGCCAAAATACTCCTCGCTTCCACATCCGAGGTATACGGAAATCCCCAAGTGCACCCTCAAGTGGAAACCTATTGGGGCTATGTCAATCCCATAGGACCCCGCAGCTGTTATGACGAGGGCAAGCGAGTGGCTGAAACCTTGATGATGGATTACCACCGCCAAAATAATGTCGACATCAAAATCGCCCGTATTTTCAACACCTATGGACCCAGGATGGCGGTGGATGACGGAAGAGTGATTAGTAATTTCATCATCCAGGCTCTCAGGAGCGAACCGATAACCGTCTACGGGGAGGGAAGCCAGACCCGTTCTTTTTGTTATGTCACGGACCTCGTATCAGGCCTTGTAGCCATGATGGACAGCCACGATTTTACCGGACCGGTTAACCTCGGGGATCCTTCCGAATTCAGCATTCTGGACCTGGCGCATAAAATCATTTCTCTTACGCGAAGTTCCTCCCCGGTCATCCATAAACCTTTGCCCCAGGATGACCCTGACCGCCGATGTCCTGATATCTCATTGGCCAAGGATAAACTCGGTTGGCAGCCTCATGTTTCCCTAGAGGAAGGGCTCAAGGAAACGATCGCTTACTTCCAAAAAATTGTGTGAACAATCTAGTCCATAATGACCCAATAGGCATCGACCTGCCTTCAAGACCTTAAACAGAGGAATCCCAAAAGAGGAGGGTTTCTGATATGTCGACGGAGCCTATAATTTTCTTGAAAATAACCGGATATCAGGATAAACTATTTTATTTCACATCATAACTGGAACGGTTAAAATACAATATGAAGCCACAAATATCATTCCCTCTTTAATCGCCCTAATAAAAAGGAGGTTCAGATGACTTTAATATCTCAATTGATCCTGATCGGTATCATCGTTCTCCTATTGGCATTTTTAGCCTTTCTTCTAGCTAAACAATACAGAAAAGTGGGGCCAAATGAAGTCCTCATTATATCCGGGGGAAGAAAACGCACCGTGATTGCCCCAGACGGGACAAAGGTAAAAATCGGCTATCGGTATCGATTAGGAGGAGGCACTTTCGTCTTGCCCTTTCTGGAAACGGTCAACATCCTTCCGATGGAAGCCATCACCATAAACATCAAGACCCCCGAAGTTCTCACCCAGGGCGGCGTTCCTCTTATGGCCGAGGGTGTGGCCCAAGTCAAAATCGATTCCGCGGATCATTCCATCCAGATTGCTGCTGAACAATTCCTGGGGGTGGGAAAAGAAGGGATCAGGTCTGTGGCTGAAACCGTGCTCGAAGGCAAGATGAGAGCGGTAATGGGAACAATGACCGTGGAAGAAATATACAAGGACCGGCTAGATTTCTCGGATAAGGTCATCGAGGCCGCACGCAGCGATTTTTCCCGTATGGGCCTGAACATGATGTCGTTTGCCCTCAAAGACATCAGCGACACCCAGGGCTACCTGGACGCTCTTGGAAAACCTCAGATTGCCGCAGCGAAAAGAGACGCAGCCATCGCGGAAGCCGAGACCGAGAAAGAAGCCACCATAAAATCCTCGGAAGCGAGAAAAGAAGGAGAGATTGCCCGTTTGGCTGCCGAGGCATTGATTGCCAAAGCCCAATGGGAAAATGAAGCGAAGAAGGCGCAATCTCAAGTTTTGGTCAACGAGAAGAAAGCCCAGGCCGATTTCGCCTACGAAATAGAACGATCCCGCCTATCTCAAGACTTGAAAAAGGAGGAGGCCAAAGTTAGGCTCATCGAGAAACAAGAAGCCATAAAAATAGATGAACTCGAGATTACCCGCAAAGAAAAAGAGCTCGATGCAAATGTCATCAAGCCGGCAGACGCTCGAAAATATCAGATGAAGGCCGAGGCCGAGGCTGAGGAATTCCGTATCCAGGCTGAAGCGAGGGCCAAGGCAGATGCAAAAAAATTGGAAGGGATCGCCGAAGCGGAAAAAATCAAACAATTGGGTCTGGCCGAGGCCGAATTCATGCTAAAAAAAGCCCAAGCTTGGGAAAAATACAACCAGGCCGCTATCCTCGAGATGTATCTCAAAATGCTGCCTGACTTGGCGAAAGCTGTCTCAGAACCCCTTTCCAAAGTGGACAAGATCGTGGTCATAGGCAGTGACAAAAACCTGGGGACGACTAAAATCACCTCTCAAGTGGCAGACATCCTGGCTCAGATGCCAGACGTGGTCAAATCGCTGACTGGAGTGGACCTGAAGGAATACCTGAAGAGGAAGTTGGCTTCAGAGAACCAAGAAAAAAAAGAAGAATAATCTTTCCAGATAAGGTCAGCCATGGTATCAGAAAAAGCAAACAAGATCGGAGAATCTCCAACCTTGAAGGTCTCGGCCAAGGCTAAGTCCATGAAGGCCGAGGGTATCGATGTCATCGATCTCAGCGTCGGGGAGCCGGACTTTCCGACCCCAGAGAATGTGAAGCAGGCGGGAATCCGGGCTATCGAGGAAAATTTCACCAAGTACACCCAGAACGATGGGATCCCGGCCCTTAAGGAGGCGATCATCCAAAGGTTAAAGGAAGACCAGGGCCTGGAATACGATAAAAACGAGATCATCGTCTCCTCGGGTGCCAAAAGTTCCCTCTACCATCTCGTGCAGGCATTGGTCAACTTGGGAGATGAAGTCATCATCCCTGCTCCTTATTGGGTAACCTATCCCCACGCCGTCTCTCTTGCCGGAGGAAAAGGCGTGATCGTTCCCACCAAGGAAGAGAATGGATTCCTGTTGAGGCCGGATGAGCTGAAGGCAGCCATTACTCCGGCTACAAAGGCCTTTATCTTGAACAATCCCTCCAATCCTACCGGAGCGGCTTACCCAAGACAGGCCCTGGAGGCTTTGGCGGAAGTTGTGCTGGAGGAAGATATCTATGTTATCGCGGATGAAATCTACGAGAAGCTGGTCTATGACGATTTCCGTTTCTACAGTTTCGCCTCCCTAGGAGATGAGATCAAGAAAAGAACCATCGTGATCAACGGGGTATCCAAATCCTATTCTATGACTGGATGGAGAATCGGGTTCGCTGCGGGTTCCTCCGACATCATAGACGGAATGGCCAAAATCCAGAGCCACAGCACTTCCAATCCCTGTTCCATTTCTCAGAAGGCCAGTTTAGAGGCCTTGAAGGGGCCTCAGCACGAGGTCTCCAAAATGGTTTCAGAATTCCAGAGGAGAAGAAATTATGCCTTGATGAGGCTCCAGAGTATCCCCGGTGTTTCCTGCAATAAACCTGACGGCGCCTTCTACCTTTTTCCCAACTTTTCCGTCACCTACGAGAAGGAATTTAACAACATGGTCATCCGCAACTCCTACGGTCTCGCTTACTATCTTCTCAAGGAGGCCAAGGTGGCCATCGTGCCGGGAGATGCCTTCGGGGCTGACAGATGCATCCGCCTATCCTATGCCACCTCGATGGGGAATCTCGAAAAGGGTATGGACAGGATAATCCATGCCGTCTCCCAGCTCAAAACACCCAAGAAAGTCAGACGCATCACTCTTAACAACACGCGCACCCGTGTAAAGACATCCGTACCCGTTGACTCCTCGATTTCCCTGCCTGTCCGTGATGCGCTCGTGACCGAGATGGAGGAGGCTTTCAGTTACGAGAACTATTTTGAGTGGAACGCCAACATAAACGGCGTAATTGTCCAGCTTCGGACCAATGTATCCCATCTAAATGATTTCTGGATTGAAAACTGGTATCCGGCCCAACTGGAGGCCGAACTCGAGCCTCATGGAATCATCTATGCAGTGGATGGAATCCCTGGCCGGGAATCACGAGGGTTCTACAATTCCGAGTCGAAAACCGGTATCTTGGTTAACACGGATAACTACTCCCCATTAAGAAGTCTCGCCCTGGGTCTGGTCATGGATGTCTCCGAGCGACAGTTCGGCACCTATACATTGCGTGGCATGTCAGCCGATGTGGAAGGGCAAGGATTGGTCCTTGTCGGCCCCAAGGGAACGAAGAAGTCAGATCTTTTTTATGCTCTACTTCAGGAAAAGGACTTCCGTCTCCTCTCCAATGACATTCTCTTCGCCCGCTTCTCGGGAGCTCGGGTTCTTGCCGATTCCGTCGAAAGGAAGCTCCTCATTCCTACCCAAGCCGTCGAATTTTACACCCACCTGGCTCCACTCCTGGACAACAGCAAATGCGAAAATGTCATCATCCGCAAAGATAATTGCGAAAACGCCGAATGTCTTCGTGCCGATGATTGCCGTCTCGACCGGGGTTCTCCTTTCTGTTATAAGGCTTCCAAAAGGGCGGTGGCTCTCCTCGACCCATACTGGATCGAAGGTCCGGCTAAGCATGTCAAAAGGACCCAGCTGCGCTGGGTCTTTATCCTGCGCACCGATACCTCCTCTCCTCCTTTGATCAGGTTGGAAATCGATGACGCCCTTAGAATCCTTGAGTCCGGAGAAAGTCCCGGATGGAAAACGGCCCTCGGACCGACGAAAAGCCAGCCCTTCTACAATCCCCATCTCTTGATGACCTCTCCTGAAAGAATCGAATACCAAAAGAATTTTTTCCGCCAGCTTCTGCAGAATACAACCTGTTACTTATTCAACAGTGGAGTTGCCTCTACCGAGGACATCAAACGCGTGATGAAAGGGGAGACCGAAGAAGAATATCTCAAATGAGCGAAAACAGCCTTTATAACGATCATGCCTACAAACGATTTGCCGAGGAGCTTACTTTCGCCCTCAAAGGAGCCAACATCCAGCCCGTAGACCTTGGCTGGCTGGAATCACGAGCCAAAGCTACTGGAATAAAAACAAAATTCGGCTCTTACGGCTGGCGGGCATCCATATCCAGCCGGATTGCCCCCAAGACGGTCTATCTTGGGAGCGAAGAAATCCGGCTTCCTCGTCCGACTGAGGAACAAAAATCACTGATTGCCAACTCTCCGCATGAGCTGGATAAGGTTCTTCATCTCATCCGGACAATGCCTTTCTGCCACATTCGAAGGCAAATGGGCGAAAACGATTTCTATAATCCTCTCTGCAATCTTTATGTGTCAGCGGCCGACCTCATCAATTATCGCCTGGCTTATATGTGGGGGATGACCATGTTCAAGCCCTCCGCCCGTCCTGGCCCTGAATTTATCATGATTCACATTCCAGAGGAACATCCTTTGAGACAGCAGGTTCTGGTGCTTCCGGAATACAATATCAACATTGCTCTGGGGACAGACTATATGGGCGAGGATAAAAAAGGATTTCTCCGCCAGGCCATGTGGACAGCCGACCAAAAAGGAATGCTCGGGCTGCATGCAGGAACAAAAATTGTGACGGCCCGCAATCCAGATAATAAGCTCAAGACCTATGGAGTCTTTCTGTTCGGACTGACTGCGACCGGAAAATCCACCTGGTCCTGCCATCAACTGGGGCTGGACAGTGCCCAGGGAGAGAGGACTCTCGTCACTCAAGATGATATCGTATTTCTGAGGAAAGACGGATCAGCTTTAGGCTCGGAAAACAACTTTTTTGTCAAGACCGACGTGGAAAAAGAATACCAGGAAGCCATGTATAACGCTCTGACGGATAAATCGGCTCTTTTCGAAAACGTCATGATCAAGGCTAACGGGGAAGTCGACTTCATGGACGAAAGCTTGACCGCCAATGGAAGGGCCGTTCTCCAGCGCAAAAAACTCTGGGTCGAAATCCAAGGTAAAAAGGTCGATATCTTCTCCGACTCCATCAATCTTCCCCCCCTTGATGAACTGGATGGACTCATCTTCGCCTTCATCACCCGTAGAAACACCATCATGAGTTTCGCGCAAGAACTCACTCCCGAACAGGCTGTTCTGGCCTATCTCTGGGGAGAAAGCACTCATAGCTATGCCAGTCAGCCCCTCAAGGCAGGAGAATCCGTAAGGATCGTGGGAACAGATCCTTTTATCGTGGGGCCCAGGGCCAAAAAGGTCAATCGTTTCTATGAAATCATTATGACACTCGTCAACAATTACCCGGGAAAACTGAAATTCTTGCAGTACAATACAGGGGGGATGGGTGAAATTATCGAAGAAACAGAAGAAAACGGAAAAAAGAAAAAAAGGTTGATTCGAAAAGTCAGACGCGTTCCCATCAACCTCATGGCCCAAATCCAAAGAGGAGATCTGCGGGGTACAAACCTGTACGAAAAAGGGATTCTTGGAACAAGAGGAATCATACGCTGTGGAGATAAGTCACTGGACGAGTGGGATCCGCGCCGCTTCTATTCCGAAGAGCAAATCCAGAGATACATCGCCGATCTCGTAGAAGGCCGAAAAGAATTCACCGAGGAAATCGCCTCCGAAGGACTCAGGCCTGAGATCCAACGTGCTGCAGAACGCTCTTTTCAGATTGCGAAAGGCCAGAAAAAGCAGAGCGTTTCCGTACCTGTGTCAGAGAAGGCGGAACAGATGCCAGCCGAAAAACCTCCCCAGCCCTGGGTGTCCAAAACAAGGCCGCGGAGAGAACGTTTATGGAGGGGTCGTTAACCGACTCTCTCTTCGATCATCTGGGATAATAGATGCAGAAGGAATAGATGGGCTTCCTGCACACGGGGAGTTTCCTGTGAAGGGATATCTAGCAAAATATCGCAAAAAGGACCGATTTCCCCACCCCCTTCTCCTGTCAAGGCTAGGGTCATAAGGCCTTTCTTTCTAGCTGTCTGAATGGCCCGCAAAATATTAGGCGAATTCCCGCTGGTGGTCAGCGCAACCGCGATATCCCCTGCCTCCCCCAAAGCCTCCATCTGGCGACTGAACACGTACTCGAAAGAACTATCGTTAGCTATGGAAGTGAGAGAGGACGAGTCTATGGCAAGGGATAGTGCAGGAATGGCTGGTCTCGATTTCAAGAATTTATTGACCAATTCCGAAGCAAAATGCTGGGCTTGGGCTGCACTCCCTCCATTTCCGAAGACGAGGATTTTTCGGCCTTCTTTCAATCGTTCCGAAATCATATCTACAGCACGTTCAAAGAGCTCCTCTTTTTCTTGAAAAAAAGCTTGGATGATTCTCGCCTGCATTTCGATGAGATTTCTGATTTTCATATCCCACTCCCCATTATTTATGGCCCGATTTCCGCCTCAAGACCCGATTGGATGATATCTCGCACCCTATCGGAAAGCTCGGTGAGCCGTTTCGCATCGTAAGCAGCCACATGAACCGGAGCATGAAAAACGATCTTGATCCGGCCTCTCTTTACAAAAAAGCTGCCTTTAGGCATGAGCTCAAAAGTTCCCTCGATCGAAATGGGAAGAATGGCTGTACGGCTTTCCAAGGAAAGAAAGAAACCTCCCCTTCGAAATCGCTGCAACTTTCCATCGCGGCTTCGCGTTCCTTCGGGAAAAATCAGAAAAGAAAAACCTTTTTCTTTGATCAGTTTTACAGCCCTGTCGATGCTCTTTTTCCCTCCCCTTATTCCTTTCCGGTCGACAGGAACAAAATCAACTTGCCGCATACCCAGCCCGATAACGGGAATCTTGAAGATCTCTTTTTTCAATATCACCCGGATAGGCCGAGGAATGGCCCAAAAAAGCAGGGGGCCGTCTAAAAAACTCAAATGATTGGACATGAAAATATAAGGGGTCTCTTGATGCACAAAATCCTTTCCTGTCACCTCGATCCGGATTCCAAGTATTGGGGGGCCGATTCCCATCGCCTGTTTGCCCGCCCAAATCAAAGGCTTCGACCACCCAAACAGAATGCAGATAAAAAGAATGGGAATCAAAAGGATGGTAATCAAAATGTAGATGATGAAAAGAATGATCGTCCGCATAACAGAGGGCTATCATTATAGCACAGGATAGGCGTTATTTCAGTTCTTTGATGTTCTGAATCAGCGCCACCAGAATCGCGATGAAGAAACATCCGGATACAAAATCATTTGGACTTTGGAAATGCCCGCATGTTTCCACGAAGAAATGCAGGCTTGGATCGGCATACGCAGACGAGGGATATTTTAAAACGATGGGAAGAAAAAAAAGGGTGAATAGAAAAAGGGCGATACGGTTTCAACCCGTATCGCCCTTCTCCCTAAAGCGAATAAATGGAACTGACTGAAGCCTTTGTCTTACTGAACGGCAGTTCTCGGTGCATGAATCCAGGATCCGCTCCACTGGACCAGGTCGCTGTTGAAGTCATCCATAGAATCGACGATGTACATCCCAGCTGACGCATCTGTGGCGTCATAGGTCCAGCCGTCGGTGCCGTTATCTCTTGCGAACGATTCGATCAGGAAGTCATCATTTCCCACATCGACAGCGTTAATTCCCCTGTAACCTCCGATGGTATCGCCGAGGTAAACCTGGAAGGGTTCGCCCCATTGGTCGTTCACCGGAATGACCTTGACATAGAAGGGGGAAAGACCGTTGATGAAATCATTGTTCGCAGCAAGGGGGCCGGCCTGAGCAATACCTGCATGGGCCCAAGAGCCCTGGTCTGTGATGAAGTCAGCGGCGCCGGTGGCGATGGTGTTGATGTCCTTCATCGTTCCTTTCTGCTTGGACTTCTGGATGGCAGTGATGGCATTGGGGATAAGAAGTGCGGCAAGAATTCCGATAATGGCCACAACGATCAGCAACTCAATCAGTGTAAAACCTCTCGCTTTTTTTAACATTTAAAACCTCCTTTTTTACTCCTGGTGGTTTTTATTTCCGTTCACCAGTAAGTACTTTTTTTTTCGGGGACGAAATATACAGCAATTTTTGTGCCAAATCCTTTTTGGTACAAATTATTGAAAATAAATAAATTACTCATCATTTTTCTTTTTTTCGCTTGATTCATTAACATTTATTGTCATATCGCTGCCAATATTTGACATTATACACCTTATCCCACATGTTTTTCATGCAGGTTGTTTCTGCTCGCCCGGCTCGTTTCTTTCAGATTGTGTTTTTCCACCAGATATCTTAAAGAGCGGTAATTGATTCCCAGTATATTGGCAGCCTCCTTTAAGTTGCCCCCAGAAAATTGAAGGGCTTGCCTGACATAGCTGGCCGAAATCTCATCCATAACAGCATTGAAATCAAAACCAGGCTCGAGAGCTGGAGTGGTCTCCTGTTTTTTGTTGGGGGTGAGCATCTCCTTGGGAAGACTCGCTTTGGTGATCGTCCCTCTGTCTTCGATGGCCACGATTCTTTCCATCGTATTCTCCAACTCCCGGACATTTCCTGGCCAAGGGTAGGACTCGAGTACGCTGATAACTTCAGGTGCGATTCTTTTCAAAGGCCGGCTCATTCCGTTGCAGTATTTTTCAAGAAAATGATTAACCAGCAGAGGAATATCTTCTTTCCTATTCCGCAGGGGGGGCATCTCGAAAGAAATGACGTTTAAACGATAAAAAAGATCTTCACGAAAATTTCCCCTTTCAATATTCTTTTTTAAATCCTGATTGGAAGCGGCGATAATCCGGACATTGACCAAAATCTCCTCAGTTCCCCCCACCTTTCTGATCCGTTTATCCTGAAGAGCTCTCAAGAGCTTGACCTGAGTCCAAGGCGACATCTCCCCCACTTCATCTAAGAATAGAGCGCCGTTCTCCGCCACCTCGAACATCCCCTTCTTATTGGCCACAGCTCCTGTGAATGATCCTTTGACGTGGCCGAAGAGCTCGCTTTCCAGAAGATTCTCTGGCAGGGCTCCACAATTTATCGAGACAAATGGCTTATCGCGTCTTGCACTCAAGTAATGGATGGCACGGGCCGCCATCTCCTTTCCTGTCCCGCTTTCACCGGCTATAAGGACAGTAGAATCTGTTCCAGCCACCTTTTCAATTAGATTATAGATTTCCCGCATGACCTTGCTCTTCCCGATCATGTTCTCAAAATCATATTTCTCCTTTAGCTCTTTTTTCAGGAACAGATTTTCTTCCCTCAGCCTTTTCTTCTCTAATCCTTGAGCCACGATAATCTTCAACTCTTCTACATCGAAAGGTTTGACAATGTAATCCATGGCTCCAGCTTTTAGTGCTTCCACGGCCTGCTTGATGGTGCCATAGGCCGTTATCATAATAATAGGGATATCCGGCCTGTTTTGCCTGACATAGTGGAGAAGCTCCATCCCGTTCATATTGGGCATTTTGATATCGGAGATGATCATATCAAAATCTTCATTACTCATGAACTCCACGGCCCTAGTGGCTGATAACGAAGTCTTCACTGCATATCCTTCTTTTTCAAAGACCACGCTCAACAGATCGAGGATGCTTTTTTCATCATCGATAACCAGAATTTTCTCCATTTTTTCCTATGCCCTCATTCTATTTTCCGTTGTATTTTGCTTCTTGGGCAGCCTGATTACGACCTCCGTCCCCTTCTCACCATCGGAGCGGACGACCATCTTTCCATCGTAATCATCGACGATCCGGCTGACAACAGCCATGCCGATTTCTGCTCCATATTCAAATACTGATGGAGCATCTTCGACCCGACTCTCTTTCTTTTCTTTTTCTTCTTCTCGATGATTACCCGACCGAGAAATTTTCAACTGGAATTCATCCCTATGCTCTTGGTCGAAATCGATGGTTATGGGGCCACCTTCGGGTGAAGCTTTGGCGGCAATCCGGATGAGATTCCAGAAGAGCTGTTTGAACTGATTGATATTGCCGAAATAGATGATATCGGAGGCTCTGAAATTCCCGTTTATCTCCAATTTTCCGGCCAAATCCCCGTTATCCTCCAAGAGCGAGAGCACGTCATCTACAACTGAGGCCAGGTTCAAATCGGAAAAGGTTTTTTTATCAGGAGAAACAAGGTTCAAGTATTGTTCGATGGATTGGGAGACTCTTTCGGACTGCCGAACGATATTATCCATCAGCTCCTTGGTATCCCTGTCCAAAACCAGATTATCCCGCAGAACTTGAACGGAACCGGAGATGGCCGCAAGCGGATTCCTTATCTCATGAGCCAGATGGGCAGAGAATTCTCCGGCCAGCGCCAAACGTTTTTTGATATCCAGCTCTTTTTGGGCCACATGGAGCTTTTCAGCCGTTCTATTCAAGCTCCCCGTCAAATAATTGACGAGAAAAGCAACGAGAAAGAATACGCTCCAAGATATGAAGATACTGTTGATTACCAACCCAGGTGAAAGCTCTGCGGGCTCATCAGCACCGAAATAAGGTAAAAAACCCATATGCATCCCGTTCACCAAAAACCCGAAAAGGACACCGGATAGGGCAGCCGTTAAATAGGCAGCCCGCTTGGAAAGCACAATACTGGCGGCAATGATTTCGAAAATGTAAAGGAAGGGAAAGGAGCCTCGTAAACCTCCCGAAAAATACACAAAGGCCGTGATCAGGAAAAGGTCGAAAAAGACCTGCAGATATACTTGAAAGGTCTCAAATTTCCCCCAATAGTAAAGGAGAATATACACGATGGACAGAACATAGGTAACAAGGATCAAATAATAAAACAGCGTGGGAAGAAAGGCGGACGTGCTGGCTTGAATGACGGCCACGGACACAGCAAGGGTGGTGACAACGATCAACCGTATAAGAATCAGCCAAAAAATATTTTTTCTTTTGATCAACTTATCAATCCTTCTCGATTACCACCTTTAAACCTAGCCTGATTCTGGAATCCTGTTCCTTCCGGACCCAGTCCTAGCCGCTTTTAGCCTCAGCTCAGAACTTTTTCATGAGCTCGAAGATTGGAAGATACATCGAAACGACGATCGATCCCACGATCACACCCACAACAATCAGCAAAATCGGCTCTAAAATCGATAGCAGGGAGGCCACCGAGGTTTCGACCTCCTCATCATAAAAATCGGCCAGCTTGGCCAGCATTTCATCCAATGTGCCAGTGGCCTCTCCCACGCCCACCATCTGGATCATCATAAAGGGAAACCGCCCTTTTTCCTTGAAAGCATCCCTTAGGCTGGTCCCCTCGGCTACCATAGTCCTGGCCTGCATGATGTAATCTTCCACGATGACATTTCCCGCGGTCGATGAGGTGATCTTCAGGCTCTCCAGCATCGGGACTCCTCCTGAAAGCAGCGTGCTCAAGGTTCGGGTTACGCGCGACAGACCGACTTTCTCGAGCAATTTTCCAAATAGAGGCATCCGAAGAAGAAATTTATCCGTGATTCTTCGGCCCGATTCCGTTTTCCTCCAGTACCTGAAGCCAAAAACAAGTGCAACCAAACCGATGGCGAGCAACAGGATGTACTTCTGTATGAAATTGCTCAGGACTAAAACAATGGACGTCAAGAAAGGAAGCTCAGCTCCCAGTTCCAGGAAGATCGAGGCGAAAACCGGGATGACTTTCCACAACATGAAAACCACAACCAACACAGCAAACGACAAAACGGCCGAAGGGTAGATCATGGCCTGGCGGACCTGGGCTCTCAACCTCACGACTTTTTCCAGGTATTCAGCCAATCGTCTCAACATGATATCCAACGAGCCGCTTTGCTCACCCGAAGCCACCAAGTTACAGTACAAGTCGTCAAAAACGCTGGGAAACTTGCGCTTAGCCTGGTTCAAGGTCGAACCTGCCTCTACGTCCTCCCTGATCGCTTTGATAACATGCTTGAAATACTTATTCTTGGTCTGTTCAGCTAGAATGTTGAGACTCTGTATCAGCGGGAGTTCAGCATCGATTAAAACCGAAAGCTGTCGGCTGTAAATCGCCAAATCCTTCAGTCTAACCCTCTGCCTCTGGAGAAAAGGAATCTCGAATTTTTTTCTGGCAGCGGAAATGTCCATAACGGTGATCTGTTCCCTCTGAAGGGCTCTGGATAAATCCTCGACACTCCGTGCCACTCGGACTCCTCCCACCACATCGCCGTAACGATTTTTTCCTTTCCATTGATAGGATGGCATCTTCTATCCCCTTTCTATTTTCTCATCTCCGGAGAGAAGTTTGCAGAAGTTACCTTGAGTCCTTCTCTCCTTTGAAGGATATCCGTCAATTCCTCCGGTTTTGCCGACATGCTCATGGCTGTTTCCATGGTGATGGCCTTTTGGAAATAGAGACTGGCAAGCGATTGATTGAATGTCTGCATGCCAAACTTTTCCTGTCCCATCTGCATGGAGGAATAGATCTGGTGAATTTTGTTTTCCCTGATCAGGTTTCTTATAGCCGCATTGGGAATGAGGATTTCCATGGCCAACACGCGCCCTCTCCCGTCAGCTCGAGGCAAAAGTGCCTGGGTGATCACAGCCTCTAAACACATGGACAGCATAATCCTCACCTGAGATTGGTACTGGGAGGGAAAAATATCGATGATCCTCGATATGGTCTCTGAAGCAGAGTTGGTGTGCAGCGTGGAAAAGGTCAGATGGCCCGTTTCGGCTACGCGGAGAGTCGCTTCCACCGTTTCTAGATCCCTCATTTCTCCCACTAGAACGACATCGGGATCCTCCCTGAGAACGGAACGAAGAGCGTTAGGGTAGGAAAGGGTATCGACAAAAAGTTCTCTCTGGTTGATGATGGATTTTTTGGGTGTAAAGAAGTATTCAATAGGATCCTCGATCGTGACGATATGTACCCCTCTTTCCTTGTTGATGTGGTCTATCAAGCAGGCAAGAGTTGTCGATTTTCCGCATCCTGTGGGGCCAGTTACAAGGACCAACCCTCGGGGCAAATAGCATAGCTTGGCTAGCCTCTGGGGGATGCCCAATTGAGAGAAACTCCACATGATGGGAAGAAAACGACGAAATGCAGCGGCAACAGCGCCCTTCTGCATGAAAACATTGCCGCGGAAGCGGCCCATGTCTTTAACCCCAAAAGAGAAATCCAGCTCCAGTTTCTCCTCGAATTGTTTTTTCTGCCTGTCGGTCAACAAGCTGTAGACAATATTCTTGGTCTCAGGCGGTGTGAGGGGAGGGTAATCGAGGGTGATCAGCGAACCGTGCACCCTTATGCGGGGAGGAATATAGGTGGTTATATGCAAATCGCTTGCATCTTTTTCGACGGTTAATTGAAGCAATTCTTGAATGGTTATTCCCATTTTATACCTCCGAATCTTTTATCGTCTCTCTCAATACTTCCTCAACAGAAGTGATCCCATTCATTATCTTGGTCAGGCCACTCCTTCTCAAGGTGAGCATCCCATTTTCCTGGGCTTTCTTTTTGATTTCCTTTGACTGCGCTCGGGATAGAATCATGTCTCTGATATCGTCGGTCACTTCCATCACTTCAAAAAGACCGGTTCTGCCTTTGTAGCCCGTGCTGTGACATTTGTTGCAGCCGACGGGCTTATAAACCTTCACTTTGGTGGATTCCTCTTTCGTGAAGCCTATATCCGCAAGTGCTTCGGGCGTCAGGTTGTGCCGCGTGCAGCAATCCTGGCATAGGCGCCTGACAAGCCTCTGGGCCACAACAAGAACGACTGAATCCGAGATAAGAAAGGGTTCGACATCCATGTTGACCAACCGGAGAATAGTGCTGGCGGCATCGTTGGTATGTACCGTTGAGAACACAAGATGCCCGGTCAAAGCGGCCTTGATGGCAATGTCGACAGTCTCGAAATCTCTCATTTCACCGACAAGCATGATGTCAGGATCTTGTCGCAAAAAGCTTCGCAGCGAACTGGCAAAATTCAATCCGATATCATCTTTTACGTTGACCTGATTGATGCCCGCCATATAGAATTCGACGGGATCCTCGGCTGTCATAATATTTTTTTCCATCGAGTTAAGATTTGAGATGGCGGAATAAAGCGTATTTGTTTTCCCGCTTCCGGTCGGGCCGGTAACCAGAATAATCCCCCAGGGCCTGACGATCATGCGCTTAAAAACGTCAAGGGACTCCTCTTCAAAGCCAAGCTTGGACATATCTAACTGCAGCATGGCCTTATCGAGAATTCGGACTACGACCTTCTCACCAAAGATGGTGGGAACGCTAGAGACACGCATATCGACATCTTTCCGATCTCCGTTTTCCAGCTTCACTCTCATCTTGATCCGGCCATCCTGAGGCAATCTTTTTTCGGCAATATCCATATTGGAGAGAATTTTCACTCGGGAAGTGACGGGATTCTTGAACTTGAGTGCAAGGTTCATCATCTCGTGAAGGGTTCCGTCCAAACGGTATCTCACCCGAAAATTCTTTTCATAGGGCTCAAAATGGACATCGCTGGCACCTTTTTTTATGGAATCAATGAAGATGGTATTGACAAGAGTAATGATCGGCGCTTCCTCGGTCGAATGAACCAGTTCCTCGATATCATAATCCTCTTCTTCTTCTTCGATGATATTGACGCTGGTGTCCTCGGCCTGTTCGATTTCATCCACGATCTGTTTCACCCGCAGAGCATCGGAAGAACCGTAGTACTTGGAGATGGCATTCATGATGCCCGATTCTGAGGCGATGACAGGCTGAATACTCAGTCCTGTCCTGAACCGGATGTCTTCGATGATGCCGAGGTCTGTCGGGTCGACCATGGCCAGAGTAAGGAAAGACCGGATACGATGAATGGGCATGATCAAATATTTTTTGGCGATTTCAACAGGGATAAGGCTGATGACGTCAGGGTAGACCTCGAATTGATCCAAGTTGATATACGGATAGCCCAACTGCCGGCTGAGGGCCTGAGCCATCTCTTCCTCGGAAAGAAACCCGAGGCTGACTATCGCCGATCCGATGCCCACGTCATTTTGTCGATGGTAATCGACGGCGCTTTTCAGTTGTTCGGCATCGAGCAACTTTTCCTGAATGAGCAGTTCACCTAAGTTCGATCCCATTCTTTTTCCTCACGGCCAAAAATTACGAAGAACATCCACATTAGATAAACTGACATTTTTTGTCAACATATTCTTCCTACTAAAAGGACGATTGCGATCAAGATTTTTTCTCTCCTCTTCTTGAATCAATGGCGTAGGGTCATGATTCTCCTGAAAACGCCCTTAATATTCTCAGAGTTTATCTCTAGCGTCAATCACCTGCAACGAGGAATAGCGAGGTGATTTTTACAAAAATTGTATCACCCCTTTGGGTTATACCCTTTGCCGCCCAGGACGATTCTTCCTTATGAGTTTCCAAAGAAAATGACATTTTTTGTTACTCTATTTTAGTCGCATCAGCACAGGAATATCTGATAGGAAAAACCCGCATTGACAAAAAGATTATGAGTCTTTTTACGACTCCCCCAAAAAAATATTCGGCTGGTAGGAAATTCCAGCAAATCAAGGTCAAAGTGAAAGGGTACATTTATCGCATCACTCAATGGGCTGGCTATTGCGCGGATTGATGGCTGGACAGGTTCCGAGACCTAAAATGGCGCGCCTGGAGAGACTCGAACTCCCGACCCGCTGCTTAGAAGGCAGCTGCTCTATCCATCTGAGCTACAGGCGCGCGTCAGCTCTCAAGTTCCCTAACTATAGCCCAAAACCCCATGATTTTCAATCATGATTACGGCTTTCGGACCAACACTCCATCCAATGTCCACAGTTCTAAGGCAGTCGCCTTTTTATCTGAAACCCACGGGGATAGGATCTCTTCAAAAGGTTCCCGTCCATCCGCGGCCCCTGATGGGAATCTCACGCACGGTCCCTTTTCTTCTGGATTCAATGGTGCAGGCCGCTGTGGTTGTGCCTGCTTGTCTGAAGCCCATGGCGGCTACAATGACGGTATCTGTCCCTCCGGTGCCTATGGTGTCAGAATCTCTATAAGAGGTTCCTGTCCATCTGCAGCCTTTGATGGGGGGCGGGGGGGGTTGGACGAAGATGGACAGGAACCTCCCCCTCTACGGAATCCAGAGCTGCCTCATCAAGAACGGCAATTCTCCGGATGCAAAAAAATCGGGGAGAGCGGATTCGAACCGCCGACCTCCTGCTCCCAAGGCAGGCGCGCTA
>CAYNVQ010000002.1:0-549843 GCA_964400735.1 uncultured Eubacteriales bacterium | reverse complement strand
GGGGAGAAAGACAAGGCCATTGAGTGGCTCGAGAAGGGTTTGGAGATCCATGATCCAGGGCTGCAGTACGTCGGGATGCCCGTTTATTTCGATCTTCTGGGTGACGAACCTCGTTATCAGGAACTGCTGCGCAAGATCGGCCTTCCGGTGGATGTGAAGGAATAAGGGATGAAAAAAATCGTATTCCCTTCTCTGTTGTTACTCAGTTTGCTGTTTGCTTTGTCATGCCAATCAAAAGAAAAAATTGAAAAGGTGCTCCCCCCGGTTTCATTCGTGAAAAGCGAACAGGTTTTTGAGCCGAATAGAACATTCCAGGCCGGACTTGTCGACCTGGATAGTGACGGAGACCTGGATGCTGTTCTTCCGAATAGAGCCAAAATCTATTCGCAGGTTCTGATAAACGATGGGAAAGGGTACTTCATAGATTCAGGTCAGGAGCTTGCGCGGCAGACACATGGCATGGGAATTGGTGACTGGGATAATGACGGGGATCCGGATATTGTTTTTGTTTGTGCTGGCTATGGAGAAAATAATGTGCGCACCTATGTGCCCACAAAGGTTTACTTAAATGATGGGAAGGCCGTTTTTTCAGAAACAGGCCAGGATTTTGGTGATGATGCGGAAGACCTGGGGGGATATGTCATCGATGTTTCAGATATCGATTCAGACGGTGATCTGGATTTTGTGAAAAGCTTCTTCCGCAGTCCGGCAAAAATCTATCTAAATGATGGGAAGGGTTGGTTTAGTGAAAGCGGGATTACACTTCCTAAAAACTCTATCCTCGGAGACCTCGATGGCGATGGCGATCATGATGCTTTTGTCAAAGTGGAGGGGACCGGCTACAGCACGCTTCTTAATGATGGGAAAGGAAATTTCGTAGAGCACTGGAGAGGTGAAGACAGACAGGCCATTGCGGCGGTCAGAGGTATGGATGTCACGTTGGGGGATCTGGATGGAGATGGTGATATCGACGCATTTGTGACTAATGGCGATAGAGAAAGAAGCTATCCAGCGTCGGTGTGGTTAAATGACGGCACAGGCCGCTTTACAAATAGCAGGCAGCAGTTGTGTCTGACGGTTTTTGCCTGGGTATCACTGGGTGATCTGAATGGAGACGGATCTATCGATGCCTACATCTCTAATATGGGTTTGCCAAATCAAATCTGGATCAATGATGGTACTGCTCGATTTGCGGACAGCGGACTGCGGTTTAAAACAGAAGGAGAAACCCGGGGCTGTTCCTTGGGCGATTTAGACGGTGATGGTGATTTGGATATCTTTGTAGCGAATTTTTACAACGGCCGTAACGAGGTTTGGTTCAACACATTGAAATAACCAACAGCTCATCCAGACAGCTCTTAGGTTAAGGAAGACAGAGTGGTAAACGATATTGGTCCTTCTGGGGAACGAAATTAAAAACCTTACTCTGTCTCCCCCATTTTATCACAGGGAAAGATAATAACATACGCGTGAAATATTGCATTATGCGACATGATTTATTCAGCGCCATATATTTAGAATAAGCCCTCTATTTCTAGAAATAGGATTTTGTCTATCTATAACTGCTGTTTTTTAAGCCGCATACTGAATACAGGATAATAGACAAGCAGGACTGTGCGAATTACAATAAATCACTATATTTTTAAGTGACTGTGTTAAAGATAGTGAAAGAAGGAAAAATGAAAAAAAGAATGCTACCTATTATATCCGTATTACTCTTATTCATTTCGTCGATAGAGATCTCCTGTCGGCATAAAGATGAAAACGGGGAGAAAAATACCGCTGAACTGAATGAGCTGATCGAGAAGAATATCAATGCCAGAGGCGGGTATGAGAAATTAAAAGCCATAAAATCACTGAAAATAACCGCAAAATATGTACAGCGGGGCAGGGAAATTCCGCTAATCCTAACCATAAAACGTCCAAATTTTATCTACGCAGAGGTCCTTTTTCCGGCCAGCCCTATGATTTGCGGATATGACGGCAAAACAGCCTGGTGGTTTAACCGGGCCCAGCTATCTGAGCCTCAAACACCCACCGCAGAAGAAGCCCTCATTTTTACAAGATATGCGGATTTCGGAGATTTGTTTGTGGACTATGAGCAGAAAGGACAAAAAATAGAATATATCGGTATCGAAGATGTGGACGGTCAAAAGGCCCATAAGCTCAAAATTGCCGCGCAAAACAACATCATTCGTTATGTATATCTGGATGCCGAGAATTTTCTTGTGGTCAAAGAATCCTATAAAAGCAAAAATGAAAAAGACTTCGGCATGGAAGTCATTTTTAAAGATTTTAGAGCAATCGATGGAGTCATGTTTCCTTTTTATCATGACATCACGGGAGAGCAAACGATTATCGGGCGAATCGAAACGAATGTAGACATAGATGATTCGATCTTTAAGATGCCCCAAAAGACAGCCAAACCGGATCGACTGACTGTTTCCGAGTTTGACCGGGAACTGCATGCTTATCTCGAAACAAACACAGAAAAGGATTTATTTTCGGGAGTCGTGCTTGTCGCCCGCGAAGGAAAACCGATCTTTAAAAAGGCCTATGGGATGGCGGATAGAGAGCGGAATATTCCCATCCAGGTGAATACCAGATTTTGCATCGGTTCCATGAACAAAATGTTTACTGCCGTTGCCATCGCTCAACTCGTTGAGCAGGGAAAGCTGTCTTATGACGACTCGATCGGAAAATATCTGGGAGCGGAGTGGATTCTATCCGAGGTGGGTGAAAAAGTGAAAATTTCTCATCTACTTTCTCATACTTCGGGAATCTCCGAGTATTTGACTGATGAATTTTTAGTTTCCTCAGCAGAAATATATCGAACATTGGAAGATTACAAGCCTATTGTCAAAGAGATATCCTTTACCTTTGAGCCGGGAACACGATGGGAATATTGTAACACCGGGTTCATTCTTCTCGGCGCGATCATCGAGAAAGCCACCGGCAAGAACTATTGGGATTATATAATAGAACACATTTATGATCCTGCCGGTATGGATAGCACAATTTTCTTCGACCGCAACAGGACTGTGCCGGATGTGGCAATGGGCTACGAGAAAGTCCAGGAAGAGGGGAAGGAGTTTTGGAGAAAAACGGCTTTTGCCGGAAAAATCGATGGCTCTCCATCCGGTGGCGGATTTTCTACGGTTGATGATTTACTGAAGTTCGCCGAAGCACTCAGGTCGGATCAGTTGATCGGCAGCAAGTCAAAGGAGCTGCTTATGTCGATAAAACCGAGGTTAAGCGCTATGGATTATGGATATGGATTCTGGATTGAAAATAGCAGGGCATTCGGGCGAGTTGTCGGTCATGGGGGTGCGGCTCCAGGTGTGAGCGCGAATTTTCGCATGTTTGGCGATAAAGGATACACAATGATCATATTATCGAACTTCAGTGAGGCAAGCCTTCCCGTCAGCAGGAAAATTAGAAGTTTGTTACCTCTTCAATAGAAAGCACCGCTCATGGCATAAAGTCAAAATCGACATTCTTTTTCTGCACTCGTCAGAAGGGAAAGCAATGGGTCTCTTTTGAAGTCGGTCACTCATACCGAAGAGAATCGACCGGATTGGCGATCGAGGCCCTTATCGATTGGTAGCTCACAGTGGCGACAGCAACTATAAGCCCTAACATGCCGGAAACCAGAAAGATCCAGAGCGCGATATCCGTTCGGTAGGCGAAGTTTTCGAGCCAGCGGTCCATCACGTAATACGCCAGAGGCCAGGCTATCGCGCTGGCAAGAAGCACCCATTTCACAAAATCCTTCAACAACATCAAAAAGATTCCCGATATTGAAGCTCCGAGCACTTTTCTGATTCCGATCTCTTTTGTGCGTTGGTCCGCCATGAATGAAGCCAGTCCAAAAAGCCCCAAACAGGAGATGAAGATCGCCAGGAACATAAAGTACCGGAAAACCCGTCCTGTCTGCTTCTCGCTCGCGTACAAATCGTTCAGCGCCTCATCCAGGAACTGAAACTCGAAAGGATAGCCGGGATGATACTTTTTGTAGGCATCTTCTATGACTTTCAGGGTTCCGGAGATGCCGTCTGATTTGATGCGGATGATGACGTGCCTGTTCCACTGCTTATGAAACATCCGCAGAACCAACGGCTCGATCTTGGCATGCAGGGATTTGAAGTGATAGTCTTTGACTATCCCGATGATCGGTCCGGTTTTACCCCATAATGTGAACTTTTTTCCCACAGGATTTTCCATTCCTGTCAACCGGGCACCTGTCTCATTGAGGATATAGGAATCCGTCGCATCCGTGGGGAAATCATTTGAAAAAGCTCTGCCCTGGGCCATTTCCATCTGGAGTGTTTCGAAATAGTCATAATCCACATTGAACTGGGTAAACAATACATTGAATTCAGGATCTTTCCCTTCCCAACTGAGTCCAGAAGTCATCGTGACGGTATGGGTGGGGATTGCGGAAGCCGCTGTGACGCCCACAATATTGGAATTTTGCTGCAATTCTGTTTTAAAACTATCGTAGCTTTTCCAGAACTCCCCTCTTTCTGCAAAATAAACGACGTGCTCCTGGTTGTAGCCCAGATTCTTTTTTTGCATG
The DNA here is from genome assembly GCA_964400735.1 of uncultured Eubacteriales bacterium. Taxonomy (GTDB): domain Bacteria; phylum Acidobacteriota; class Aminicenantia; order Aminicenantales; family Aminicenantaceae; genus CAYNVQ01. Next base: position 545,264 of record CAYNVQ010000002.1, on the reverse strand, counting down.
AAGTCGAGCTGCCGGTAAACCAAAAAAGTACCGATAACAAGACCGATCGATAGAGAAAATTGGCATGTGACGAGAATTTTCCTGAGGGTGGAATTTTTCGATCCTACTCTCAAAGACCCCTTGAGAACTCTGATCGGCTTGATCCCGGAAAGAAGAAAAGCAGGATAAGCGCCCGATAAAATTCCTGTGACAAGAGCTATCCCGATCAAACAGGCTGCCAGCAGACCGATATCGAAGGCGGCCAAACTCAGCTCTTTCCCCGAGATGCTGTTGAACGCGGGGAGCACCAGCAGCACCAGCCCCACAGCGATGAGGAGGGAAAGGAAGGAAACGAGGATAGATTCGCCCAAAAACTGCCGGATAAGATTCGTGCGATTGGCTCCCACGACTTTTCTCATTCCGATTTCCAAAGAACGGCGGCTGGCGCGCGCGGTCGTCAAATTCATGAAGTTCATACAGGCAATCAGCAGGACAAACAGGGCGATAAGGGAAAACATATAGACGTACTTGGCCCTGTTCTCGCTTTTGCCACCAAGGTCGATGGCGAAATTGGAATGAAGATGGATATCTTTCACCGGTTGGAGGATAAATTTGGTGCCTGTATCCGGATTAGTCTTTTTCATGTACCCGGAAATCTTCGGCGTGACATCTTGATGATGTGCGTTTTTTTCGAGCTGTACATAGGTATAATAGTTATGGTCATCCCAGCGCGTTGACCATCCCGAGATTTTGATAAAAGTCTCGAATTGTCCCAGGAAATCGAAGTGTAAATGGGAATTATGGGGGATATTTTCGAATACACCGGACACCTGAAAATCGGTTCTGTTGTCCATTGTCATTGTTTTGCCCATTGGATCTTCCGATCCAAAATATTTTTTCGCCATATCTTCAGATATCAATACGGAATTCGTCTCCGACAGGGCAGTGTGTGGGTCACCCTTCAGGAGATGAAATGAAAACATTTCCAGCAGGGAAGGATCGGCAAAGGCAAAATCGCTTTCATAAAAGCCCTTGTCTCCATACTCTAAAAGGATTCTCCAAAATGGGGTGAATCGTGTGAATTTTATGATTTCCGGTTGGTCTGCCACCAAGGCTGGGCCAAGGGGATAAGGAGTCCTGGCGGTTCGCAAAATGGCTCCGTCAGAGAAACTGACCTCCTGCACCACGCGGTGGAGACTCTCCAGGTTTTCATGGAATCTGTCGAAGCTCAGTTCATCCTGGACCCAGAGGAAGATGAGGATGCAGCAGGCGATGCCGATGGCAAAGCCTACAATGTTTATCATTGAATATCCTCTGTGACGGGCAAGGTTCCGGAAAGCGGTTTTCAGGTAGCTCTTGAACATGGAGGGCCTCCTTTTTAGCATGTGTAATGATTCATTTAGGCCTTAATAATTTAGACGTGGAGAAACAGAAAAGGTTGCCGCTCCAAGCTTTCCTGACTTTTTTTGTTCGTTGATCCTGTCGGCTTGGATATGATAACCTCGTTTCATCAGATAAGTGGGTGGAAAATTAGGGAAATTTTGAGCGATTTGCCCCAAGCACAAAAAAATTCTATAGGAGTGAAAGCGATGGCATGAACGAGAAATGTGTATTCCAGTGGCGAAGATGGCTGCAGTCCGCTCTGGTCGTGGCCCGTTATGGGGCCTCGCATCTAACCCGCCAGAAGGCCCGGTTGGAGTCTATGTCGGCCTAGATCCTCCGCCGCAGTACAAAGTGGACGGCCACACCGCGCTAGCGGTAGAAACAGTCAGACTGGCGCCTTCGAAGGAATGTCAATCACGGTAAGGGGAGAGTGTAATCGACTGCTCGGCCAGATGGGAAATTTGGGATGATACAGGCGCAAAATTGCTCCTGGCCGAAGAGAGCGCTTGCTGTGGGGCATACTTTGAGTGCGGCAGTTGAGTTTATGTCCTATTCACAAACAAATCGCCTAATCTGAAAATATAAAGTACAATATAAAAATTGTCAGACGTCTTTAAAATTTAATTTATTGGATAATGGGAGGCAAAGCATAATGGGGAACGAAAATAAGACATGTCGAGCCGAACGGTTACGTATTACACTCGCCTTTTTGATGTCAGTAATCGGGATCCTTATAGCAGCGTTACTTGTTGTTTTTCTAGTATGTAGGGGATGGGAAGAGGTGGAAGATATAGTGGCTGTAGTCGGCATATTTACAAGCGTTCTTGGCACCATCGTCGGTGCTTTTCTCGGTTTTCAAATAGGTTCTGCTGATAAGGAAAAAGAACGCAGAGAAAAAGAAATATATCGCAAGGTAGCCTTACAGGCAACTAAATCGAATCAAAATCTTGCAGACGATCTTATAGCTGAATTTGAAAAGAAATAATCCTCCTGATTCTTAAGCTCCATATGGAAATAAATAATTCCTCTGATGAAAAACCGCCGCTTATATTGCCTCAAAGAAAAAGAAAGCGGGCATTTGTAATTGGTAGTCTACAGAATGGGTTGGGAGTGAAAACTCGCTATCGAGCCCTGGGTTGCCCAAATCGGGCTCTTACCAGCAGGCTAAAGAGGACCGGCAACAGTAAATTTGCTTAAAGGTGAAATCAGTTTTGGTTTTCCTTATCGAATCGGGCTGAGTTCCAGTTGGGGGGCTCGACTCCGAGGAGATGGCGGATAAAAAAGTCGAACATCTTCCTCTGCCCGTATCTTCCTCCCATCCCGTGCCCTGCGCCGGGAATAACCAGGAGGTCGAAGACTTTGTCGGCCTTTATCAGGGCATTCACTACCTGCATGGTCGAGGAAGGATCGACGTTGGTATCCATTTCGCCCAGGATCAAGAGGAGATGTCCCTGCAGTCGGTATGCATTGTCCACGTTGGATGAGGCCGCATATTCCAGGCCCACCGGCCAGCCCATCCACTGTTCGTTCCACCAGATCTTGTCCATCCGATTGTCGTGGCAGCCGCAGGAGGAAACTCCCACCTTGTAGAAATCCGGATGAAAAAGAAGTCCTCCCAAAGCATTCTGGCCTCCTGCAGAATTCCCGTATATTCCCACCCGGCTGATGTCGTAGTAGGGATATTTGGCGGCGACGGCCTTGTGCCAGAGGATCCGGTCAGGGAATCCCGCATCCCCCAGATTTTTCCAGCAGACATCGTGGAAAGCCTTGGACCGGTTGCTGGTTCCCATGCCGTCGATTTGAACCACGATGAATCCCATCTCGGCCACGGGCTGCATATAAAAACAGGGACTGAAAGTCTTGGGCACAAAGGAGCTGTGGGGTCCGGCATAGATGTATTCCACCACCGGATACTTTTTCCCGGGGTCGAAATCCATGGGCCTGATGATGATGCCCCAGATATCTGTCTTGTTGTCCCGGCCCTTGGCTGTGAAGACTTCGGGCGGCTTCCAGCCCGCCTCGACCAGCTGGCTGATATCCGTATGTTCCACTTCCATGACCACTCGGCGGTCCTCTGTCCGGCGCAGTTCGGTGCGGGGCGGCAGGTCGACCCGCGACCAAGTGTCGACGTAATAGCTCATATCCGACGAATAGGAGATGCTGTGGCTGCCTTCTCCTTCGCAGAGCGGCGTCAGGTTCTGTCCGTCGAAATCGATCCGGTAGGCGTAAACAAAATAGGGGTCTTCTCCCTTTTTCATCCCGCTTGCCTGGAAATAGATCTGTCTTTTCTCCTCATCGACTTTATCCACCCGGCGGACGATCCACTGCCCTTGGGTGATTTGATTTTTCACCTCTCCGGTCAACCCATCATAAAGGTAGAGATGGTTCCAACCGTCCCGCTCCGACATCCAGATGATTTCCTGCCCGTCGTCGATATCGTAGCGGTATTTTTTCCCCGAATAATCGAAGAAAGTTTCCGGTTCCTCACTGATCAAAGTCATCGTCTCTCCGCTCGTTCCATCGACTTCTATGACGCGGTAGACTTGGTGGCCTCTCTGGTTGTATTCGAAGGTGAAGGCCCGGCTGTCCTTGCGCCAGACGGGCTCGGATAACTCGTAGGGGTTGGGAAACAAACGGCTGTCGATGAAATAGGCCTTTTTCTGGTCGACCGAAAAAAGCACAGGCCGCTCGATGTCGAGGGCATCTCCAGGCTTGGCATATTCCATCTCGTGGTGCTTGGGCTGAAGCTGGTCGGAGGGAGACGATTCCACGTAATGAACAATTCTATGATAGCCGCGGCGGAGACGGTAAGCGGCGAGCTTTTGCGAATCGGGAGACCATGCCAGGGAAGAAAACGTGTAGTAATTTCCTTCGGATCCGTCACGGCTCAGGAAGAACTCTTCGCCGTTTTCCTTCGAGCGGACAGCCACGTTGTAGTTTTCGATAAAAACTTCCCATCGGCCATCCGGTGAGGCTTTGGTCCCGGGGGAAGCGGCCTGGGGTGCGGGGCCCCTCTTCCACATATCGAACCCGCCTCTTCTCCAACGGCTGGCCGGCCCGACCTTTTTACAGACGTAGGTTTCGAGGTTACATGAGTATTCGGATGCGCCGACCGTAAAACTGATCGATTTCTCATCCTCCGAAAAATCGATGAACCGGAACGGAAGGTCATAAGACTTCACCTCCTCACCCAAAACTTTAGACAGTGCGGCGGCCAGCTTTTCGTGGTCGAAGGCCGTCTTTTTGGTAAGGGCGTCGGCATCGGCCACAAAAAAAGCGGACCCTTCTCCGGTCGACTTTCTGTACCAGAACCGGTGAGTTTTTACGATCCACCGGCTGGCCTCGACCATATCGATGGCCAGAGGCAGAAGCCTCTCCCTCAGGCCGGCTGCCCGCTCGTAATCCTGCGGCTGGCCCTGAGCCATAAGAACGGCCGGCACGGTGGCTAGGACAAAAGCCGCCAAAATCAATATCGTAATGTTCTTCGTTTTAATACTCTTTGTTTTTATCGTTTTCTTTCTCATAGTTTTCATGTGATTTATCCCTCCTCGTTCAAAAATCGATTCCTCCCGTCTGTCCCGCGACAGCAATGGCCTAAATCTAATTTATAAGAATTTTTAAGAAAAAGCTCAAGGCAGTAATGCAAAAAAGCAAAAAACGGGTGGGTTAATTTTTTTTAGCATAAATAAAAATATACGCTAATAATTTTCCCTACACACAAAATTGTTTGACCTCTCAATAAAAAATAAGTGTCATGTATTTTGGAAATTGTATATGATAAAAATAAGAAAAGCCGATGATATTTTCCTCAAAAATGAGTGAAAGGATTGACCTATGATGGCCAAGACCACGCGCACATCCAGACGCGAATTTCTTAAACTCGGTTTTGCGGGAGTTGCCGGAGCCTCTATCCTGACGAGATGCTCGAGCGATCAGACAAAGCCTGCGAACCAGTCAAAAGGTCGAAAGATCGTGTATCGCACTTTAGGACGAACTGGCCTCCGCCTTCCCGTTGTCAGCATGGGATCTGCCTACGCGATCGACCTGGTCAACGTGGCTCTGGACGAAGGGATCGTCTACATCCACACGTCCAGCTCCTACTCCGAACGGAACCACGAGCGGCGCCTGGGGGACGTGTTCGAGGGCCGTCCCCGGGATTCCTTCGTCATCGGCACAAGCCCGGATCTTCCCTACGAATTCGGAGGGGGCGACCGGTCCCTGGACCTGGGATTGAAAGCCGAGCCCGGCCTGATCCTGGAGTCTATCGAAGGCAGTCTCAAACGCCTGAAACTCGAGTATGTCGATATCTATTATCTATGCTCTATCGGCCGGGCCGAAACCGCACGCCATGAGCCCTACATGCGGGCCTTCGAACAGTTGAAAAAATCCGGAAAAGCACGTTTTGTGGGCATCGGAACGCACAGCAACGAACCGGAAATCATCAAGGCGGCTGCCGAGAGCGGATTTTGGGACGTGGTCCTGACGGCATACAACTTCAGGCAAACCCACCGCGAGGAAATCCGCAAGGCCCTCCGCGAGGCGGCGGACGCCGGCCTCGGTGTGGTGGCCATGAAAACCCAGGCCGGAGTCTATTGGGACAGGGCCCGGCGCAGGAAGATCAATATGACGGCCGCCCTCAAATGGGTCCTCCAGGATGAAATCGTGAACACCACGATCCCTGCCTTCTCGAATCACGAGGAGATGCAGGAGAGCCTTTCTGTCATGGAGGATCTGAAATTGACACCAGAGGAAAGCCGCGACCTCGAAATCGGAACGAGTCTCGAACTTGCGGGGCTGTTCTGTCAGCAGTGCCGGCAGTGCCAGGACCAATGTCCGGCCGGACTGGAAATCCCGGGACTCATGCGCGCCTATATGTACGCCATCGGCCATAAAAAGCCGCTCAAAGCCCTGGAGACACTGAGAGGCTGGAGTTTAGACACTCTGGCTTGCAGGGACTGCGCCGCCTGCACCGTCCGCTGCGCCCTCGGTTTCGACGTCAGATCCAGAGCCCTGGAGTTGGCCGACGCCCTCGAGAACGCGTGAATCAGGATTCTCCGAATCGATAAAATATAAGATAGGATAATCGAGACGCGGCAGGAGACCGATTTACCCGGCCTGTTTCGACAGATCGGCATAGAGCTCGAGCCGTCCAAACTAACTTATGGATAATTAAGGAGGAAAGTCAGATGAAAAACATTCGAGAAATAACGGAAACTATGGTAATGGCCATGAACCACGGCGACATACAAGAAGTATTCAGCGTTTTGAGCGACGATGCCGTCTTATTTCCTCCAACAGAGCCGCCTAAAACCGGCGCCGTTCTCTCCGCATGGTTCAGCGAGTTCCTGAATAATTTCTCCGTGCACTTCAGCCATTACAGCGATGAGGAATTCGTCGAGGCCAGGGATCTGGCGTTCAATCATTACTCCTACGAGTGGACGGTGACTCCCAAAGCCGGCGGGGAGCCGATGATGGGCTGCGGACACGGATTGAGGATTCTTAAGCTGCAGCCGGATGATACGTGGAAGATCACCCATGAGATGTGGAGCGTATATAAACCCCAGATGGCGGCCGAGGAGATTAAAAGGTAAAATGGTGAGAAATGATAAAAACTTCAATCGGGAGAATTAAGACATGAACAACAAAAAAGTGATCATTATAGGCGCCGGCATCTCTGGCTTAAGCGCAGGCAGTTATCTCCAAATGAACGGTTATGACACGGAGATCTTCGAACTGCACGATATCCCCGGCGGATTATGTACTGCCTGGAAAAGAAAAGAATATACTTTCGATCTCTGCATTCACTGGCTTGTCGGTTCTTCGCCTTCGGATCCCTTCTACGATCTGTGGAACGAGCTCATCGATATGGAGAAATTGGATTTCGTGGACCATGAAGTATTTTTCCAAATCGAGGATAAAGAAGGACGCGCACTCCGCATTTTCACAGACGTGGATAAATTAGAAGAAGAAATGAAGAAGGTGGCCCCCGAAGATAAAGATGTCATCGAAGATTTTATCGGAGGAGTAAGAAAATTTCTCCCTTTTAAGATGGGTCTGGATAAAGCGCCTGAGGTGATGAATCCTCTGGACGGCTTGAAGATGATGTTCAAGATGCTCCCTTATTTCGGGACTTTCAGGAAGTGGGAAAAGACATCTGCCCGGGAGTTTGCGGGCAGATGTAAAAATCCCCTGCTCGGCAGGACTATCCTGGAAATGTTTTTGTCCGAAAGCTCTGTATTTTTTCTCCTCATGACTCTAGTGTATATGCACAAAAGATCGGCCGGATATCCGATAGGCGGCTCCCTCAATTTCGCCGAATTGATCGAAAAGAAATACATAAGCCTGGGGGGAAAAGTCAAGTATAACTCCAGGGTGGAAAAGGTCATTGTTGAAGACGACCATGCCAAAGGGATAAGGCTGGAAAACGGTGACACTCATATGGCCGACATCGTCATATCCGCGGCCGATGGATACAGCACAATCTTCAAGATGCTGGACGGAAAATATGTCGATGAAAAACTGCGTGAGTATTACAGCGGACAGAGCAAAAAGCTGCGGGTCTTCCCATCGCTCGTGTTTGTCTCACTCGGAGTTTCCAGAATGTTCGATAACGAGCCTCACTCTCTGGTTTTTCCTCCTAAAAAACCCATCGTAGTGGATGAGAGCGCACATCATGAATACCTTCATGTCAGGATTTTCAACTTTGATCCCACGCTTGCGCCCGAAGGGAAAACCAGCCTGACCGTGACGCTCGGTACCTACAACTATGAATTCTGGGTGGACCTCAGGAAGAACGACCGGGAGAAATACAGACGGGAAAAGGAAAGAATCGTAAACGAGGTCATCGAAGCTCTGGAGGAGCGATTCGGGAACATAAAATCGAATGTCGAAGTCACAGACGTTTCTACCCCCTCGTCTCTGATCAGATACACCGGCAACTGGAAGGGCAGCATTGAAGGCTGGAATCCGGGGCCGGGGACGATGATGCTCAGAATAAATAAAACTCTTCCTGGCTTGAAGAATTTCTACATGATCGGCCAGTGGGTCGAACCCGGAGGAGGCCTTCCCCCGGCCCTGATGTCGGGAAGGAACGTGGCCCAGATCATTTGTAAAAAGGACAGGAAGAGATTCTCGAGTAAAGCTGCTGACCGATAAGCAAGAACCCGGGTTCGCTGTGCTACCGGTTTCGATTCCCGGATCAAAGCCCAGGAGCTGGCCGTTTTCCCCGAGACCATCTGAATCATGACTTTCCGAATCGATACGGGAATGATCACCAAGGCGTGGGAAGAACCCGATTTACCCGGCCTGTTCCAGAAGATTGGCACGGAGCAAAAGCCGAAGGAAACAGAGAAATAAATTTTTAAACGGGTGTATAAGGAAAAGGATACGAATGAAAGAAAAACATAATTCCAGTTCGAATCAGAACCTATACAGTGTCCATCCCGCGGTCTCCATGATCCAGGCCATCATCAAGAATCTGCCCGAGAAGACCGGAAGGTCTCTGGACGAATGGATCAAAATTGTCAGGGAATCCGGGCCATCCGATGAAAAGAAACAAAGGGCCTGGCTGAAGACCGAATACAAACTTGGGGGGACGACGGTCTCTCTGATAGTCGACGGCGCCGCCGGGAAGAGCTCTGTATTAGCCAGCCCTGAATCCTACCTCAAAACAGTCCCTGGTCTTGTAGAGGCCATGTATTCGGGTCCAAAGATCCGACTTCGGCCTATCCACGATGAGCTCATCCGGATCGCCAGGACGCTGGGGCCGGATGTGAAGATCTGCCCGACCAAGACCATAGTTCCCCTCTATCGGAAGAACGTGTTCGCGGAAATCAAGCCCACTACCCAGACTCGAATCGATCTCGGCTTGGCGCTCAAAAATGTGGAAAAACCCCTCAGCGCAAAGCTGATCGACACCGGGGGCTTGGCAAAAGGAGACAGGATCACTCATCGATTTGCGATTGCTTCCTTGGAGGATATCGATGAGGAGGTCAGGGACTGGTTCAAGACCGCCTACAGTTTAAATAAATAAACTGCAGCTATAGTTTTATCACCTTCAGTTTCAGGTGCTTGACAAGGGGGGTGAAATCCTGGTCATCATGCAGAAGAGTCAGGTTGTGGCAAATACAGAACGTTCCGATCATGACATTGGTCCTCATCTCCGTCTCCTATGTGCATAAATTAATCATATTACACACATTATTCAGAATTGAGACTAGAGATCTTTTCATATCTTTCAATACAAAAAACGACGAACGAAAAGATCGAAACTTCTCATTATTACATTCGAGTTGACATCCGCTGTCGAATTGAGTATTCAGTAGCTGCATCATTCGGGATTCTCATTAAAAAAGGAGGTAAGGGATGAAAAAACTATTGATGATTCTTCCTTTGGTTTTTCTGCTTTGTTTTACTTTTAGCTGCAAGCAGAGTGAAGAGACGGCTGAAAAGCCCTCTGTGGATGTCGAAGCTGATAGAGCAGCGATCGGTGCTTTGAACGATGAATGGCTCGCCCTGTATAATGCCGGCGACTTTGACCAGCTTGTATCTATCTTCTACGCAGAAAACGCAGTTCAGATGCCACCGGACGGGCCGATTGTAAATGGAAAAGAAGCCATTCTATCATCATTAAAAAAATCTAGAGAGGAATTTGAAGAATATTGCGATAGTAGCGAAATCGACACTGTATCTGTGTATGGAGATGTGGCAGTGGCACGTGGTACAGACACCGGAACGATGACTCCACGGGATGGAGGGGAGCCAACCAAATATAATATTAAATGGCTAATCGTCTACGAACGTCAATCCGATGGCAATTGGAAATGTGTCTATGAAATCTGGAATGACAACAATCCGCTTCCTCCGCCACCATCAGAAAAAGAATAACTCCCCATCCAAACTCTAATATCCATTCTCACTTTGGAGGGGATTACATGAGTAAGCTCAATATGATTTTACCTTGGGCTCTGATTCTGTGCTTTCTGGCCGGCTGCCAGAACAAAGAAGCGATGGCAGAGTTTGAAGCGACGAAAGCCCAGGCGGCAGTCGAGGAGCAGAATATCGAATTGATACGCAATTACTTCGCAGCGATAGATAAAAGGAACCTCGGCATATATGATCAAGTCTTTTCTCCAGACGCCGTTTTCTTCTCCCCATCTGGGATTGGTGAGCCCTTGTCCCTGGACCATGAAATCGAAACAAAAAAGATGTATTACCAAGTCTTCCCGGATCTTGTCCACACTATCGAGGAAATTTTGGCCAGAGGAGACAAGGTTATAGTCAGAACGACAGCGCATGGCACTCATCTGGGAGAGCACGAGGGGATACCAGTGACAGGTAACAAAATCGAATTGAGCGCCATCAGAATTTTTCAACTCGATAAGGGAAAGGTTATCAAAGTGTGGGAAGAAACCGATTTACTCGGCCTGTTCCAGCAGATCGGCATGGAGCTTAGACCGAAGGAGGAAAAGAAATGATTAACCTTGACATGTGGGAAACAATTCTATAGTTTTTGATCAGGGGAAAAAGAGGAAACTCAAGAAAAAACAATCATCCAGGCTTTCCCTTTTTTTTCTGCAAATTAATCTTAAAGGAGGGATTATGAAATCTAAAATTTCCGGCGTTTTGGCGGCCTGCCTTATTCTGGGTCTCTTGCCTCTGGCAATGAATGGACAAGCGCCAGAGAAGCAGAATCAGTTGTTTATGGTCATCGATGAGCTGGTCAAGCCATCAATGAAGGCCGAGTACTACGAGGCTGGGAAGAAATGGATCGCCTTTATGAAGGAACATAAATTTGCCTATCCAATCAATACTTATTGGACAGGAGATAACCACGTTTACTGGAGTATACCCCTACAGAATTATGCCGAAATCGACAAAATGATGGCGACGTCCAACAAACTATTAGAGGAGTTTCCAGAAGAATTTAAAGCAGTAATGGACGCCTTTAAGGGAACTTACGAAACTTCCCGGATGTGTGTCTACGCGCTGGATATGGAGAATTCGATGATCGCGGAAGAAGGGGAGAGTGAACCAGAAGAGAATAATTTTGTCTTCTTCGACATTTACTATTTTGAACCCGGATATGATGATGAAATAAACAAATTATGGGATGAATGGAGGGCCTTTTTGGCAGATAAAGAGATCGTCCAGACCTGGGCTTTCTACTGGGGAATGATGGGCACCGATAATCCGATGATTGTGATGGCCGCAACCGCAAAAACTGCAGTAGAGTTTGAGCAAGAAAATGTGAAGATGTGGAAGGCCTTGGGGAAGGAGGCCAACACATACGTCGAGAAGATGATGAAATACGTGCGAAAACAAGAACAAAAAACGGCCAAGTTTCAGAAGGAGCTATCCTACGCACCCGCTAAAAAAGAAGAATAAGATCCCGATAGTGTGGACCCAGAGCTTTCAAGCTCAAGCCGAAGGAGAAAGAGAATTAATTTCGTGCTTCCGTTTCTCAGAATCTATCACGTGTTCGACCGTGTATTTTCCCCACGAAAAAGTGACCGAAACTGCGGTCACATTGGCTATGACTATTCCCATCCACACACCGTTCAGCCCCAATCCAAGCGTGATTCCCAGCAGATAGCTTATGGGCACCTGGAGGATAATCGTCCGCAGGATGGTCACGATCAGGGACCGCGTGCCTTTCCCTATGCCCCGGAACATGGCCGAGGTGAGCATGCCCAGAGGAACCACCGGATAAAATATGGCCGTAATCCTGAGAAACACGATCAGCTCCTCTTGGATGCGGGAGGCCTCTTTGGAATAGCTGAAAATATAGCTTATGGGACTGGCGAAAACGGCTACCAGGATTCCCACCGACATTTCGATGAGCACCCCGATTTTAACCGCGTACAAAAAGGCGGTTCTGAGTTTCTCCTTGTTTTTGGCCCCGAAAGCCGCCCCGGTCACAGAAACCACTCCCGTGGCCATTCCCATAAGAGGGATGGTCCCCAACATGACGATGCGCCATCCGCTGGTGAACACCGCCACACCGTCTGTCCCCCCGGCTTGAATGACCACCACGTTCAGGACGATCATAGCGGCGGACATGGAAAGCTGGGCCAGGGAGGAAGGAAACCCTACCGAGAGAATCTCCCTCAATATTCCCATATCGGGCTTGAAATCCCTAAAAGTGATGCGAAGATAAGTCTTTTTCTGGACAAAAAGCCAGTAGCTGAATAAGGCAGCGGATATAGCGATGGAAATCAGGGTGGCCCAGGCAGCTCCCACCACTCCCAGCTTGAATCCATAGATGAATAGAGGATCGAGAACGATGTTCAGGCACGAACCGAGAGCCATTCCATACATCGCCTTCTTGGCCGCCCCTTCACCTCTGAGAATCGCACCGGCGATATGGGAAAAGACGAGTACGGCAGCCCCGGCAAAAAGTACCCGGGCATAATCGGCGGCCATGCGGCCCACCTCTCCGTTTCCAGCGAGAGAACGGAACAGTCTCCCCGTAAAAGGAAGTGCGGCCATGCTGATCACCAAAGCGACCCCTATGGCGAAAACGAAGGTATGGGCAGCCGTGTTTTCGGCCACTTTTTTATTTCCTTCCCCGATTCGGCGGGAAACCGCTGAACTCCCCCCCACGCCGATTCCTGCCCCGAGAGCGACGATAATGATAAAGAACGGAAAGAAAAGACCCACGGCAGCAAGCTGGTCGGCACCCAATCCTGCCACCCAGATGCCGTCTGCGATGTTGTACACAGCCGAAAGCAGCATGGCCAGCATCATGGGGGCCGAAAGCTTCAAAATCGCTTTTTTGGGATCGCCCAAAAGGATCTTGACCCCTTTGGTCAAACGTTTATCGCTGTCCATGATCCTCTCTGTTTCCATTTACATAAGTGAACCACTATACATAAGCTGAAGAGAAATGAAAAGGGACAAATACAATCTGCTCTATCGAAATTTTCCGGTGTTGCTTCACGAATTTTTTTGGACGGCGGGAAATACCCCGTTCTGGTTATTCGAATCTTAAGAGATTCGGGTGGCCAAATGAAATGGATAATGATACGATGGGGAAACGCGAGAGGAGCACAGTCATGTCGACCCCGGCCAGCATAAAAAAAAGGTCGCCTCTGAAGTTTTTCTTTCTAGTTTTCGCTCTTTCCATTCCGTTCTGGTTGATCGGGGCTATCACTCCTTTGCAACTATTCCCAGGACTCCCAGTCAGTTCACTCATGATGTTCTGCCCGCTTATGGCAGCTTCGATTCTCGTTTATAAAGAAAATAAGGCTACCGGTGCGGCCGCGTTGCTCAAAAGGTCGTTCGACTGGAGACGGATCAGATCGAAGGTGTGGTACATCCCTGCCGTTCTTCTCATGCCTGATATCTCGCTCTTGGCCTATGGACTGATGCGCCTGTTGAGGCTGCCGCTTCCCATCCCCCAATTCCCGGGCTTGGCTGTACTGCTTATTTTCAGCGGGTCCTTTATCGCCGCTTTGGGTGAAGAACTGGGGTGGTCGGGATATGTTCTCGAACCTTTGCTGCGCCGATGGAACGCGTTCCAATCCGGCATGCTGTTGGGGTCGGTATGGGCCGTATGGCATATCGTGCCGCTTGTTCAGGCTGAAAGGTCTCTGACCTGGATCGCCTGGCAGTGTCTCAACTTTGTGGCGAGCCGTGTCCTTCTCGTTTGGATCTATAACAACGCGGGCAAGAGTGTATTTGCCACGGCTCTTTGTCACGCCATGGTGAATGTCAGCTGGCTGCTCTTTCCGAACAACGGCTCCCATTATGATCCGCGTATCATCGGGCCGATCACAGCCTTTGCGGCCGTAATGGTCCTAGCTATATGGGGGCCGCGAACGCTCACCCGGAAAAGTAATGTCTGAAAATGACATCCAGGTCGACGCCGTCCAGGGCCGAAGTGCCTACAAAAAAGCGTTGGCCAGAGCAGGCAACAAAAACATTAGAGTGGAGTTCATCGCCAACGCCGGCGACAAGATTATCTTGAGCGAAACCGGAAGCATGGAAGAACGATGCGGCCGGAGCGCAAAAAAATGGTAGAATTATGCGCCGGATATTTGGAAATTATGGAAGATTGGCTGAGGAGTCTCTGGCCCAATGGTTCTGAAGGCTCCCAGAAATAGAGACGAAAGGAGGATTTGGAAATGAAAAAAACCATTTTGGGCCCCATGACTTTGCTCTATCCCAAGCCAGCCCTTCTGATCGGTGCTAATGTCGACGGAGAGCCCAACTTCATGACCGCTGCGTGGGGAGGAATCGCCAATCTTGCACCGCCCATGTTGAGCGTTGCCATCCGGCGCGAACGATACACCTACAAGGGCATAGAGGAGAATCAGACATTCTCGGTAAACATCCCTTCAGAAGACCTGGTAACAGAAACGGATTACTGTGGACTGGTATCGGGGGAAAAAACCGATAAAGTAGCCGCCTGCGGTTTCACCGTGTTCTATGCCAAGCTGAAAACAGCACCTTTGATAGAACAATGTCCCGTCAACCTGGAATGCCGGCTGGTGCAGAAAGTGGATTTCAAAACCCACGTTCTTTGCATCGGACAGATCGAAGAGGTGCATGTGAACGAAGACTGCCTCACCAACGGAAAACCGGACGTGAAGAAAGTCCGTCCTCTGGTTTTTACCTCGGGAGCAGAGTATGCCTACTACGGCTTGGGAGAAAGGCTGGCTCCTGCCTATCATGCGGGGAAAAAGCTATTAAGAAGAAGGTGAATGGCACGCAGGCAAAAACATATCCTCTAGCGTAGCGGTGTTCGCCACCACTACGATCAATTTATGTACGTTCTCAACCTTTTGTCCCTGGTTAGTTGAAGGGCTTTGTCAAGGATTTCTTCCCTCAGGAGACCAACCCCGTGGCCACAAGTGTTCCCAAGGAGCACTTATTCCAGGAGCATAAGCTGATACAACGAGAGCGGGAAGTCGTGCGGTTGATCTGCAGAAATTCTTCACAGGGATGCAAGTATCGACGTCCGCGCGAAAAATATCCAATCAAGCCGGGGAACAAGAATAATCTGAAAATTCTTTTGGTAAACCTTTCTTTCCTTCTTCCCGTCTTTATTATTGAGCTTTTCCCAGAGGAGGGCTGTGCAATGCTCAAAAACTACATAAAAGTCGCTTTCAGGAATCTTTTCAAACATAGGGCTTACTCATTCATCAACATCTTCGGCTTGTCGTTGGGCATGGCCAGCGCCATCCTAATCCTGCTGTTCGTGCGCTACGAGCGCAGCTATGACCGCTTTCATGAAAAGGCCGACCGTGTCCAGCGTGTGGCTGTGCGCGCCCTGATCGGCAACACCAAAATCCGGCAGACAACTACCCCGGCCATCCTCACGCCGACCCTGCTGGAGTACTATCCGGAAGTGGAGCGCTCTGTCCGCTTCCAGGATTCCTTCGAAGGTGTGACCGTCAAGTACGGCGACCTGATTTTCAATGAATACAGAGTAGGCTCCACCGATGCCGATTTTTTCAAGGTGTTCACCTTTCCGCTTACAGCCGGCGATCCGGATACCGCCCTCGAAGAACCCAACACCGTGGTGATCTCGGAAACGACGGCCCGGAAATACTTCCAGGGGGAAGAGGCCTTGAATCGCATCCTGAACATCGATGGTCTGGATTTTCGCGTCTCGGGTGTGATGGCCGACTTCCCGGCAAACTCCCACTTTCATTTCGATTTTCTACGTTCGCTCAACACCTACAAAGACCGCCTCGATAACCCCAATTGGTTCGCCAATGACTTCCAGACCTACCTCCTTCTGCACGAGGAAGCCTCGGCCGCCTCTTTCGAGGCCAAATTCCCAGACCTCGTCCGCACCTACACCACCGCCGGTCAGGACTACGATGGATGGGTGGCCCGGGGCAACTACTGGGAGTATTACCTTCAACCTTTGACTTCTATCCACCTCCACTCCGATCTGAACGGCGAATTCGAGGCCAACGGGAATGCGGCCTATGTGTCCGCCTCGTTCCTGATCGCCCTCTTCATCCTTCTGATCGCCGCGGTCAACTACATGAATCTGGCCACGGCCCGCTCGGCCAATCGGGCGCGGGAGGTGGGAATCCGGAAAGTCGTGGGCTCCACCCGTGGTCCCCTGCTGCGCCAGTTCCTGGCCGAGTCGCTGACCGCCTCCTTTCTAGCCCTCATTATGGCTTTAGCCCTGGTCCACATCCTGCTTCCAGCCTTTAGGACATTAACCGGACGGGCCCTTTCCATGCCCTATCTGGAGGGTCCTGCGGTCATCCCGGCCCTTCTGGGATTGGCCCTATTTCTCGGTGTTTTCTCCGGCTCTTACCCGGCATTTTTCCTGGCTTCTATCCGACCCATCAAAGTACTGCACGGCCGTTATCAGAGTGGATCCCGCAATTCCGCCTTGCGAAATGCGCTGGTTCTGGTCCAGTTCGCCATTTCGATATTCCTTGTGGTCGGGACCCTCGTTGTCGAACGGCAGACCGAATACATGCGCAGCCAGAATCTGGGTTTCGATAAGGAGCATGTTGTTGTTCTGAAAACGCCTGTTTCTCTGGGTGAGAAAAGCCGGGCGTTCAAAGACCAGCTCCTATCTCTTCCCGAAATCAGTGCCGTGTCCGGATCAAACACGACTCCAGGCCGGGCGTTCAGCAACTGGGGCTGCATGGCTGAAGGCTTGGATGAAAGCATCACCCTCAACATGTGTATTTGCGATGAGGGCTACCTGGAAACCATGGGGCTGGAGATGGCGGAAGGCCGTTTTTTTTCCCGCGAGTTTTCGACCGACAATAGAGCAATCGTCATCAACGAAGCCGCCGCCAAAGTCATCGGGTGGGATGATCCTATCGGCAAGACCATTTCCTTTGGTCGAGATTCAACGTTTACCGTTATCGGCGTCGTCAAGGACTATCACTACGAATCCCTGCATCATTCGGTGCGGCCGGGAGCATTGATGCCGCAGCCTGGAATATGGGGATCCCAGGAGAATTACATCTCAGCCCGCCTCCTGCCGGGCGACATCTCCCGCGCCCTGAGCCTAATCCGGAATGTCTGGGACACCTACATGAAGGGGTATCCGTTCGAGTATTCCTTCCTGGATTCGGATTATGACGCGCTCTACCAGAATGAGGAGCGCACCGGCCGCATCTTCAGCGTGTTTGCGGCCCTGGCCATAGGAATCGGCTGCTTGGGACTTCTGGGACTGGCCTCTTTTGCCGCCGAACAGAAAACGCGGGAGATCGGGATCCGGCGTGTGCTGGGCGCCAGCGTGCCCGGAATCATGATGCTGCTTTCGCGGGACCTCCTCCGCTGGGTGGCTTTGGCCAACCTGGTGGCCTGGCCGGTCGCCTTTTTCGCTATGAACAGATGGCTTCAGAACTTCTCCTACCGCATCGGCGTCGGCTGGTTTGTCTTCGTCCTGGCCGGCCTGATCACGCTTTTTATCGCCTGGTTCGCCACCAGCTTCCAGGCCTTTAAGGCCGCCAACACAGACCCCGTAAGCGCCCTCAAACACGAGTGATCATTTCTGCGTGATTTAGACAAAAAGAATCGGCGCTCCCCCTCGCATGATGCTGTCAGGATCCAGTCCCAGAAGCTCTGGACATTGATGATGGATCATTACTGGTTGACTTCGGAAGGAAAGTCAGATTTAAATAAGAACGGTCTATACACCAGAATTGAAGAGCAAAAATTTAATCATGAAATTAGAAGATTTGGGATTTATCGATTGGTTCCAAGAGAGGCTAGGTGAGTCTAAGCCACTTGAATACTGCATAGCCCGCATTATCGCCGTCAATAAAGAAAACTACATAATAAGAAATGAAAAAGAAGAGATTCCTGCAGAAATAGCTGGAAAGTTAATGTACGGTGCCGAATCCAATCTCGATTTGCCGGCAGTCGGTGATTGGGTTTATGTGCAATACTTCAATGAAAACACTTTTGCCATTATTGACAAAATATTTCCAAGAAAATCACTGTTGAAGAGAAAAGTGGCAGGGAAAAAAATCGAATATCAACCGATAGCTGCGAATATCGATATGGCATTTATCGTGCAATCAGCCGATCTTGATTTCAACTTACGAAGACTCGAACGATATTTAACCATGGTCCATGAAGGCAACATCGAGCCTGTCATACTGCTCAGTAAAAGCGACCTGATCTCAAATGAAAAATTGGAGCAAGAGATTTTTGAAATTAAAAGGCTGAATCCCTCTTATGAAATTGTCGCGTTCAGCAACAAAACCGGCGAAGGATTGGATAAAATTCGAAGGATACTAAAATCCGGTAAAACCTATTGTCTGCTGGGGACATCGGGGGTTGGAAAAACGACTTTAATAAATAAACTCATTGGAAAAGACATTTTTACGACCAAAGCTGTTCGTGAAAAAGATGGCAAAGGCAGGCATGTGACAGCTCGTCGACAATTGATCATTCTTGAACAAGGTGGAATGATTATCGATACGCCTGGTATGAGAGAATTGGGTAATATTGGAGTCGATGCGGGATTAGCTGAAACTTTTAACGATATCGCCGGCCTGGCTCAGAATTGCCGTTTTAAAAACTGCACGCACACGGATGAGCCCGGCTGTTCCGTTACTGAAGCAGTCAGGAATGGAGTATTGAGTTCAAAAAGGTATCGAAATTATCTAAAAATCCGCAATGAATCTGAATATTACGAAAGATCTTATCTGGAGAGGCGTAGAAAAGAAAAAAAATTTGGCAAAATGTGTAAAGAAGCAAAAGAAATTGATAAAAGAAAGATATGACCGCATCAGAAACAACAGGAACACCACCGAAAAATACCTCGAGGGCCTTTCCCTCTATTGGTGAAGTCACCTTATTGGCTGTGATAGTTTAATTGCAGGATGTGAGCGGGTGGGGGCAGGGAAAATGACGAGGATTTTGAGCCGCCTACGTTAAATCGATTGTTACAACACATGTTTGATTTGACTTCGGGGGAAAAGTCCGATTTAATGAACTGTGTTTAAGGGATGATCTCGATGTAAAGGAAGGCAAGGGATGAAAAAATTGCTCATGATTTTTCTTTCGGTTCTGTTTTTCTGTATCTGCTCTATATCGGCCCTGGCAGACCAAGAGAGCAAATTGTCCGAACTTCAAAAAATGCTCCTCGGAGATGAAGCTTTCCAGGCCATTCTTCAGTTCTATCAATATGATAAAGATATTCCGCTCGATGCCGCTGTCGTCGAAACAATGGATCAAGAAAAATTCGTTCGGGAGAAAGTTGTGCTTAGAGGAGCCTATGACTACAGGGTTCCAGGATATTTGGCTATACCTAAGACAGGGGCCCCTCCCTATCCGTGTGTTCTGCAAATCCATGGGATGACCCTGTCCAAAGAAGATTTTTGGCGTAGCGACAGCTATCACAAGGGACATCTGCTGACGCCAGCTCTCTTGGATGCGGGATTCGCCGTCCTTGCCCTGGATGCCCAGTATCATGGAGAGCGGATCATATTCAACGATTTTCAATCCACACTAATCATGCTGTTCCGCAAGCATTGGATAAACCGAATGCGTGAGATGGTGGTACAAACTGTCGTGGATTATCGCAGAGCCATCGATTATTTGGAAACAAGAAAAGAGATCGACCCGAACAGAATCGGCGTAATCGGGTATAGTTTAGGTGGGACAATGTCTCTTATTTTAACTGGCGTAGATACGCGCATTAAAGTGACTACGGCGTGTGTCGCACCTTTGCTGATGCACCCCATATTCCCTGATCAACCTGATTTATCAGCCATAGCTCCTTATAATTTTATCCGAGCCATAAATGGACGACCAGTGTTGATGCTCATGGGACGAAATGACTATGAAGTCAATTATACAGTTGCTGAGGCGAAGGCCTCATATGACCTCATCGAAGGGGAATCCAAGGAGATCGTTTTTTACGACAGTGAACATCAGCTTCCCGAAGAGCATGTCTCCAAGGCCGCGGGATGGTTCAAAAACCACCTCAAATAATCAGAGCGATTTTGCACAGGGTCTGTTTGATTCATATACCAAACATTTCTTGAGAACCAAACAATTCCAATTCGAGAATAAGGACCTTCTTTGGAAAAGCCTTGCGGATTATCGAACCAAAAAAGGGGAGTTTGCCGACCAACTCAGCGGACAAGCCGGCCATAAAGCTGGCTGCAGCGAAACGCTGACCCTTGATACCGGATTGAAAAACAATCCCCTTTTTCGGGTATTATAGCTTTTTTTCGTGTGGAACTCTTCAGGCCGAATCTCCGTATCTAATAATAATACAAATTTCTCTCAAAGGAGAATTTGGTGATAAAAAAGGCTCTAATTCCAATTGCAATCATTTTTGCCCTTATATTGATTCCCCTCTCACAGGCCAGGGCTGCAGATGAGGTGGTCTCTCACGATACCGAAAGAGTTGTTTTCGAATCCGGACGTTTCAAGGTCGTGGGAGAACTGAGGATTCCATCCGGTGATGGGAAATATCCCCTGGTCATCATGGTTCATGGAGACGGTCCGGCATACAGGACCTACTTTTATGCCCTGAAAAAATGTTTCCTCCGGGCCGGCTATGCCACGCTGATGTGGGACAAACCTGGATTCGGCCAGTCTACCGGTGAATTCAGTCAGCAGCACCTTAGAGCCGAAAGAGCCGAGGTTCTTTTGGATGCGATCGTCCATGTCAAGAGCCATCCAAGGATCGATGCCAGCCACATCGGTGTCTGGGGAATCAGTCAGGCCGGCATCGTGATCCCGATGGCGCTTGAAAAAACCGATGACATCTCTTTTATGATCATGGTCGGGTGCATGGGAGAGAACGGCATCCAACAGACAGCCTATCTTATCCGCAGGCAGCTCAGATTCGCAGGGCTATCCGAAGAGGAGGCCAGCGAGGCCGAAAACCACTTTATTCAGTTCTTTTATGCAGAGACTTTCGAACAGTACATAAAACACGCCAAACCGCTATATGACAATCCCGTGCAGAGAAAAATGGGATTTGTCTCCGCTCTCTGGGACGAGACGAACTGGAAACCTCATTCCCCTGATGAGGAAGGTTTTTATGATCCAATGAATGTCATCGAAAAAGTCACGATTCCGGTTCTCGCTTTTTTCGGTGAAAAAGATACCCAGGTCGATCCCATCCAGGGTGTCAATGCCTACAAAAAGGCATTGACGAAGGCGGGAAACAAATATTTCAGAGTGGAGCTTATCCCTAACGCCGACCACAATATTATTTTAAGCAAAACCGGAAGCATGCGAGAACGAAACAGCCGGAGCGCTAAGGAATGGCAAAACTACGCGCCCGAGTATCTGGAAATCATGGAAGACTGGCTGAAGAAATTGCCGCAAACTGGGGACTCTTTTTCTGTCCTCAAATGAGGACAATAAACCCCATCATCTGATTCTGGAATTTAGACGAAATTCTTGTGTTCCCATCCGTTATCTTTTAATTCCATTAATAACAACACTTTAGATATGGAATGCGGATTATTGAATCCTGGTATGGTTTTTGCTCTTGAAAGAATTGGAGTGAGAAAAAAACATCATGAAAGGAGGTCGAAAATGAAAAAAAAGATGAACCTGACGCTCCTGTGCACACTCATCATCATCACGGCGGGGATCTCCTCCTGCCGTTCTTACGCCGGCTACGAGTTTTATCCACAAACACCCCGATTCTCCCACACCCATCCAAGCCATGTCATGCTCATTAAAAACCGGCCTCAAAGGAGCCACATCGACCTGGGCGAGGTCTGGATCAGGCCCGAACCCTGGATGAGCCGTTATTACGTCGAGAAAAAGCTCCGCAAAAAGGCAGCCAAAATGGGAGCCGATGCTGTGGTGATCACTGTGGATAAAAATGACCGTAACCGTATGTCCTATCGCTATTACAGACGGGGGACAATGATCTATCCTGAACGGCTTATCGTCGGCGTCGCCATCCGCTTCAGATAAAACTGGATAACGGTTTCGTTGTGACCGGCCTTGAGATGTCCTAGGATTTGTGTCGCATATATCGATTATGTAAAAATTAGCGAATGTTTTAAAGTGACAGGAATGACGTATAACTCTAATGTGCAGGGAAATACCTTCACTCATGTTCTAGCTAATTTTTCTCGGTCTTTTAATTGGGATTTTTGCTGATGACCGGAGGGTGCAAATGGACGATACAGTGAATGAATCAGAGGCGCTAGCAGCAATCCAGGAGCTGCATGCCAAGGATATAGAGGCCTCCAAAGCCAGAGATTTCGACACGCTGCTGTCCTTGTGGACCGAGGACGGCGTTCTTCTCGAACCGGGCAAAGAGCCCACTATCGGAATAGAAGCGATAAAGGCTTACATGGAAGAGCAGAAAGAAGCCAGCAAGGCCTATAAGATAAAAAAATACAAGCACCGCTGGGAAGAGATCAAAATCATCGGCGACTGGGCGTTCGAATGGGGATATTTCGATGTTGTAGCCGAAATGATCGCCACAGGTGAAGTCATCGAGCAGAAAGGAAAGCTGCTGCGCGTGCTGAAGAAACAGAAGAACGGGTCCTGGAAAGCCGCCCGGGTCATCGCCCATTACGACCCTGACGATGAATCGCCTTAAAGTTTGCTGCAAGGCAGATTGTTTCGTCACCTTAGGTGGCCCGCGATGACAGAGGACAGTCGCTAAATGATAGCGAAGATTTTTTGTGTTGTCACTAAAGAAAGGGCATCACTGCTTGAGTTTCTGGATGAAGCCGGCGTCCACCCACCAGATATGGCTCTCGCCACGCCGCTGGCTGAGAAAGAACATATATTTTCCGTCGGGGCTGACCAAGGGGCATATATCGAGACTGGATGAGTTGATGGGGGCTTCCAGTTTCAAGGGTTCGGTCCATTCCCCATCCTCTTTTCGGTAGCTGATGTAGAGATCGTAAGTCCGGGAAAACAGCAGATAGCTGCCGTCAGGAGCGATAAAAGGCATCCCCTCGTCCTTTTCGGTGTTGACAGGAGGGCCTAGATTCTTGGGTTTCTGCCATTTTCCATCTTTGAACATGGCACGATAGAGATCCCCTTCGCCGAGACCTTCGGGGACACTGGAGCTGAAATAAATGGTTTGATCGGCGTCCACCGAGAACTGCCAGTGGTGGGAGTAGTCATTGACCGCAGCATCCACCACCTTCGGCTCGGACCAGCCATCCTTGGTTCGGTCCACATACCAGATCCGCTCCTTGCCGGATTGTGGAACTCCAGGCAGAGCCTGCGCGGACATGAAGTAAACTCGCTTTCCATCAGGGGCGAAAAAGGGGACATCTCCATCCTTATCTCCGCTGAAGGGGGTAAACTGGGGTGCGGTCCAGCGGCCGTTCTTACGTTCTGACATCAAGATCCCTCCCGTGGAATAGAGTTGACCCGGAATTGTTATCATGGGCGCCCACATAACCGTATTCTCGTCGGGCGAAAAGGCAGCGGCCGAATGAAGTCCCCAGATGGAAGAGACGATTCCTGGAGCGAAAAGTTCCGGACTTTCCCCGGGAGGCTTCTGCCCCATGTAGTCTCCTTCGAGCACAGGAAATTGGATGGGCTTGTCTTCGGCGCCCTTCTCTATCAGAAGGGCATGCACTTTGCCCTGCTTCATCTCATCGGCGACATTTAGAGGCGACTGTCCCATGATAGTGCGTGTTTCGATAGCAGCTCCTTTAGCAATCAAAAGCCTTACGGCATCGACCCGGCCGTCCCTTGCGGCATAGTGCAGGGGCGTCCATCCGTAGTTGTCTCTCTGGTTGATATCCAGACCTTTGCCGATCAGGATCTCGATGATTTCGGCCGAGCCTCCAGCAGCGGCTGCATGCAGCAGCGTTCCTCCATCTGACAGCTTGAACGTGGGATCCCCGCCTGCCTTGGCGATGGCATCGAACAGCCGGCCTAGGCCATGGGATGCGGCCTCGGAAAAAAGATAGCGAACATCCCGGCCTCTAGAAGGAATCGTCGCTCCCGCATCCAGAAGTAGATCGACGACCTCTTTTTTGCCCCGCCAGGAGGCCAAATTAAGGGCCGTGTCCTGGAACTTATCCCGGGCATTGACGTCGGCTCCGGCTTCGAGAAGAACCTTAATGGTGCGGGGGCCTCCCCTTTCCCGGGCGCATAGGATGAGCGGGGTACGGCTGTAATTCTCACGGTTTTCGATATCCGCGCCTGCTGCCACCAAAATTTCCACTGCATCGGAGGCATCGGACATGGCAGCGTAATGGAGAGCCGTGCCCCCCCCGTAGTCTTTGGCATCGACATGCGCACCGTTATCAAGCAGGACCGCTATCGCTTTTGCACTGTTCCGGGTCGCCAGGCTGTGAAGGGGGACGATTTTGTTGCTGTCTTCGGCGTTGACATCAGCCCCTTTTTCCACGAGATACTTCACGACTTCGAGATGAACTCCCCGGCAGGCCCAGTGGAGAGGGGTGCGGCCGTCTTTGTCTCTGGCATTGACCAAATCAGGATCCTTTTCGATCAGGGCCTTGACCTCATTCAAATCCCCTTTCTGAGCGAATTCATGAATATCATCCGAAAATGACAGACTGGCAATGGCCAACAGGCTCCCTACCAATATCCCTATTGCTGCCGTAATGATGTTTCGACGCATTATGCCTCCTCAAAATCCACTCGTCGTGATTCTAACAAGCAAAAAATATACCATTTCCGCTTCAGGGAATTTTCTCGGGCCTAAAAATCTTGTCTGTCCGATTCTTTTACACTTTATGTCCGCATTCGAACACCAAACACCACATTCTATTTCACTCCTCGAAACCCTTCCACATATGTTCATCCTCACAGATTGAAATCATAAAAAAATAACCTTGAAATTATCAAAGAAATAGTCTATAATGCCAGTGATTACTTTGATAATTTCAAGGAAATAGTAAAAAAAGGATTCGTCATGAAAACACTAACCCGCACGGAAGAGCAAATTTTGCTGACCATCTATCATCTCCAGGATAAAGCCTATCTGGTCACTATCCGGGATATGCTGAAGGAGATGACCGGAAAATGCCTGGATATCGGCACCATCTATGTTCCGCTGAAACGGCTCGACCACAACGGATACCTGATGAGTTATTACGGCGAGCCGACGGCCGTGCGAGGCGGCAAGGCCATCAAATTCTATAAATTGACGGCCAAGGGCTACAAAGCACTGGCCGCAATGAAGCGGGTCCAGGATCGCTTGTGGAAAGGCGTCGTGCTCCCTACAGCTAAAGTCTGAGAGAAAAGTGCAAAATAAATCGCTCAAATTGCCCAAAGCCGCGAATTTTGTTTTCCGTCTTCTTTTACCCAAAACGGACTTGCCGAATCTTTTGGGCGATTACACCGAGATATATAACCGCATCCTCCACACAGAAAGCAAAAGGAAGGCCAATTTTTGGCTCTTCAAACAGATATTCAGATCATTCCCAAGATACTTTGGAGATTCCCTCTACTGGAGGTCGATCATGCTTAAAAACTA
This sequence comes from uncultured Eubacteriales bacterium, assembly GCA_964400735.1. Taxonomy (GTDB): domain Bacteria; phylum Acidobacteriota; class Aminicenantia; order Aminicenantales; family Aminicenantaceae; genus CAYNVQ01. The sequence continues at coordinate 519,502 of CAYNVQ010000002.1, read as the reverse complement.
TCTAAAGGTCACCCTGCGCAGTTTCAGGAGGCACAAAGGGTATACGTTCATCAATTTCGCCGGCCTGGCCATAGGCTTGGCCGTCACCTTGATCATCACTTTATATGTCATGGATGACCTGAAATATGACCGGTTCCATAAGGATGCCGACCGGATCTACAGGATCCTTTCCATAGGAGTGAAGCGAGGCACAAAAAATTCCATCACCGCCGGTCCCCTCCTCCCTGCTTTCAAACAAGGAATACCGGAAGTGGAATACGCCACACGGGTCGTATACGGGGGAAACCAGCAGATCGGCCCTCCGGGAACGGACTTCCGGAACGCCGATGAAGGATCCATCATCAGAACCGAATGTATACTCGCAGATGCGGATTTCTTTGACGTCTTCGACTTCAAGATCCTGGAAGGGGACTCCGGAAAGGCCTTAAGTAAACCCGGCGCCGTATTCCTCACGCCCAAAACCGCCCAAACTCTTTTCGGCAGCAGGGACCCCATCGGCAAGCCCTTGGCCATCAGAGCTCTGGAAGAAACATCTTTCGTTGCCGGTATTGTCGCCCCCCCTCCGACCACCTCCCATATCCGGTTCGGAATGGTCGTTGCACTCATTCCGGAACAGAATCCCGTCTGGTGGGATAACTTCGAAAATCTCACCCTGATGGGCTATGTCAAGCTCATAAAAAACGCCGCTCCGCGGGCCGCCGAGGAGAAAATGATAGCGCTGGCGGCAAAAACCGAATTTCCCAAGATTTTCGAGCCCAGGCTCCAGCCGCTTCTGGATATCCATCTCGGTTCTGCGGACCATTTCTATGACAGGTTGAACGCAGGTAAAAACGACATCGTTGTCGTGTACACCTTGGCTGTCATCGGGATCCTGGTCCTGCTGGTGGCCTGCATCAATTTCATCAACCTTTCCACTTCACGCGCCGGTTTGCGGGCTCGCGAGGTGGGGATGCGGAAGGTCGTCGGCTCGGGCCGCCGCCAGCTTATCTCTCAGTTTCTCGGCGAATCCGTAGTGATGTCCGTATTCACCTATATCGCGGCTGTCGCCATCGTCCATTTCAGTCTTCCTTCCCTGAATACCATCCTGAACAAGGAGCTCACGCTGAACCCCAGTCAGGATTTATTCCTTGTCTTCCTTTTTTTTCTTGTCGCTGTCGCTATCGGCATTTTCTCCGGGGTCTATCCCGCTTTTGTGATTTCCTCCTTCAAACCGGTCAATGTTTTGAGAGGAGAACTGCATACGGGCAAGAAAGGAATCGCTCTGCGAAGGGTGCTCGTCGTCTTCCAATTCGCCGTAACCACGGCTCTTCTGGTCGGTGTTTTTGTGGTCCTCTCCCAGATCAAATACCTCAAATCCATGGACATGGGATACAACCGGGAACAGGTTCTGGTCGTTTTTAGTCCGGTGCGAGATGGAGACGACCTTTTGAAACAGCGGCTGGAGACCATGCCGTCCATTCTCTCGGCGGGAAGAATAGATGCGGAGCCCGGGCCCGACTTTAACCGGATGGAAATCGTCCCAGAAGGATTCACGAGGCCCTCCAACATCACGGCTACCCGTATTCATATCGATGAGGACCTCTTCGAAACGCTGGAAATCACCATTCTCCGGGGAAGGAATTTTTCGCAGGAACACCCCACAGACCTCACCGACGGCATTATCGTCAACGAAACTCTTCTCAGGAAGGCGAATTACACGGCCGCAGACCAGGATCCGATCGGCAGGAAGCTCGATATCGTGGACGAGGAAGGGAACCTCATTCCTAAGCGCATCATCGGCGTTATCAAAGACATACACTACATGACACCGCGTCAGTCGAGCGAGCCTATGATGTTTCTGTTCAACACTCGACGAAGCTATTTATTGATGGCAAGAATCGCCCCGGGACAGACCGCCCAGGCTCTCTCCGAAATCGAGAAAGCATATAAGGAGATCTATCCCGAGAGGCGGTTCGATTCTCTTTTCCTGGATGAGACGTTCGACCGCCAGTTCGAAAGAGACAGGAATTTTATGCGAAACATCGGCATCTTTGCCGGCCTTGCCATTTTCATCGCCTGTTTGGGCCTGATCGGACTCGTAGCCTTCTCCATCGAACAAAGACGAAAGGAAATCGCTATCCGGAAGGTTTTGGGAAGCGGAGAAAAAAAGATATTCTCTTTGCTTGCGGTCGACTTTTTGAAATGGGTCTTTATCGCTAATCTTGTCGCCTGGCCCTGCTCCCATTTTGCGATGGCCCGGTGGATTCAGGCTTTCGTTTTCCGCGCGCCGTTCCGGCCCTGGCCATTTCTCATCGCTGCGGCCGGTACTTTATGCATCGCCTTTCTCACCATTTCATTCCAGACGCTTCGGGCCACACGGACCAATCCTGCGGACGTTCTCCGTTACGAAGCCTGAGCAGAAATGCAACAAGGCGAAGCCAGGGAAAGGCCATTGGGGGGAATTCTCTGAATCGAACGGCGCGACGCCTAACGGGTACCGTTTTATGAATGGGGCTTGAGGATGACGTCGTCACGGACATAGGCGATGCCCGTCTCTCTCAGCATGCGCTGGAATTCTTCTTCGGGAAGGTCATCCCGCACCGAGACTTCCAGATGCCGGCCGAAGTAGAGCTTCTTGTTGATGTCGTCCACCATGCTGTTTATGCGGATATAAAGGCTGGCCTGGGCTTTGTCCACGACCACTGTGATCGAATCCTCCTTTATACGGACAGCCCGAACCGTATTCATCTTGGAGACCTTGGAAACGAATTTTTTCAACATATCGCTTTTCCGGTTTCTGACGCGGCGATAAATGATGAGCGCGATAATACCGATCCAGAAGAGGTTCACCCATCGAATGTTGGTGAAAATGACCAGGGCCACGATGAGGATGGCAAGGGCTGCAATGGCGATCCCGGCGGGTCCCAACGGCAGGTTGGTCCTCAGCCAGTGCTTCAGCTCGTCGATCCTCAGGGCAGGCGTGGCCGGCCGCCGCACGCCAGACTCGATATCCGTTTTTAGACGCTTGAGGTCGACGGCCAGTTCAGCAGCCTCCGGATATCTATCTTCCTGGCGTTTCCGCAGACAGCGGGAAATGACCCGGTGAAGTTCGGGAGGCAGATTTTTCCGGATGGTGGTTACCGGAGCGGCTTCTTCGAAAGCGATGGCGTGCATGGTGTCGACCGGGCTGGCGCCTTTGAACGGCAGCTCGCCGGTGACCATCTCATAGAGGACGATTCCCAGGCTGAAGACATCCGAGGGATAGCTCAGCGTCTGCCCTCTGGCCTGTTCCGGACTCATGTAGGACATGGTCCCCATGATGGTCCCGGTAGCAGTGGTCTGGGGAAGGGTCTTGGTGGGGGCATCTTCCAGCAAGGTGAGCGTCCGGTCTTCGTCCGGAGAAGGCTCGAGCAGCTTGGCCAGGCCAAAATCCAAAAGCTTGGCGTGACCGTCGCGGGTGATCATGATGTTTTCGGGCTTGATATCGCGGTGGATGATCTTGGACTTGTGGGCTTTGGCCAGGCCTTCGGCGACCTGGAGGGCTATCTCCACCGAACCGAGCAGATCCAGCTCTTTTTTGGCGATCAACCGGCCGACAGTCTGTCCCTCGATGAATTCCATGACGATGAAGGTGGTCTCATCCACGGTATCGATGTCGTAGACCTGGGCGATAGCGGGGTGAGTGATAGAGGCGGCGGCGCGGGCTTCCAACATGAATCTTCTCAGCCTGTCGGGATCGGCCGTCAGGTCGGCATGGAGCATTTTCAGGGCGACCGGACGGTTCAGCTTCGTATCCTGAGCTCGGTAGACCGCCCCCATTCCTCCCTTGCCCAGGAGCTCGTCAATTTTGTAGTGCTTGATGGTCCTATCGACCATCGGATCCTTATTGCCCACAACCATTCCTATACCACAGCCGAACGGAGGGGTCAATTAATTTGGGGATAGGATACTTTGGTACCTAATCCTTCCATTTCAAGATAACTGTTCAAAAAAGCCCACCTTTCAGAATAAAGTTGCCAGGGGACGCTGGCCCCAATTTCAAAGAAGCGCTGTGATGATCACCTCAATATTAGGCCCACGATGGCACACACCAAGGCCAGGTTGACCGATATGATGCAGGGATAATAAAGGGGGCCGACCTTGCCAGTCTCCTGTTTGGTAATCTGCTTATACTGCTGGATGTATTTGATGATGTAAAGCCTCAATAAAAAGAAGTTGATTTTGACTCCCTTCTTGGAAACCTCATGCACGATCATTATGGAGAGGATAACGAATAAACCGACGAACACCAATGCCAATCCCAAAAGCACGTTTGCCATTGTATTTCTCCATTATGATATACGCTTTCATTCAATAAAAAATTGACACCCTATAAAAAATATCGGAAATCAAAGCTGCAAAACCGGCACAGATGGGAAAGCTATTGCTCGTATTAGACGAGCACAGCCTACAAAAAGATTTTCAAAAATTCCTGAGGCGATAAGATTTCGACCCCTTTGTACTGGCCGACAGCATTGAGGACTTTTTTCCCCATTATAATATAATCTGCCTCGAGAGTGACGTCGCGCTCGATGAATTTATTGTCCCCGGGATCGTCCTTCACGATCGAAAAGGGAGGTGTCTAGCTTACACTTGATGGTCAGAAGATTTCAGGAGATTTGTGTCGCTTTTGGAGTCATTGACCTCTCTTGGCTCGGTGTGATACCCTCATCCCAGGATGTCAGTAGGGAGTATCCGAATTTATATGGACTTTCCCGGGATAAGGAGAGAGAGATGATACGAACCACCAATCGGCGTGAGTTTTTGAAGCAGGCGGCGGTTACAGGCATTGGATTCGGCATCCTCGGCGGGCTGGATTTTCGCTATGCACGGGGAGCTAACGAACGCCTTCGGATCGCGGTCGTCGGAGTGAACAGCCGCGGCCATGCTCTGGCCGAAACTTTCGCGCGCCTCAAGGATGCCCATGTCATCTATATTTGCGACGTGGATAGGCGAGCGATTGCCAGGACGGTGAAAGCCGTCGACGCTTTCCAAGACCGCCGGCCGACGGGGCTGGAGGACTTCCGCAAAACCCTGGATGATCCTTCGCTCGATGCCGTCGTCATCGCCACCCCCGATCATTGGCACGCCCCGGCGGCAATCCTAGCGCTTGACGCTGGCAAGCACGTTTACGTGGAAAAGCCGTGCAGCCACAATCCCGCCGAGGGAGAGATGCTCGTGGCCGCAGCGCGCAGGAACAAAAAAATTTGCCAGATGGGCAACCAGCGCCGTTCCTGGAGCAAGATCAAGCAGGCGATCAGCCGACTGAAGGAGGGCGCCATCGGTCCGCTCCACTATGTGCGCTGCTGGTATGCGAACTCGCGCAGGCCGATCGGAGTAGGCCGGCCGGCGCCGGTGCCGGAGTGGCTCAACTGGGAGCTCTGGCAGGGACCGGCCCCCCGGGTCACCTACCGGGACAATGTAGTCCACTACAACTGGCATTGGTTCTGGCACTGGGCCACGGGCGAAGCCGGGAACAACGGCGTTCATTCTCTCGATTTGGCCCGTTGGGCGATCGGCGATGATTATCCGACGCGGGTGACATCGGCAGGTGGACGCTACTACGCCGACGATGATTGGCAGCCGCCCGATACGCAGATGATCTCGTTCGAGTTCCCGAGCCGCGTCCTGGTGACCTGGGAGGGGATGAGCTGCAATGCCGTCGGATCATATGGCGAAGGATTCGGAGTTCTGTTTCAAGGCGAGAGCGGCTCCCTCCGTCTGCATCCCGGCAACGGATACACTCTCTATGACGATAAAGGGAAGGAAGTCCGAACGGAAACGGAGGCCGACGATGCGCCGGCTGTCTCGTTGGTCGGACCGGGTCTTAGTTACGATCTCGTCCACGCCCAGAACTTCCTGGAATCCATCCGCGGCCGTGAAACTCCCGCTTCCGAGATTGAGGAAGGCCATAAAAGCACAATGCTCATCCACCTAGGGAATATCGCACAGCGGACGGGTCGCACGCTCATCTGTGACCCCAAGACGGGCTGGATCAAGGATGATGATGAGGCAATGCGTTTTTGGAAACGCGAATACGAACCGGGCTGGGAGCCGAAAGGAGAATGACCATGAGAGGCATCTTTATCTTTTCCTTAGCCACAGTCCTGATGTTGATGCCGGCAGCGGCAGCGATCACGCAAATCCGACCTGCCCCCTCCCCCCAGAACGCAAATATGGTTAGCGTGGCTGAGGCCGGAAAGCGGGTCGGCATTATCGGTCTCGACACCTCGCACGCGCCGGCCTTCACGCGCACGCTCAACGCCCGGAATGCCTCGGCCGAAGATTACAGAGGTTATCGTGTCGTCGCCGCCTTCCCCCGAGGGAGCTGGGACATCGAATCCAGCACCTCCCGGGTGCCTGGCTATATCCAGGATATGCGCGAAATGGAGGTTTCCGTCGTCGATTCCATCTCAGCGCTGTTGAAGCAGGTCGATTTCGTGCTGTTGACGAGCAACGACGGCCGCGTGCACTTGGGACAGGCACTCGAGGTGATCGAAGCGGGCAAGCCGTTGTTCATCGACAAGCCAATGGCCGCTTCCCTCGAGGACGTCATTGCCATCTTTGATGCAGCTGAGGCAAAGAAAGTCCCTGTTTTCAGCACATCGTCGCTCCGCTGGATCCCCGGGGCCCTGGAGCTTCGCAAAGGTTCTCAAGGTGCGATCAAAGGTGCTGATACCTTCAGTTGGGCTTCTTTGGAGCCCACCCACCCCGACCTTTACTGGTACGGGGTCCACGGCGTCGAAATCCTTTATACCGTCATGGGAACCGGCTGCCGGGCGGTAAGCCGTTTCCAGACGGAAGATACCGAGTTCTGCGTGGGGCTCTGGGAAGGGGGACGAATCGGGACGGTCCGCGGGCTTCGCTCCAGCAAGCACAGCTACGGCGGAACTGTCTTCGCCGAAAAAAAGATCGAGTATCTGCCGATGGCCCACAGCTACGATCCGATGCTGAAGGCAATCGCTCTGTTTTTTACTACAGGCCGGCCGCCAGTTCCCCAGGACGAAACCATCGAGATATATGCCTTCATGAGCGCCGCCGACCTAAGCAAGGCCACGGGCGGTAAACCGGTCCTTGTCGCCGACGTGCTCGCCGAGGCTCGGGCCAAGGCGGCGAAACGAAAGAAATAAATGGAGATTCCAGGAGATTTGTGTCGCTTTTTGAGTCATTGACTTCGGTGGTTTCGATGAAATATCTCAACTGGACATTCATCGCTTATTTTAAAAATGTGAATTCTGGACGTTTCTCTCATCGTTTTACTCTTCCGGTGGCAAGTTCCCAGTCGAAATAAGAAGCCAGATAATCGTATACGGCTGAATAATAATTCAACATGGCCTGGTCATAGAGCAGGCGTGCATCCTTAAGCTCCAATTGGGTGGCCAATCCATTCCTTGCGCTCGACTCCGCGATCTGGAAAGCCTTCTCAGCGGTCTTGACTCCCTGTTTTCCTGCTTCGACTCTCGAGTCGGCTTCCTTCAGCCTCAAATAGACGTTCTGAAGCTCGGTAAGTATTTCCTCTTTGGACTTATCCACTCGGATTCTGGCTTTTTCCAGTTCGATCCTCGCCCGGTTCACTTGTGCCGCCGTCTGACCGCCATCCCAGATCGGCACATTAAGGGTCAGGCCGATCCAGTAGGTGATATTCTTCCGTTCCAGTTTGAACCGGTCGGAAATAGCCGATAGATTGTACAGCACGATGTTCGCCCTCAGGGAAGGATAAAACCCCGCCGACCGGGCCTTGACGTCAGTCTTCCTCAACTCTTTTTCCCAGAGGAGGGCGTTGAAATCCGGGCGCTGTTCGAGGATCATCTCCAGGGATTCCTCTTCGGGCACGGAGGGGTAGGCATCCAAGTTGCCCTCCAGAGCGATCTCTTCCTCTTCCGGAATCCCGGCAAAGGTCTTCATATTATTCAACACCAGCTCATAATTTCTTTTGGCTTTTATGGTCTCCGGCTGGATATTTTTCCAGCGAACCTCTGCCTGCAAAAGCTGAAGCTGGGATACCAAGCCATTATCGTATTTTTTCTTCACCAGTTCGTAATTTTCCTTGGCATTCTCCTCCGAGGCCAGGCTTACCTCCCAGACTTTCTTGAGGAGCAGGGCCTGGAAGAAGGCTTTTTTGGCAAAACTCATCACGGCCTGGTACTGCGCGTCATACGCATAATCGGTCAAGGCCTCATACTGTTTGGCCGCTTTGAGGCCCTGCCCCACATCGAAACTGAACAAGGTCTGAGAGATTCCTAGGTTGAATCCGTACTCATTCCAGTAGGAGATCTGGAACTTTTGCTGAGTGGTCTCTCCGGTCTCGAAATCCGGGAAGTCGATATACAGGAACCGTCTTCCCAGGTTGCGGGTATAGTTGCCCTGAGCGGATATTTTCGGCAGGGCTCTGGACCAGGCTTCTTTTTTTTGCGTTTGGGCCAGGTCCAGTTCCTTTTGGGCCAGTTGAAGGTCCCTGTTTCTTTTTTCCACCATAGAGAGGAAGGACTGGAGGTTATGGGTTTCCGCTCCAACCGTCAAGCTGGAGAGAATAAAAAGGCCTATGGCTAGGAGGAGTGTTTTCTTCATGGTATTCTCCTTGAGACAGATCAACTGGACTTTTCCGATCTCTTCGATCTCGATCCCAGATTCAATATCGAGGGAATGACGATCAGGGTCAGCACCGTCGATACGACCAGTCCGCCAATGGCCACGATGCCCATGGGCTGGCGGATCTCCACGCCCGATGCGCCGATCCCCAGGGCTAGAGGCAGCATGCCGAGGATGATGGCCACTGTGGCCATCACGATAGGTTTGAATTTGGTCGGACAGGCTTCGATCAGGGCCGTTCGCATGTTCTTCCCCTGCCGTCTCAATATATTCGTGTAATCCAGCATCAATATGGCGTTATTGACCACAATGCCCAGCAGCATGATGATGGCCATCATGGAGATGACGTTCATGGTCTTCCCGGTAAAATAGAGCCCCAGGAATACTCCGATCAAAGCCAGGGGCACCGTCCCCAGGATAACCAGGGGCTGGGTCAGGCTTTCCAAAATGGCGGCCAACAGCATGTATACCAGAACAAAGGCAATCAGGAAGGTCCTCATCATATCCACGGTGGTCTCCTGGATCATTCGGGCCGAACCTCCCCAATCGATCTTGTAGCCGATGGGGAGCTCCAGATCGTTGAGCGCCATCCTGATACCGGCGATGACGTTTCCCACCGGAACTCCCGGCGCTGCCCCGCCGGTGAATTCGATGGATTTGAATTTGTCCCGGTGCTGGATGCTGCTGTAACCTTCGGTGAACCGGACATCGGCAAACTCGGACAGCCGGTAGGTTCCCGTGGGCGCCGCCACCACGATGTCTCCCACTTTCTCAGGCGTGTCGACGGACTCGTCCGTCAAAACGACCCTAATGTCGTATTCTTCTCCGGCCTCCCGGTACTGGGAGGATATGATCCCCTCGATCGAACTGCGTAAAGTGAAGGCCAGGTCGGAGATGGTCAACCCTGCGTCCGATATTTTCCGTCGGTCGGGGATCAGGGTGATCTCCGGTTTTCCGGCCCTTGAACTGGTGTTCAGGTTGATCAGTCCTTCTGTAGGCTTGATCCTTGCGACGACCTCTTCTTTTATTCGCTCCAGGACATCCACATCCTGGCCCATCAGGAAGAAATCGATTCCCGCTCCTCCCCCTCCGGCTGATGAGAGGGCGGTCACCCTGATCTTGGCATTGGGAATGTCGGCCAGATCCTGGATGAAGAGATTCGCCATATCGTTGGAAGAACGGATACGCTCGGCGGCATCCACAAGTTTTATACGGATCAGGGCCGTGTTGGTGCCGGTATTCACATCGCTCAGCTTCCCTAGGGTGGAAACCATATGTTTGACCTCGCCGTGGGCCTTGATCCTTTCTTCGACTGTGTAAATCAGCTCAGCGGTTTCCTCCAGGCGGTATCCCTCGGGGAGCTCGACCTCGATGCTGATATTACCTTCGTCCAGTGTGGGGATGAATTCGAAACCCACCCGGCCAGCGATAGGTAAGCTAGCCACAAAAAGAAGGACCGCGATTACCACGACGAGCGCGCTTCGCCACCTGTTCCTCAGGACTACCTGGAGAACCTTGGCATAGCCGTTCTCCCAAGACTTGAACATTCTATCCAGACTGCGGCTGATGAACCCTTTCTTTTTTTCCTTTTCGGTCTCGGGCAAAATCAAAGAAGCCATCATCGGGGTAAGGGTAAAGGAGACGAGGAGCGAAAACACCGTGGCAAAGGTCACGGTCAGGGCGAACTCACGGAAAAACTGCCCGGCCAGGCTGGTCATGGAGGCGATGGGTAAAAACACGACGATATTGGTCAGGGTCGAGGCGATGACGGCTACAGCGATCTCCGATGTCCCGCGGTCGGCGGCATCTCTACGGTTCTGCCCCATCCCCTTGAAGCGGAAGATATTCTCGAGAACCACCACCGAATTGGTCACCAAAATACCCACGGCCGTAGAGAGCCCCATTAGGGTCATGATATTCAAGGTGAATCCGGAAATCTGCATCAGGAGAAAGGTGGATAGTATGGAATAAGGCATGGCTAGGGCCACGATGATGGTGGACCGGATATCGTGAAGAAAAAAGAAAAGGACCGCCCCTGTGAATAGGATTCCCAGGATAATGTTACCCAGCGTATCCTGAACCGAGCTTTCGATGAAGAGGGAGTCGTCGCTGATGATGGCGAGATTGGTGCCTGCCGGCAATTCCTGCTGTATGGCAGGAAGTTCCCGGCGCAGGGTACGCGCCAGGTTGACCGTGTTTCCGTCAGCGGTTTTGACCACACTCAGAAGGATAACGTTCTCGTCCCGCAGTTTTTTCAGGTTGTCGAAAAAGATGGTCCGTTCCCTGATGTCTTCGCCAGCGTCCTTTACCTCGGCCATCTGTCCCAACTTCTTCACTCCGAAGGACGTGGGGATCTCCACCTCTTCTATGGTTTTCAAGTCGTCGAACTCCCCGTTCATCCGCACCGCATATTCCTGAGACCGGTGCTGGAATGTCCCAGCCGGAAGATTCAGATTGTAGGCGGCCAGAATGCCGCTTATCTGGGGAAGGGAGAGTCTGTTCTGGAAAACGACCCGGTTGTCCAGTTCCACCCGGATTTCCCTCTCGCCGCCGCCGACGACATTCACCCTGGCCACATCCTTGACCTGGGATATCCTGTCCTTGAGCCTTTTATCCACGAGGTCATAAAGCTCGGTCATTTTTTGGGGTCCGGAAAGGACAAGATCCATGATGGGCATGGCCGTTATGTCGAATTTCTGGACCACAGGCAATTGGGCATCCAACGGGAGCTCGTTCAGCATGGCATTGATCTTGTCTTTGACTTCCTGGTTGGCGATGTCCGGATCCTTACCCAGCTCGAACCGTATGATCACGCTGGAGGCATTCTCCATGGAATAGGAATTGATGTAGTCGATTTCGCTTATGGTTGATATGGCATCCTCGATCTTTTTGGTGATCTGGGTCTCGACCTCGCGCGGACCGGCACCGGGGTATACGGTGGTCACGGAGACGAATCCGAATTCGACGTCCGGCATAAGGTTCAGATTCAAGGTGAAATAGGAGAGCACTCCGAAAATAAGAAAGACCATCAGCACCATGGCGATCAGGATCGGTCTTTTTATCGATATGGTTGAGAGAAACATGTGATTACCCTCACTGGATGACTTTGACTTTGGCGCCCGGCTCCAAAAGCAGCTGCCCTTCGACGATCAAATCCTCTCCTGCCTTTAATCCCTCGAGAATTTCTACATCCAGGTCGTAATACCTTCCCAGTTTGACAGGTCTTTTTTCCGCCACGCCCTGATTCAGGACATAAACGAAAGAGGCCCCCTCTTCCTGAAGAAGGTCCTGGCGCTGGACAACGATGGCCTGGGGATCGGAGTAGCTGACGATTTTCACTTCCACGGTGGTCCCGGGTTTGAGGGCCCTTTCCGGATTGGCCACTTCGATGACGGCCTGGAAGGCCCGCTTGTCCGGGTCCATAGCCAAATCGACCTGGACTACGCGGCCTTCGGTCCTTTCTCCGTTCCAGGCTACATAGGCCGCCATCCCCTTTCGGATATCGGAAATCTCCTTGTCCGAAATCCAGACGACGGCTTTCATCCTGCCGGTTTGGGAGATGGTGAAGAGGGCATCGTCCCGGCGAACATTGTCGGTCTCCCGCACATCGACCTTGGTGATGTAGCCGCTTATCGGGGCTTTGACCTCTACGGTCTTCTGCACCGCTTCCCAGTCGGCCTGAGCCACTTCGAAGGCGGCAGTGGCATTGTCGAGCTCTTGACGGGAAATCCCGCCGTCGCGGTAAAGATTTTGCATTCGCTCATGAGCCTTCCGGGCATTCTCGAAGGCCACTTTCGCCTGGTAATATCTGGTGGCAGGATTATCTGTGGGAAAGGTCAAAAGAACCTGGTCCTTCTCCACATAATCACCGACGTTCACTAGGACCCTTTCCACCTCGTCCGCGATCATGGCGTAGACGACCGATTCCTTTATGCCGGAAAGAACGGAATGGTAGCTCAACTCCTGACTGAAAGGCTGCAGTTCGATTTTCCGGATGCGCACCGGAATCCCCTCCTCCTTGTAGATCTGCTCCAGGTTTTGCGCCTCTGCCCGTTCCTGGCTGCAGGAAGGAGCGAAGGATAATATCATTGATAGACAGGCCGTTATAAAAATCGATCGGTTCATCTTGCTCTCCTTATAGTAACCCTCTTCTGCATCTGTTGAGAGGGAGGTGGTCATGCAAAGGCAGGACTTACCTTGATCTCACGGACACCTCATCGAACGATCATTCCAGCTAAATGTTTATCTCTTGACGATAGCGTGTCCCGAAATCGCTATTTCCATCGATTACTCTGGAGACAGTGTATTTCGAATAACCTTCATTTGTACAGCTTTGGCCCTCCTTTGTCAAGAAAAGCAACCGCTGGCGTAAGCATCCTTATTCCCATGACGGAGCTTTTTGAAGTCAGGCAGGCTGGTTAGGAAGCCACCAGGTGGCGAGCGGGCATGGAAAGCAAGCTTTGCTGGCAGGTATATGTAATTGTTCCCCCTCCAAGAAGTCGAAGGGGAAAATCAGCGGGCCGATGAACCAGCCTACCAGACTGTTTTTTTGTCACGGAGATAAGGATGCTTCAATCGCTGGCTATCCGCCCAAGACTTTTGCCGGAAGCATGAACAAAGCTTTGACGAACCTCAGAAATGCATTCACAGTTATCCCTACCAGCCTGAAGGGAAGAAGAAATAGCCATATAAGCGGATAGAGAAGCAAAGCCAGAATGGCCAACGGCCAGCAAAAGAGCAACAAAATCACCCAGAGAATGAATTTGATGAACATGTTTCCTTCCACCCATATATACGGCTTATTCCTCTAAAAAGTTCATTGTCCTCATGAATTTTCATTGACAAAGAGGCATTCGAGGAATAATGTTACTGAATGGCCTGGCCGGCCTGAAATCGACTGCCAACAGCGGCCTTTTAAAATCGAGGATGATAAAGAACCATTAATAAATGTTGATCGAAACTTTCGGCCAAACGGACATCGGAAAGGAAAGGTCTCAGAACGAGGACGGATATGTTTGCCTGCCTTTCTTTCTCTCCTGTTCCGAAGGTCAACCGGAATCACCGGCCCATCTAGCCGCTGTCGCCGATGGAATAGGGGGACATTCAGGAGGAGAGATCGCCAGTTCCCTGGCCATTGAAACCTTGAAGGAAAGAATCGCTTCCTTTCCTCCCCGAAAAAACCTTTCTGCGGAAACGCGGTCTTTTCTGGATGATTCCTTTCAGGAAGCAAACCGCAAAATATTTCATTTGGCCTCCCAGGAAGAACATCTCATGGGGATGGGGACCACTCTGGTCGCCTCCCTTCTTTTCCAAGGGAAAGCTTTTGTGGCCAACATCGGGGACAGCCGGGCCTATCTGTTCCGGAATCAAACCCTCACCCAGATTACGCGGGACCACACCTGGAAGGCCGAACAGTCAAGACTCAATTCTGCCTCCGAGGATGACATTTATGAATCCCCCTTTCAAAACCTGGTGACCCGCTCTCTTGGCCTGGACTCTGAGGTGGTCGTGGATATTTACGAGATGGACCTTCAGGACGGAGATTGCATCCTTCTCTGTTCCGACGGATTGTACAATCCTCTCGATCCTGAAAAAATGAAAAGAATTTTCATGAGGCACAAAACGGCTGAAAAGATTTGCCGAAAACTCATCCAGGCGGCCTGTCAAAAAGGGGGACAGGACAACATCACTGCCGTGGTGATCCAGGTCAAACAGATCCTGCCAGAAGACCGCTCGAAATCCTCGGTCAAAGAGACCGTCAACTTAAATTAGACAGAAATGAGACTCAAGAAGAGACAATGGCCTGAATGATTCATAAATAATGCCCATGCCATTTGCTCTTTCTACAACACAAGGAATATACTCGATTTTTTAAAATCATGAACAAACAGAGTCCTTTTCCATCCCCGGCAGTGGCGGTGGGTGCAGTGGTCATCAAGGATCGGAAGATTTTGCTGGTCAAACGGAACAAGGCTCCTCAGAAGGGAAAATGGGCGATTCCGGGGGGATCGGTGAAACTTGGCGAAACACTCCAGGCGGCAGCGGAACGCGAGATCGAGGAGGAAACCGGTCTCATGATCAGGGCGAATGGACCGATCCACGTTTTCGACCTCATCGAGAGGAATACTGAGGGAGAGATCGCCTTTCACTATGTGATCGTCGATTTGCAGGCTGACTATGTGGGCGGAGAGATCCGGGCGGCAGACGATGTCAGCGCTGCCGGATGGTTCAGCCTGGATGAGGTCGAAGATCTCGATGTTTCCCGTTCGACGGTTCAGCTTCTCCGGAATATCTATTCTAAGAAATTGTCTTAAAGGCAGGGATGATATATTACTTTAAGGAGCAGGGATATATTTCCGCTCCTTTATTGACATTTTGTGCCCCGTCACTCTAGCATGATGCTAATAATACGGGATATTTGGCATTTTTATGATTGATTCAGGATTATGAAACCTAGCATAAAAGGAGTCGAGTCATGAGTATTCAAAGAAATCTGTTTGGCCTTTTTCTCGTCCTCGTCATCGCTAGCACAGCCTATTCTCAGGTGGATGCCAGGATGTTCAGGGAGCCCGATGTATCCGCCACGCATATCACATTTGTATACGCCGGAGATATCTGGGTGGTACCCAAACAGGGAGGCCTGGCCCACCATCTGAGCTCCCCGGCCGGTGAGGAGTCATTTCCTAGATTTTCTCCCGATGGCTCCAAAATCGCCTTCAGCGGCAACTATGACGGCAATCTGGATGTCTACGTCATATCGGCACTGGGCGGCAATCCATTCCGAATCACCTACCATCCCATGTCCGACCGGCTGGTCGACTGGCGCCCGACAGGCAACGGGCTTATATTCGCTTCTCAAAGAGAAAGCGGCCGGCAGCGGTACAACCAGTTTTACAGTGTTTTGTCGCAGGGGGGTATGCCGGAAAAGCTTCCCATACCTTACGGAGAATACGGAGCGCTGTCGCCCGATGAGAAAATCATGGCCTACACACCCATGACCCATACCTTCCGCACCTGGAAGCGCTACAGGGGTGGTCTGGCCCCCGAAATATGGCTTTTCGACCTGGAAACGAAGTTGGCCCGAAACATCACCGAGAGCGATGCCGTCGACGACCATCCAATGTGGCATGGAAAGACACTCTATTTTCAATCCGACCGAGGACCTTACCTGCGTAAGAATCTCTGGAAATACGATACCGAAACCCGAAAAATCGAGCAGGTTACCCATTTCACAGAGTTCGATATATCCGTTCCTTCCATCGGACCGGAAGAGATCGTTTTCGAAGCCGGAGGCCTCCTTTACCTGCTGGACCTCGAGAGCGAGAAACTTCGCGAGGTGGAGATCGAAGTGGTCACTGACCTGGCCTCCCTCAAACCGCGCTTGGAAAAGGTAGGAAGTTTGATCCAGAACGCCGGTATCTCCCCTTCGGGAAAAAGGGCTGTCTTCGAGGCCCGTGGCGACATTTTCACAGTTCCAGCCGAGCATGGATATATCAGAAATCTCAGCCAACGATCCGGTTCGGCCGAGAAGTTCCCGGCCTGGTCCCCTGACGGAAAACATATCGCATACTGGAGCGACCGGTCGGGAGAGTATGAATTGACTCTCCGGAAGGCCGATGGTTCGGGAGAAGAGAAGACGCTGACCAAACTGGGAAAGGGATTCCGTTTTCGAATTTTCTGGTCGCCGGACAGCCATAAGATCGGATTTATCGACCACAAACACGACGTCCAGATCTACGATATGGATACCGGTCAGCTCACCATGGTCGACACTATCGACTGGGAAAGCCATCCGAGCTTGAACGGCTATGAGATGAGTTGGTCGGCCGATGGTGAGTGGCTGGCCTACACCCAGGTGCTCGATAATTTTCATAATATCATCGTCCTGTACAACCTGAATACCCAGAAACGCCGGCAGGTTACTTCCGGCTACTACAGCGACTTCGCTCCCGTTTTCGACCCGGAGGGGAAATATATTTATTTTCTGACCAACCGGTCGCTGTCGCCGGTGTATTCCGACCTGGATGCCACCTGGATCTACCCGAATACGACCAGGATCGCCGCCGTCTCTCTTCGAAAGGAGGTGCCTTCACCTCTGGCACCGCGGAACGATGCCGAAACGGCGCAGGAAGAAGAAGGCAAGGGAAAAAAACCGGAGGAAAAGAAGCCCGGGAAAGCGGGGGCTCAGCCGCCCGAAAAATCGAAAGACGAAAAACCCGAACCTCTGGAAATCGACCTGGATGGATTCGAGAGCCGGTTGGTGGTTCTGCCCCCGGAGGCCGGAAATTACAGCGGCTTGAGAGCCCTCAAAGGACAGGTTATCTATCACCGCTATCCCAACAGCGGCTCAGGGGAAAGAACCAGCCCTGTCATGGCCTTTAACCTGGAAAAACGAAAAGAGGAGGCCATCCTGGACGATGCAGACGGCTTCGAAGTGTCGGCGGACGGAAAAAAGATGCTGGCCGCCAACAACCGGTCTTTTTACATCATCGACGTCCAGCCCAAGCAGAAACTGACCACACGACTGAGAACCGACGAGCTGGAGATGGTGGTCGATCCCCGGGCCGAGTGGCGTCAGATGTTCATGGATATCTGGCGCAAGTACCGGGACTTCTTCTACGATCCGAACATGCACGGAGTGGATTGGGATGGGGTCCGCCGCAAATATAGGGCTTTGCTCGATGACGCCGTGACCAGGTGGGATGTCAATTTCGTGTTCGGAGAGGTTATCGCCGAGCTCAACGCTTCGCACACCTATGTGGGCGGCGGTGACCTGGAGAGCGGAAAACGTTTGAACGTAGGGATGCTGGGAATCGATTGGGCCCTGGAAGACGGAGCCTACCGCATCGCACGAATTGTCGATGGCGCACCCTGGGATAGCGAAGTGAGGTCACCGCTGAACCGGCCCGGAGTGAAAGCCAAAGAAGGCGACTACATCTTGGCGGTAAATGGTATCGCTCTGGATACCGGAAAAGACCCCTGGGCTGCCTTCCAGGGCCTGGCCGGAAAAACAGTGGCCCTGACTGTCAATGAAAAACCGTCCATAGAGGGATCCTGGGAAGTGATCGTGGAAACGCTGGGTGACGAAACGCGGCTCCGCTACCTGGAATGGGTGGAGAAGAACAGGAAGAGAATCGAGGAAGCCACGAAGGGACGGGTAGGCTATATCTACATGCCCGACACTTCGGTTCCGGGTCAAACCGAGCTGATCCGGCAGTACTACGCACAAATGGACAAAGACGGTTTCATCGTCGATGAGAGGTTTAACAGCGGGGGACAGCTGGCCGACAGGTTCGTCGAGCTGCTGAGCCGGCCCAGGGTTCATTATATCGCCTGGCGTTACGGCAAAGAAATCCCGCAGCCCGAGATGGCCAATCCGGGCCCCAAGGTCATGCTGATCAACGGATGGAGCGGGTCGGGAGGCGACGCCTTGCCCTACACCTTCAAAGGACAGGGTGTCGGGCCCGTCATCGGCACACGAACTTATGGAGCGCTCATTGGCCCGGCTAGCGGTCATATGCTTGTGGACGGCGGATACCATACGGTGCCGGAAGGACGCATTTACGGAAATGACGGAAAATGGTTCGCCGAGGGGCATGGCGTGGATCCGGATATCGAGGTCGTGGCCGACCCGAATCAACTCGCAAGGGGGTTAGACCCCCAGGTCGAGCGGGCCATCGAGGAGATCATGCGCTTGATCGAAGTCAATCCGCCCCGGTTCGTGGAGAAACCGGCCTATCAAGACCGCTCGGGAAAGGACATTAAGAAATAAGAAAGACGGATGGCCACCGGGCCGATTTTTATTCCTTTATCTTTTCTCCTATGACGTCGAAACCGAGTGCTTCGTTGGTGACATGGCACTTGGTGTATTCGCCACTTTCGTCCTTCATGAACTCCAGTTTGTAGATGCCCTGCTCGCCGGCATCGATGGTGAAAACGAATTCTTCTCCTTCGACAGGAATCATCTCGCCGGGTGAATCAGAATTGTCGGGCCAGGACCAGAGCGAGTCGTTTTCGACATACATTTTAGCTGTCACCAGTCCCCAGCCAAAATTCGACATATCAAACTCGTAATCGCCCAGAATCGGGGCGTACTTTTTTTCCAGGTCCTGCACTCCGGATAGCGCAGAAAGCGAACAAAACAGAAAAGTCGTGCCTGTCAAAAAAAGTAACATCGGTCTCTTGAATAATTTTCTCATGAAACCTCCTTTTTTTTCTGAAACCTTTCTCTAATTTACTGTTTTGAAGGGGGAAAATCAAGGAGTCCGTATTTTGGATGAGCGGCTTTTTGCCCGCAATGCAAAGGGTCGTCGGGAATGGCTGAAGCGACCTTGCGGAATTCGGCAGGGGCTATTTTATTCTCGTATACTTTATTTCCATGCTTTTGAATTCATGGCCGCCCTCGGATTTCGTGTAGGTGACCGAAATGTATTCGTCCTGGTTCGCAAAATAGGATTCTTCTCTCATTTCGAGGATCTGGCCTGAAAGGGGATCCAGAGCGGCAGACTTGAAATGAAACTTTTTTACCACCGGATCGTACGTGCCATGGGCTGTAACCACTCCAGTCGATGAGTTATCGATCCATATGGATACGAATTCTTTTTTGACGTTATCGTATCCCATGATGTTGATCCCCTTAAAAGGACTGCCCATGAACTCGCCGCTGAATTCACCGTAGATGAATCGTCCGTCGAAGATGAGTTTGTTTGTGGAGCTGCCTTTGGAGACTGTGGGAGGGGCGGCTGGATCCATCCACATCTTGACGGTCGCGTTCCAGGTGCCCACAAAATCTTCCAGGAGTTTATGGTATTCACCCGGCCGGGAGAGTTTTTCGTACATCTCCATCTGAGCGGCCATCTCTTCCTGTGAGGTCTGTTTGGCGGCGCTTTCAATGGCAAAAACTTGAGCGGCGAGCACCAAAGAAGCCATGATAAAAATCCATACGCTTTTTTTCATTGAATTCCTCCTCTTCGATCTTCTGTCTCGATTCTCTATGTCTCATCGGGTCTATGGTATCAGGAAATGCTCCCCGAAAAAAACGAATCTCAATCCTCTGGAAAAGGCGAACGGAAACAGTGACCGGTGGTTTTCCCCCTCCACCAGATAAAAATTAAATTTCAGATGGGGATATTTTCTTTTCGACAACGTGTCATTGAACCTGGGCATCCTATCTTTCATTCTTGGGCTTTCGTCTTTCTCTACAGAGAGGTCCACCGAGGCATTCATGTCCTTCCGTTCTGAAGCGAATTCTTCTTCATAAATTCAGTATCTTTTATCTCCACCCGTGGGTAGGTAGCAATTGTTTTTTTGCCATATTGTGGAAGAGGGAAGATGGAGAAACCCCAAATGCAGATCGAACATCCTCTTAAAAAGAAAACAATCAACCTTTCGTTTTTCATCCCCTTCATTGTAACGTTTGGTTATAATATTTGGTGACAGGTTACTTTAATATTTGGTGACAGGTTACTTAATTTGTTATCCGATAGATTTACTAATATAGTAACCTGTCACCTTTTAGCTTCACCTTTTAGCTATCACCGCTTTGCTGGGCGCTGCTTGCGCCGTCTATTCTGGTTTTTCTTCTTTGCTTTCAGGCGTTTCTGGTTCGACGGCTTCAGGTTCGGAATCCGGCGCTTCTTCCACAGAAGGTTTTTCTTTTTGTCCTCCAGGCTCTTCGGGTTTCTCCTCAGCCGGTTCCGCTTGGGGGGTAGGCTCTTTCAATTCTGGTGCAGCCGGAGGCGCTTGAGCCGCTGCTGCCGTTCCCCTCGGGACACGGCCTCTAACCATCAAGGAGATCGCAAACAAAACGATGCCGACAACACAAACGATTGCCGCTACTGAAATGACCGGAGTGAAAAGCTGGTCAATGATTCTCATCGGGATCCAGCTGGTTTTTTCCAATATCAAACTATCCAATTCGGAAGACCAAGTATCCGAGTGATAATAAGGGACGAAACCCAGCCCCCACAAGGAGGCATGCTTGACCAGCAGAGAGAGAAGAAGAACAGGAAGTGCCCCCAAGAATGTGGAGATGCCGCTCCAGCGGAAGAAACTGGCCGGTGAGGTAGCGGCGATAAGTGAGGCGATAATGATGAAAAAGGCAGGAATCAAGAAAAGGAAATAAGAAAGAATAGTGATGGACCGTGAGATGCCGAATGGAAAAAAACGGACGCCCTCGAAGATTTCGATCTCGTTATCCATTTCATCCACAGCTTCTGTCCGCCATTCGGCGATGGCCTCTTTGGCTATCTCTGGATCGGGCCGGCAAGCAGGCAGCTCACGATGTCTCATCCCTCTTTCGGTCAACAGGAACCATTCCTCTTCTCCCTTTTCGTCGCAGGGAGGCAGGTTTTCTAGAATTCTGAGAAGGTACTGATCGATTTCCTTATTGAGCAAGATATTCTTCAACGGACGGAGATCAATGGTTATGGGTCTAGGTCTTCTTTCTCCTCTCAGGATCTCCCCGACCTGCTCGAGCGAATAGGATAATTCATTTTCGAGCCAATCCAGAAGCCCTATCTCCGACATGACCTGTCTGGGCGTGACACCTGCTTTAGCTGCCGCCTGGAACCAGGCACGCGTGTTTTCGTTTCTTATCACTTTTTCATCTTGGGCTTCCTTGAATACCTCCTCGGCCATATCCGGTATGTCCTCTATTATTTCTCGAGGCAGATCGGACATAAATTCGGGAGAGACGGTGGCCCTGGTGAGGCCGACAACCCAGATAATGCCGAACAGAAGGGGAAGTCCGATGAAGATAATGATAAGAGCCGCGATGACTTTCCTTGCCGTTTTCATGAGTGCCCTCCTTTTTACTTAGTTGTTCAATTTTTCCATTTATAACGATTCTTCCCTATTGTATCACAATTCTCTATTACGTCAATCATAATTACATTAATATTATCTTTTTAATTACTATATACGAATTATTCGGCTGTTAGGTTCACCTTTTTTTATTTGGCGATTAAATTGGTGACAGGTTACTTGATTAAATTGGTGACAGGTTACTTAATTTGTTATCCGATAGATTCACTAATTTAGTAACCTGTCACCAAATTAAACATCGCCGAGCAGGCCGACTTTTTTCATCAATTCCAAGGCATTGGAGCTCTGGCAGATCCCCTCTCTCAACATGTAATCGAACAACAGTTTATCTCCCTCAATGTAGCCATCGAAATGGTAGTTGGCGATATATTCCGGGGATTCCGCCTCGAGCTTTGTCAGCTCGAGGTCGTGTGTCGCTAAAACTCCGTCTGCATCTCTCTCCACCAGCCGTCTGATCAAAGCGATCGCCCCCTTATGCCGGTCCGACTCGTTGGTTCCTTTGAGCATTTCGTCGATCAGAAAAAAGACCGGCTCTTTTCTCGATATGGCATCCATGATCATCTTCAGCCTCTGCAGCTCTGCATAGAACAAAGACAATTTTTTATCCAGGGAATCCGTCACCTTCATGCTCGTGCAGACTTTCAGGGGCGATATCGCAAAACGCCCGGCACAGACCGGAGCTCCTGCCAGGGCGAGAACCACATTGACACCCAGCGTTTTGAGAAAGGTGGTCTTGCCGGCCATGTTGGGACCGGTCACGATCAAAATATTTCTCTTTCCCCGAAAGGTTATATCGTTGTGCACATTTTCTTCTTTTGGAATCAAAGGATGTCCGATGGACTGCGCCTCAAACTTAAACCCACTCTCATAAACTTCAGGCATGGCCCAATCCGGATTATTGAAAAATGCGTTGGCCAAGCTGGAAAGGGCATCGAAATTTCCGATAACATCGAACCAACCGCGAACTACCGGCCCCACCCTCTTTTTCCATTTCTCTATTCTGTAGACACAGTGAAGGTCCCACATGAAAAGATTGTTGAAAAGCACATGGAATTCCCGGCTCAACCGTAGATCGAAATAGGCCAGGATGGTAGACATTTTTTTTATATGGAAGGAAGCCGGCTTCTTCTGCACAAATAATTCGCCCCTTAGTTCTTCGAGTTTTCTGCCCGAGAAATCCTCATTTTCTATTTCCGTCATGATCTTCGAATAGGCCGTCAAAATCTTTGCATGCCGCGACAGCAGGGAGTAAAGTCGCTTTCTTCTCTCCCCGGTCATCCTGTTCACCACACCCTGGATCAAAACCATGGCCAGGGCCACAAGCCAGGATACTTTAAAGAAAATGAGGACAACGGCTCCCACCGTGATCAACGGAAAACCATGGATGAATCCGAGCAAGAATTTGTTGTTCGACACGAAAATGGGCTCATCGAACAGCTCCTGGAAGGATTCCAGCTTTTTCAGGGAATCCTCGATGAACAGCCCGTTTGCCTGAATGTTTTGCCGGAGGTCAATATTTCCGGCCAACTCCAGAACGGCTTCCTGTTTTTTCCTTAGCTCTTCAGCCTCGAATTTTTCCGGAAACCTTTGGAGCCAGTCTGATAAGAATTTTTTCCCGATGCTTGTCGTCGTCCGGTTCAGATAATGAAAAATTCCCCGTTTACCGAATATGTCCAGATCCGAGGAATATTCATGTTCGATGGAGAAAAACTCGTCTCCGGGGTCAACCTCGAGGAATTCTCCATGTATGGCCCTTATCTCGTTTTCGTTGATCGCTTTGAGGGCCTCCTGGAACTTTCTTCTCTTGATGATGTTCTCATGGATGGCGACTGCCGCAACAAACAGAATCAATATCGCTAAAAAGGCGCCCAAAGGAAACAGGGCGAAGCTGCGGGCCAGTTGGTAAAGAAAAAAAATTCCGCCAATGACCGCCAACAACTTCACAAAGGACAGCCATGTTTCTTTCCTTCTCAAAAGACGGACCTGCAGCTCGAAGCCCTTTGTGCGCTTTTGGTAAATTTCTTCAGGATTTGCTTTTTCCATCTTTTTCTATCACATAATATTCTCTGCGATTTTTCAACACATTTATTTGGGGACAGGATATTCTGGCACCAATTTTAACCATAGAAACCATACGGATACGCTCCGCTGAAGCGATCACATTACCATTCAACAATGAGAAATCAAGTTCCCCATCGACGTTATTAATATATGTCTATTAAATTGAAATCCTCTAAGGGAAGCTTTAATGTGCGGATAACTCCTGATTTGCACGGAAAGGCCACAAAAAAAACAATGACGCTGGGAATTTTACTTAATCAGCTCGTTCAAAAGGCGATCTAAAAGAAGGTCGAAGACATAAAAAAGTGACAGAGTATCCTGTCCCCATTTCAAAGAGAAAGGCCTTTTTAGCGAGGGCCGCCGAGTCCGAGTGTTGTTTGCATACGCTCCAGCAGCTCGACGGTCTCTTTATGCATTCTCTCCAGCTCAGAATCGGGTATTACGCCAGCCAGGCAGTTCCTTCGTGCGAAACGGCGGATTTTATTAGCGATGGCCTTGTTTTTTCTCAATCTGATTTCCTGGACCTTTTGGAGGAGCAGATTCGTGTAATCGACGAAGTCTTTCCTCTCGGCCGTCGGCAAATCCCACGTCTCTTCCAATTCTTTCAGCAGATCATAGGACTGCTGTAAAAACAATTCATCCTGCTTCCGCTTTTCTTTTCTGCTTTGAAACAATCGTGAGAAGAATTCACCGATATTCTTGATAATTTTCGTTTCTGCTATCATCCGCCCAGATTTTTATTTTATCACTTATAGCCCGCTCTCATCAAGGCCTCAACAGATTCGATGGGATTATCCGGATTCAGATACTTTGCCAGAAATTTGTATATCTTGACGCGGATTTCCTTGGCCAGCATCAGGTCCATACGGTCGAAGCTGTGGCCGCCGGGGGCATCCTGGAAAATTTCGTATTCGAATTTTTTTCCTTCAGCCTTAAGGGCTTTGATGAGATGCTCCACTTCCAGGACATTCACATCCTCGTCATTGGTGTTGGTGTGGATGAGAAGAGGGGTATTCTGGAATTTGTGGACGTTGTAGGCCGGCGAGCGGCGGCGGTACTCCTGCACGTCTTCGCCAGCCGTCTTGCCGATGTGGTAATCGGCCGAGTACAAGTCCCGGTAGTCATCTGTGGCATAGCCCATGCGGGAGATGAGATCGCTGACCGGCACTCCTGCAAAGGCCACCTGGTAATCGCCGGGGTGGTCAAAAATGTTCATCAGAGCGATCAGGCCGCCATGGCTCCAGCCGATGATCCCAACACGTTTCTCGTCCACAATGCTGTAGTTTTCGATCATGTAATTGCGGGACCAGTGGTTGTCTTCGACCTCCAGCCCTCCGTAGTCGATCATCTCGTAAATGGAACGGCCATAGCCCGTACTCCCCCGATATTCGGGAGCGATCACGATGTAATGCTGGGCCATAAGCTCCCGGATGATGTGGGTGTGGTAGGTGGTGAAATCCGCATGGACCCCGCCATGAGGGAGAATCAGCAGGGGATACTTTTTGCTGCGGTCGATATCCTTCGGGATAAATATGTAGCTGTAAAACTTGATCGGGTTCTTGGCCCCCATGGCCGTGGGATTTTTCACGTGGGGATTGGGAGGGCCGATGATGCGCACCTTGTCCACATAGCAGACGTCTCCTACTCTGTGATACCAGAGAACATCGTCGATCAGCTTCTCCGCGACATCCAAACGGTGTTGAAGATTCTCGAACTCCCTCTTCAGTAACTTCAGCTCATCGCTTTCCTGATTCTGTCCGTCCTGCTGCCCGTAAGCCAATGATGGTGTAATAATGAATGATAAGAAAATTGCGCCTAGAAGAAACCAAAAATAATGATACTTGTTGAAAAATCTCATGACTTCCTCCCAGTCTCTGATTTGTTCCTGTTTTTATTATTCCAGAGAACGCTTTGAAGTCAAGAGACTTGCTGCCACCCTTCTGCAGCATTGGATACTCTTTGAATCTCAAACAAGACCGAATCTAAAAATGATATCTGCTAATTTGATCGGAGAGAAGCCAGGCGCTTTTTGGCGTCTTCGACTTCGGGAAGGTCGGGGTCAGCGCCCTTCCACAACTCCAGGAACCTCTCATAATTGGCGATGGCTCTGGCTGCATCGCCCTTCTCTTCATACAGCTTGGCCAGTAAGTAATAATACTTGGGATGGATCAGGCGCCGATCATCACTCTGGGGGTCGAAGTTTATCTTCCGCTCGTATTCAGCGATGGCTTCATCCAGTTGTCCATTCTGATAATAAGCCCGGGCAAGAAAATCCTGGAGAAAAGGCATGAGGTAAATCATGATGGGATCGACTCGCAGGCCGGGAATCGGAGGATGATCGATGCTCGTGTAAACACTGATGGCCTCATCCAAAAGATCCTCGGCCATCAATATTTCCGCGTGCAACCATTTATGGCGGACCTTTGCCAATGTCGGGACATCGGATGTCTCCATCTGGGCTTGGAGGGACTCGATCTTATCCAGCATCGATTTGGCCTCATCGATCTCGCCCTGTTTGACATAGACGAGGCCCAGACAGAAATGATACCAAATATTGTAACCTCTCGAATCCGGAAAGTATCTCAACACAACATCGAACGACTTTTGGAGATGCTCTTCGCTGAGTTCTAATTCTCCCAGCTCATAATACATCCATCCGCGCATGTAGTTCAAAGAGGCTTTGCGCGGCTCATTCCCTGCTTTTTCCGCCCACTCGTCTGCCTTATTCAGATCGTCGAAAGCCCTTTCTTTTTTGCCCAACAGGAAGTCGAGAATCCCTGTCCGGATATGAGCCCTGGCTTTTATTCCGGCAGAAGGGGCTCTGTCCGTAAACTTGTCGATCAGCCGCATAGCCTCCGGATAATCCTGCTTCAAAGCATAAATATAAGCAAGCTTGCTTTCGCATCCGAAGTTCGGGTCGATATCCAAAGTTTCATTGTATTTTTCTATCGCCTCATCCAGGTTTCCCATTTTAAAATACAGTTCTGCCATGGTGTCCAAGGGATTGGGATCTTCGGGCATCGCTTCTGCATATCTTTCCAAAACCTCGAGGGCCTTCTCATAATCCTCTATTTCAGCATAGGTGTAAGCCAGCATGTTCAAAGCAGCCCCCATACTGGGATCCAATTGGAGCGCCTTCTGGAATTCTTGAAGGGCATCATCGTACCTGCCTCTCCCGCGATAATACATTGCCAGCTCATAATGGGCATCTTTTTCTTTAGGATACTTTTCGGTCCATTCCTTCAAGAGGCTAAATCGCTCTTCAGGATTTCTTTCCACCCTTTGGGCATAGATGGCCTCGATATGAAGCCTTTCCTTTTCGGTGGCTTTTTCCGAATGGAGCTTCGCTGTTTTGTAAGCCTCAAATGAAGATTCCAAACTTCCCAGCTCATAGTAGGCATCACCCAGATAGAGATAGGCCATGGCAAATTCAGGGTCCAGCTCGACGGCTTTTTCGAGAGACTGCTGTGCACTCAAGATATCGAGATTTTCGACCTCCTCCTTTCCCTGTAGGTAATATCTGTAGGCTTCCATGGAGGTTGTCGTGAGTTCGGTGATAGGCCGCTGGGAAGCTTCCAGCTCCTGCCGGGCGATGCCAAGGCCAAGAGAGATTTCCCTGCCAAGCTCATCGATCTGGGTGTCCAAGATGCTGTTTTCTCCTTTTCCCCGGGATGTAGCGCTTTTGAGCATTTTTTTAGATTCCACATCCAGGACCTTTACGTCT
Source organism: uncultured Eubacteriales bacterium (assembly GCA_964400735.1). Taxonomy (GTDB): domain Bacteria; phylum Acidobacteriota; class Aminicenantia; order Aminicenantales; family Aminicenantaceae; genus CAYNVQ01. Next base: position 492,285 of record CAYNVQ010000002.1, on the reverse strand, counting down.
GTCACGAAAGTATCACCGGCTTTGACAAAACTTCCGGTTACGATGGATTCGATGCCCTCCCGCCGGCAGATCTCGAAGCCCAAATCCTTGTCGATGATATCGACTCCCTTTTGTCCCATCTGATCGAGCAGGTCGTGCATTCTTTCCCAAGTGGCCACGTAAAACTCGCCAGTCTGCTCCAGGTCAGAGATCAGAAGGTTGGGGATAGCCTTTTGCAGGTAATCGTAGCCTGGATCCCCGGTCTGATTCTCGAAGCTGATAACCGCAATCGATTTTTCGATCTTGGGTGCGAGCAGGGGTGTCTTTTTCGGCAGAATCTGCCAGACAACGATCCCGACGAGGATGATGCCAGCAAAAACCAATCCCCACCTCAAAGGCTTATTCAGGCTGAATTTGACCGTGATCTCCTTGGATGTGGGGGGTCTTTTCTTCACGATGACTCTTTCGGTCGTGGGAAGACCCTTCTCGATCTTTTCCATTTCCGAGCGGACTTCTCCTGCGCTTTGATAACGCTGATCTTTCTCTTTTTGCAAACACTTCAAAATCAGCGCGTTCAGGCCATCGGGGATTTGCGCATTCAACTTTTTAGGATCTTGAGGCGTCTCGCCTTTGTGTTTCATGCCGATCGTAAAAGGCGTGTCTCCCTCGAAGGGAACTCGGCCGGTCACCATTTCATAGAGGATAATTCCCAGAGAATAGATGTCCGACCTCTGGTCGATCTCCTTGCCCTCCACCTGCTCCGGCGACATATACTCGGGTGTGCCGATCATGATGCCGGCGCCGGTGATGCCCTTGGCTTTGAGGAGACGCGCGATGCCAAAGTCCATGATCCGGGCTTCGCCTGCCTTGTCGATCATGATGTTGTTGGGCTTGAGGTCGCGGTGGATAACGCCCAGGCGGTGGGCTTCGGTCAGGCCATCGCACACCTGTTCGGCCACCTTGATGGCCATGCCCGTGCTCAACTGCCCTGACATCCGGATCATGCTCTTCAGGTCTTCTCCCGGCACATACTCCATGGTGATGTAGTGAGCACCCTTTTCTTCGCCCAGGTAATACATCTTGCACACGTTCCTGTGGGCGATCTTGCGGGCCATCTTCAGTTCATTTCCGAACCTTTCGATGGTCTGTTTGTCCGCGGCGATCTCTGGCTTGATCAGCTTGATGGCGATCTCTTCATCGATCTTCTGATCGATGGCCCGGTAAACCTTGCCCATCCCCCCTTTACCCAGTTCCGTGACGATTTTGTATCTTCCGGCAAATATGGACCCCGTTGTCAACTCTTCGATCGGAGCCTCCATTGTCATTGTCGGACCCGCAGAGATGTTTGAGGACGGGCTTTCTTCATCTGGAGCAGAGATTGATTCAGGCAATTGTGTCCCGCACTCCCCGCAGAATTTCTGCGTTTCGGGATTGTCGGCGTCACATTTCGGACATTTCATTTCAGAACTCGATGCACTTTAAAAACAGTTCGCCTTCGCTGTCTTCATAGGCATAGACCAAACGGTTTTTTCCCAGCAGACCAAAACATCTCACTCCTCTATCGATATCGAAGCTCCGGATCGATTCGTAAGTCTCGGTGTCGATGATATCGATCTTGCTCCCTATCGAGGGAAGATCTTCACGGTCTTCCCTTTCCAGCCTCTTCATATAGCTTTCCGTGAATGTCAAAAGATACAAGCTGCCATCAGGGCCGATCTCGGCGTCCTGGGTGACCATATCCATTTTCGCCTGCATCCTTATGATTCCATCTTTGCCTTGAGACTGCTGAACAAGTTGCGGAGCATTCGGTTTGAAGGGTAACGGTCTATCGAATTCGCCGACTTTTTCACCATTCAGCTCGAGAACATGGATCACGTTCATCGCAAAATGAGGAAGGAAGAGTTTCCCATCCTTTGACAGGGCCAGGCAAACACGATGTTTTATAGCCCGCAGGAAAGACTGAGTTTCGTGGAAATCATCGACCGATATGCTCTGGATCACATTGCCTTCCAGGTCCAGGACATTGACTAGAGGCTGGGTTTCCTCTTTTGAACGAAAATCCGGGCTGTAGCCGCTCGCGCCAAAAGTGGGGATAGTATAAATCTTATCGCCTACAAAAATGAGGTCAGCCACATCGACGGCCTTGGGGCTGATCATTTTAACGAATTCTCCTGATTTATCGAAGAGCTGGATTCTCTTGTTGTAATGGTCAGCGACAGCCAATCTTCCATCGTCGAAAATGAACAATCCGCTGGGCCGGGAAAACTCAGCAGGTCCCTGGCCTTCGCGGCCGATGATTTCTTGCAATTTTCCATCGAAATCGAATACGAGGATGCGATTGTTGCCGGAGTCTGCGATGTAGATCAGGGAACGTGTGCGGTCAGCTTCGATATCGGAAGGCATGTACAGATAATCGTCCTCTCCGAAGGAAGAGAATGACCAGATTGTTTTGGCCGAGGCGGCATGCAGATAAACCACAGAAAGAAGTGCTAAAATAATCAGAACCAGAAAAAAGGGCGCGAACTTTTGCTCTCCCATATTTAGAGGCTCCTTTTTTTAGCCTGATAAGGTTATATCACAGGATAAATTATGAGGTCAATTTTTCGCTTTTACTCGAGTTGTCCATTTCTGCTCTTGGAATCATTTGACTAAAATGTTGAAAAGGGAGTTATGAGTTATAGATAGCTCCATGAAAAAAGAGGAGCAGCGAGCGAATTTGACTTTTCTATATCTTAGTATTATTATAGTAATTGTATACTATAGAAGGGGAAACAATAAAAGATGAGCGAAATAAGAAAGATCGATCGTATATTCCAGGCTAAACCTACTCTGGAAGGAGCCGGAGTGCATCTGAAAAGGGTATTCGGGCATGCCGAGGTGCCGACATTCGATCCCTTTCTGCTTCTGGACGATTTCCACTCCGACAATCCCGACCATTACATCAAGGGATTCCCGTGGCATCCCCATCGGGGAATAGAGACCGTGACTTATATGATCGAGGGGAGAGTCGAACACGGCGATAGCATGGGCAACAAGGGCACCATAGAAGGCGGAGAGATGCAGTGGATGACGGCCGGGTGCGGAGTCATCCACCAGGAGATGCCGCAGGGAGACAGCGGTATGTTGTGGGGGCTTCAGCTCTGGATCAATCTTCCGGCGAGCCACAAGATGATGGAGCCGCGGTACAGAGAAGTCAAGGCGGCTGATATTCCGGAATATCGGGCAGAAAATGGCGTGAAGGTAAAAGTTATCGCCGGGAAATTCAACGGACATGTGGGTCCGGTCAAGGATATCATCTGCGCCCCCGAGTACCTGGATGTGAGAATCCCGGCCGGCAAGAAGTTCGAGAATAAAGCCGAAAAAGGGCACACCGTATTCGCCTATGTTTTGGAGGGCGAAGGATATTTTGATCCGGATAAGGAAAAAGCCATTCTACAGGAGAATCTGGTTCTTTTTTCCGACGGTGAGAGTCTGGTCATCGAAGCTTCTGAAAAGCAGCTGAGATTCATACTCATATCAGGAAAGCCGATCAACGAACCAGTAGCCTGGTATGGCCCGATCGTGATGAACACCGAAGATGAATTGCAGCAGGCCTTCGAAGAATACCGGGAAGGAACCTTTATCAAGGAGTGAATTTCCTTCTTCCTCTAGAGAGATTTTTGCTCCCCGCCAGAGATTTCTTCAAATCTCTATTAGCCCCCTCTTGATTTTTCCTGCCGAAATCTGAGAATATTCCTTTCCCTACTAGACGAAAGATTTCATGCGACCCGGGAAGGGTAATTTTACAGTCTATAAGGATTTTCGATGGCCGTAAATGAATTTTGTGCGGATGATTAGCCTGGAGCCGAACCGGGAGGCGGCGGCTACATCGCCCAGCGGATGCTCTCTGCAAAGAACGAGAAGCATGCCATCAGCGCCACCTTGATCTTCAACGCCACCCACTATGCCCTCCGTCCTTGGCCCTGGATTCTTGTGGCCCTGGCATCCTTGATCGTCTTCCCTAACCTGGAATCACTGCAGGCTGCCTTCCCCCATATATCGGCCCACGTGATCCGCCATGATCTGGCCTATCCGGCATGTTGACCTTTCTCCCCATCGGCATGCTGGGGCTGGTTGTCGCCTCGCTGATCGCCGCTTTCATGTCCACTATCGCTACCCACCTGAACTGGGGGGCTTCCTATGTGGTGAACGATTTTTACAGACGGTTCATCCATCCCCAGGCCACTGAGAAGAGATTGGTTTTCGTAGGGCGGGTGACCATTTTCGTCTTGATGTTTCCGGCCTGCCTGATCGCCCTGGTGCTGAGCAATGCCCTTCAGGCTTTTAACATCCTGCTCCAGATCGGCGCAGGGACAGGCCTTCTTTTCATCCTGCGCTGGTTCTGGTGGAGGATCAATCCCTTCAGCGAGATCACCGCCATGGTGGTCTCCTTCCTGATCGCCGTGTATTTCCAGTTCATACATTCCTCGACCGGGCTTCCGGCGTTCACCACTGGTGCCCAGTTGGTGACCGGAGTGGCCATCACCACATTTAGCTGGATTTCGGTCACCCTGCTGACCAAGCCATCCGATACAAAGACTTTACGGTCTTTCTATCGGCTTGTCCAGCCGGGAGGACCTGGATGGAAAAAAGTGGTGGATAAGGCCCGACAGGATAACGAAATCCTGGAGCCGGAAGGCCAGGGTTGGGATGTTCCGACCGGAATCCTCTGCATGGTGATCGGGTGTTTCGCCATCTACAGCGCCCTTTTTGCCACCGGAAATTGGATCTATGGTAAGTATCAAATGGCCGCTCTGCTGACCGGCTTATGTTTGATTTCGCTTTTCTTCCTCACCAGAGCCTGGAAAAAGTTACGCGTACTGGTTTAGGTGAGGATAGGACACTCTGGCACTTTTTTATCCGTCCCAGCCTTCTGAATGAATCGACAAAGGGTACCAGATTATCCCTAATTAGAGAGGAGAGAGGCGAAGAATATCCCGGGCTTATCGGTGAGGGGGAAATGTCTTTTACGGGGATGATGATTTATCGCGGATGGTTTTGGCGCGTTCTTCGAACTTTTCCGCTTCGCCGATGCGGCCGATCTTGCGCAGCAAGAGGGCGTATTGCTCTAAAGTTTCCGCCACATTCAAATGATCGGGCCCCAAACTGTTCTCAAATATTTCCAACGCACGCGTATACAATTCCTCCGCCTCATCATATCGACCTTGATCTCTGAAAAGATTGGCTTGTTCACGAAAGCTGTAGGCCACATAAGGATGCTTCGCGCCCAAAGCTTTTTCCCAGATCGCCTGTGACCGCAGATAATAAGGCTCGGCTTCGTCATATTTCCCCTGACTTCTGTAGAGGTTTGCCAGATTGTGCAAGGCAATTCCCACATCAGAGTGGTCAGGACCAAGCGCTTTTTCCCAGATCGCCAAGGCGCGTTCATAAAGAGGTTCCGCCTCCTCGAGCTTCCCCATGTCCTCATAAAGTGAGCCTAAGTTGTTAAGGCTGCCGCCCACATCAGGATGATCTTCCCCTAGGGCCTTCTCTGAAATCGCCAGTGCACGTTTAAAAAATGGCTCTGCCTCCTCGAACCTCCCCTGGAGGTGATACAAAACCCCGAGGTTGGTGAGGGTATTGCCTACGTCCGGATCATCAGGCCCTAAGGCTTTTTCCTTTATGGCTAGCGATCTAAGAAAAAGCGGTTCTGCCTCATCATACCTTCCCTGATTCCAATTGACGACAGCGATACTGTTGAGACTTTTTGCTACCTCCGGGTGGTCTGGGCCCAATATCTTCTCCTTTATCGTCAGTGATTGACGAAAGAGAGACTCGGCCTCATCATATTTTCCTTGGGTATCATAAAGAACGGCCAGGGTATGAAGGCCGGCCGCAACCTCCAGATTCTCCTCTCCGTAGACTTGGCGCTTGAGCGAGAGGGATTTCTCCAATATCGGGGCGGCCTGATCATAAAGCCCCAGGTTCCTGAATACCCTTCCCATCGTTTCCAGTAGCCTGGATTGAATCTTAGGCTGATCCTGGAGTTCCTCTTCGATTTGCCTTGAACCCTTATCCAAAATCTCCCGAGCCGTGATCGTATTCCCTCTCGCTTCGCTGGGGTCGGAAACTTCGAAAAGTCCCTCCAGAAAATCCGATACGCGCTGGGCTGTTTCGGCCTCTTCTTTGGCTCTTTTCTCGGCCTTGACGGCCTTCAAAAGGCCGATGCTAGTCCCGACAATTCCAACGATCATGGCCAGCATCACCAGAGCCCCTGCTGCAACCCCGACCTTGTGCCGGCGCACATATTTCCGCAGACGGTACACCGCGCTCGGAGGTCCGGCCATCACCGGCTCGTGCTTCAAATGTCTCATAATATCAGCAGCCAGCTCAGAGGCCGAAGCATAACGCTGTGTTCTGTCCTTGGCCATGGCCTTCATGGTGATCCAGTCCAGTTCCCCTTTGAGCTGCTTCGTCAGAGCTGACAAATCCGTCTGGCGGCTGCTCAAGGCATGATTCGTATCAAACCCGGGCGTCGTAAGCCGTGTGCTCGGTTTCGGCGGTTCTTCCTCTCGTATTTTTCTCCGGATCTCATCGAATCCGGCACTTCGAAGGTCTGTGGACTCGAAGGGGAGTACACCGACGAGTAGTTCGTACAGCAACACGCCCAAAGAATACACGTCGGTGCGGGTATCGATGTCCAGCCCGGTCATTTCGGCCTGTTCGGGGCTCATATACTCCGGAGTTCCGATCAGCTGTCCCATCTCTGTGAATACAGTCCTCTCTGTCAGTCTTTGCGATACCGCCTTGGCCACCCCGAAGTCGATGATTTTGGGCAAGGGTTTATTATCCTGAATCATCACCAGAATATTCGAGGCCTTGATATCCCGGTGGATGATGCCCTTTTGATGGGCGTGCTGGACGCCTTCGCAAACCTGAATAAAAAGCTCCAGCCTCTGGCGGTTATTCAGCCTGTGGGTGTCGCAGTACTCGGTTATAGGAACGCCTTTGACACACTCCATCACAAAAAATGGCCTCCCTTGATCCGTGGCTCCGGCATCGAAAACTTTGGCGATACTGGGATGGTTCATGAGGGCTAATGCCTGACGCTCTGATTCGAAACGCGCCACCACCTGTTTGGTGTCCATCCCCCACTTGATGATTTTGAGAGCCACCCGCCTTCGGATGGGCTTTGCTTGCTCGGCTTCGAAGACTTCTCCCATGCCTCCTTCGCCCAGCTTCTGGACGATGCGATAATTCCCGATAAACTCGGGTTTATCATCCGATGGGATCAGGGTCTTTGTCGGCCCTTTTTCCTGTGGGGACGTTCCTTTCCCTTGTTTATCCGGAAGTATGGATTTGGTCTTATTATGGTTTTTTTCGTTATTTCTCATCGTATCGCCCAAACGTTCGATCCATCATAAGCCGCAGTTACCTTGTCTATAGCACAGTCAAAACAGAGCCGTCAACTCGGAAAGGGAACAGATTCGCATGCCTGCCTGCAAAGCTTGCTTTCACGGTCGCCTCAATCCCATCGAGGCTGCTTGACGTCCCTGCTCGGGCGGGGCATGTCACAAATCTCATTGGGGCAGGATATACTGGCACTTTATGACTGTCACAGGCCTATAAGTGAATAATTTGGTGACAATAATTTAGTGAATAATTTGGTGACAGGTTACTAAATTAGTTTTTCGATAGATTCTATAATTAAGTAACCTGTCACTAATGTGAGGTCACCAATGTGATTAGCGGGTGCGGGGGGATTGGTCGGTGTTGCCCTGGATATAGAGGCCAACGATCTTGGTGACCTGGCCGGTCTCATCCGAGACGAACTGGATGCGGAACCGGGAATACCTCTCCAGAGCGAATGTATCTTTATTCAGCGGAACCAACCGGTACTCTGGCCTCCCATCCCGCTGGTAGTGCAACCGGCCCTCACGGAGGGTGATGTGGCGCGGCCCATAATCCCCAACGAATCTCTCCATTTCAGCGGCCGATAAGACAACCGGATTTTTTTCCACCTTCAGGGCATCGTTCGCCCACTCAAGGCCCCTTGTCGCTAACCTGTTGCCTTTTCTGATCTTCAGGGCCGACTCAAAACTCTCGATCGAATCTCGAGGCTGCCCTATCTCAAGGTATGTTATTCCAAGACCCAAAAAGGCATCGGCAGACTCAGGAAAGGATTCTAGGCAAACCTTCAATACCTCGACGGCCTCTTCCTGTTTGCCGCTATCTCCTAAATATTGAGCCATCTCTGTCAATGAATCCTCCTCGACCAGCTCAGGGAAGGTCTCCTTCGCTTCCTCAATCTTCTTCAAACCGGCTTCTGCCCCTTCTTCCATGAACGCCGTCTCTATGGACAACCGGGCCACTCTTTTCGGGTCATCGTATCTTTCATAATCCAGCCAATCAAGAGCGTATTGATGGTCGGGAAAGATGAGAGCGGTGACGGCCTCTGCAATGGACAGTCCGTTGTTGCTGTTGGCAAAATAGACCAGCCCTTCGCGGCGCTCCTTGTAGGTGACGGTGTAAGCCCTCAAGTCTCCGTTATCACCCCAGTGCCAGAAGGCATCTCCTGTATCACCGGGCTGAACACCCCATCCCCACCCCCAATAAACATTCTCGAACAAATCGGCTTTTTCCCTGCTCTTGGTCACCTGAACCTGAGGGGAAGTCATTTGATCTATGGTTTCCTTACTGAGCCCGTCTGAATTAAGGATGGCGCAGATAAAGGTGGCATAATCCGTGGCTGTGGTGAGGAGGGAAGCGCCTCCGTTGGGCTCTGTGTTTTTGCGGATTTCGTGGGCACGGCCGTGGCGGTCATGGCCGCAGGCCCCGTTAGCCGCATATGTTTCGTTCCACACATAACTAGTGTGCGCCATCCCCAGAGGTTCGAATATTTCCTTTCGAGCAAAATCCTGGAGAGTCATGCCGGAAATCTGCTCGATGGTCCGTCCCAGATAAAGGAAGCCCTCTCCGGAATAACCGTACTGTAAGCCTGGATCGCGCATAAGCCTATTCCCCCAGTTGGGAAGGCCTGTGGTGTGAGTGAGGACCAGCCGGGCCGTCAGCTTTTTGTAGCGCTCGTCACCCGCAAGCTTTTCATATTCCTTATTCGGAAAATACTCATGCATCGGCGTGTCCAGATCGAGCTCGCCCCTCTCTATAAGCCGCATGGCCGCGTAGGCCGTCACAGTTTTGGTGAGGGATGCGGCCTCAAACATGGTGTTTTCATCGACTGGATCGTTGGTCTGCCTGCTTTTCACACCGAACGCCTTCGTCCAGAATATCTGGCCATCACGGACGACGGCAATGGACAGGCCCGGAACATCGGCCGCCTCCATCAGTCTGGGAATTCCCCTTTCCAAAACGCCATCCAAAGATTCTTCCTTCGGTTCCTGTGCACAGGAAAGAGAGAACAATGAAAAGATCATGATGCTAACAAAAACAAAAAGGGGACTGCACCGCTTGATCATGAAAAGCCTCCTCTTATCTATAAATAGGGATTGATCACAGATACCTTCTCATATTATATAGACGCAAGTAAACAATTTTAGTTTACTTTATTGGAGAAAAGATGCGAGGGTCCCACTCTCTCCAAGCCATTTATGGCAGCAGGAAATCTTTATGCGTCGTATATAGAATTAAGGTTTCCCGATTATTTTGTTTTCTGGACCAAATCTTAACTGTCGACTTTTGCAACTCAACCCTAATGGGAAGATCTAATTCAAAACTCGTATTTAGGTGTCAGAGTATTCTGTCCCCATTTAGATGCTGCTGCCCCCTATTAGATGCCTGGGGCTTCGATCAAGCGATAGCGCTTGACGAATCTGAAGTCCTCCTCGTCCCTGATTATGCTATAGACCTTACCATCCTTGATCCGGTAGATCCGGTGGGGGACGACGACCTGCCTCAGATAAATTCCTTCCGGCGAAAAAATATCGTACTCATAGCCATCATCTTCCTCTGTTCCGGAGTAATGCCACAGCCAGAGGTTCCCCCCGTCATCGAAAAACATATACTGGGAGAAAGCCGACCAATATTCGGGATTGGCCCCTCCTGCGTATTCCGCATATTTTATCGGGGTGAAATCTCGGCCGAACTTGAATAACAATTCGCCATCATTATCATATACGCTCAATTGATAATTCTCGTTGTAGCCGGCGTAGAGCTTTCCTTCCGCATCTATTGTCCAGGCTGTCGTGTGAGCATAGGGAGACATTCCTGACCTGACTCCGGTTTCCGTCCTTGTATAACTCATTTTGATGCCTCTGAAGGTCCCGTAATCATGAAGAATCCGTCCATCCAGCTCCGTACAGAAGAGCTCTATTTTCCGTTCGATGATTTGGGTGACACCGACGACATTCACTTCCGGCGTGATGGATCGGGCGAAATAAAGACGGTCTTGTCCATCGACCTTCATATCGGTGCAAAATCCCTCGACCCTGAAGCCATTCACGTACGCTCCGTCTTGAGCTAGGATAGAGACTTGGCGGTTTCGGCCATCGAGCAAAACCAGTTTGCCATCGGATAAGAAATCAAAATAAGCCGGGAGCTCGAATTCACCCGGTCCCCGGCCCTTGTGGGCGGCGGTGCGTACATATGTTCCATACTTGTCATAGACCAGGATGTGTCCATCCGTCCAATCGAGGACAAAGATGTCTCCGTTCTCCGCAACTTTGACATCTTGGGGATGACTCAACAGATAATGCTCGTCGCCTTCGATGGCACCAATGTTGAGCCCCTCTTCCAGCTCATAGACCTGCCTCCCGTCCCGGGGATAGTCGGGGTTTGTGACGACCTCAACACCGTCTATGACCTCTGTCCGGATCGGATAGGCTTTCTCCTCCGGTGGAGTCTCTTTCTTGGAACATGCGATCACTCCAAACAGAAAGGCCACAACAAAAATCAGCCAAAGTAATTTTATGTTTCGCATCAGATCATTCTCCTTTCTTGGGGACGCTCCTCAAAGGACCACCTTAGTCCTTTGAAAACAAAAATGAAAGATTATCTTAAAATAAAAAAATGACAAGAGAAGTTCCAATCGAGGAAAGTCCATTGTCGAGGATCCCTTTGATTTTCTAAAAAGGTTTCAGAGTGTTCTTTCACCAATTTATTTACTAAAAATATATACAACGTATTTTGTTGGATATTCCGATAGGGTGGTACCTAATGGAGCGTCCCTGATAAAATAACTCCCTCCAATAATATGTTAAAGGATAAGCTCCCTTCAGGAAAAAGGCATTTTTCATTCCGATATAAATTGGAAGAAAGCTTGACAATCAGCTTTTTAATTTGGTAAAAAATAACCATCCGCCGGGTAAAGAGGAATCCCAACGCTTAGAGCGTAGCAGAATTTTTTTATCAAGTTCCTGCAATTTTGACTATTTTAAAAATGGGGAATTTTTAAAAAATTTGATTTCAGGAGATACATTTATATTTTTTTAACTAAACGAAACATTTTTAGCCAAAAAAGGAGGCGGGGATGAAAGCAAGACGTTTATTTTTCTTTTCTCTTATCGCTATCGTTTTAATTGCCTCAGCGGGAACGCCAACTAAATCTCAGTTCCTACAAACAAATGGGGACGGAGAAGGCCTGATTGCGGGCCGGAACGTGAACATGGTGGGGGGAACCGATCCCGTTACCGAGGATCCTTATGACACCGGGCTTCAGCGCCAGAACGAACCATCTATTGCCGTCTCCGCACGCAATCCCATGCATCTGATAGCAGCAGCCAACGACTGGCGGCCGGTGGCAATGGACGTTGTAGGCGAAGAACTTCCAGGAGTTCACCAAGGATTACCTGCAACCGATGCGTGGATGGGAATCTACAAATCGATCAATGGGGGAGAGTCTTTTTATTGCGAATTTCTCCCTGGAAGCCCTGTAGAAGTTAACGAATATAACTCGCCGATTTATGGATACAACGCAGTCGCCGACCCAGTATTGGCGAGTGGAGGAGGAGGGCTGGTTGTCGGTGGCGCCATCACCTTCAACCGAGGGCAAAGAGGAGAAGGGGCTCTGTTTGCTTTTAGATACCTCGATAGGAACAATCAGGAAGCCGGCGATCCTTGGATACATGTCGACCAGCAAATTCTTGATCTGGGTGATCCCGGACATTTCATCGACAAAGAGTGGGTCATCGTCGATCGACCCAGGACCACAGAAATGGTTCAATTGCCTACATTAGATTGGGTACCCAAGTTTAATGTCTTCATCGTGTACACATCGTTCATGGGAGAAACAGAGGTGGATGCCCACGGGAAACTGATGCTGACAGTGTCGCATGACAGCGGGAATACATGGACAAAGCCCACCCAAATCACTGATGCGGGAATGCCGTATCAGGCGGCTTGTATGACCATCGACCAGAGAAACGGAAGGCTCCATATCGCCTATCGGCGTTTCGCCAGGGATGGATACACGGATGCCATCATGCTTCTCTCGCAGAAACCTCCCAACAAATACGACGAAGAAATCGGCTATACCCACGAAAACATCAAATTTGCGAAACCGGTCGTGGTTGCGGAGATCAATCCCTTTGACCAAGCGACCACGCCAACGACATTCCGCACCAATACCTATCCCTCGATAACATCGGATCACAAGGGGCGCCTTTACATCGTCGATGCAGAAAGAAATGAGCAGAATTACTCCGAGATTCTATTAAGAATTCACAATCCTGACACTGGCGAATGGGGGGGGCCATTTATCTTAGGGGGTGAGGACGATTATCCTTATGCAGGTGATCCGGGCCACAAATTCCAGCCGATGATCTGCTATAACCAAGGATATATCACAGCAGTGTGGTTAGACTCGCGCTATGACGAATCTGTGATTAATCACGGGAATCCGCACGGTTATGGTTACTATGTCCAAAAAGATTTTATGCCCTTCCGCCGGACAATCGACGTAAGGGCTATACAATTTGAACCGTTCGATATCGGGGATAATCCCACCTTTCCACAATCAATCCAAGTTTCGAAGTACCCATGGCTTTTCTTATTCGATGATCAAGGATGGCCTGAGGAAGCGGTCCAATTATTGAACTTCAAGCCAAATCTCGAGCTGTTTGCACAAAACTCTAGTGCCTTTATCGGCGACTACATCGGATTGACGGGAGCCGCGCATTTCGTTCCCGATGGGAATGGAGGGTGGAAATACAACACAGAGCGGGTTGAAAATCCTGTTTTCCATGCTGCATGGGCCGATAACCGCGATGTGTTGAATCTCGACAACTTATTAAACTTCAAGCTTCCCGGGGCATCGGATTGCGTAGCAAATGCAACAGGCACAAGGAACCAGAATGTCTACACCTCCCGTCTAACCAGGGGAATTATCGCCGGTTCTCCCGGGAACACGAAGCCCCTGAACATCAAACGAGCGTTCGTAATTCTCATCAGAAATACGACCGAATTCGCACGAACTCTTCATCTTACGATCGATGCTCCGGCAGGTGTCGATGCGAAGTTCAGAGAAACCGGTCTTGATGAAACCCCTACGGCTGACATCACTGTTCTTCCTTATTCCAGCTACGCCGCTACGGTTGTGGTTTATCCCAACGATGATGAATACGCTTCGGTTACGGTCCAGGTTTGGGAAGGAGGTGTTCTCCTTTCAGAGGTTGTGCTCAATCCGGACAGATATACTCCATGGATAGAAGAGCCGGAAGTAGATTACACAACTCCTCATGTGGCGGCTGATAACGAAATCCACACCCCTCATGTGGCCGCCTACCAAATCATTCAATGGAGCGCGGAAGATGCCAATCCCCATGTGGCAGCTCCTCATGTGGCAGCACCCCATGTGGCGGCTCTTTCCATTAATGACGACATCGTCGCTCCTCATGTAGCCGCTCCTCATGTGGCGGCGTATTCCCCAGACGTCCTGAATCCTCATGTGGCCGCGACACACGTTGACAATCTATATGGCGACTCCGATATAACCGATGTGTCTATCGATGTCGAAAACAGGGGCAACACGACATCGGCGTATGCTGTTAGCTCGTTACCTGCCAACCTTCCTGAAGGTGTGCTCGCCCAGCTCCTCGTGTACAGGGTGCACATAACAACTTCAGCCCATGGTTGTGATCTGGTTCTGGAAGAGCATCATGAGCTGCTTGTCAACAGCCTGAATCCCCATGTGGCCGCTCCTCACGTGGCAGCGGTAACACCAGAATTGAGCTTCCGCACCGGAACGGCTGAGCCCTCAGAGTTTGTGGACGCAAAGTTCGCTTTGAAACCTCAGGAAAAAGCCATCGTTGTTTACCGTTTCATCGATAAACACACCGAAGACGATGAAGTTTTTTATCCAGAGGTCATAGAATTGGAATTCTCACCTGACACACCTGATATTAAGGATGGATATGAACAGCCATATGTGTCGCTGCCGCTGATAATAGAAACTTCCGCCCGTCTTCCGAACGGGACAGTTGGTGTGGACTATCCGACTGTGCAGCTAGTCGCTTCTGGAGGAATTCCTCCCTACGATTGGAGCGTTGCACCGAATTCCGATCCCCTCCCAGGCTGGTTGGCTCTTGATGCTAACGGATTGCTGCATGCTACGCAAAACACTCCTCAAGCCGACGGGCCTTATGAGTTCAGAATCCAGGTGACGGATAGTTTTGGCGTTCTTCCCGACGAACATGCCACATCGTCGAAGGATTTCTACATCACTGTCCTTCCCGATAACAGCATCGAAATTTCAGGCTGGGCAAGAGAAGTCGGCGGAACAGGTTTGGAGGAAGTAGCGATAGAGTTTTCGGGCAGAGCAGGAGTAGCTCTGACAGATGCCAGTGGATTTTATTCTCATAGAGTGCCTTATGACTGGACAGGAACAAGCAAGGCTTATTTACGCGGATATTATGCTGAGCCTGCGCAGCGCACCTACGCCAATTTGACTGCTGATGTCGCAAACCAGGATTTCACGCTTTACCTGCTGAACGAGCATGTGATGATTTCTGGAGTTGTAACTGAAGATATCGGCGGAACTCCGACTCCTGTTGAGGGAGTTGTGATCAACTTCTCCGATGGACAATCGGAAACAACCGACGCAAATGGCTACTACTCTCACTTCGTCTCTTCAGGTTGGACAGGCACGGCCACACCATCCTTGGATGGATACTCATTCACCCCCCCGAGTGAAACATACGACAACATCGTCACAAATCAGGTCACAGACTATACAGCAACTCAACTTGGTGGACTCGTTGCTTATTATCCGTTCAACGGGAATGCAAATGACGAGAGTGGAAACGGGAATCACGGCACAGTATTAGGGGCCACACTAGTGGAAGATCTTCAGGGAAATCCAAACAGCGCCTACTACTTTGATGGCATAGATGATGTCATCACAGCACAAGAAAGAAATTTTGTTGCAAACAATAGTTTCTCAATCTCTCTCTTGGTGAAAGTTCCTGGTCCAACAGCAACAAGCTACTTCATTGAAGGCAATGGATTTGGAGTTTGGCAATCTGGAGTGAACATTGGATTAGCCATACACTTGCCCAGTACAAGTAGTGCTGGAGGAGCCGTAACCAGTGGCAGGTGGCAACACTTTGTGGGCACTTATGATGGCAACACCATCAGAGCCTATATTAACGGTTCATTGGTAGGTGAAACTCCATGGCCCGGCACCCCAGGTGATTCTGATTGGCTGTTGATGTTTGGTGGCCGAAATGACGGAGTTTCTTTCTGGGAAGGTTATTTAGATGAAGTGCGAATCTACAACACCGTTCTCGACATCACGGAAATCGAAGCTCTATTTGGTACATATGTAGGAAAAGCATCGGTACGATGCGCTTCAGCGAATGGAGGTTTTTATGTGGATTGGCAGAATTTCATCGTACTTAATCAGGGCGAATCTGCAGAAATTAACGTAAATATTCAAGGAAGCACCGTAAGCTTATGGTCTTGCGGATGGGAACCGCCTGATGACTGTAGAATGATCGACTACACGGTGTTCCCAGGGGAGAATTGGGTGATATTTCCCGTTAATCCTGAGCCGCGGATTATTCTGATAAAGGAAATTCCCTCTCCAGGTTCTTATCCGGAAGGGCTGGCTTGGGATGGGACTTTTCTGTGGAATTCAGATTTTGGGACCTCTTCTGTATACAAATTGAATCCAAATGACGGATCGGTCCTCGCCTCTTTTCCCACACCTCAACCGCTTCCAAATGGACTGACGTACGATGGTACACACTTGTGGCTTGCCATAGATTCAGGAGACAATAAAATATATGAAATAAATCCATCTGACGGTTCCGTTATCAATTCATATGACACTCCCAGCACTTATCCGCAGGGGCTGACATGGGATGGGCAGAATTTATGGAATAGTGATATTAATGAAGGTCTAATTTACAAACTAAATCCGTCAAATGGAGCAGTCGTTTCATATATTCCAACACCGGGTGCCCAGCCATATGGGCTAGCCTGGGATGGCACTTATTTATGGCATGTGGATTTCGATACAGACATGATTTATCAATTGAATCCTTTGGATGGATCAGTCCTGTATTCCACCCCTTCGCCCGGACCAGAACCAAGGGGATTGACTTCGGATGGCCAGTATTTATGGTGTACTGATAATTCAACGGGTTCAATATATCAGATATCTTTACAAGATATTGGATCATCCTAACAAAATAAAGAATCATTCTCTAATGAATTCGTTCTCGAGTATGGAGGCCGTGGCTCCGGAGATGGGCAGTTTATTTTTCCGAGTGGCGTAGCAGTTGCCTCTAACGGCAATGTCTATGTGGCTGATGCATGCAATAACCGAATTCAGAAGTTTAAGTGCAGCAATCGCAGGAGATGAAACAAGGGGACTATATACCCTAAGATAAATCCAGATTAATAGGGTAGTTCAGGATCTTCGAACCGTCTTCGGGCGTCCTCGACCATCCAGTCGCCATCGGCCTTTTCCTTGATGATCAGGAAGGCTTCGTAGGAATCTTTAGCAGCGGAGCTTTTCAGCCCTTCTTGGGCTCTACCAAGATAGTAGTAGACCGGTGGTACATACCGGTAGGTAGGAAGATCGATAAAAAAGACAGATGTGGCCTCCCAACGGCGCTCCAGACATAAATTGAACTCAGAATAGGCCTCAGAAAAAGCCTCCATCTCCAGGTACGCACACCCCAACAAAAAACGTCCATACCACATGTCCACCAAATCTTGAGCTTCCTGGTAAAGCTGGAGGGCTTCAGATACATCACCGCGTGCCTTGCTAAGCTCCCCCCCTATCAACTTGGCAAAAGCCCTGTGTGCGGGCTGTACCTTTCTGCTCAGATCGGCCGCAATCTCGCGGGCTTTCTCATCCAGTCCGGCCTGGATGTAAATTTCCGCCGCAGGAAACTGTATCTCTGCTATATTTAACGTAGAAACTGCCTTATCCGCGGCATCGACAGCAAGGTTTTTATTCCCTCTCAACATATACGTCTGGGCTAACGCAATGCATTTATCCGCCGCGATCAATTTCTGATCATTTTCCCGGTCGAAGATGATTCCCTCTTCGAGAAGTTTTATGGCGTCGGACAGACGGCCTTCATAGGCAGCAATGTCGGCATACCCTGTCTTAGCAAGCGCATTCCCGTAAGCTCCATGAGATTCCAGCAACTGGTATGCCTCTCTCGCTGGTGCGGTTTGGCCTTGGGCAAGCGCCAACAATCCCATGCACACATACGCTTCGGTATAATCAGGTTCCAAATCGAGCAAAGAATGGATCTCCTTTTCTGCCTCTACGAGATCCCCTGCTGCCATCTCGTACCAGATCTGATTGTACCGGTAGATGCTTTTTTTCGGATTGAATTCCACGGCCTTTCGCCCCACCTCTGCAGCTAGCGCCATATTCCGCGATTGGAAATAGGCAAAGGCCAGGTTTGTGTAGGCCGACATATCTGCCGGATATTTTTCGATCAGGGTGGTGAACTCTTCGATCGCTTTGGGGTAATTCTTTTTAATCAAATAATACGTGCTGAGAGTTCTGAGCTTTTCCCTTTCGCTCATCTGGTCGATACGGACCATAGCCATATCGAAATACTTATCCGACTCTTCGGGTTTCTGGAGGTTGTTATAAATCACACCTATGCTGGCATAGGCACGCCCCAGATTCGGATCATGATCAAGGGCCTTAAGAAACCATTGAATGGCTTCCTCCCGTTTGCCTTGATAATTCAATTCCTGGGCATGGGCATAGGCATTCATAGCCGCCAACGAGGAGGCTGTGAAGGTTTCTCCAGCGAGGGCCTGTGCCGATTCTGTGGAGGCTCCACCCAGTTCTTCTCTTAACTTCGAGGAAAGATAATCGACTGCCTTTCCGATTTCGGCCTTGGTTTCGATCTTCCGGCTAGCCTCGGTGATTGGCTCATTTTTAACGGTATCGATCGCCCGCATTTTGATAAGATATCCATTTCCCTCTGGTTCGATCGACGCATCTATTACTACATTGATTCCTTCTCTGTTACCGATCAATTGAGCTAATTCAGACGTCAGCCGTCCCTCAGCACTCGGATCAAGTTGATTCGCCAGTTTATGGGCCTGACCCCTTTCGTAAACAGAGATGAAGGGCGCTCCTTCTAAACTGATTCCCAACAACTGTTCAAGGGCCCCATCGAAAACAGGATCACCTGTTTTGTTCTGGAAGTCGGCAACGAGGACCGAAATGGGCTCAGGACCTGTCGCAGGGACAGGCGCTTTATGGGGGACGATAAACTGCAAGGCCACCACGACCAAAATCGCGATAACGATGACAGCGGCGCCGATTATGGGAAGCAGACGCTTTACTGCAGGGCCTCCTATTATCTCTCTCTGTGCCTTGCGGAGGTCAGCAACTAGTTTCGACGCATTCTGGTAGCGGGCCGTCACATCTTTGGACAAAGCTTTTCGTAGGATGGGGGTGATGATCGGATTGACCGACTTGGGCTTGATGTGGGTTTGAGGGGGAGGATCCCTGAGAATGGAACTCAGCGTTTCGATGGCGCTGGGCTTGGAAAAGGGATGCCCCCCGGTAAGCATTTCATGCAGGATGATGCCGAGCGAAAAGATGTCGCTTCTCGCATCGATGTCCTCGCCCCGTGCCTGCTCGGGAGACATGTAGGAAATCGTGCCGGCAATGGAGCCGGCTTCTGTGATCGAAGACTGGGTCAGGGTGCGGGAAATCTCTTGTTCTCCTCCGGGAAGGATGCGTTTGGCCAGCCCGAAATCCATCACCTTGGCATGCCCCCCGGGTGTTATCATGATGTTGGCCGGCTTCAGGTCACGGTGTACGATCCCCTTTTTGTGCGCTTCATCCAAAGCCTCTGCCACCTCCAATGAAATCCGGATGGCATCTCTCAGGCTGATCGGTTCTTTCTCTATTTTTTCTCTGAGAGTCTGGCCTTCCACATACTCCATGGTGATGAAGGCCTTCCCTTCGGTTTCACCTGTCTCGTAAACCTTACAGATGAAGGGGTGGTCCAAGGATGCGGCCGATTTGGCCTCCCGGACGAACCGCTGACGTGTCAGAAAATCCCGATCCACATCTTCGGGGAGGAACTTGATGGCTACGTTCCTTTCCAGGATTTCGTCCTTGGCAAGGTAGACCTGTCCCATTCCTCCCTGCCCGAGGAGACTCAGGATTTCGTAATGGCCTATCGTGTCCCCTTTGGAAAGCATGATTCTTTTTTTCGGATTTCCAGCCTAAATTCAAAGCTTTTATAACACAGCAAGAATTTAGTTGTCAATTAAACGGAACGATATTGTTAGAGCCGAATTCGGACCTTCGTTCATGACATATCGAAAAGTGAGGGTCTCCCGACAACAAGCTCATACGATTTCAAAAACATTGAACCACGACCCTCTTTGTGATATTAGAGAGAATTACCCAGATGAATTGAATTTCAAAGGAGGAATCGATGCGATCGAAATACCGTTTTTCCGTTCTCGTCTGTGTTTTTATCATCGCTTTATGCATGGGGTTCGTCTTCTTCTCGTGCAGCACTCAGCAGCAGTCCCCGAAGCTGAGATTCGAGCTGTCTTTTCCAGCATCCGTCCATCAAGAGGCCATTACGGGCCGCGTATTTGTGATGGTAACCAAAGATGACAGAAGAGAGCCACGCCTTCAGGCCGGCTCATGGATGAGAAGTGTTCCTTTTTTCGGGCTTGATGTGGAGAATCTCGAGCCGGGAGACTCCGTCGTCATCGACGAAACCATCCTGGGTTACCCTCTAGAAAGCCTGACCGATATTCCGGCAGGAGACTATTATGTCCAGGCTCTTCTCAACATCTACACCAGATTCGAGCGGGCCGACGGCCATGTGATCTGGGCCCATATGGACCAGTGGGAAGGGCAGCAGTTCAATAGATCTCCTGACAATCTTTACAGTGAGGCACAAAAGGTCCATCTGGATCCTGCCGAGGGGTATACGGTCGAGCTGAGTATGGACCAGGTGATCCCACCCGTCGAAGTGCCGGACGATAACGAATGGGTCAAGCGCATCAAGTTCAAGAGCGAGCTTCTTTCCGAGTTTTGGGGCCACTCAATGTACATCGGCGCCACAATTCTCCTTCCCATGGGGTACGATTCGCATCCAGATGTTTATTATCCTGTGATTTATGGGCAGGGTCACTTTTCGACCCGGGCTCCTTACGGATTGGAGGGAGAGAATTCATTCTTTTACAAGACCTGGACATCCGAAGATTTTCCCCGAATGATTGTCGTGACCTTCCAGCATCCCTGTCCTTACTTCGACGACTCCTATGCGGTGAACTCGGTCAACTGCGGGCCTTACGGGGATGCCATCATGCAGGAGCTCATTCCGAAAATCGAGGAGGAATTCCGGATCATCCGAAAGCCCTATGCGCGGGTTCTGACCGGCGGTTCTACAGGGGGATGGGAATCCCTGGCCTTGCAGATTTTCCATCCTGACTTTTTTGGGGGAACATGGACCTTCTGTCCCGATCCCATCGATTTCAACTATTACGGCCTGGTCAATATCTACAAAGACGAAAATGCCTTTTTTATCGAGTCCGGTTGGATGAGGCCGGAACGCCCGCTGATGAGGGATGCCCACGGTCAGGTTCTGGTCACCATGCGGGAGATGAGCCAGCTGGAAGCGGTTTTGGGGAGCAAGCAAAGGTCCGGGCAGCAGCTGGACATCTGGCAGGCCGCTTATGGTCCGATCGGAGAGGATGGATATCCTAAGCCTCTGTGGGATAAATTGACCGGAGAGATCGACCGGGAAGTGGCCCTTTACATGAGGGACCGTTATGACTTGGTGTACTACCTGAAGCAGCACTGGGCAGAGATCGGTTCCAACCTTGTGGGAAAGCTGCATCTGATCTGCGGGGATATGGATAACTTCTACCTGAACGAAGCTGTGTACGAGATGGAAGAATTCCTGGAGAGCACCAAAGATCCCTATTACGGTGGGTCATTCCGTTACGGCCGTCCCAGGAAACCTCACGGATGGTCACCCTTCGGAAGAAACAGTGGCGGTTTGGAGAAGGAGATGGCCGAACACATCACCAAGAATGCGCCCGCCGGCGAAGACACAGGCAAGTGGAAGTACTGATTTCCTGCAGCTGATTAGGAAATAAGTTCATATTCAGTGCATCCTTGCTTCTGTGACAAAAACCAGGCAGGCAAGCTGATTCGTCAGCCCGCTGGTTTTCCCTAGCGATCCCTTGGAGGGGGAACAATAATATATGCATGCAAGTAAAGCTTGCTTTCCATGCCCGCTCGCCTCCGGATGGCTTCCTAACCAGCTTGCCTGACTTCCAATTAAATAATCACAGAAACAAAGGATGCTTTTCTCTCTATCATTTAATTTCAATCATCACTACTGATTTAGGCGGCAGGACGGTTATCATTTCTCCCTTTTCGATCCTGGCATCTGCGAAATCGCCGGGTTTGACCTTTTCCGGGTTATCGAACGTGTTGTGGGCCGTCATGTCATCGGCGGTCAATATGCGGCCGGTGACAGATCGGGGAGTGAAGCCGCGCAATTCACAAGTTATCTTCTGAGGGTTGCTCGGGTCCAGGTTGCACAACGTTATGTGAATCTTTCCCTCCTTGTCCTTTGATGCAGAGGCGTTAATGGCAGGAATGCTGTCTTTGTCGAATTCATAATCCACACAATCGAGTCGGGAGGGAAGCAGGGTGGCGTCCTGGTGGACTTTGTACAGGTCGAATACGTGATAGGTGGGGGTGAGGACTATTTTTTCGTCTTTGGTGAGGATCACAGCCTGGAGCACGTTGATGGTCTGGGCAATGTTGGCCATCTGGACACGTTCGCAGTGATGGTTGAAGATGTTCAGGGTCAGGCCGGCGGTCAGAGCATCGCGCAGGGAATTCTGCTGGTAAAGGAAAGACGGATTGGTTCCCGGTTCGACCTCATACCAGTTGCCCCACTCGTCCACGATCAAGCCAACGCGTTTTTCCGGGTCGAAGCGGTCCATGATGGTGGAGTGGCGGGTTAAATACTCGTCTATCTTGAGCGCTCCTTTGAGGTTCTCGAACCAGTCGGCCTCGCTGAATTTGGTGGCGGAATTTTTGTTCCTCCATCCGCCCGGGACAGTGTAATAGTGATAGCTCAAGCCGCTCATCATCCAGCCGGCTTCCCGCATCAGTACCTCGGTCCAGTAGTAATCTTCGCTGTTGGAGCCGCAGGCGATCCTGTAGATCCTGTTTCCGGAAAAATTACGGACATAGGTCTGGAAGCGGCGGTATAGGTCGGCATAGAATTCGGGCCGCATGCTGCCGCCACAGCCCCAGTTTTCGTTCCCGATGCCGAAATATCTGAGCTTCCAGGGCTCTTCCCGTCCATTTTTCCGGCGGAGGTCGGCCATCGGGCTTTCCCCGTCGAAAGTGATGTACTCGATCCACTCCTGCATCTCCCGGACCGTCCCGCTTCCCACATTCCCACAGATGTATGGTTCGCAACCGAGCTGCTCACACAGGTCCAGAAATTCGTGGGTGCCGAAATGGTTGTTTTCGGTCACTCGGCCCCAGTGAGTGTTGATCATGCTGGGGCGTTTGTCTTTGGGGCCGATGCCGTCTTTCCAGTGGTATGTGTCGGCAAAGCATCCTCCCGGCCAGCGCAGGACCGGGATTTTGATCTTTTTCAGGGCTTCCACCACATCGTTCCGGATGCCTCGCGTGTTGGGTATGGAGCTATCCTCACCCACCCAATATCCCCCATAAATGCAGGCTCCAAGATGCTCGGAAAAATGCCCATATATGTTTTTATTGATGGTGTGCTTTCCCAAGTCCACATCGATAATCATCGTATTTGTGGTTGGGGTCTCCTTGTTGCTCTTCTGGGCTGGCTGTGTAAAGCCACCAAATAAAAACAACACCGTCGCACAAATCGCCGAAATTTTATAAATTTCCATCTCACTCCCTCCTTCCTCATATGGTGACCTAAATATGGTGACAGGTTACTAAATTATTCATTCGATAGGAATAATAATTTAGTAACCTGTCACCTTTTTTAGTCACCTTTTTTAAGTTTATTGAGTAGAGAATCTAAAGACGGTTTGGGTTTGATAAGTTTCGCCGGGGCGGAGGATGGCTGACGGGAAGTTGGGTTTGTTAGGAGAGTCGGGGAAGTGCTGCGGTTCAAGGCAGAATCCATAATACTGATAATAAACCTTTCCATCCTTGCCGGTAATTGAACCGTCTAGAAAATTCCCGGAGTAAAATTGTATACCCGGCTCTGTGGTATAGACCTCCATCACCCTTCCGCTTTGAGGCTCATAAACCCTAGCCGCCAGCACTATCTCGCCCCCGCCGCCGCGCAGGACAAAATTATGGTCGTAACCGCCTTCCACCTGGGCAATCCTCTCCCCTATGGTGTGGGGGGTCGTAAAATCCATGGGAGTCCCTGCCACATCCCTGATCTCCCCGGTGGGAATAAGACCGGCATCCACCGGCGTGTATTGGTCGGCATTGACCATCAACTCATGACCAAGGATATCTCCATTTCCCTGGCCGGCGAGGTTGAAGTAGCTGTGGTGGGTGAGGTTGACGAGCGTGGGCTTGTCTGTTTTTGCCTCATAGCTGATTTTAAGCTCATCCTTATCGGTCAGCATATAGGTCACCGTGCAATTGAGGTTGCCTGGATAGCCTTCTTCGCCGTCCTTGCTTAAATAGACAAATTTAACCCCAACCCCATCTTCCTGTCTGACCGTTCCTGCCTGCCAAAGGACCTTGTCGAACCCCTTGATACCTCCATGGAGATGATTTTCCCCGTTGTTGGTGGCCAGAGTGTATTCGACGCCATTCAGAGTGAACTTCCCCTTGGCGATCCGGTTGGCATAGCGCCCGACTGTCGCGCCAAAATAGGGTGAAGCCTCAAGGTATCCTTCCAGTGAATCGCAGCCCAGTGTGATATCCGCCAAATTTCCATCATTGTCCGGCACTTTAAGCGACACCAGGGTGGCACCATAGGTCATGATTCTGGCCTCCAGGCCGTTTCCATTGGTCAAAACGTACAGATCCACCATCTGACCATCGGGCTGCTGCCCAAATTCCTGCCTCTGGATTTCCATCTTCGGTTCTTCTTTCATTTGATCCGTTACCTCCTCGGTGGTTGTCTTTTTACCGCAAGAAAAAAACAACAACATCAATCCCATAAAAAGATATAAAAAATGCATCGACCGAGATTTTTTCATTATCTGATCTCCTTTCTCCTACCCTAACGATTCATTTTCGGCAATATTCCTAAAAGATATATGAAATGCACAGATTTCTCAATAGGCAATCTCAGCCCTCACACCAACGCCGCTAATTTAGCTGTCAACCCATACAGGACGCGTACAAAGTGCGGCTAATAAAGTATCCTCAACTTTTCCGGCTGTTTCAAAGGAGTCATAAAAATAGGGTGGTACCTTAAGGAACGTCCCCCAAATCAAAAAGAGACACGGCCAAAAAACTTGAGTTTATCTGTGCTATCGTTATAAAAATAATCTTGCAACGAATGTGCGGCTAAAAAATCCTGAAAAAATACGATAGGAACGCATACGATGGGATAAGTTTTTATTCCATGGAGGAGGAAACATGATTAAGGGGAAAAGATTTCTTCTATTGACGCTCATTTTATTCTGTCTGTCCGGCTTAGTTTTCCAAGTCTGGCCAGAGGGTCGCATGGCTTTCGATGAGGCACTCCTAAAGCCTCTGTCTTTCCGGAATCTCGGCCCTTACCGGGCTGGGTCGTGGGTGACGGATTTTGCCGTTCCCGAATCTCCCCTCAAAGCCCACCTTTACACCTTTTACGTAGGAACGCGAAACGGGGGCGTCTGGAAGACCATCAATAACGGGACCACCTTCGAACCGATTTTCGACGGCCAGCACAAGCTTTCGATCGGTGCCGTGGCCCTGGCTCCTTCCGATCCTGACATCGTCTGGGTGGGCACGGGAGAGGTGGCCTGCGCCCGGAGTTCTTACTCCGGAGATGGGGTGTACAAATCCACAGACGCCGGGAAAACCTGGCAGCACATGGGACTGCTCGATTCCCATCATATCGCCCAGATCATCGTCCATCCCTCAAACCCGGACACCGTATATGTGGCCGCCATGGGACACCTTTACTCCTTCAATGAGGAGCGGGGCGTCTTCAAAACTACAGACGGCGGAATGACCTGGCAAAGAATCCTTTATATTAACGAAAAGGTCGGCGTGATCGACTTAGTGATGGACCGGAGAGATCCCGAAATTCTATATGCCGCTGCCTATGAAAAATACCGCTACCCCTGGCATTTCGAGGAGGGCGGACCAGAGAGCGGCATCTACAAGACCACAGACGGCGGCATGAATTGGACCAAGCTGAAAGGAGGACTTCCAGAGGGAAAAATCGGCCGAATCGGATTGGACATCTACCTGGATAATCCCGATATCCTATACGCCGTGGTCGAAAACGCCAACATGCGGCCGCCGTTGGAGGAAGAGGCCGCTCAGGACCGCCGGCGCGGCATGGAACCTGAGGAAAGGATGATCGGCGGCGAAGTCTACCGGACAGAGGACGCCGGTCAGACCTGGAAGAAAATGAACGATCTCCAAGACAATGTCGGAGGAAAGGCCGCCTATTCCTTCAACCTGATTCGAATCGACCCCCACAACGACATGAACATCTTCGTCACCAGCATCTGCTTGGCCAATTCCACAGACGGCGGCATGACCTGGCACGATATCGACTGGCCCCCCCGAAGGCTTTTCTCTCAAATGTTCGGAGATGTCCGAACACTGTGGATCGATCCCCAGAATTCCGATCGCCTCATCCTGGGGAGCGACGGAGGCGTGTTCATCTCTTATGATGGCGGCAAAACCTGCGACCACCACTACAATCTTCCCTTGGGGGAGTTTTACGCCATCGGCGTGGACATGGATGATCCCTATAACATCTATGGGGGACTTCAGGACCACGACTCCTGGAAAGGACCGAGCAACGCCTGGTCGGGCCGGATCACGCTGGAGGACTGGGTCACGGTGGGAGGGGGCGACGGGATGTACAATCAAGTCGATCCCCACGACAGCCGCTGGGTTTACAACGCCCTTCAATTCGGCGGCCACCAGCGAGTCGACCAAAAGCTGGGGATTCGAACAGACATCCAGCCCCGGAGAGAAGAAGAAAAAGAACCTTACCGGTTCAACTGGTGTCCTCCGATCCGCATCTCTCCCCATGACAGCCGGGTGATCTACACGGGAACCCAGATGCTGATGCGATCCAAGAACCGCGGTGACGACTGGGAGGAGATCAGTCCTGACCTGACCTTGAACGATCCGGTCAAGATCGCCGGACGCGGTCACATCCAATACTGCACGGTTACGACCATCTCCGAGTCACCGGCCGAACCAGGGATCATCTGGGTGGGAACCGACGACGGAAAGGTCTGGCTCACGCGCAACCACGGCCAGGCCTGGGAAGAGATGACACAGAAGATCGCCGCCGCAGGAGGGCCCGAAGAATTCTGGGTCAGCCGGATTTCCGCCTCCAGCCACGATGCCGGCACGGCCTATGTGACCAAGACGGGCTACCGGAGAGATGTTTTCGAACCTTTTGTTTTCAAAACGACGGATTACGGGGCCACCTGGACATCGATCGCCGCTAACCTGCCTGATCTTCCGGTCAATGTTATCTACGAAGACCAAAAAAACCCGGACCTGTTGTTCGTCGGAACGGATGGCGGCGTGTTCGTCTCGATCGATGGCGGAAAAAGATGGGTGAGGTTCAGGAACAATATGCCCTCTGTGCCGGTCCATGACCTTCTGGTCCATCCCCGCGAAAACGACCTGGTGGTTGGAACCTACGGCCGGGGCCTGTTCGTCACCGATATCAGCCCTCTTCAAGAACTGAACGGAACGGTCCTGGAAAAGGATGTGCATCTTTTCACCATCGATCCTAAGGTACAACGCATTACACGCGGCTGGGGCAACTACCACCTGTACGGAGACCGGCACCTTTCCACTCCCAACGAGCCCGAGGCTGTGGCGATCTATTACTATCTGAGGGATCAATCCGATGAGAGTGTAACGATATCCATACTCGATTCTTCGGGCCAGATTCTGCAGGAACTGAAAGGGAAAAGCGAGGCCGGTCTGAACAGGGTTTTCTGGGACATGCGGAGCGCTCCCCCGCCGAGACAAGAAGGGCAGCGCCGATGGTCAGGGCGCGGCGCCTTGGTGGAACCCGGAGAATACACGGTCGCCCTGAAGGTCGGCGGCAAAGAACTAACACAAACGGCCCTCATCCCGAAAAAATCGGGCTGGGCCATCGGCCCTCACCCCTCAACCATCAAGTAATGGGGACGCTCCTCTAGGTACCACCCTATCTCGAATCGAGGTAGAGGAAACAGTTAGCGACGAGCTGATTAATGAACTAAATCGATGAAACAAAATGCAAAAGATAGAATGATGTCTGGTCACACCTTCATGATTGGCCTACCCTTATCAAACTTTAAGAACAACTTTATTTCTCAATGGATCTGAAAACTCGGCTAAAAGTAATGGACCTGGAACTTAGATGGGAAAGCCTGGAAGATAGCCCCCATAAATGATATTCTATGGAGTATTGACGGCATCAAAACGTAAATATATTCTTTAATAGAGAAATGTTCTTTTTTCAAAAATGATATTTACTCAAAAAACAATAGGGTGGCCCTAATGAAACTTCCGACCATTCTAATTTATGGGGTGGTACCTAAAGGAACGTCCCCTATTTGTAGGGTGGTACCTAGAGGAGCGTCCCCCAAAGGAGTAAATGAATGAAAAAAAATCTCGTTTTTATCTTTATGGCGGCTCTTTTCCTCATGATTTTGGGCACGAGTTGCGAACAAAAAACTCAGACGGATTATCCCGTCAAGCCTGTGCCCTTCACCGAAGTTCATTTCACGGATAGTTTCTGGCTCCCCCGCATGGAGACGAACCGGACCGTGACCATTCCCTATGCATTCGAGCAGTGTAAAGAAACCGGGCGGATCGAAAACTTCGAAAACGCCTCGGAAATCCTCAACGGAACACCCATCGAAAAAGGCTTCTGCACCACTTATCCTTTCGACGACTCGGATGTCTACAAAATCATCGAGGGCGCCTCTTATGCCCTCAAAGTGCATCCGGACCCGGAACTCAATAAATATCTGGACGACCTTATCGCCAAGATCGGCGCTGCCCAGGAGCTGGACGGTTATATCTATACAGCGAGGACTGTATTTCCCAATCCGCCCAAGGTTCTATGGGTGAACACCGAGGAACGTTGGGCCAACATGTATCTGGGCCACGAGCTGTACAACGCGGGTCATATGTATGAGGCGGCTGTCGCCCATTACCAGGCCACGGGAAAATTTTCTTTCTTGAATATCGCTCTAAAAAACGCGGACCTGATCGACCACGTTTTCGGTCCGGGAAAAAAGATCGGCGTTCCCGGCCATCAGGAGATCGAAATCGGTCTGGTCAAGCTCTACCGCATGACCGGAGATAAAAGATACCTGGACCTGGCCAAATTCTTTCTGGATGAACGCGGCCATCCCCACGGACGGGAACTTTACGGCGAATACTCCCAGGACCATCTGCCGGTCATCGAACAGACCGAACCGGTCGGCCACGCCGTAAGGGCAGCTTACATGTACTCGGGAATGGCCGATGTGGCCGCTCTTACCGGCGATGAGGCTTACCGTGAAGCGCTCGATACCCTGTGGAACAATGTGGTCTCCAAGAAAATGTACATCACCGGAGGAATCGGGTCACAAAGCGGAGGGGAGTCTTTCGGCAAGGACTACGAGCTTCCCAACGCCTCGGCCTACTGCGAGACCTGCGCCTCCATCGCCAACGCTTTCTGGAACCACCGGATGTTTCTCCTCACTGGAGATGCCAAATACCTCGATGTCCTGGAGCGCGTCCTCTATAACGGGATCATCTCGGGTATCGGCTTGACCGGTGACCTGTTCTTCTATTCCAATCCGCTCGAAAGCCACGGCCAGCACCAGCGAAGTCCCTGGTTTACCTGCGCCTGCTGCCCGTCCAATGTCACCCGGTTCGTCCCCTCGGTCCCCGGATATGTCTATGCCACCCGAGGCAATGACATTTATGTCAACCTCTTCGTGCAGAACGAAGCCAAAATCCAAACGGAAAGTCAGGTGGTCCACATCAACCAGGAAACAGCCTATCCTTGGGAAGGAAAGGTCATTATGACCATCGATCCGGAAAAAA
The DNA here is from genome assembly GCA_964400735.1 of uncultured Eubacteriales bacterium. Lineage (GTDB taxonomy): Bacteria > Acidobacteriota > Aminicenantia > Aminicenantales > Aminicenantaceae > CAYNVQ01. The sequence continues at coordinate 462,647 of CAYNVQ010000002.1, read as the reverse complement.
CGAAAAAATTCGCTATCTCCGTCCGCATCCCGGGATGGGCCAGGAACCAGCCGGTTCCATCAGATCTCTACAGGTATCTCAGCTCCTCCGATCAAAAAACAGCGGTTCAGGTAAACGGAGAACCCACCGATTCCACCGTCGAAAAGGGTTTCGTGCGCATCGATCGCCGATGGAAAAAAGGGGACACCATAGTCCTCGAACTTCCCATGTCCATCCGCCGCGTTCTCAGTCACGAAGCCGTCGAGGCCGATGCCGGCAGAGTGGCTTTGGAGAGAGGCCCCGTCGTCTACTGCGCCGAGGGGGCGGATAACCAGGGATATGTGAGCAACCTGGTTCTCGATGATGCGGCCAACCTGGAGCCTCGGAAACACGACGACCTTTTCAACGGGGTGGTCGTGCTCGATGGATCGGCCGAAACCCTCAAATACGATAAGGACGGAAAAACGCTTCTCAAAAACGAACAGGCGTTTACGGCCATCCCTTATTACGCTTGGGCCCACCGCGGACAAGGGGAGATGGCCGTCTGGCTGGCGCGGGACGAGTCAACAGCGCGCATCCTGCCCCAGCCGAGCATCGCCTCCACCAGCCGGGTCAGCGTTTCAGGAAATAAAAACGGATCCTCTATCAACGACCAGTGGGAGCCATCCGCTTCCAACGATCACTCGGTGAGCTATCTTCACTGGTGGCCCAACAAAGGGACGACCGAATGGGCGCAGTACGATTTTGCCCAACCCGAGACAGTCTCGGAAGTAAAGGTTTACTGGTTCGACGATACGGGCCGGGGAGGATGCCGCGTCCCTGAATCCTGGCGCATCCTGTACAAATCCGGCAACACCTGGAGGCCCGTCGCCAACAGTGAGCCCTACGGAGTGGAAAAAGACAAATACAACATAGTCCATTTCAGCCCGGTCCGGACATCGGCCCTGCGCCTGGAAATCAGGCTGCAGCAAAAATTTTCAGCGGGCATCCACGAATGGAAGGTCAGATAAATAAGATCAGATAACTTCTCGGCTGAAGTTTTTTTGCAAAAAGACATGAAATCAGGAAGACCTGTCCGAGCGCTCTTGGCTCTTCTGTTCCTTCTTTCAACAGGGGCCTGGGCAAAAAAGCCGAGCCCCGCAATCTCTGATTTCTTCAAGCTGCGGTTCAATCCGGCCGGCATCGAAAGCTTGAAACGGGCCGGTGATACCTATGACACAGAGTACATCCAAGCCGGAGAAACTCTGGGACACGTTCTGGTCCGCTACCGCCTTCCCGAGGGCTCCTGGCAGGAATTCTCCACCCGAAAAGCCGACAAAGTCCGGCGCCGGATAAGGATATCATCTAAAGAAAATGGAGATCCTCATCATCTTGTCATCTACAACGAATCCGGCTGGGACGACTACTTTGCCGATTTGGAACTTCAAGAACGATTCAAGGTGGATGGCGATGCCCTCTACTGGAGCGTTCATTTCCGAAACCTCACCCACAAACCTCTAGAACTGGGAGACATCGTCCTAGTGCTTCCCTTCAACTCGGGGCCCCGTTGGGACAAGACCACTATGTACACCCAGAGGGTGGTCCCCCACCGGTTCATTTCAGGTCATGGATCGTTCTTGTATTGGATGAGGCCGAACAGCGAGGGTCCCTATTTGGTCATGGTTCCTGTCGCTGAATGCCCTCTTTTCGAGTCCTCAGGAAACGAACGCAATTTCAAACCGGCCAAACTGGAATATGCCGATAGAGGCGGTGTCTACATCCATTCAACCGTTACCTTATCCTCAGCTCTGGAAAAGGGAGGAACCTGGCGTCAACCTTCCACCAGCGCCTTTCTGACACCCAAATTTTCGCCGGATGACGAGATCACCTACATGTTCAAATTCCGTTGGGCCGACGACTACGACGGCGTCCGCGACATCCTGTATGAAGAAGGGCTGCTCGACATCCATGTGGTTCCTGGGATGACCGTCCCGGCTGATTTGGAGGTCATGATCTCGCTGCGCACCAAAAACACCATCGCCTCAATCATCCCCGAATTTCCGGAGCTAACCCGGATCGGTGACCTGGGTGAAAAGGCCAAAGATACTCGAATTTTCAAGATCACATTTTCCCGTTTGGGAGAAAACAAGCTCACCATAAACTTCGGCAAATCACAATCCATGATCCTGGAATTCTTCGTCACCGAGCCCTTGGAAACCCTGATGAAAAAGCGCGCCGCTTTCCTGGTTCACAATCAGCAGCACCGAGATCCAGGCCGCTGGTACAACGGGCTGTTTTCGGAGTGGGACATGAGGCATTGTGTGCTCCGCGGTCCGGACGACACAGACGGTCTGAGGCGCTATGTTCTCTCCTGCGACGATCCGGGCCTGTGCAAGGCGCCTTACATCGCTGCCAAAAACGTGATCTATCCTTCGGCCGAAGAGATCGAGGCGGTGGAGTATTATCTCGAAAATTTTATCTGGGGGAAGCTCCAATGCACGGATCGGGAACAATACCCCTATGCCGTCTACGGCATCCCCGACTGGAAAGTCAACCGTGAAAGCTCGCCCTTAGACCGAGAGGGATGGACAGGTCACGTTTGGCGGGTTTTCGACTATCCCCATATCATCAATCTCTATTGGAGCATGTACCGCGTGGCCAAACATTACCCGAACCTGACAAAATATCTGGATGCCGACGGCTACCTCGAGCGCGCATTTGGAACGGCCAAAGCCTACTTCACCATCCCGCTTGAAACCGCCAATTGGTCAGCCCTTGCCCTCGGCAACTACGATGAGGTCGTCATTCCTTTTCTTATAAAAGAACTCGCAGACAAGGGCTGGGAAGAGGAAGAGGACTGGCTGCGCGAGAGATGGAACGGCAAGGTCGAGCATTTCATTAACGACGGTCCCAACCTCTTCCACTCGGAGTATCCCTATGACCCTACAGGGTTCGAGTCCTACCAGGCCTTTGCCCGGTATGCTGTGGAAGAATCGAAAAAGCCGGATTCTTCCCTAAAAGTCAAGCTCGAGGATGCCTTGAAATTTATGAAGGAAGAGATAGCGCTGAACATCGCTGCCCGCGGATGGCTAGAGACAGCTTACTATTTGCTGGGTGGCGAGAGATCCCTCCGGTATATGTCCCAGATGGGAGGATGGGCGATCCTGGATTATGGTCTGCATTACGCCCAGAACCCGGCGGATTACCTCCGGCTGGGTTATGCTTCCTTCCTGAGTTCCTGGGCCCTGATGAACTCGGGAACTTCGGAATCCGACTATGGCTTTTGGTACCCAGGCCCGGAAAACGACGGTGCGGCGGGGAGCGCCTTTGTCATGGAAGCTTACGGCCGAACGTGGCTGGGAAAAGAACAAGGACGGGGCCCCTGGTTTTACAGCTGTGAGATCGACCTGGGCTACGGAGCAGCCCTTCGAACAGCGGCCACTGTGGTGATGGATGACCCGCTGTTCGGGCTGTGTGCTCTTGGAGGGAGTCTCGTCCGCTCCGGAAATGATGTAGAAGTTATCCCCCAGGACGGACTGCGTCAGCGGTTTCATGTGATCCGAGGGAATATCCGGTTTCATCTTCTGCTGGAGAGGGATGGTTTTTCGTCCAAAACGCCCATCCATTTCGACGATACCATGAGCAAAATCTCTTTCGTGATCGAAAACCGTACGGGCGGCGATCATATGACCTATCTCGATATCTCGGGACTGCCGGCCGCGCATTACGAGCTGCTCTGTAACGGCCACCTCCTCCGCGCTTTTGACTCTCGACGTTTAAAGGATAAGATACCTTTGCCCTTATCCGAGAATAAGGAGTTAGAAGTCTTGATCAAGAAAACCATTTACCCTCGTTAATCTACGGGATAATTTCGCTTTTGGATAGGCGTGAGTTACGCAGGAACCGAGAAAAGCGATGAGAGAATGGCGTTAAAAATCTGAACTAAAGCGGAGACATTCACCTGCACTTTAAAGTGATGACTCAAACCTGTTACTATAAAACAGACCCGAATAAACCGGAATAGGCTTTGGATATCTGGAAAAAACCATGAAAATAAATAATTCGAGGATGATTTAAATGAACCACAGAAAAAAATATTTAATGGCCGGTGTTCTTCTTGCTTGTTTGGTCACCCTTCCGGGCTGCCGGAAAGAATCAAAACACGCCGATGAAATGATCCAAGATTATCCCATCCAGCCCGTCCCATTTACAGCCGTAACAGTCGAAGATACCTTCTGGCGGCCGCGAATCGAAACCAACAGAACCATCACCATCCCCTTTGCCATCCAAAAGAATGAGGAGACCGGCCGGGTGGACAACTTCGCCATAGGGGCCGGCCGCAAAGAGGGAAAATACCAGGGCCGCCGGTTCAATGACACAGACGTCTACAAAGTGATCGAAGGAATAGCCTACACCCTGCAGGTCCATCCCGACCCCGAACTCGAAGCTTACACCGACGATCTAATCGAGCTGATCGCTGCCGCCCAGGAGCCCGACGGCTATCTCTATCCGGCCCGCACAGCCGACCCTGAGAATCCTGTGCCCGGAGCCGGCCCTGAACGCTGGTCCAGACTGAGGGGAAGCCACGAGCTTTACAACGCGGGGCACATGTACGAGGCGGCCGTGGCCTACTACCAGGCAACGGGGAAGCGGGCCTTCCTGGATGTGGCCTTAAAGAACGCCGACATGCTGGTCCAGACCTTTGGCCCGGACAAGCGGCACGATGTTCCCGGCCATCAGGAAATCGAGATCGGTCTGGCCAAGCTCTATCGTCTAACGGGACAGAGAAAATATCTGGACCTGGCCAAATTTTTCCTCGATGAGAGGGGCCGCTCCCATGATGGAGGGCTGTACCCCGAGGATTCCCCCTTTGCCATCTACAATGGGAGAGAGTACATGCAGGACCACCTTCCCGTTCTGGAGCAGACAGAGGCGGTCGGGCATGCGGTGCGGGCTACCTACATGTACGCCGGCATGGCGGACGTGGCAGCTCTGAGCGACAATGAAGGCTACATCGAAGCCATCGACAGGCTGTGGGAAAACGTGATTTCCAAAAAAATCTATCTCACAGGAGGGGTAGGCGCCCGGCATACATCCGAGGCTTTTGGAGACAACTACGAACTTCCCAACCGGTCCGCTTACACCGAAACCTGCGCCGCCGTGGGCAACGCCTTCTGGAATCACAGGATGTTCCTCCTTCATGGAGAAGCCAAGTACATCGATGTCCTGGAACGGGTCCTTTACAACGGCCTGATCTCCGGAGTCTCCTTGGAAGGGGACCGTTTCTTCTACCAGAATCCTCTAGAATCGGCAGGCAGATATGTACGCAGCCCCTGGTTCGAAGTGGCCTGTTGTCCCGGGAACATCGTGCGCTTTATCCCTTCATTTCCTGGATATGTATACGCCAAAAAAGACGACAGCCTGTATGTCAACCTCTTCGTTCAGAGCCAGGCGAAATTCGATCTCAAGAACCACCAGGTTCAGGTTCGCCAGGAGACCCGCTATCCCTGGGAAGGCACGGTGAAGATTGCCGTCGATCCAGAACGGGAAGAGACCTTCGAGGTCATGGTCCGGATTCCGGGATGGGCCCGGAATCTGCCCGTTCCCAGCGATCTCTACAATTTCCAGGACGAGCCAGAAGAGAATGTCCGGCTTCGGGTCAACGGCCAATCGTATGCGATCATGATGGAGAAAGGATTTGCCCGGATCAGCCGAAAATGGAAGGCAGGCGATACGGTCGAACTCGTCCTTCCCATGCCTGTACGAAGAGTCATGAGCCATGAAAGCGTCAAGGACGACCGGGTAAAAGTGGCCCTGCAAAGAGGCCCTATCGTCTACTGCCTGGAGGGCGTCGACAACGAAGGCCGAGTGCTTGACCTGGCTCTTTCTGACACATCTCCCCTGGAGACGGAATTCCGGCCGGAAATGATGGGCGGCACGAACATCATCAAGGGGACCGGCATCGAAAAGGCTAAAGACAAAAAAGGTGAAGCCCTCATTCCAAAAGAACGTCCCCTCATCGCTATTCCCTATTATGCCTGGGCCCATAGAGGAGCCGGTGAGATGGCCGTTTGGATATCCCGAAAATAGCCCCGGCTTGTGCTATCTATCCTCTTCTTTTTCTATTATTTCCCAGTACAAGGCGTATCGCTGCCCGAATAATCGATAAAACGGAATCAAGGTTACATCGTCCGGAACCCCTGCCTCGACCGTGTGAAACCTCAAAGACTCGGCTTCCACGGGTTCGATCCAGGATTCAAGATCATCCATGTCTGCAACAAAATAGGGGACCGGGATGGGTTCGACTCGAGGGCCGTATTTTCCATACACCTCATCCTCAGGAAGTTCGACAGATCCGAGTTCTCCAGCCAGAACAAGCGGACCGTACATGACCACGGCCAGGTGGGGATCGTCGGGCATAGGGTAAAGATGAAGACTCATGGGGAGGAAGACATCTACTCGGTCGTTATCTCTCCAGGTTCTTTTCAGTTCTAGAAAACTCCCCGGGCCGGAAAATGTCTCCAGACGCAGGCCGTTGATTTCCACATATCCGCCATCCGCGATCCAGTAGGGAATGCGGATGCGGAGAGTCAAGGCTGTAGGCTTGTCCAAATTCAGATAGAGGGAAACCCGCCCTCGTTCTGGAAAGCTCGTTTCCTGCCGGAGCCGAACCCCCCTGTCACTCCAATCGAGTTGGGAGGCAATGAACAGGTTCACATAGATACCTTCATCGTCGTAAAAATAGATGGAGTCCCCGTATTTGGCATGATTTTCCATCCCCGTTCCGGTGCAGCACCAGAAGGAATTCCGCGGGGTCATGAAGGTTTTGAACAAACCCGAGGCCATCGGCACATAGTACATCATCATGCCGTCTTCCGGATTCTGGGTGGGTAGGATGCCATTGTACAAGGCCCGCTCGTAATAATCGGCGTAGCGGGGATCGGCGCTCCAGCTAAAGAGGTGACGGGTAAGCTTGAGCATGTTATAAGTACAGCAGCACTCATGGCTGTTGGGCCCCAACTCGGTGGACATTATGTAGGGATCGGTCCTCCAGACCTCATCGTTGCTGGTCCCTCCGGTAGCATAAGAGCGGGCCTCCGTGACCTGATCCCAGAAAAAGGAAGCGATGCGGTGGAGCACAGGATCACCCGTGAGCTCATACTCGCGGGCCGTACCGATCATATTGGGAATGAAAGAGTTGACATGCAGGCCTTTGAGCTCGTCCCGGTAATTTGCCAAGGGCTCGGTGTAGCTTTTCTGATCGAATCGCCGAGCCAGCTCAAAATATTCGTTTTTCCCGGTCACTCGGTACAGATTGCATAGGACTTCATTCATCCCCCCTTGTTCTGTCTTGTCGAGCATGCGCTGCATGTGTTCCTCATCCAGTCTGTCTGTCCGCATTTTTACCCAGTCTACCATTCTTCCGGCCACCTCTAAAGCCTGGAGGTTTTTGCCGTACATATACATGTCGAAAAGTCCGGCCAAAATCTTATGTAAGGTGTAGTAAGGAGCCCAAACTCTTTCCATGGCTTCCACCCGGTCGAAAAATTCCTCCGGAAAGGCGCTCAGGTATCCGTTCGACCTCAAAGCTTCCTGGCATATGGCCAGCTCAGCAACTATACCGTCTGCTTTGGCCTTGAGTTCCTCGTCTCCGGTGCTGGCATACATCAGGGCGCAGGCGGAAAGGTAATGCCCCACCGTATGCCCCCGCAGTTCCACATCCGGACTCTCCCATCCACCCAGAGGCTGCGCCGATGAAGGAAGACCGGCATTGACCCTGAAATTATGGAGCAGTCTATCAGAATTGAGAGCGTACAGATACAGCCGGTCTCTCTCCATGGCCTCTCTAAAAGGGCCGTCCAGGAGCCGAACCTGGGTGAGAGGGAAAGGATGCGCTTTAATATCGATAACGGGCTTCACATCGGAGGCGAGGGGGCTAATTCCCGGCAGTTCCTCCCTTTCCTTTTCACCTGCACAGCCCATCAAACCGAAAATCAAGCCAAGAACCAAGCAAACCTTTATGGATACAACGCTAAAAGGTCTCATTTTATCGAACGTCTCCTCTACAGAGTCTCCTTCGTTTGCCTTCCCGCTTCCATCATCATCCTCCAATAAAGCCCGTATGTCAATCCGTCAAAGGATTCATCCCCGACAAAAAAGCTTATCTTCCAGAGGAAGAGCCGAAATTTCTTTAAATAAAGACGGCCGTAGCGAAAAAGAAAAGCTTGCGGATGTCTCCCGGCAGGATATAATAGAAAAAAACTGGATAAGCCGCAGGATAGGTGATCGCATCCATTCTTGAAGAATTTGGAAACTCGAACATGACCCTTACTTCCCAAGATCAGGAGGCCTTGAAGAAGCTTTGGGGTTTCTCTCGACAGGCGGATCTGCACATTGAAAAGGGGAAGGTCCGGCGGACATCGTCCCGATTCTGCCTGGGAGTGGAACATGGAGACTACAACGGCACGGAGCTCTTCGGAGTAGGGACTAGCCGGTTCATCTGGATGGCCTATAAATCCAACGGGACGGATAGATCGAGATTCTTCAGCGGGAACTTTCCCCAGGATGGCGTGGTCGAATTCCAGCATGGGGATGTTCCGGCCCCGAAATCTGCCGCGATCGCTGACACCTGGGGCCGGTTTGCCTATGGCATAGACTATATTCTGAAAAGAGAAGGTTACAAAATAAAAAGGGGGATCGATGCCGTCATCTACGGAAACATCCCTGGAGGGGGGATGTCCCGATCGGCCTCTCTTACCCTGAATCTTATGCTGTCGCTTCTGGATGCCAACGGGACCGATATCGAAGACAGATTTAAAGTTGTGGATATGGCCCAGGCGGTGGAAAACGATTATATCGGCTCCCCTTGCGGAAATCTCGACCAGGTTATGATCCTGTTCGCCAGGGCTAAAAAAGGAACCCACTACCATCCTGCCACCCAGAAAGTCTCTTACATCGCCTTGGGAAAGGAGGCTCCCGATTTCCGGTTTGTCGGTCTGGATACGGGAACAGAACGACCGGGCCTGGAGAAATCCACCTACAGGATCCGCCGGGCAGAATGCGAGAGGCTGGTATCTCTACTCCAGGAGTCGGGATACCCGATTCAGAAGTTGGCCGACATCAAAACAGAAAATATCTACTCCCGTATTGTCGGTCAATTCGGAACCGACTATCCGGACCTGTGCGACAGGTTGAAATACATCTTCCAGGCCCAAAGAAGATTTTCGGCCATGCTGAAGGCCTGGAAGGATGGGGACATTTCCACTGTGGGGAAAATTTTCAGGCAAGACGGGTTCGGTCTGCGGGACGATTACAAGATTTCCGGCCCCGAACTGGAGGCGATGTGCACTATTGCTCGGATGGTCGAGGGCGTCTACGGGGAGAGGATGCTCGGCGGGGGAGACAAGGGAGCCTCAGGGGCTCTGGTTGCGGCCGGAAGCATCGAAGCCTTAATGAGGGCCGTGGACGGTGTCTATCCCCAAATGTTCCCTGACCTCAAGGACAAATACGCTGTCCATGCCTTCAAGATGGTCGACGGAATCAGCGTTTTTCAAAATATCATGGAATGACGATCATCGCTTCAGGACAGCTTTCTTATCAGAAAGCCTGCCTGAAATCGACAGTAATATTCAAGGAGTTAGCGGATTTTTCGTATTCCATTTGACAGAGAGCCATTTCTGATAGTAAATATAACCATCTCATTTAGGAAAGGCAGTCCAATATGCAGGGATTACAGCCTTTAGACTGGATTGTTTTAGGGCTCTATTTTGGCGTCATATTCGGTATCGCCTGGTGGGTCATCCGGCAGAAGCAGGAGACTCCCTCTGAGTATTTTTTGGCCGGCCGGCACGTGGGCTGGTTTGTTATCGGGGCAGCCATATTCGCCTCCAACATCGGCTCAGAACACATAGTTGGACTGGCCGGAACAGCCGCCAAAACCGGAGTGGCGATGGGGCATTATGAGCTCCATGCTTGGTGCATCCTTCTTCTGGGCTGGGTGTTCGTTCCCTTTTACATGCGGAGCAAGGTTTTTACCATGCCGGAGTTCCTCGAGATGCGGTACTCCCCCACGGCCCGCTGGTTCCTCTCCATCATCTCGCTCATCGCTTATGTCCTGACCAAGGTATCGGTCACCGTGTACGCCGGAGCTGTCGTCTTCCAGACGCTCATGGGGGTCAAGTTTTGGACAGGCGCTCTAATTACCGTCATCCTCACCGGAATCTACACCATTTTGGGCGGGCTGAAAGCGGTCGTCTACACCGAGAGCCTGCAGGCCATAGTCCTTCTCCTGGGGTCCATCACGGTCACCATCGTGGGATTGATCAAGATCGGCGGTTGGAGCAATCTGGTCTCTATCGCCGGAAGCGATCACTTCAACCTGTTTCTGCCGCTCGATCATCCCGAGTTTCCCTGGCTGGGGATGGTGCTGGCGCCGCCGATTGTGGGCATCTGGTACTGGTGCACCGACCAGTGCATCATCCAGAGAGTTCTTGCGGCTAAGGGAGAAACGCAGGCCAGACGCGGCTCTATTTTCGCTTCTTACCTGAAGCTTTTCCCTTTTTTCATCTTTTTTATTCCGGGAATAACGGCCTATGCCTTGATGAAGACCGGACAGCTCGAACTCGGAGCATCCGACCAGGCATTTCCCGCTTTGGTCAAGACCCTTCTTCCCATTGGCCTGAGAGGGCTGGTAGTGGGAGGGCTCCTGGCGGCCCTGATGAGCTCGTTGGCGGCGGTCTTCAACTCCTGTTCAACCCTTTTCACCATGGATATCTATAAAAAGATCCGGCCTGAGGCATCGGAGAAAAAACTGGTGATGGTGGGACGCATCGCCACAGCCGTGGTGGTCGTTAGCGGAATCCTTTGGATTCCCTTCATGAAATACATCTCTGGAGAGCTATACCATTACCTTCAGAGCGTGCAGTCTTATATTGCACCCCCCATAACGGCCGTTTTCCTGTTAGGGATATTCTGGAAAAGGATCAATGCCAAGGGAGCCATCTCCACGCTCATCGGCGGGTTTGTCATCGGGATGTTCCGTCTGGTGGCCGAGCTCAACAAGGAACACCTGGGCGGAGTTCTGTATAAATTCGCGGATATCAATTTCCTGTACTTTTGTTTTTACCTTTTCGTAGCCTGTATCGGGGCCATGGTAATCATCAGCCTGCTCACCAGAGAGCCCACGTATGAAAAAATCAATGGCCTGACCTATGGCACGACCGTGGCCGAAGATAAAAAAGCGTCGCGTGAGAGTTGGAGGGCTCGGGATGTTCTCCTCTCGCTTGTTGTTCTGATCATCATCGCTCTGGTCATGATCTATTTTTCGCCCCTGATCATCGCAAGGTAATTTTACTCAGAGGTTTTCTCAAAATGATAGGATCTATTTATTACTCTGAGGAGCAAGGATCTGTCTCTGCTCTAATTCAGATTTTTAAGGCCATTCCCTCGCCGCTCTTCTCGGCGGGTGCGGAACTGCGCATGAATACTCCTAACCGCTGGCCCTTTTCCTATGTTAATTCCAACTTCTTATCTTTTGTTTCGTCGTGCTCAATACATCCTCGCCGTCTGACTTCGTCAGATCCCCTCGAAGATCGGTTCGGAAAGGCTAAATCTTTAATGCTGCTCCGACAGCTCCCTGCTCCTTTACATCCATTTGATTTCGTTTAACTTTAAAATAAATCCTCTTATTGAATAGAAAAGAGGAGACAAAAAAAGAGAACCGTTCCCTTTTTCTGAAGGAGAGCCGATGAAAAGATATGCTTTAGGTTTGGACTTCGGCACCAATTCTGTCCGAGCCCTGCTCGTCGATGCGGAAAACGGCAATGAGCTGGCCACCTCTATCTTTGACTACGAAGCCGGACAGGACGGCATCATCCTGGATGCGGACAATCCCCATCTCGCCCGGCAAAATCCCCAGGACTACTTAACGGGACTGGAGGTATCGGTTAAAAAAGCCCTCGGAGAAGCAAAAAAGGCCGATTCCGATTTCGAGCCCCACCAGGTCATCGGCATCGGCATCGACACCACAGGATCCACCCCCCTTCCTGTGGACAGAGAAGGCATCCCCCTCTGCTTCGAAGATGATTTTAAAAACAATCCCAACGCCCATGCCTGGTTATGGAAGGATCACACCAGTACCGAGGAATCAGCCATGATCACCGAACTGGCCACCAAGGAACATCCCGAATACCTAGCTAAATGCGGCGGCACCTATTCCTCGGAATGGTTTTTCAGCAAAATATTTCACTGCCTGAGATGCGATCCGAACGTCTTCGCTGCCGCTTATTCCTGGGTGGAGTGCTGCGACTACATTCCGGGGGTCATCACCGGGACAGGCAGACCGGACCGTATAAAGCGCAGCCGGTGCGCAGCCGGACATAAGGCCATGTATAACGAAGAATGGGGAGGCCTTCCGGAAAAAGAGTTCCTGTCCAGGCTAAATCCTCGGCTCGGGGAACTTCGGGACAGGCTCTATGAAAGGTCCTTCACCTCGGATCAGAGAGCCGGGACTCTTACCCAGGAATGGGCAGAGAAACTCGGGCTGCCGCCAGGGCTTCCCGTTGCTGTGGGCGCCTTCGACGCTCACCTGGGTGCAGTCGGTTCGGGGGTGGCACCGGGAAAATTGGTCAAGATCATCGGAACCAGCACCTGCGATGTAGCGGTCTGGCCCGCCGACGAGCCTCTGGCCGACATCCCCGGAGTATGCGGCATAGTCGACGGTTCGGTTCTCCCTGGATACTACGGAATAGAAGCTGGCCAATCGGCTGTAGGCGATATCTTCAACTGGTTCGTCAATACCATCCAACCCGGAGGCACCGTTAAGGGATCCCATGAAGCTCTGACCAGAGCCGCTGAAAAGATACGGCCGGGCCAATCCGGCCTTCTGGCCCTGGACTGGAACAACGGCAACCGCACCATCCTGGTGGACCAGAGATTGACCGGGCTGCTGGTCGGACAAACGCTGCACACCCGGCCGGAAGAGATCTACCGGGCTTTGATCGAGGCCACGGCCTTCGGCGCCCTGACCATTATCAACCGGTTCGAAGAGTACGGGGTCAAAATTTCGGAGGTGATCAACTGCGGCGGGATCGCCGAAAAGAACCCCTTGATCATGCAGATCTATGCCGATGTGCTCGGCAGGGAAATGAAGGTCGCCCTGTCAGCCCAGACCTGTGCCCTTGGTTCGGCCATAGCCGGAGCCGTGGCGGCAGGAGAAAAAGCAGGGGGATACACCAGCTTTCCGGAAGCCCAATCGGCCATGTGCGGGATTAAAGACACATCCTTCACGCCTGACCCGGAACGTCACCAGATTTACCAGGAACTCCACCGTCTTTACAGCCAGCTCCACGATGCGTTCGGAAGGAAAGATTGGTCGGGCCTCTTAGCCAACGTCATGAAGGACCTCCTCAAAATCCGGGAAAGCCAAATAAGGGGGGGATAATGCTCTTAGAGCTTAAAGAAAAAGTGTGGAAGGCCAACCTAGACCTGGTTAAATACAGGCTGGTCACCCATACCTTCGGGAATGTCAGCGGAATGGACCGCAGCCAGGGATTGGTCGCCATCAAGCCTAGCGGGATGGCTTATGAGGAGCTGATGCCGGATGATATGGTGGTGGTCGATCTGGAGGGAAAGATCATCGACGGGCGTCTTCGACCTTCCTCCGATACACCCTCCCATCTCGAGCTCTACAAGGCTTTTACTGGAATCGGCGGTATCACCCACACCCACAGCGAATATGCGACCATGTTTGCCCAGGCCAACAGGGAGATCCCTTGCCTGGGAACGACCCATGCCGACCATTTCCACGGCCCTGTGCCCATCACACGCATGATCACCGAGAAAGAAATCGAGGAGGGCTACGAAAAGAACACAGGCAAGCTCGTAGTAGAGCGCTTCAAAGATATAGATCCGACGGAAATGCCAGGGGTCCTGGTCGTCGGTCATGGCGTGTTCACCTGGGGGGAATCGCCCGACGAGGCGGTTATCAACGCCATGCTTCTAGAAAGCGTCGCCCGTATGGCTTGGGGAACGCTGGTGCTGAATCCCGGGTGTGAAGAAATACCGGATTGTCTATTAGAAAAACATTTCAGAAGAAAGCACGGCCCGAATGCTTACTATGGACAAAAGAGCAGAGGAGAAAAAAAATGAAGAATTGGCCGAAAATCAACTTGGGAATCGTGGCCGTGAGCCGCGACTGCTTTCCCGTTGCGTTGTCTCAATCGAGAAGGGAAGAAGTTGTCAAAGAATGCAAGAAGAGGAACTTAGATGTCACAGAGATCGGCACTGTTGTCGAAAACGAGAGAGATGTTCTGACAGCTCTGGAAGAGATCGATAAAAAGGACATCGATGCCCTGCTTATCTATCTCGGAAATTTCGGTCCCGAGGGTCCTACAACACTATTGGCCCAGAAATTCGACGGGCCGTTGATGTTAGCGGCGGCGGCTGAAGAAACCAAGGACAACCTGATCCAAGGAAGAGGTGACGCCTTCTGTGGAATGTTGAATGCATCTTACAACATAGGTCTTCGGAAGCTCTCTCCTTACATTCCGGAATACCCCGCAGGAATACCCACAGAGATCGCCGCCATGGTGGTCGATTTTTTTCCTGTCGCCCGCGTGATAAGAGGCCTGAAAAGGCTAAAGATTTTTTCGTTCGGACCCCGTCCTCAGGACTTTCTGGCCTGCAACGCCCCGATCAAACCCCTCTACGACCTGGGCGTGGAGATCATGGAAAACAGCGAGCTCGACCTCTACGATATCTTCCTCAAAGCCAAGGATGACCCGGCCGTTAAAACAGTAAAGGAAGAGATGGCTCAAGAATTGGGAGAGGGGAACACCTATCCGGATCTCCTGGAGAAACTGGCTCAGTATGAGGTGGCCCTCGGCCAATTCGGGAAGGAACACCTGGGTGCCTCTGAATTCGGCGTTTTCTCCAACAAATGCTGGCCGGCCTTCGAGAGTTATTTCGGGTTTGTTCCCTGTTATGTGAACTCCAGGCTGGCCTCCAGAGGGATTCCCGTCTCATGCGAGGTGGATATCTACGGTGCGTTGAGCGAATACATGATCGTCTGCGCCACCGAACTTCCGGCCACTCTCCTGGACATCAACAACACGGTCCCTCAGGATATGATCGAAAAGGGTGGGGTCAACATAGGTGATTACAAGCCCAGTGACCTCTTCATGGGATTCCACTGTGGGAATACGGCGGCCTCCTGTCTTGTGGACGGCGCCCTGAAATACCAGCTCATAATGAACCGACTTTTGGAGGCGGGCGAAAAACCGGATATAACGCGAGGAACGCTCGAGGGGAGAATCCGGCCTGGGGATATCACCATCTTCCGCCTCCAGTCTACCGCCGATACCCAGCTCCGGGCCTATGTGGCCGAAGGAGAAATTTTGGACATCGATCCGAAATCCTTTGGGAGCATAGGGGTCTTCGCCATCAAAGAGATGGGACGCTTTTACCGGCACGTCCTGATCGAGAAAAGGTTTCCCCATCATACGGCAGTGGCCTTCAAGCACACCGGAAAGGCCCTCTTCGCCGCCGCAAAAATGCTCGGGGTGGAAGATATCGGTTTCAATCAACCCCCCGGCTTGCTCTATAAAACCGAAAATCCTTTTTAATTAGAAATGGTACCAGGATACTTAATTAGTAAACCTATCGGAGAACAAATTTAGTAACCTGTCACCAAAAAAGTCATCGCTAATAAAGCCATGAGAGTTGCTGTATTGACCGGAATACGGAAAATGGAGGTAAGGGAAGTTCCATCGCCCACCATCGAGAGCGATACGGATGTTCTACTCAGAGTTCTGGCGGTGGGCATCTGCGGATCCGACATCCAGTATTATGCGACAGGAAGGATCGGAAGCGATGTGGTCCGCTTTCCCTTCGTCGTGGGGCACGAATGTGTGGCAGAGGTGCAAGAAACCGGGGACAGGGTGAAGCGGGTCAAGCCCAAAGATCGGGTGGTTGTAGATCCCGCTTTAACCTGCGGAACCTGCGACCAGTGCCTCCAAGGCCGGGCCAACATCTGCCGCAACCTTCTGTTTCTCGGTTGTCCCGGTCAGAAGGGGGGGTGTCTCTCCGAATTTATCGTGGTGCCGGAGAGCAACTGCCATCCGGTTCACGATGCTGTCAGCGTGGAACAGGCCATTCTGGCCGAACCTCTATCCATCGGTATCTATGCCCTCCGCCTTGCCGGTATTCAGGAACACACCGGCCCATCGGCCATAGCTGTACTAGGTTCAGGCCCAATTGGCTTGAGCGTGGCCCTGGCGGCCAGAGATAACGAGATTCTAAAAATCTATATGACCGATAAAATAGGGAACCGTGTGAAAACCGCACGAAAGGCAGGGGCTGTCTGGTCAGGCAACCCTGATCGATCGGATATCGTCGAAGAAATCATGGAAAAGGAGCCTCAGGGACTGGATGCGGTGTTCGAATGCTGCGGAGACCAGGACGCTCTGGATCAGGCCGTCGAGCTTCTCAAGCCGGGTGGGAAAATATTGGTTATCGGCATCCCTAAGACGGATCAGATCTTTTTTAACCCGCACAAACTGCGCCGGAAGGAAATCGGAATTCAGAACGTGAGGCGCCAGAATGGCTGCATCCAAGCGGCACTGGATCTGATAGGGCGGCCGGGGATCATCCTGGATTTCATGGTGACCCATACCTTTCCGCTGGAGAGAACTCAAGAAGCCTTCGATACGGTGGAAAATTATCGCAACGGCGTCATTAAAGCCATTATCCGCCAGTATTGAAATTTTCCTCGATTTAAAGAAACGATTTGCAAATGTTTTGAGACTGTATAATCAGCCACGGATAATCCAGCAATATTGATGAAAGAATAACTTCTCTGACTATTGATCTTGCGAAGGGCGACCTTAAGATAATGCCAGAACAGTGCTGGCATAAAGCGCGGCTCCTGCCGCTCCCTCGCCGTTTTTTCTCTGCCTGAAATCTCCATCGTCTTTAGCTCCCTTCTCCTAATCCTCAGAGGTACAACCTTGTTATCCTTCTCGGCCGAGTTTTCTTTTTATTAGGACTCAACGGAATTCATTCGCCCAATACCTGCGTATTCATGCAAATAAAATGCCAACTTCATCTCCAGAGACTTTCGGAAAACCGCGTATTTTTGAATGTTCGTTTCCGAACAGTTCGTATTCCCGCCTGAACAGAAGTGACTACTGCGGGATTACCACTTTTCGATTTTTGCGAGTCTTTTTTTAGCCGCCTCTAGTCCAGGATTGATCTCAAGAGCTTTCAAATAATGAACCTTGGCTGAATCCAGATTTCCGGTATCCCTGAATACTTCTCCGATGAAAAAATGGCCCCGCCATGAATAGGGATATATATTCAACAGGGTCTTAAAAGCCGCCATGGCCTCCTCATACTTTTTGGCTTGCCTCTTTTTGTAAGCTATGTTGAACAAAACCTCTTCGGGCGGTTCGATATCGAAGCCATATTCTAAAGAAAGATTCCTGTAGTGTGTCATCGCGGCTTCCAAGCCTTCCTCTCTTTGTGCTTCTGGGAACAGGAAACCGGAAAAGAGGGCCAGCAATCCGTTATTCAAACTCGATACGGCAACATGCCCTTCATTTTTAAGAAACTCGATTTCCCATCTCACCCGCGGAGGCGCTTTTTCTTTCAAAATCTGGATCAACCGGCCGATATGGTCATTGACGAGTTCCGGGTAATCAAGCTCTCCGTAATTCATGTAGACGAATGTTTTGGGAATCTTCTCTCTGTCGAATAGGGCGAGAAAAGTATCGTACATGAATTCCGGACTCCACCCCAGCGAGGGGCTGGCAGCAATATAGGCATTGAATATCTGGGGACGTGTGGCCAGGGAATACAAGGTGAATAATCCTGAGTTTGACTGGCCTGCCATTATACGGAATTTCTCAGTTCTATAATTTTTATCGATGTGCGGAATCAATTCCTGCTCAAGGAATTTTTGGAACAATTCTGCGCCCCCTGGATTTTTGGTATTGGGTTGAACCGGAAGGTATTCGGCAGCCCGGCCTGTGTTTGAAATTCCGATGATGATTATTTCCGGAATCCGCTCGACACTAAGGCGTTCGACGGTGGAGACGGCGTTGGCAAATGTATCCACTTGGTGAGAATTCAACACAAAAACAACGGGATATTTTTTTTCGCTTTTGTCATAGCTATCGGGCAGGTGTTCGAGGTAGGTAAACTTTTCCCGCAGCATGTCTGAATCGAAGGATCTATATTGCCCGATAATAACGTCATGATTATCGCTTTGGCCATGAAGAGGCGCCCAGAGTGAATAGGCCAAAATAAGGAATGGAAGAATCCTTTCCATCTTTATCTCCTTTTAAGCATTCTCTTCTTTGTCTAATACAGAAGGATGCGGGTTGGACAAAAGACAGATTCCTGTGTGTAAGGATTGACAAACCACTAATTGGAAACTCGAACTCGACCTGTATTGGATATTCCAATCAGACTCATGGAAGGAATCATCTCGTATCTTTAAGTCTATGCTGCTGGGCCACTAAACTATTTTCTGTTTTCAGCCACACAATAATTTCCAGCTTTATCGTTGGTAAGATTTTCTCTAAGAAACATGGCAATTATTCTCTATTTTTTTATACGCTTTGGCTTTAGAAGCAGTTGATCGTTTTTGCCCTTTTCCCCTATACCCAGAAAGTCCTGCCTTATTTTCACTAGATTGACTTTACTATCCTCATAATCCTTCCAGGAAACAAAGGGCGGCCTTGAATAGCTGTAGACACAGGAGAAATCAAGATCACTGGCAGAAGCTTGATCAAAAAAGTGGGCGATCAATTCATCCAGACAGCCGTCCATCACCACACCGATTTCATGACCAGCTTGAGGTATGATGACCACGGTGCTGTTGACATGATACTGGGAGAGAACTTGGGTATTTACCGGCGGAGTCGCGGGATCTTTTTCCCCATTCACTATTAATGTGGGAATGGTCTGATAAACCAAGTCATGAAATCCGGCAGCAATATCAGCCCTCACCCATCCATCGCAGGCATTCTGCTGCTGGTCCAACCGGTATGTACCCATCATGGTTCCCCATGCCTGGGTTCGGGCCGTTTGAAAATCTATATAGGGGATGGTCTCGGCGCAGGTGATGCAGAGGAACATACCATCCAGTATTACCTGATTGGACCAATGCAGATAGTCTGCCGTATACTCGGCAATAGGTTGATAGATACCCCTCTCAGACCATCGGACAAGAGCCGGGATCCACATCGACCGGCTGTTAGTGTAAAGCATGCTCCTCAATCCAGCGATGAAGTTATGGTGGGAAAAACTGACCGTTTCAAGTTTGTTATTGATGGGATTGGTAATGGTGATTGATACTGGACCCTGCTGGAGACGGGAAAGGACCCGTTGCAGTTGATCAGACAACCCGGGATAATCTGCAGCACATTCCGGGTCAGCGGCGCAGTCAGCCAGCAGCAGCTCAAGTGCCGCCTGGGTATCCTCCGCAAGGGAGGCTGGGTACAGCAGATGGGGCAGGGCGATGGAAAATAAGAATGCGCTACGAATCCTTTCCGGATACATTTTCATATAGATAATACCGGAATAAGAACCATAGGATCCCCCCATAATGTTAATCTGCTCGTATCCAAGGGCTTCCCGCAGGTCATCATAATCTGCCATGGCCATCATGGTGTGGTAATAATGCAGATCGGCGGTTTTCCGGAGACTCTCTCGGCATTCCCGAACATAATCTTCCGGAAACATATCTTGAAGGTAGGTCTGAGCGCTCTCAGGGTCACCCAGTCGCTTGCATGGAAGGGGATTGGAGAGCCCGGTTCCTCTCTGATCGACCAGTACAATGTCCCGTTCTTCTCTAACCCGGTCGCAGTATCGAGCCCAGGACACCGGATAGCTGGCTGCCCCCACTCCCGGTCCCCCATCAAAGATAAAAACAGGATCGGGAGCCGGGTTATCAGCCCGGGCGGGAAGGATGATGAAATTGATATCAATTTTGGCCCCTTTTCGTACCTGACGGTTCTCCATCACCTTAAATGTGCCGCAAAGCACTTCTTCCTTCAGTTCCTCATTATAGCATGTTCTAAGTTTGAGATCCGTAGAAGCCCTGCTGGGAGCGGGATCCAGGATGGTGATTGCCACAAGTAAAAAGAAAAGAGTTCTGGTTTTCATTTTGAACCTCCTTTTCTGTTATAGACGAAGGAGAATCCGAACCAGAAATGGTTCTCCCGGCTGATGGCCCTGAGCAGGACCGCAGTGTAATTGGCAAAAGCCTTGGCCAGAAACGGGCCTACAGAATAGCAAAGGGACAGTCCGAGGTTAAGATCACTGAAGCCAGGGTCGGTCCCTTCCGCCAGCCATTGACCACCATTATACCCCAAGGAAGAATACAACCTTGCGGCCAGATTCTTCCGTATCCCAATGGCGTATCCGGCTTTGAATTGACCGTAGAATCCGTCCCCTACAGTAAAATCATAATACAGTGCAAGAGTGGGCTGAAACATAAAATGGGGAAGGCCCACGGATACAAATATCTCATGACTGGTATCATCCCCAAACCGGAAATCTTCGATAAAGTACCAGCTGTAGTGAATCAATCCCGCTGTTATCGATAGGGTATCCCTGATCTCTTTATGGTAGGAGAACGCCAGGTTAACTTCATTCGATTCTTTGCTGACAAAGGATATACTTGACCAGAGATTGATCGAAAGCCCGCTCGATCCCAGCCCAAGGGCAAGGGATGGCTGGATCACTGGTTTTCGATATGGGTTGAGATCAAAGCCCCTCCAGATATACCGGGACGCAAAATCTACCTGATAATGGATATTAATTGCTAGAAGATCATGCCCGCAGAACACCAAGACGGAAAGAACCATGGTTAGTCTAAGGATTTTTTTCATGCTCCCCCCCTCATTTTTTTTAAGTTTAAACATGTGCCAAGTAAGCTCCTTTGTTTTTATAAGAATCGCTCCAAATTTTTTCATCTATCTATTTGATTTAACCATCTTTGTGATACATTTTCCCTTTGTTTTCATGTAATTTTCCACTCATCAACAAATTTATCCAGCCGTTGTCTTTCATCATAGGGGAATCGCACAAGGCAAGCAATGACGGATACAGCAAAAAAAAGGATTCCAAGTGCCCAGTTTGAGGTGATTGAGAATGCGGAAATCATAACCGGAATAAAAGCCACCATGTTAATGATACTATTCTTTGGAGCTGTTCAGGGCTTTCCAGGCTTGTTCGACGTTGCGTTCATGGAGGTCCAGAGGTGTATCGACCCAGCGGGTGATAAGATCATGAAGATGGGCATAACGCTTGGCGAAGGAGAGCTGCTGTTTGGCCTGCTCCAGCGTCCATCCCTCCTGTTTTGCCGCCTTCACGGCCTTCCATAGGTCAATCAGGTAGTCAAGCTGTGCCTTCAAATCGGCAATGGTCATCAGCTCACCATGACAGCCGATGATATATTGGATCTCGATCTCTTCTTCAATGAATGGCCTGAAAACAGCCGCCCACCGCTCTAAATCCGTTTTCTCATTCAGCAGAGGGATCCTGTGTTTGACAAAAATATCGCCCACTATCAGGAGCTTTCCTTGAGGCACATGAATGAAAATATCGCTTTGGGAATAACCCGGCGTGCAATAGCAAAGTTCCAGGGTCAATCCTCCCATCTGAAACGTCAGCCTGTCATTGAACGTCATGGATGGCTTGGTGTACCTGAAACCCGAGGCCAAGAGGTCGGCCAGCTCACTCCAATAGAGAAATGACTCCTCGAGCTCTATCATTCGAGAGGGATCATCCGATCCCATATCGATTTGATCCTGAATCAGCCTCAGCCTGGGAGCCATTCCCTCTCGCACATCAGTGTCCGCGATAATCTGGTGCAGGCTGTCGATCTGGCTCACACAATTTTCGTGCCCGACGATGATAGCGTCGCTGAACACCGGACTCCCGCCCATATGATCCACCCCGGCATGAGAATAGATGAGGTAGATAAAATCCTGTTGTCGGCCAAAGGCTTCCTCCACGATGTTCCGAATCTTTTTACCCCATTCCGGCTTATAATGAGCATCGATCAAAACGATTCCTTCCGAGGTGTTGATGGCCGTCACATTGGACATGACCGATGATTTTCCTGTCTTGATGAAGAGGATCCGTTCGCTTAGCTTTTGAGCTTTCAAAGGAACATCTTGTTCCGCCTGGGCCGAGATGAACATAAGGCAAATAATAATGAATGGGATCCAAAGACATTTTGTCCTGGTCATTGGTTTCCCTCCTCGCCACTCGTCTGGCTTCATCTATGGATGATCTGCACATTTGCTCGATAGTTGTCTGGATGGCCATTCGCGTGTCTATCTTAGATATTCTGGAGATGGCCGGGCTTCGGCCTTCCGAAATCGTATAATCGTTCGATCGTTTAATACCGAAAAGCAGTTTAAGTTCTCCGTTCAGGAATGTCTATAGGACTTTGGTCTATACTTTAAATCAAGGACCGAAGTACTATGAAATGATGAGGCTAAGAGGATAATTCATCATCTATCGCGGAGCCGGCGCAGACAGTTTACATAGAATCGCACTGAATGTTATAGTGTACGAGTGATCATCGTCGCTCTTTATCTTTTTTTTTCACTGTTGACCTTTATACAGATCCGGCTTGCCTACAAGGCAGAAAAGACATACAGATTACCCTTCCTTCATCACTACTTCATTTATCTCACCTTTTTCTTTATTTACGGATTCATTAAATACATCGGGTACGTCTTCGTGCTCGAATTCGAGCGATTCGAGAAGGCCGTTTTGGTGACTCAGGTCGCCCTCCTGATTTTCCCATTTTTTGTCTTGGCCCTTTACGCTATGCTGCATTGGACCAGAAATCTTACGGAAAAGGCGACCCCGCTGCTGATAAAAATCACGTATTGGACGATTCAGTGCGCCTTATTCGCCTATATGGTCTTCCATAAAGTTATCGATCCGGAGCAAATGGATGCCGCTCCGGCCCGACTTTGGCCGATCATTCACAATGCCGAAGTGATCATTTTGTTCGCCATCATCATTCAATTGTCTTTCCTGCCGAAAAAGATAAAGAACAAGAAAAAAAGGCAGTTCATCCTGTCTCTTGGGTCGATCTATTTGATATCTTTTGCCTTTTTCGAAGCCTTTCAACAATTGGGTGTCCCCTATTTGATAGTGGATGTCCCTGCATACTTCAGAATCGCCGGTATACTTTTTTTCTGTGTGAATATCCCTGCTTTGTACCATATTGTTCGCTTTATGCGCTCCCATCACCAAGAAATAATTGAGCTGCCGCTTTCCACAGATGAAATGAGCCAGTTCTGCATAGCTTACGATATCACCCCAAGAGAAAAAGAAATCATCGAATCGATCATCGTAGGAAAAACCAACAAGGAAATCGGGAAAAGCCTTCATATTTCCATCCATACGGTCAAGAACATCAACTACAATATATATAAAAAAGTCGGCATCAAGAACCGTATGCAGCTCCTGAACCTTATTCACGAGCTCGGAAAAACTGAAAAGGGATAGGGTGGCACCTTAAGGAGCGTCCCTAAAAAAAGACTTGACAATCTAAAAAAATATATATTTAATGTTGATAATTCAAATTAAGTTTAAATAGTACAGTTAATATAATATCAATGGGCAAGCCGCTCAGACAATTCACCATCAAAAAGCTTAGAGACCCAGTCAAAAATAAACTCAACGAAGATATTGAATGGATATGCCACAGCCTTGGTTTCATCACACCTAGAGATCAGGATAAAACCGCCTTCAGGATACTGAAGGCCCTGATCCAATCCGCCAAAGAAGGAGGAGGATTAACCAGCGAGGAACTTACTGAATATGTCGAGCCCACCATAGGGTCTGTCATCTATCATTTGAAAAAATTGATGAACGCCGGCCTTGTGGTCAAACTGGATTCCACCTACGAACTTCGTATGAACAGTTTTTTGAAGACTATAGAAGAAATCGAAAAGGAGATTGCCGGCGCATTGGCAGATATCAAAAAAATCGCCAAGGACGTAGACGACAGGGTCGGGCTCGCCCACAGATTTTAAGGATAAAAAGAAGGTTTCTGGATAA
The DNA here is from genome assembly GCA_964400735.1 of uncultured Eubacteriales bacterium. Taxonomy (GTDB): domain Bacteria; phylum Acidobacteriota; class Aminicenantia; order Aminicenantales; family Aminicenantaceae; genus CAYNVQ01. The sequence continues at coordinate 438,593 of CAYNVQ010000002.1, read as the reverse complement.
AAATTATCACCAAAGGGGATATGAGTCTCATCTGACATTTTTCTTGAAATAACTCTGGAGGAATCGATGAAAAAATGGAATCGCGACTACGATAGAGAAGATGAAAACGGCTGGGAGGAGGAACCAGGAAAAGACTTCAAGGGCAGAAGACCGAGAAAATTTCGAAAAAGGAAAAGAAACGACCGCGATTTTTTTGAAAAACACACACCAAGAGTGCGTTCCACCTGGGATTAACATGTCCACACGGTTGAACGGAATATTCTCCCTCATCCCGAGCAAAAAGAACCGGGATATTCCGGGTTACGAATACGATTTCGAGGATCACTCTCCTTCTCAAAATGTCGAAGAAATCGAATTTTCTTTAGACACGGAAAAGAGAGAACAAATCTCTTCTTTGGACGGAGTGCTGGAAAGCCTAACGGATCCTGTCAAGCTTTACTTACGAGAGATGGGAAATATCCCCCTGCTCACCAGAGAAGAGGAAATTTGCCTCGCCAGGGAAATCGAGAGAGGAGAAAATATCATCATCGAAGCGCTACTCAAAAGCCGTTCGGTCGTTCAAACGATCGAAGAGATAGGAGAAAAAATAAAGGAAGTCCCACAGCTCACCGGAGAGCTGTTCGACTGCAACGAAGATATCGCCGAAGGCAGACTGGAGACTTGGCGGGAAAAGATCATCGAAACCATCCACGAAATCAGAGATCTGAGCGCAAAATCAAGAAGGATCCCTCCCCAAAGAAAGATTTCTCCCACACAAAAACAACTGACAGCCCGACTGGTGTCTTCTTTCAAGAAACTTAACTTCCTTCCCTCGGAGAAGGAAAAGATCATCAAAGAACTATTCATCAGGCTGAATTTTCTCGATGAACTTAAAAGGGCCAAGGAAAAGACCATCCTTTACCGGAAAAGGATAAAAGATAAAAAGGGAAATCAGAGGCTGAACCAGCGGATAAAAATATTGAATAAAAAAATCAAAATTCAACAGAATGAACTCGGCTTAGACCTTCAAAGCATAAGGGAAGTCGTTCAGGCTATCGCTTTAGGGGAGAGCATCAGGGATCGAGCCAAAAAGGAACTCGTGGCCGCTAACCTGAGGCTGGTGGTTTCCATCGCCAAAAAATATTCGGCCAGTAACATGCAATTTCTGGATTTAATCCAGGAAGGAAACTTGGGATTGATGAGAGCCGTGGATAAATTCGACTACCGAAAGGGATTTAAATTTTCCACCTATGCCACCTGGTGGATCAGGCAGGCGATCACACGCTCTATAGCCGACCAGGCACGCACCATAAGGATCCCGGTGCACATGATAGAGACCATCAACAAGCTCAATAAAATATCGAGGGGTCTGATCAACGAAGTAGGGCGAGAACCTACCCAGGAAGAGGTAGCGAAAAAGATGGAAGTGTCCACAGAAAAGGTGAGAAAAATCATTAAAGTGGCACAGGAACCGGTTTCATTGAACACTCCCGTAAGAGAAGATGAGGATAGCCATCTGAGCGATTTTCTTGAAGACCACATCCTGCCTTCACCTCCCGATGTGGTCATCCATGTCAGCCTGAGCGATCAAATCGAAATGGCCCTGGAATCCCTCACCTACAGGGAGGCCGAGGTTCTGAGGATGCGATTCGGCATCGGAGATGGGAACGAACACACGCTGGAAGAGGTCGGACAGAGGTTCAGGGTGACGAGGGAAAGGATTCGTCAGATCGAGGCCAAAGCCTTAAGAAGCCTGAAGAATTCACGCCGCGCCCGTAAACTGAAATCATTTGCTTCCGATTATTTGGAAAGAAAGAAAAAAAGCCTCTAAACTCAATATAAAGAGGCCTCTGCCAGGAATTTGACACCCATTTCATTCCTTGATATTCTTTCGAAAACATAAAACGCATGATCGAAGTAGCTGGTTCGCTAGATTCTCGCCTCATAGATATTGCCCTATTTATCATCGCTAATTTGGTGAATCTTCTCCTTATCGGCATCTTTCTTTCCAGACCCTTGGGATTGAAGAAAGTAGAACGTGTTTTCGGGCTTATCACCGTGTCCCTGATCCTGCCTATCGGCGTAGCCGTCATACAGAACATCCAAGGAAGACGGGAGTGGTGGACAATCGTCCTGCCATCGATTCTGATATTATTCCTGGCAATCGAGTTGTTATTGGATTACATTTTGATGCTGAATTTCAGGAGGACCAGACTCCTCTGGCCCTATCTTCTCCTCTACTACCTTGCCCTGATGGCCATGATCGGATATTCATTCGCGATGGGTAAATCCTTCGGTTTTATAACCCTCGGCACCTATTTTCTCAACCTTCTCGCCACCTGGTATTCCTATTCGAAGGTCGGTCACGGCAGCTAAAGAAAATTTCTCGATATCAAAGGTTATCCGGAATCATCCAACTGAACACATATTTCTTGGTTCCCCTCAACAAAAATTCGCATCGAACAAGCCAAAGGACAAGAATCTCTTCAGCCTAGATGACCTTTCTTTGGCTTCGGATCCGAACATCTTCCATCTACTTCAGCAGGTTCTCAATCAGGGGCCGGAGCTGTTCGTGGCGCTCAGGACTTCCTCCAGTCAGCATGAACTCGATCTGCCCCTTTTGGTTGATGATGAAGTGGGTGGGAAAGACTTTGACCCCATACAGGCTGGCGATTTTGCTGGAATCCGCCACGATTTGATAGTCGAAACGTTTCTCCTTGAGAAAATCCTTGAGGGCTTCGGCGCCGTCCAGAGCAAAGGCTATAAAAATCACATCTTTATCCTTGAATTCCTCAGTCAGGGTGTTGAGCCCGGGCATTTCGACCCGGCATGGGGCGCACCCGATAAACCAGAAATTCAGTACCATTACTTTTCCCCTTAAATTGGAGGTAGCCACTTGTTGTCCCTCTAAGGTTTGTACATCGAAATCCGGAGCCATTGGCTTGTCTTCGGATTTGGCGGATTCTTTCTTTTTCAAGGCCGCCGAAAAATAGGCTTCGAACCCTTCTAGGCCTTCATGCCGCAGGCTATAAATTTCTTTGATGGCTTTTTCCGCTTCTTTCGATCCGAGCTGTGAAGCCTCGAACCATACCTCCTCGGCCTTCTGATTGAAGCCGAGCTTTTGCCAGATGGCTCCCTCTGTTTCGAAATATTCGGACTTCGCCTCCTTTTCCAGCGCCTGGGCCGTTTTTATATCGGAGAGGGCATTGGCCCAGTCTTCCATCTTTATGTGAATCTCCGCCCGCTTCTGAAAAAACAACGGCAGGTATCGTTGGGTCCTGAATCCCGATACGTCGCCGTAAAGGCGGAATTTTCCCTGAAGCAGCAGTCCGAGGGCTTTGTTCAGAAGCTGAAGACACCTGGCGAGCTTGTCCGCCTTTCCTGCATAGGCCTCGGAAAGGATGTAATAAGGGAGGGGATTGTCTTTTTCCTCCTCAATCCAGGGATCACAGACAAGATGCACGGTCTCCAAGATAACATCCTCTTCCCCCACAAAATAAAGGATTTGCTCCCGGGAAAAGGACGATAGAGGGCTTGCCGTCAGAAGCTCTTTTTTCATTTTTTTAACTTCCTCCGGCCCCTCGCCCTTTATCTGCTTGGAGAAGACCTGGTAGTCGTAGTTGGTGAGCGCATATTTCGTATAAAAAGATTCTGGGTGTTCCTGAACCAGTCTCCGCAGAAGTTTCCTGGCCCCCAGTTCATCATCCAGAAGCAGGAGTCCGTAGGAGACGGCGAATAGCCATTCATCCGTTTCTTCGGTCACCTCATTCTTCAATATTTCCATATCCTTCTTGAGCGATGGCAGAAGGTTCTTTTTATCCAGCGCGCCCTGGAGAAACCACTTTTCTCTGAAGACGGCGTAATTATCCGGATAAAGCTCTCTTTCTCTCTGAAAATAATCCTGGTATTCTTTTGCAGCCTGGACCATCATCTCTTGATTAGCGCCTCTGGCGGGAAGCCCATCTTCCCGGTAGACCATGGATGAGAGCATGGCCTTTTGGTCCCAATCTTCCTTGTTAACGAAATAAACCCTCAAAAAACCCGTGCCCTTAGAGATAGGAATACCGCAGGAAAATTCTCCTCCGGTTTTATCCATCTTCATCCACTTTTGATCCGCCCCTTTTTCATGAAAGATGTGATAAATGGCGAAGATCTCGTCCCCCGGCAGAAATGCCGCTCCTTCAGCCGCCGGATCATAGGTCACCCGAACGGTATCCCCCCACTTGGGCTTTTCCGGAGTCAATTTTGCGATCTGCCCCCGACAGACGAGCGGCGATAGAATCAACCCTATGATTAACAATAGGCTTGCTTTGGTGAATTTTATCATGCTGCCTCCCATATTCTATTCATCCGATTATTCCTTCTATCGCATAAATTCTTATTTTTTCCCTGGATATTTGCGGGTCAAATTGATTCCTATCCTCCAACCCCAGGAATCGGCTGGAAGATGCCTACGAAGCGGTGACGGAAAAGAGTCTCTTCATTTTTCATCAATAATTCAGTTCTGCTAATAAAACTGAAACATCAGAACTATCGTTGCGGATGATAAAATGACGGGACAAAAAGTTTATCGCCGACAACAAACTCCTCTAACCAACTTTGGACGAAGTTGAGCCTTGCTCCTCTTTAGCTCATTTCCCGATGTATCGGTTGATGAATTCGAAGGTCCGGTTGTAGGCCTCCATGCGGTTTTTGAACAATAGGAATTCGTGCGGTTCGTCGGGCACGATCATCAGTTCGATATGCACGTCTCCTTTGGCCCTGAGTTTCTGTACGATATCGGTGGTCTGTTGAAAAGGCACGTTGCGGTCATCATCGCCATGGATGAACAGCACTGGCGAAGTCCAGGTCTTGAGGCTTCCTACCGGCGATGATTCGCGGGCCAGCTTGCTTTGGGCCTCGTTTAAGCGCCCCCAGCGCATCTGGGACCAGTCGTGCACTCCTGCCATATCGACACCGACCTTGAAGATATCGGAATTGCGAGCCAGGGCCATGGCCGTCAACAGTCCTCCGTAGGACAGGCCCCATTTTCCGATGCGTTCGGGATCTACTTCGGGCCGGCTCTGGAGATATTTCGCACCGGCCAGCACATCCTGGTATTCGGAAGCCCCGCGCATTCCTGTTTTATCCGCTTCCCGGAAAGAACGGCCATAGCCGATGCCGCTGCGATAATTGATGGACATCACCACATATCCCTGGTTGGCAAAATACTGGTTGATGCCATAGGCCTCCGAGTAGAATTCCATATAATGCCAGCCCAGAAGCATCTGACGAATGGGCCCGCCGTGCGTATAGACCACACCCGGCCGGCTGTCCCCTGGTTTGGCTCCTTTAGGAAGAAAAAGCTGGCAGGGAATCTCCAGGCCGTCCGGCGATTCGACGATGACCAGCTCAGGCACGACCAGCTCGTCCATGGGATATTCCGCAGGAAGCGCTTCCGGAGCGACCACCTCGATTTCTCCTCCATTCGAAGGAACCAAAGCGATGGAGGTAGGATGGATAGCTGTTGCATACAGAAAGGCCGTCTTTTCTCCCGAAGCTAGCGGTACAGGATAAGTCCCGATCGTGGCTTCCTTGGTCAACTGCACGGCTTTCCCGCTGCCGTCGGTAGGGACTTTCCAGATGTGGCGGCCGTGGATATCGGCCAGGTTGCTGCTGAAGAATAGTGTATTTCCGTCGCTGGAGAGTCCGATATGTTCCACAAATCCTTCACCCGGAGTTAGGTCAACGGGCTCTCCTCCTGATAGCGGCATGGAAAAAACATGATTCCAATTCTCGTGCTCGGCCGTGAAGAGGATGCGACCGTTGGCCGTCAGGTCGAAATTCCGGAAGGAGTAAAATCGGGGCTCCTCCTTTGGAAATCGCCAAATCTCCTTTGCTGTTTCCTCTTTCACATCGGCCACCCAAAAAGCGACATTGGTGACCGGTCCGCGGTACCGTCTGAATCCGGCAAAGCCTGTTCCTCCGTACTGCAGCCCTGGCCGACGCTGGAAGAGGATCTTCGTGCCGTCGGCGGACCAGACGGGTTGGCTGTCCCGTTCCACGCTGGGTGCGATGTAGGCGATTTTTCTCTTTTCTATGTCGAATATTCCGATAATACTATGGTCACCTCTCTCCGTGACAAAGGCGACCCGTTTGCTGTCCGGCGACCATCGGGGGGAGCCGTTTCGTCCGGCTGCCTTGAACAAGATCTCTGGCTCAGGGATAGCATTGGGATCGGTGGGAGGGCTTAAGGGCGCCCAGTAGATCAGTCCTTCCTTTACCAAAAGAAGCCAGAGACCGTCAGGAGAGAGGACGGGATTGGCTCCAGCGGCCACCCTCCAGATTTGACCCGTGTCGGTCCTGACCGCCCATATGGCCTGCTCCATACCGTCCGGATCGCTGCGGGAATTTGTGACCCATCCTTCATCGTTCGGACGCCCTCCTTTGACGAAGACCACGGTATTTCCATCATCGGTGATATAGACATCAGGGATTTCTAACACCTCATCCCGGACGAATCCAGTCAGATTGACGGGTTTGAAATCTGGGGCCGCTGCGGTCCAGACATTTCTTGCCCCCTTGGAATTAAAAACCCAGGCGATCCGGTCGGCGTTCTTGGCGGATACCAAACCCCAGGGATAAGGAGGACTCAGGATCTCTTCCAGGGTGAACGTCCCCTCGGCCCAAACCTGACCGGTCAAGCTCCAAAGGAGGACCATACAGATCAAAAAACCTAAAATTTTTCGCGTTTTCATATTCCCTCCTGGATAATAAATAGTTGAGGAGTTAACTCCTCTTTTCGATAGAAACAAAATAACCATTTTTACGTTTTTTCAATAATATCACAGACGATTCAAAATCAACAAAAAAACATACTCCAATATCAGCATTTCCAAAGTCGTTATCCAGGATGAGAGCATTGGGGATTTCTTCGCTCCAGTCAGATTTTTAATGCCATTCCCTCATCAATCTTGCCGGCGGTTCCGTAACTCCCATATTTGATTCATTCCCAAATGATAATGTATGTTAATCAATCGCGTATCCCTAAAATTTCGAGTGGCTCAATACATACTCACCGTCCGACTGCGTCGGATTCCCTCAAAGATTGTATCGGGAAGGCTAAATCTTCCGATGTCGCTCATACTATCCCCCAATGCCCCCGTGACGTAAGCGATTTTTTTGATGCCGAGAGGAACATCATGGGAGGAAAGGATGGAGATTCATTCGTGGCGTAGGGAGTTGGCGGGGTTGGCCCAGGAGGCCTTCAAGGTCTGGGAGGAGACGGCCAGTAAAGCTGTGAAGAGCGATACAGATACAGCCAGAATATAGGTTCCGGCATTGATGGGCGTGATGAACAGCAACCCGGTCTGCAGCGCTTTATTCCAGCCGAAATATACGATACCTAGGGCGATGGCGTTGGCAACAGTCACGAGCAGCAGAAATTCGCGCGTCATCCTCCACATGATATTCAGTGAAGAGGCACCAAGCACTTTGCGGATTCCGATCTCCTTGGTCCGCCTTTGGGTCAGATAGGTGGCCAGACCCAGCAGGCCCAGACAGGAGAAAATAACGGCCGTTATCCCGATCATGTTCAAAAAGCCAGTCAATTTTCCCAGTAGTCCAAAGACCCTGCCGAAATATTCGGAGAGAGTCCAACACTCGAAGGGCTGGTCCGGCATAAGGCCTGTCCACTGGTCTTTTATGTATTGACGAAGCTGGGGGAATCCTTCCGAAGAAGAAAATTTAACAAGAAGTACGCTTAGGTTTTCTGGCTCAAAATACAGGACAGCAGGCGGCATTTCGAATCCGATATCGGCGAACAGAAAATCTTCTGCCACTCCGATAACGGTGCCTGTTTTATCGCCAACGACCAGCTGCCTTCCTATCGGATTTTCCCAACCTAGCTTTCGTATCGCTGTTTCACTGAGGATCAGGCTATCGTTATCCGCAAAATCTTTCGAAAAACTCCTGCCTTCCTTCATCCGGAGCTCGAGAGTCTCGACGAATCCATAATCCACTCCGTAGGCTTCCATGGTGAAAGAATCGTCCCCGGCGGCTTCAGGAAGGCGGATCGGTGTCGGAGAATCCCAGACCAGCGGCAAATTTTCCGCTGCAGATACACGTAGGACGTCTTGATGACGGGCGATCTCATTCTTCAATACATCGAGCTTACCCAATGATTCCTTTCCAAGCTGCACAAAGGCCACCTTCTCCCGGTTGTACCCAAAATCGGCCTCAAATAGATGCCCAGCCTGGTATTTCAACAGGGCGGCACAGGCAATAAAGATGACCGAGAGCGAAAACTGGAAAACGATCATGGCCTTGCTGCCCCTTTTCTTTTTCCTCCCGGGCTTGAAATTTTCCTTCAAGACATGGAGCGGCTGAAACCCGGAAAGGAAAAAGGCGGGATACAGCCCGGAAAAGATTCCGGTGAGGACGGCGGCAACCACAAGATATTTCAGGAGAAAAGGATAGTTCCAGATGGAGTTCGAAACCTGAGGGATAAAGGAAACGAGCGAAAAATCTCCCATGTAAGCATAAAAGATGGGATGGATGATTTCGTACAGGATAATGGCGAAGGGAAGGGCAATGAACGATAAAACAGTCGACTCTCCCAAAAATTGCAGGATCAATTGAGGCCTCCTAGCCCCTATCACTTTGCGCAATCCAACTTCTTTGGTCCGGTGCATGGAGCGTGCGGTCGACAGGTTGATGAAATTGATGCTCACCACCAATAAGAGCAAAACACCGATAGAAAACATGATGGTCACACCCGTTGGACTGCTGCTACCCATCAGGGAAGTGATATGTTGAGATTTCAAACGAAAATCAAGAAACGGAAAAATATACATCTGTTTGGGGGATTCCGGAGAATCGTCGAAGTGCTTGGCCAGAAAGGCTGGAAGTCTTTCCTCAAACTGTGCCTGATCGAACCTTTCAGGAACCAGCAAGAAAGTGGCCATCCGATGGTCCGACCAGTTATCCAGAATGCCGGAGAGGGCCCTAACCGTTTCTAGAGAGACCAGGAAGTCGAACTTGATCGAGGATGTCCGGGTGATGTTCTTCATCACGCCTGTGACGGTTAAGACGACGTCTTTCTGAAGGGTCAGCACTTTGCCGATGGGATCATCGTCCCCGAAATATTTTTCGGCGGCGGCTTCGGACATCACCATGGAATAAGGTTCGTGAAGAGCCGTTTGTGGATCCCCGGCCGCCATTTTGAAGGAAAAAATAGATAAAAAGTCGGGATCGACGAAAAGCAGGCTGTTCTCGAGGAACGTGTCTTCCCCTCTTTTAAGAGTCACCCGGCCGGCCGGATAGACCCTAGCCACATCCACGATCTCCGGGAAGTCGCTGCGTAAAGCTTCCGCCATCGGACCAGGCGTATAAGCGAGGTGCCGCTCCTCTTTGTTTTCCGCTTGAAAAACCTGGACAATCGCATAGATTCTTTCGGCATTTTCATGAAATTTGTCGGCCCGGAGTTTGACCCCTGCCATAAGGGCGAACAGAGTGAACGCCGCCATGCCGACAGCCATTCCAAAAATGTTGATCAAAGAAAAAGCTTTCTGTTTTTTGAGATTTCTCAAAGCGAGCACAAAATGGTTTTTTATCATAATCAATCTCCTTGATTGGTTGGTTACTGTTTTCTCACCAGCATATGTTTAGCGAATCGGCCGTGCATCTCGCCGACGAATCTGGCCAAGTGCAGGGTGGAAAAGAGCATCAATATGCCGACAGCAGTGACCAGGGGGTAAGATAAAGCCGGAGGATAAAGGGGCTGGCTGAAAGTGATCAAAGGACGGCCTAGGCCCCAAAACCAGATTGGATAGAAGACACATTTTATCGAAAGGGCCAACAGCATGGGGATGACCAAAAAATAGATGATCCCCAGCGGAAAATGAAGGATCAGGTAGGCAAAGACTTTCCAGGTGTAAGCTTCGGTTATCAAAGCCTTATATTTTTCTCTCCAGTTCAGATCCTGACGGAAGAAGATCGGCTTTCGCGGCATGCGGATGCCGAGAAGCGCTTCGACGATCCGGCCTTCCATCAGGGCGATCCCCCGGAGGGACAGGAGGAAAAGCCCGGTCACCGGAATCCCGATGATCAAAACCAGCGAGAAAAAAGAAATCGCTCCCCCCAGGATAGCCCACATTCCGTAGATGACAGCTGTCAGACCCGATAACAGGATGTAAAGAAATGCACCCCAGGCCCTTGCATCTCCCATAACGCTAAAGAATTTCGCCCAAATTGAGCGGGACATTTGAGGCTTTTTTAGGGCCAAGGTCGGCAGAATACGGGATTCGATCTTTTTATAAGCCGAGGCGACTTCTTCTGGACTGCCGTACTTATCGATCAGTAATCCAAGGGCATGCTCCTCCGACATACCAGACGAGCCCTCGATGGTTTCAGACCATGCGGTCCTCAAGTGTTCTTCGGCATCGGAGAGAGCATCCTGGATAAGGGCAGGATCGGCTCCTTCGAGTTCTTTTTTGAGTTGCTCTAGATATTCCTCGATTTTTTTTGCCATCGTCCCATCCTTTATTTTTTCACCAACATGGATTTTGCGAATCGCCCGTGGACCTTTCCTACGAACTTGGCCAGATGAAACGTCAAAGGTAAGAACAAAAATCCGGCCAGGCAGACAACCGGCAGGAACCAAACGGGAGTGAAAACATTGTCGCCGAATAAATCCAGCGGGATATGAAAAACCAGTTCGAGCACGGGGCTGGTGATAAAACCGATGGAGAGAACGAAAAGAAGTGCGAAGGCCATGGAGTAAATCATCCCCAGGGGGAGGAGAAGCACGGCATACAGCCAGGCCCTCCAGGAATAAGCATCCTTGACCAAAGCAATATATTTGTCCGACCAGCTGAGGCCTTTACGGAAAAACAGAGGCCTTCTCGGCATCCGGATGCCCAGAAGAGCTTCGACGATCCGGCCCTCCAGAAGAGCGATCCCGCGGATGGAAAGAAGAAACAGCCCGAAAATGGGCAATCCGATGATAAAAACAAGGGAAAAGGAAGAGATGAGACCGCCGAACAGGGCCCAGCCGCCAAAGACGATCCCGGTCGCGAAGGTCAGTAGCATGTAGAAAAGGGCGCCCCAAGCGCGCGCGTCGGCCAGCACGCAGAAAAACCTGCCCCAATAAGTCCGAGTGCGCGGTGACGGGACGGTCAAGGCGGATGACATGTGGGATTCGATGTCCCGATAGGCAGCGGCCACTTCGGCAGGTGTGCCGTATTTTGTGATGATGGGCTGCACGATTTCGGTTTCATTGAGATCGGGCTTTTTCCCCTGGTCCTCTTCGAGTGCGGTGCGGAGGTGTCCTTCGGCATCGGAGAGGGCATCCTGGATAAGGGCAGGGTCAGCTCCTCGGAGTTCTTTTTTGAGCTTTTCTAGATATTCATGGACATCTTTACACATCTTTTTTTCCTTTGAGGATATCATCAACAAAGTTTTTGGTGCGTCCCCATATATCCTTCCAATCCTTGAGCGTTTCTCGACCCGGCTTTGTGATTCTGTAGTAGCGGCGTGGCGGGCCCGATACAGAAGGATCGACATGGCTTTCCAGCAGTCCGCCGCTCTCCAAAGACCTCAGTACAGGATAGAGAGCCCCCTGCTTCATCATCGGGATTTCCTCATCGCGGGTTTCGATGAATTTAGCAATCTGGTAGCCGTACATCGGCTCCTCTGCCTGCCCCAGAACGCTGAGCAGGACAAGAGAAGCTATCCCCGAATTCAATTCCTTCTGAAACTTTTTATTGGACTCACTCAAATATGCCAATGGCCTCACCTCCGTCTTTAACGCGTCAAAAAATGCTTTTTATGTTCCATCCTTCTTGCGACAAATTTTATTATTAGCCTTATAATATTGTTTGATTTATTATATTCATAGCTATAATATAATGTTAAGTTATCAATATGTCAAGGCAAATTTTATCTTTTTTGGGTAAGACCGACCTATATTGTTGATAATAGGTTGGTTAAATTCTATCCTTTTAGCATATTTTTTTTCTTTTTGGCTCTAGACCGTTTTGAGCTGTTTGTGCCTTTTTGTGCCTTTTTGATTGCCTTTTTGAAGCCAGACCAAGCCAACTCATTGATTTTAAACCGTTTATTAAAATAAGGACATAAAAAATGTTCTTAAACGGCTTTTTTAGCGCCAAAATCAGCCATCCAAGAAAATTCCATATCTAGCGTTAGAGCAACTAATTCTTTTTTAATCCGTATCTATAAGTAGAATCCCTTTTACCTTATAATATTTGATAGCGACTGAACCGATAAAGGAGCAAGGAGCATGCTCAAGAATCTAATAAAAGTGGCATTCCGGAATATCTGGAAAAAGAAACTTTTTTCCTTGATCAACATCATCGGACTTTCGGTCGGGATTGCCTGTTTTTTCCTGATCATCCTCAATGTTCGCCATGAATTCTCCTACGACAAATTCCAAAAGTACGGCGATAGAATCTACAGAGTCGCCCTGGAAAGGATCTACCCTGACAATGTGATCTTCTATGCTGTCATACCGTACTCCATCGGGGACGCCATGGTCTCAGACTTCCCCGAGATCGAACGAATGACGCGCGTCTTAGCCAACCGGAATCCCATCATGCTGCGCTACCAGGATAAATCATACGAGGAAAGAAAAATCCTTTTCGTGGAGCCTAATTTCTTTGAGATGTTCTCGGTCTCTTTGATTAAAGGAACACCAGAAACCATCTTCGCCACTCCGAACTCAATGGTGATGACGAAAGATACGGCGATCAAATATTTCGGGGATGAAGACCCTGTCGGAAAATACATCACCACTCCTCAGGGACCAGCCTTGGTCTCTGGAATCTGCGAGAATATTCCCAAGAATTCCCACATGGAGTTTGATTTTCTCGTATCTTTAAACCTTCTAGGATTCCAAAACCGCCCGAATTATATTTCCTTCTCAGTCCACACCTACGTGATGCTCAAAGAGGGAGTGTCTCCCGGAGATGTAGAAGCCAAAATGCCGGCCCTGGTCGAAAGGTATGCCGCCGGGCCGATCCAGGCCCAAACCGGGCTGTCATTCAAAGAATATGTGGCCGCAGGGAATGGATACCATTACTTTTTCCAACCTCTTCGGGATATTCACCTCCATTCCAACCTCGAATTCGAGATCAAGCCTAACGGAAACATCACCTATGTTTATGTTCTGATCGCCATCGCGGCCTTCTTGATCGTTATCGCCTGCATCAATTTCATGAATCTGGCTACCGCCCGTTCGACCGCCAGGGCAAGAGAAGTGGGAATCCGAAAGATCGTAGGGTCAACAAAGGGCTCACTCATCAGGCAGTTTCTGTTCGAATCCCTGGTGATGAGTCTGATCAGCGTGGTGGCGGCTTTTTTCCTCGTCCAGTTCCTCCTGCCAGTCTTCAATCAGTTATCCCGGAAACAGATGGAGATTCACTACCTGAAAGATCCCTTCAGCATCGCTCTTCTCCTTGGATTGGGTGTGGTCGTAGGCTTGATGGCCGGTATCTACCCCGCCATGGTCCTATCCTCCTTCCGACCTGTGACCGTTCTGAAGGGAAGGTTCACCACATCCCGGAAAGGGATCCGTATGAGAAATGCCCTCGTCATCTTCCAGTTCGCCCTTTCTATCATCTGTATCGCCATGACCCTCATCGTCTATCGTCAGATGGACTTCATGCAGAAGAAAGACCTGGGATTCGACAAGGAAAATACAGTGGTTGTCGAGAGGGCCGTCACCCTTCAGAATCAAGGAGAAGCGTTAAAGCAAGAACTCCGTCGGCTTCCGGGTGTGGTGAACGCTGCAGGTTCGAACACCATCGTTTCCGGTGGAAGTTATTACGGCATCATGTTTCAGGCAGAAGGAGATCCGGAGGTCAAAACCACAAGGGGGATGAACATCGACCAGGATTTCATCGATACCATGGGTTTGAAGATCACCCAGGGCCGCGGCTTTTCGCGCGAGTTCAACGAGGAGCGGAATGTGATCATCAACGAATCGACCATAAAGGAATTCGGCTGGAACAATCCTGTGGGTATGAAGATCAAGTATCTCGGCACAGAGGGCGAACCGACCGGAGAATACACCATCATAGGCGTGGTCAAGGATTTTCATTACAATTCTCTTCACAGCCCCATCAATTCCTTTGTCCTTCTCAGCTATCCGAGCGACCAGAGGATTTTCGGCAGCCTGCAAATCAAAATTAGACCCGAGAACACAGGTGAGACATTGGCGTCTATCGAGCAGAAGTGGAAGGAGTTCAATCCTCAGGAGCCGCTGGGCTACTTTTTTCTGGATGACAAGCTGGATGAGATGTACGGGAATGAGAAGACCTCGGGCCAAATATTCAGTATCTTTTCATTGTTGGCCATCGTGATCGCCTGTATCGGCCTTTTCGGCTTATCCTCCTATATGGCCGAGATGCGAACCAAAGAAATCGGCATACGCAAGGTCCTGGGCTCCACTTCGCCGAAAATCGTGCTTCTGCTGTCCAAAGATTTTGCGCGGCTTGTTCTGCTGGCTTTTATTGTAGCAGTCCCCGCTGCCTATTTTGCCATGAGCCGATGGCTCCAGAATTTTGCCTATCGGGCAGGCATCCAGGTCTGGATTTTTCTACTGGCCGGGATGGCCGCCGTGCTCATCGCCCAGCTCACCATCAGCTTCCAGGCCCTAAAAGCTGCCAACACCGATCCTGCTGACGCCCTCAGGTTCGAATAGGTTTATATCTGACTGGCCTCAACTATTCCATAACCGGTCATTCCTAATGTAATTTGATTTCAGTCTAAATTTAAGACAGCTTCTCGTTTCATATACGAATTGACCACTCTCCCTCTCTATGGTATAAACAGGTGATTTTAAACGATGAAGGTTGCGGTTACGGGTGCCAGCGGACATATCGGGGTCAATCTTTGTCGGGAGCTGGCCAAAAATGGCTATAAGGTAAGAGCTCTCGTTCATAATAATCAGCAAAGTCTTCGGGGCATCCAGCTGGAAACCGTCCCTGGAGATCTCAGAGATCGCGCCTCTTTGACAGCCCTCGTGCAGCAGGCCGACATCATCATCCATCTGGCTGCTGTGATATCTATCCAGGGAAACCGGACCGGCGAGCTTTTCGATATCAATGTCGAAGGGACACGAGGGATCCTCGAGGCTTCACAGAATGCCTCCGTCAGGCGGTTCATCCATTTCAGCTCCATCCATGCTCTCGAACAGTCTCCCTTCGATCAAGTCCTGGATGAAAACCGTCCCTTGGCCTTCGATGATAAGATGGCCTACAGCCGCTCGAAGGCTCGGGCCGAAAAGGCAGTGCTGGAAGCTGCAGAGCAGGGATTGGACGCGGTCATTCTCAGTCCGACGGCTGTTATCGGACCTTTCGATTACGGACCATCCCTGATGGGACGGGCTCTCATTCTATTAGCACTCGGAAAGTTGCCAGCTCTAGTTACAGGAGGCTATGATTGGGTGGATGTCCGGGATGTTGTCGGGTCCACCCTGGCAGCCATCGAAAAAGGAAGAAAAGGCGAGCGGTACCTCCTGGCAGGGCACTGGAAAACTCTGGAACAAATCTCGGAGCTGGTCTGTGCTCGAACAGACCGGCGTCCGAAAAAATTCACCTGCCCCAATTGGCTGGCACGATTCGGCCTTCCCTTTATTAACCTCTACTGTTCTCTAACCGACAAAGAGCCGCTCTATACCAGGGACGCCCTCTACACTCTTCGAATGAGCCACAAAAATATCTCCCATAAAAAGGCAGCCAATTTTCTGGGGTACAAGCCGCGCCCCTTCGAAGAAACCCTGAAGGACACGCTCGACTGGTTTCAAAAGCAAGGTTTTCTTGGTTGAACTCTCAAGCATCGACCTGAGAGCAGAAAGCATTCTGCTATTTTGCCGATATAAATTATTCCAAGAGAAAAAGGTGTCAGCAGATCCTGTCACCAATTTATGTTGAACCGGCATTGTCGGCCGCCCTTCATGATGGAATCTTCCAGCTTCACCTCCACCGGCTTTTCAATCACTGTCTCGAACACTTCCTTCAGCCATCCGCGCGAGCAGTTGCAGTATGTGCTGGACATGAGAGGAGGGCCGTCCTGAACCAGGGGGCAGAGGCATTTGCTGTATATCACGCGGACAGTATTTGCCTCCTTCTTGACATTGTTTGCCCCCACCCATTTTTTCATTGTGGTTAACCAAGCGTCCAAATTCCCTTGAGATTTCATGGCCTCCTTTTGGACATGGCGCTTGGCGCAGGCCCGCCCACACGACTCCAGCAGCCTGATTTTTTCTTCTTCATCCATTTGCTGATCCATGTTCTCCATCATATTCAAAATCCAATCATGCACAAATTTTGCTTTTTGAGCCATTTGTTCCTCCTCGCTGGTCTTTGGATGAGAAAAGACAAGATTAGATCCCTCAAAAAAATCGCCCCCAAAAAATCCATCCTATAATTGACACTATTATTGATGCTTCGCCGAAAACAGAAAGGCTTCGATCACGGCCGCCACAAGCAAAAGGGGGATGACGACTCCGATCCAGGTTCGTACGATCTCTTTAGCCGCGTTGAAAACGGACTCCTCTTTCTTCTTTTCCCGGTCTAAAAGGGAAATTTCTCCAGGGCATTGGGGCCCTATCGCGATAAACTTCTTGGTGATGCTGAGGGACAGATAAATGCCCATACAAACGGAAAGGAACATCGCAGGGAGTTCGAATACTCCATGAGGAGCGATGTAGATCAGGAAAAGAGAGAAAACGCTGAGTCCTTTCAAATGAGTCATGGCCGTCACTGCACCCATATAGATGCCGTTCCGGAAGACCCCCAGGATAGGGAGAAAAAGAAAGGGGATCATCCCCAGGACGATGGCAAAGAATGAAGCCCTCAGATTGTTGAAAAATATGGCCGAGAACAGTCTGTATCCTGTGGCCCCCGTCGGGATCATGCCTAGTAGATGCCTTTGGAGCTCGGCGATTCTCTTTTGGCCTTGATCCGGATGACTCACCAGAAAGAAATAACTCAAGAGAGAAATAATGATGAAAAGAACACAAACGATCAAAAATATATTTAGATACTTGGTTTTAAATCGTATCCATTCTTCGAGATAGAATCGTCCGATTATCCTCATGGATTTATTAACGCTTCAATAAGCTATTCCATTATTTCATAAAAATTCACCATGTCAAACATTGGAAATCTATAGGTTCGGGGAAATCATTCTCTCATCTTATTGGATTTCGGTTCACCCAAAAAAATATCATTGTCTGAAAGCTTATAGGCAACCAGTCCCCTATGAGAACAAAAATAAGTTGCCTTTTATAGATATTTTTCGCTTGACAAAACTGTTCTACTGTTCTATATATGTAGAGCAGTGGGAAGACAGAATAAAATTTTAACCATTAAAGTCGATCCGAAAGCGGCCCTCCCCGCCTATGAGCAGATCAAGCAGGCCATTAAGCTGGCCATCCTTTCAGGTAGGCTCGAGGAGGGAGACCGCTTAACGTCTCTCAGAGAGCTGGCCCTTAAACTCAAAGTCAATCCCAACACCATCATCAAAGTCTATTATCAACTCGAGGTGGAGGGGTATGTCTATTCAAGGCCCGGTGCCGGTTATTTTGTCAAACTCGATCCCCAAAAAATCCAGATGGGTAAACAAGAGCTTTTTAAAGATATAACCGGAGAATATGTCTCCAAAGCCCTTCAGCTTGGGTATACCCTGGATGAAATAGGCGAAGAAATATCTGAGGCTTTATCTGAAAGGGTCTCCAAAAAAACACATAAGGATTAAAGAAATGCTGGAAATTTCAGATTTGTCTTTCAGCTATGGCAAAAATAGAGTGTTTAAAAATTTTAACCTCCAGATACCCGAGTGCCAGACCTGTTTGATCACGGGAATCAACGGCGTGGGGAAAAGCACACTCCTACGCCTGATCGCTGGAGTGTTGAGGCGGGATTGCGGGAAAATTATTTTTGATAAAAAATTGGGAGATGAGCCGCGTCGGAAAATCGGCTTCATCTCGGATGTGCTGAGCCTCTACGAAAGTCTGACCGTCCGCCGGGCCATCGAGCTTCATCGTTCTGTTTACGCCCTCTCCTCTTTTGAGGATTCCCTGATTCGACACACCAAAATTGGACATGACCAGAAAATCAAAGAGCTTTCTACAGGTCAGCGGACGATTTTGCACTTGAGCCTGATCCTTTCCATCGAACCCGAGCTTTTGTTGATCGATGAAATTATCCACTCCATCGATGCCTATCTGAGACGAGTCTTCCTCGAACAGCTCGTCCGGCTGCTGACCGAACGCCACATCACGGTCGTCATGGTCAACCTGAACTTCCACGATATAGAGCATCTGGTGGAGCGCGTGATTCTGCTCAAAGCAGGGGAGATCGCCGTTGATGAAAACATCGAGGCCCTCAAAGCAAGGGTCAAAAAAATCGTATCCGTAAGCCCTCCGGAATCTATGAATATTCTTTCTCAAACCGATTATTCGGATCACTCCGAGTTTTATGTTTATCCCTTCGCTGAAAAGTCAAGAGGAACATTTGCTGGAGAAGTGATCGATCTCAACCTTACCGAAATCGTCACAGCCTTCATAGGAGGCGAGTATGCTTAAAAAAGAAGTTCGGGACGCTCTGAAAAGAGAGCTGGAATGTCTCCTCATCCTCGGGGCAATCCCTCTGGCTTTTCTCTGGGATAGATTGATCATGAAATTCAAATGGGCATTTTTTGATATTTTTAGTGGAGTTTTTGTGACAACCGTTGTTCTCTATGCCGTCTATTCCGGGGCGACGATCTTTCAATCCGAAAAGAAGGACCGGGCCTTTGAATACCTGTTTTCGCTTCCTCTCACAAGATCGAGAATCCTCCTGATGAAAACAGGGCCGCGTCTCGCCATTTTAATCTTTCTTGTCATCATTTTGGCGCTTTTTTTTAAAGTTTCTTTTTTGATCTTTGGAATAGACTTTTTTGTGCTTTTTTTCGTCTCCGTTTTTCTGAGTGTCGGAATTAATTCCATCGTGATCAACTTCATAGGTGTTTCCATGTTGTATTTTGTTTTTTATGAGCTCTGGCAAATCCTGATGAATTTTTCCTCCCTCCACGGTCTTGGATTCCGGGGAGCCTTGCTCATTCCCACCTTCCGGCTGATTGCCGCCGCCCTTCTATTGGTTCCGATGGGAACGGCCTTCTGGCTGACCTTTAAAAGAATGGATGTCAAACCCCTAAAATTCCAGATGAAGACCTATTATGCCATAATTCTTTCTACTTTTGTCGTTCTCATCACCTTTATCGCTCTTATGTTTAAAAAGTATTTACTCGATTACTAAATAAAATTTTTCACTGTAAACAAACAACGATGGCTCAAAGGAGGATCGAATGTACAACACCATAGCCGGCGTAAATATCGTTTGCGCGATCATCAGTGCTAAATGGGCGATGGAATTGGAATATAGCCAGGTACGCCAGCTTCTTTTCCTGCTCGGGGGGTTGATTTTGGGGCCGATAATGCTCCTTATTTTATATACCTACCTTCTGAATAAAAAGCTGAAAGAAAAGAAAACGAGCGCATCAGTCACCGGATAATTGACTCTCATATAAGGTTCCTCGCGGGCAATTATCACTGATAGGGTGGTACCTTAAGGAGCGTCCCTATTAATTAGAAGGAAACGCAGAATCCGAACCTGTATCCCGGCGTCCTCTCTTTTTCCAAGGGATGATATATCTCGGCAAAAAGGAACCAGAATTTCGTGCCAGCCATAAGGTAGGGATACATGACACCGCGGTTACGGGACATTTCCAGACCGCCGCCGCCGTACAACCTGAAAAAGAGAATCTTCCGCGGGATCATGTAGGCCGCTCCAGCCTGAAACAGCAGGTCTTCATCCCCGCTCAAGTAATCCATGTTTCCGGTGAGAAAAACGTTGCGCACCACCTGATGTTTGAGCCCGAAGCTCAAGGGTTGGATGAAAAAGGAAAAGGTGACGAAATTGTTTGGAGATTGATATGACCGCGGCCCCCTGTTCTTAGCAAGGATGTCTGTCGCACAAAAGGAAAGGAATAACAATCCCAGCATGCCTGTTATTAAAGATTTTTTCATTTTCTTCTCACTTCTATATCGACATCAATTCTTTTTATGCAAGAGCTATGCCAAATCATAACGCCTCAAAGATGAAGGGATTTCTGTCCTAAAAAAAGGACATGCGCAACCAAAATGTTAATTATTTAGCATTTTGTGCTTATCCAGAAATGCAGGTTCCCGTTTGGTTTACGATTCTCACTGCGTGCTTTTTCCGAATCCCGAGCCCAGGGGAAAATTAGGGCATGGGAGGGTGCTTTAAGAAGCGTCTCCACTTGACAATCCCTAAATCCAGGAATCAAGCAGTTGGTGAAAAATTTGATTATAGGGTGGTACCTTGAGGAGCGTCCCCTTTTGACTTTTGACGGAATTTTGTATTTGACGATGGAATAGAGCCCTTCTTCGTCCTGTCGTATGACAAACAGAAAATCTTCGAATACAGTCATGGGGGCATAAATATGGTCGTCTTTTTTCACTCCGATCAAAGGCAGGTAAAAATTATCGATGTACTCCCCTTTCCGGTTAAAGACATCAACGAGAAGTCCCTTTTCCCCATCATAGCTCGAAGTGACAATCCAGACATCATCTCCATGGAGAAGGACGCAGTAGACGTCATTCTGATATTGAGGTTGAACCATGGTATAGAGCCGGCTCTTCCATTTCTTTGTGTACTCCAACCTCTTGTATGCTCTCCGAAAACGGCGGACAATCTCAACCTTCTCTAGATCGAGTACTTTGACCATATATTCGGGGGAATGAATGAGATATTTAAACCTGGGAGTATCGTGACGGGTTTTAAGCCGGGATACACTCATTATCCCTGCTCCCCTTTCGCCAAAATGGTAGGCAATAGTGATCGGGAATCTGAGGGGTGTCGGATGGGCCTCACCGTCACTGTCCACCGCATACAGCACCAGATCTTCCTCCCGAAGTTGGCTTTTTCTTTCGTACTGGGTTCTTTCAAGGTCCGTCAAAAAGTATTTCCCCTTATAGTACCCGACCAAGTTATAAAAAAGAATTTTGGGACGGACTTCTTCTAATAACGTGCCTTCCCTGCCCATCCGGATAATCTTATTCATGTTGGATGAAAAGAGAATTACTTCATCACCTTGGAGAATGACATCACTGAGATTATCGTTTAGCTCCCCGGGCCCTTCGCCCTTTTTATAAAGATTTCTCACATATTTTCCGTTGGAGTCGAACACATAAAGTTTATTAGACTCTTGGAAGTATATGAATCCGTAGGAGTCTATTAAAATATCGAACGGATTTGCAAAATAATATTTTTGGTCAGTGTCTGTGATCCGCATGACCTCTGTTAACCGGAGTACCCGGCCGGCGGCCTCGTTCAAAGGCTTATCAGGATTCTCGATAACCTGTCGTGAAAACAGGAGCAGGGAAATTGAAGTCAGCAAGAGAGCTATAAGGACAGCTCTCTTTCGGAAACTGTAGATTTCTAATGTATTCATGACTATCTCCCCACCCCTATTTTAAATCTTAGGAAGGATCATCTCAATTTATCGAATAATCTCTGATTTTAAACACCCATGCGTATTCGCAGGGAATGGTTTCCGGATTGACGGCAGGAGGCTGTATAAGCACTCTATCTTCCAGAATTCTCCATCCCACTGGTCTATCGAATCCGAGGAGGCTGACCTGTGTTTTTTCGGTTCCTCGAATTCCGCTGATCATGAATTCCTTCTGCGGCCACCGCGTGCAGATCACAAACAGGTCATTTCCCTTTTGGGTGAAATAAACGGATTTTTCTTCCCCCCGGTTCGCCGCCGCTTTCTGCCAGGGTCTCGTTTCGTAAATGGCCTCGCCGTTTACTTCCAGCCAATCTCCTAAATCCACCAGCCTCTGCTGCATGATGACCGGGATCCGGCCGTCGGCCGTGGGCCCCACGTTGAGCAGCAGGTTTCCACCCCGAGTGACGATATCGATGAGCTCGTGCACCAGCTCTTTCGACGTGTTGTAATCATCGATGTTCTCGTCGCGGTTGAAACCGTAAGAGCCACCGATCCCCCGGCTCTCCTCCCAGGGATGAAATGTCCCCACTCCCTCGGCATCTTTGTATTCGCTCGAGAAATAATCGCCGTGTTTTCCGAGCATATCTTTCCCGAACCGGTCATTGACCACCACTTCATCCTTGTTCGGAGCATTGCTGTAAAGCCAGGCAAGAAAATCCAACATTTTCCACTCTTCGGCCGTCCTGTCCCATTCGCCGGCATCTCCGAATAGTACGGCCGGCTGATAGGTCAGCACCAGCTCTTTGAGCTGGGGGATCAGGTATTCGTCGACATATTTATCCTCCGGAATGCCGTATTTATCCACCAGCCTCTTGGGAATGTAGTAGCCAGATTCGGTTCTATGGGTCCAGTTGCTCTCCCACTCGATGATGGAATAGTAAAGTCCCATGCGCAAACCCCTGGCCCTCACCGCTCTGGTCAAGTCTCCCACAAGGTCGCGCATCGGCCCCACATCCATGCTGTTCCATCCTTTTTTAAACGGACTTTTGGTCGGCCATAGGCAGTACCCGTCGTGATGTTTGGAGGTCAGGACGACATACCTCGCCCCGGCTCGGGCGAAAAGATCGGCCCATTCATCCGGATCGAACAGTTCGGCCCGGAAAAGCGGGGCAAAATCTCTGTACTCGAAATCTCTGCCGAAATTTTTGACATGAAACTCCCGGCCTCCGCTTTTCTCATCGAACATCACCCGGGCATAGTACCATTCGGCGTAGGAGGCGTAACGGCCGTCGGTAACCTTCCTCCAGGCCGGCACCGAATACACCCCCCAATGGATGAAGATCCCGAATTTGGCATCCTGGAACCATTCCGGTACCGGCCTCCGATCGAGCGATTCCCAGGTCGGTATGTACTCTTGGGCAAACCGGACAAATCCCATTGCTGCGGTCAAAACCAAAAGAAAAAGTGCCGGCTTTTTCATTCTGTCACTCCCCAATCCGGCAGATCCAATCGGACAGGATCATCAGCCTCGGCCATCATGGATTTCAACAATTCTGTCATCTCTCGGATTCTTTCAACATGCAAGGCATCCTGGGCAAGATTCCTCATTTCCCAGGGATCGTTTTCCAAATCGAACAACTGGGTGTGCCTTTCCCCTTCGACATTATAAAGGATGAGTTTCCAGCGCTTCGTCCGCACCGACCGCTGGAAATGCTTGTAGGCAAAATACAGGGCATCCCGACTTTTCCTGGTCTGATTCTTGATGGCCGGCCCTAGACTTTGCCCTTCCACCGAGTCGGGAGCAGGAATATCGCTCAGGTCACATACAGTGCGGTAAATATCTGAGAGGTAGCAAAGGTCGTCCCGACGCTCTCCCCCGGGAATCCCCGGTCCGCAAAAGATCAGAGGCACACGAACACTGTGCTCATACACGCTCTGCTTTCCCATCAAACCGTGCTGGCCGAGTGCCAGGCCGTTGTCGCCGGTGAAGATGATGAGAGTGTTATCCTTCTGGCCAATCCGGCCCAGGACATCCAGTATGCGTCCGATCTGAGCGTCCAAATGGCTGAGGATGGCATAGTACTCCGCGATATGTTTTCGGATTTCCTCAGGAGACCGGGGAAATCCCGCCAAAAGCTCGTCCCGGACCACCATCTCTCCGTTGTCAAAAGGATGCTTGGGCAGAAAATTGGGGGGAAGGGGGATTTTCTCAGGGTCATACAGGTCCAGAAATTCTTTCGGTGCTGTACGAGGGTCGTGGGGAGCTGTGAAAGCGACGTACAGGAAAAAGGGTGTGGACCTATCGTGTTTCTCAAGAAAATTGCAGGCCGCATCGGCGAAAAGCTCGCTGGAGTGCTTTCCATCGGTTATGTGCTCATATCCTTTAAGGATGATCTCGTTGGAACGAAGGGGTTGTTCGATCACGGGTGTTCGCTTTTCATAGGTGCCGGCCGGGTCGAAATCGTATACAGGCACATTCCAGTGGTCGCTCATCCCGCCGAACATGATCTCTGCCCCTCCAGTAAAACTGCGGGCGAACGCCTCCCGGCCGTTGTGCCATTTCCCGATCCCATAAGTTTGATAGCCCAGATTCTTGAATAACTCAGGCATCATCACATGTGCTTCGGGAATCCGGTTCCCTGTTCCTTCTATACGAAAAAGCCCCCGTCCTGTCAGGAGCATAGCCCTGCTCGGCATACATACGGCTCCGCTGGTCCCCCCCATGATGGTTGCATAGGTGAAGCTCGTTCCTCTGTGCACCAGCTCATCCATATAAGGCGTGTGAATGTAAGCATTACCCAGAGACCGGATGGTGTCGAACCTCTGGTCATCCGTAAACATAACGAGGATATTGGGGCGTTTTTTCCGCTTGCAGGAGGGCAGGGTGGTCGGATGGAGGGCAGCGATCGTTCCTAAACCCAAAATTTTTAAAAAATCCCGGCGGGACGTTCGATATATCATCGTAATTTGGCTTGAATTCCATAGCTTTTATAACAAAGCTACAGGCGGCCGTCAACGAAAATAGCAAGACTTTTATCCAAGTGGAAGCATTTCCAAGTGTTGACTTATCGGCAGAATGATTTATTATATTAACAGCGGGAAAAAAATGAAAAATTGGATCATCGCTTGGCTGGCTATCCTTCTCTGCTCTTCTCCCTTGCTTTCCCAAGATCTGGTAGATGCCGCTAAGAAAGAGAAGGAAAGACGGGAAAGCCTCAAAAGGTCAAGCACCATTGTCGTTACCAATGCCGACCTGGAAAAATTAGAAAAGGAAGAAGGTTTAGTCATTGTTTCTCCCTCGATCCCTGCACAGCAGAGCCGCGACATGGCATCTCCGCAAACAGCTCCACCCCGAATTAATCCGCCTCAGCCAGGAAAAACGAACTTGGACCAAACAGACCAGATCGACGCCCGGAGCTATAATCAAAGCTTCGCTACCAATGTTCTTGATTTTAACCAGCTTGTCCAAAATCCCCAACGGGCACTGAATAGGCCGGATGAACAATTCGCTGAATTATCTATCCTCGGAGTCCTCGATCTAGAAGTCAACGCAAAAAACGGGCCGGGAGATGATATCGCCGTCTACTCGAGACGGATGGGCGCCCAACGAATGATGCCAGGCGGTGAAGAGGGAGAAGGAATATCCTCCGATCAACTTGCTTTCGGTTATTGGCAAGGGTTATGGTATGGCGTTCTCGGCAAGGGGGAGCGAGGAGACTGGGTGGCCTTAGGACAAGGTTCGGGGATAAACAGCCCGGAAAAATTCGACCTCGGCAGCCTGACTTCGATCAAAAAAATACGCATATTTTTCAAACCCAATAACAATCCTGAATTCGAGGTATCATACCCCAGGGGGCAACTCGAGGAATCTTCCTTTGGCATCGATGCTGTGGAAGCGCTGCATCGCTAAATCTTCTTCTATCTCGAATTTGACTAAAGGAGCCAATATATGATTAGAAAATGTCAATTTTTGATCTTATCCACGTTGGCTATCGCTGTATTACTGGCAGCAACGCCATTAAAAGCCCAGTCCATCTGGCAGGATTATACGGCCCGTACAGCCCTTACCCTGGAGATCCTGAAACCTGATTATAACAATGGGGAAGATGTTACTTTCTTGACTTCCGTCTTATTTCTTTCCGCCCGAGCACCTGTAACACGCAATATGATTTTTGTAGCAGAGCTCCCTTATTCCACCATCAACTGGGATATTCCCCAGGGACCAGATCTTGGTTCACAACAAACCTTTGGTAATCCCTATTTCGGCCTCGAATTCGGCTCATGGAGAAGTCCTTTGTTTTTCGAAATCGGAGTTCGCGCTCCCTTGACAGCTGATGTCGATGGGGACAACGGAGACGCCACTTATAATGGATATGTCACCGACTTCGTCGATCGTGCCGAGGCCTTCGCTCCTGACGCCATCCCTGTCACAGGCTTTATCAACTATGTATTCAGGAGTCAAACGGGTTTTTCCCTCCGGCTTCGTGCAGGGCCGGCCTTTTGGATCGCCTCGGGGGACCGGGAAGATTCTGAAACATTCGTCCTCTACAGCGCTCAAATCTGGTATGATGCCGGAAAAATCATCTTTGGAGGTGGATTCTCTGGACGATATCTGGCATCCGCAGATGGCGGCGACTTCGGTGAGCGCAGCACTCATCAATTGACTTTCGGTCTAGATATTCTCTTGGGCATAATTAGACCTGGAGTTCAGATAAGGATTCCTCTGGATGAAGACTACAAAGATACAATGAATTTTGTGATCGGCATAACTCTTGGTATCGACTTTGATTAGATATGCTGTCTTGACCAGGACCCCCTTGGCAGGTTACTATTAAGGAGGCTAAAACCTTTTTTATCTGAATCATACGTATACGCAAAATTCTTTAACGGCAATGAAAAAAAATGAAAGCAGCAGATTTCATAAAGGAGGGCTCAATGGCTGAGAAGGAGAAACCCAAACTCACCGAGGAAGAATTCATCCGCAAAGCGGTAAAAAAACTCCGGGGCAAATACAAAGGCATCCACTCTGTCTACAGCGGATTCAACACGGCATTCAAGGAATATTTCGGAACAAATCCTGTGGCGACGACCCAAAGGCTGGCCAGCGAGGGCAAAATCAACATACGTCCGGTCAAAGGAGGCGTGATGATCTATCTGCCGGAGGATGCCCCCAACACGGCCCAGAGTGTCTTGAAAAAGATACTGGAGGACGACGAATAAATTTGCGCCCTATTACTCGATTGAAATAGAGAATCGGTCTTTTAGAGGCTTCTGCTTTCCCATAAGGAGGATCCTGTAAATCTTTCCTCCCCAAGATGACCTGAGTCTGGCATCCTCCAGGGTGATGGGTTCAAAGCCAACAACAAAACTATCTTTATCATACCGGATATAAACTGGTTTTAGCTTAGCGTTCCCATCCAGGGGTTCCAGCCTGATCAAACCTTCTTTCTCCAGGACAGGCTCCCGCCAGCTTATGAGGCTCATCTGCAAACTTTGCATAGATTTCTCTAGTTCGTATTCATCCTGAAGGATGACACCCTTTCCCCTGTTAAGCGTGATGGAGCGCTTCCAGAATTTGACTCCGGCCTCCTCTGGATAGGCCGGGGCGATGTCCAGGCTAAAGACAGCCTTTTTATCATTTTCTCGATACTGAACCCTGTCTGCCCGATATTCTCGGCCTTCTTTCTGCATGATCCCGTTTATGGTGGGCAGGTTATGGGAGGCCGACTGCATGGTCCATATTTCGTAGCGCCGGTTGCTGAAGGTTTTGGCGGTGTAGGTTTCCACTCCTACGTCGATGAGGGCCGGATACCCATCCACATAGACGATAAAATTCCCCACATCGTTGTGGTTGTGGCTTTCCCCGTTATGTCCTCCCTTGGCCGCCACATAGAAACTGCGGTTCGACCCTTCGAAGGAGCGCGCTCCCATCACCTGCAATTCCGGAAGCCAAAAATCCCTCTCCAAATTCTCCTTCGGTTCTGCCGCCAAAAGCTCCTCCAGATGAAACAGCGCAGGCAGGACCCTTCCCAGAGAACCAAAGCTTCCGCTCATATAATTCTCCCCCAGACCCTGCTTCTGGGCCAGAAAGGCCCCAAAGCCCATCATGCCCTTTTCTTGGACGCTTTTTCCATACCGGTAGATCAAGCTTGCACTGGCGTTGATCCTGGCGGCAGCATCGGCAAAGTTGATGAAATAGGGGTAGGCGATGTAAACCCGGCAGATGTAGCGGCCGATTTCTTTGACCAAGGGCTCGCCGAAGAGATCGATCTGGCCTTGGGATACGCTGTGGAGTAATTCCAGGCAGTCAAAGAGCGAACCCCCGGCTCGGTCCCAGTACCCCGGTCCCTCATCGCACCCTCCATCTTCCGGATAGGGATTCAGGAAATTGTCCAGGCATCGCATGATTTTGTGGATGGACTGGGCCCTGCATTCCGGCTCTCGCTCCAGAAGCAGAACCGCTGTCAACCAGTTGGAGCAGATCCAAGGATTCCAGTTGTTCACCACCCGGCCCCCGAATCCCATCCACCAGAAATCCTCCCGCTCGAGGTTGACGGAGAGGATCCGCCGGTCGACCTCATGACGGATTCGCTCCCGAATAAGAGGGGAAATACGGTCGAGCGATTCACCGACGAGGTAGTCTGTCCAGGCAAGAAGCATACTCGTCTCGGCCGCAAAAAGATCCACGGTCGGCTCGGTGACATCCGGCAGGCCCTCCCCCCTCTCTTGAAGGCCTACATGAGCCGGTACACCCCAGTAAGTCTCTTCACAGATGGCCCACACTCCGTTCATGATATCGTCCAG
This sequence comes from uncultured Eubacteriales bacterium, assembly GCA_964400735.1. Taxonomy (GTDB): domain Bacteria; phylum Acidobacteriota; class Aminicenantia; order Aminicenantales; family Aminicenantaceae; genus CAYNVQ01. Next base: position 410,291 of record CAYNVQ010000002.1, on the reverse strand, counting down.
AAACCGGCCTTTTCCTTCGATACATTCCCCCAGAACGAGCTCGGCCAGGTTGGCGCGGCGTCTAAAGGATACACTCTGGTAACGACTCCTGTTCCCGTTACGGACATACTCCAAAAAGACAGAGGCTTTAGGGGTTTCCCATTCGCAGCCCAAATGTTTTTCTGCTTGCTTTATATGTGCAGCTCGCACTCGAACGGGCAGCTTCTGCCAGGCCTCATGCTCGGAAGAGGAAGGAAAAGGATGCCAATCCTCAGCCGGAAGGATAATTTCTCTCAGCCTTTCTAGGGAATACGCATCTGAAAGCAGATTTTTTCCCGTTTGTCCGGCAAGTGAATTGACAATAAAAATTAGCCCTAAACTTATGACAACAGTGAAAATACTTACGCAATATTTTTTCATCCTCGACGATCTCCTTAAGCCGATATTCCAAAATCTACCCTTTAAAATATCCATAATCTTAATCATCTATTTTCTCCCAATAATAAAGAATCTGTTGGATTCATATTATCAAAAGATAAAAGCCGAGTAAATTTTACCGACTTTTCCTTTTTATGCAGAAGAATTTATCTGAAAAAAAACAGCCGCCATATCTTCACCTATTGAGGCGATCGAACCCTCTCATATAATCTTGGAGAATATACGGATGCCTTTTTGCTCTCGACGGGCAAAGATGCAGAAATCTTCCCGCAGGAACCACCCTAACCGATCTTTTCTAAGTAACTTATTTCAATAGGGTGGCTCCTGATGGAACGTCCCCCCCTAGTGGGGTGGTACCTTGAGGAGCGTCCCCATCTGCTTGACTGCCGGAATGGTTTGGGATAGGCTGGCTGAAGAGAAAGAAACGACGTCAAAAAAGAGGACTCATGGGAGATAAAAAACTTTTTTATATTTTGGTTCCAGTGGTTATTTTTTTGACGACAGCCTGGATGACCGACTGTAAACCCCAAGGAAACCACAGACCGGATAGCGAGCCGGCAGCTAGAAACGGGGGTATGGTGAGCTCGGCCCACGCCATAGCCACCGAAGCCGGCCTTCAGATTCTGGGCACGGGGGGGAACGCTTTCGATGCGGCCGTGGCTGTGGCAGCCGCTCTGAACGTCGTGGAACCCATGAATTCCGGAATCGGCGGATATGGTACCATCCTGGTCTATGACGCCAAAAAGGACCATATACGGTTCCTCGATTCATCAGGGAAGATCCCTGCAGCCGTTGACTCGGATGTTTTCAGGAAACCTAATCCCAACTACAAAGAGAACCGATATGGGCCAAAGGCGGTCTCCACCCCGGGAAACGTGAATGCCTGGGAGGCGCTCTCCAAAACCTATGGCCGTCTGGATTGGGGGAAGCTTTTCGAGCCCGCTATCGCTGCGGCAGAGGAAGGATTCGAACTGGACGAGAGGACAGCAAGGTCGATCGGATACGCCTATGAGGATTTCCCCGAACCGGCCAAAAGGATCTATGGAAGATCAGGTGAAGCCCTAAAAGCTGGAGACAGGCTGGTCCAGAAAGACCTGGCATCCTCCCTTCGCCTGATTGCCGAGCAGGGAGCCGAGGCTGTATACGGCGGCGAGATCGGAGAGGCCATGGATAGGGCCATGAAGAAGGCCGGAGGTTTCCTCTCTCTGGACGATTTGATGAATGATGAAGCCGAATGGTGGGAACCCATCCATATCACCTACAGGAACTGCGAGGTTTACACGGCATCCCCTCCGAGTACCGCATTTCCTTCGCTCATCCGGTTGGGCATCATGAGCCGCTTCGACGTGGCCGCTTTGGGCCACAACAGCTTCGAGATGCTGCATCGTTTTCTGGAAACGACCAAGCACGCCTTCTGGTGCCGGCTGCGCTTTGCTGGGGACCCAGAGGTGAAACCTCCTCCTTTGGACACTCTCCTTTCCGAAGGCTACTGGACAGCCCAGGCGGATGCGATCAGCATGGATAAAGCCAGGCCCTTCGAGTATCCCGGTCTGGAAATGGAACAGGCCCAGCACACCACCCATTTCGTGGTGGCCGACGGGGAAGGGAATATCGTCAGCGCCACCCAGACTTTGGGAGGAGGATTCGGCAGCCGGATAATGCCGGCTGGCACAGGAATCTGGTTGAACAATTCCCTGTCCTTCTGTACCTTCGAGCCCAAGGGCAACCCGATGGACGCCCACCCTGGACGGCGGAAGCTCAGCGGAGATTGTCCGACCATCATCGTGAAAGACGGTAAGCCCTGGGCTGCTCTCGGGACTCCCGGAGGCCACACCATCGGCCAGACCGTACCCCAGATGGTGATGAACCTCGTGGACTTCAAGATGGACATCCAGGAAGCCCTGGCTGCACCGAGAGCCAGCTTTGTCGAGCCCGATCGCATCATACTGGAGGGAGGGATCAACAGCGAGGTTATCGAAAGACTGAAGGCCGTCGGGCACAACATAACGCTTATAAAAGGTCCGGGCGGCTTGGGAAACGCCCATGGTCTGACCATCGAGTACGGCAAGGACGGAAAACCGGTTAAATTCGCCGGCGGGGCCGACCCCAGAGGCAATGGACTTGCTAAGGGGACGCTCCTCTAGGTACCACCCTATCTTCAAAAAAAGAAAAAAGTTTCCAGTTTAAGTACTGGGGGAAGTCTCTAATAAAACACATTCCCTTGGCGAAAGATTGCAATGAATGTCTCTTCTACTCCCCAAATCTTACACTTTTATTCTGCTCGATATACCAATATCACCTGATAGGCACTGGCCGCTATTTCCCATCCCTTGCTCAACAAATCTCAGCGTTTTCAAAAAACTTCCTCTTGCCAGCTCCTGATTTGCATTCTCTCTTTTAATAATCCAGCATAATATTTTTCTTTGACCTTTTCGCCGTTCTCGGGTAAAAGTTGAGATGGAAGCCAAACATGCCCGTTGAAAATTTCACCCAAGGTTCTGGCCTGCGCCGGGGGCTGCCCATGGTGCAGGCGCGCGATCCGGAAGCCCTCGAGGAAGAAAAGCGGCTCTTAAAGGATGTCGCTCTTCGGCCCCATTTCTGGCAGCGCTGGAAAGGCTACTGGGGACTATCCGGGCCCGGCTGGGTGCAGAGTGCGCTGACTCTCGGAGCGGGTTCTGCCGGATCGGCCATTTTTGCCGGGGCAGTGTACGGCTACAGGCTTCTCTGGGTCCAGCCTGTGGCTATGTTTCTGGGGGTCATGATGTTCGCCGCCATCGGGCATCAAACCCTCACCACCCAGGCACGAACGTATGACGTGTTCTGGAAAAAATTACACCCCTCTCTGGCCCTCCTCTGGGGACTCAATGTCTTCCTGGCCTCTGTGGTCTGGCAGTTTCCTCAGTACTCTCTCGGCACAGCGGTCTTCCGGGATATCTTCGACGTTTTCCAACTCGACCTTCCAAAGGAAGGAGCCGCCCTCTTTTTGCTCGTTATAGGAACCGCCATCTGCTGGAGCTACGAGAAGGGCAGCCGAAGATCCATCCGGGCCTTCGAGCGGATCCTCAAATACATGCTGATGTTCATGGTGGCGGCGTTCCTGCTCGTCGTTATCAAAACCGGCATCAACTGGGGCCAGCTCTTCAAAGGATATTTCTCCTTTCATATCCCGTCCACGCGCGAAGGGGTCACTATCGTCCTCGGACAGCTTGGAGCGGCCGTGGGCGTCAACATGACCTTTCTGTATCCCTACACCCTCCTGGCCCGAGGCTGGGGAAGGGAACACCGGGGTTTGAAGAACTTCGATCTGGGCATCTCCATGTTTTTTCCATTTGTCCTGGCCACAAGCCTGGTCATCATCGCCTGCGCCAACACCCTGTATGCGCAGGGAATTCTGGTAAATGGCGCCGTGGATGCGGCCCATGCCCTCCAGCCTCTTGCCGGATTGACCTTCGGCCGCCTGGTCTTCTCGCTCGGCGTGTTGAGCATGTGCCTTACCACTCTGATCATCGAAATGCTGCTCTGCGGATTCGTTCTCAGCGAGATGCTCCACTTCGAATTTCACGGCTGGGCTTACAGGATCAGCACCATGGTAGCCAATGTTGGCATCGTCGGTGCCTTTTATAAGATGCCCCTCTGGCTTCCGGTGATCGTTTCTTCCTTCAACCTGATCATGATGCCTATCGCCTATATCTGCTTTTTTCTCCTCCAGAATAAAAAGAGCTATCTGGGGCCGGACAAGGTGCGCGGGCTGAAGGGAACGATTTGGAACATCATCCTTATTACTGCCATTCTGGTCGTGGCCGCCGGTGCAGTCGTTAAAATCCTTTCTCTTATTTAAAAACTCTGAGCGAGATCGGAGGAGCAATCTAATGCGGCAAAGGAAACAAAAATACAAAGTCCTCTCATGATAATGGCTGATATGGATGTAACACAAAGACCTTCGGTATTTTTATCGAGAATCCAGGAAGGGAGATTATAAAATGTTCAAAAACAAACTTATTTTATGTCCTTTTCTCCTCCTTTTCTTGGCAGCCACTCTGTCTCCGTGGACAAACCGTGAGGAAAGCTCTTCTGAAAAGGATGTCCGGGGATTGATCGACTCCTGGGCCGTTATGTGGAATTCCTATGATCTCTCGATGGTCGACAAACTCTTCCTCCAAGATCCCCGGGCAAGTTACTTTTCGTCCGAGAGGGAAGGCCTGATCAAAGGATTCGATGCCGTTCGCGAACATCACGAAGGTTTCGGGTTTGTGGAAGGGGGAAAGAGCCAGGAAAACAGGCTCTGGATGGAGAATGTGTACATCGAGGTATTCGGCACGGCCGCTGTCGTTACCGGAATCTGGTATTTCCAGAGAGGCCCACAAGCAACCGGCAATCCCCAGATAGGTCCCGTCACCTTGGTTTGTGTTCGGCAAGAAACGGAATGGCGAATCGCCCATGCCAATTTTTCAGAGTACGGGCAACAAAAGTTTAAACAACACATAAGTTTCGCCATTCATAAGCTTCCGTTCAAAAATGAGGATAAAAGGGCTTCTCCAGACTTATGACAGAAAATTTTATTGACCCCCGGACGGTTTTTAATATAATGAGGGAGAATCCAGTGGAAATCAGCGATAGAGAACAGCCTTTGAGGGGCTTCGTCAAAGAATTTTTCATCGAGGAGGGAGTATTATGGCTAACGAATCACTGCCGGCCTATCTGAAATCAGCCACACCTAACCCGCAGGAAAACCGTGCCCCCTGGTACAAGAACACGGCGCCTTCCTACGCCGGAATCTTTCTCTCGGTGCCGTTTATGGCCGGGATGGTGGGAGCTCTCCAGTTCGGTAGCCTTTGGGCGGGAATTGTCGGCCTGATCCTGGGAGCCCTGTTTTGCTTTGCCCTGTATTATGTGCCCGGGATTTTGGGCATGCAGACGGGAATGCCCCTGTACGTGGTAGGGGCCTCCACTTTCGGGGCAAAGGGCGGAATTCTGATTCCCGGCCTTCTGATGGGCTTTCTGCAGATCGGCTGGCACGCCGTGTTTACCTATTCAGCCGCGTCGTTTTTCATGTCGGCCATCGGTTCCGATGCCGGACCCAACACGGCCCTTTTCTGGATCGTCTGCGTGATATGGGGTTTCACGCTGGCGATGGTGGGGGCCCTGGGAATAAAGTGGCTGTCCTGGCTTTCTAGCTGGATTCCGGTATTTCCGCTGCTCATCATCATCATCGCTGGAATCTCCAACCTGGGAGGGCTTTCCTCTTTCTCCTCCGCGTTCTCCATAGGCCAGGGAGCAGCCGTCATCATTCCCATCATGGCCCTCGGAGCCTTTGCCGCTTTGCAAGCCGCGGCCGGATTCTTCGCCACGGCCGGTGCCGCCGGTGCGGACTTCACCATGAACAACCGGAATAAAAAAGACGTGGTCCTGGGGGGCCTCTTCGGCATTACCATTGCCGCTCTGATCGCCGGATTCTTCGCCCTGTTGACCATTGCCGGGGCCATCGGCAAGGATCCCCAAATCGCCGCCAATGCCGGCATGGGAACCCCCGGTGTGGATGTCATCTCCGTTTTCATCCATTCCATCGGAGCGGTCGGCGGAGTCGTGGCCCTGATTATGTTCTGGGTGTTCGTGATCGCCTGCATCTGCCCCACAGGATTCTGCGCTTTCCTGGCTGGAAACGCTTTCTCCACCATGATCCCCAGAATTCCGCGTAATGTGCTGACCCTAGGAGCCGGAGCTGTGGGAACGGTGCTGGCGGCTACTGGTGTGTCCCAGAACCTGGTGGGATTTTTCTTGATCATCGGCGCCTCTTTCGGGCCCATCATCGGGGCCATGACCGCAGACTATCTGCGGCACGGAAAGTGGGCCGGACCGCGCCAGGGAATCAACTGGGCCGGCTACATCGCCTGGGCCGTCGGGTTCTTTTTCGGGATTCTCGGCGTGATTCCCGGAATCGGATTCTCCTACGGGCTGGAAACGCTGGTCTCCTTCATCGTCGGCTTCACTGTCTACCTGATCCTTTGCGAACTCGGCCTCGAACCTAAGTCCACAGGTGAATCCATAAATCCATAAGCGGCCAGACCGGCCCAACGAGTTGAGCTGTAAAGCTATAAGCAGTTAGGCTGACCTAACGAGTTGATTCTTATTAAATTATGAAAAAAAAGGGCTGAAATATTTCCTTAGAGCATCAATTTTTGGGGCAAAATGGAGGTTCTAAGATTGATCCAAATCCGGTTGACTATGTCCCTCCGAGAGTATAATAATAATGTTTAGCATCACGAGTGAGAAAATAAAGATAAAAACATAAGCGAGAAAGGATATCGACCATGAACAACAAAAAAGATACCCCTTCAACCAAAGGACTGCCCATCACCCGACGTGAGTTTCTCGGCACCTCTGCAACAGCCGCTGCAGGCCTGATGGTTGTCCCCCGCCATGTGCTGGGAGGTCCGGGAGTTACAGCCCCCAGCGACAAGCTGAACATCGGCTGCGTGGGAGTGGGCGGAAAGGGCACCTCCGATATCTGGAGCGTTTCCACAGAGAATATCGTCGCCCTTTGCGACGTCGATGACACCCAGATGGCCAAATTCCTCACCCATGAGAAAAACAAACCCGAATATCAGCCTATGTACGATAAGGCCAACAAGTACCGCGACTTCCGCATCATGCTGGAAAAGGAAAAGAACCTGGACGCCATCACGGTGACCACACCCGACCACACCCATGCCGTGATCGCCATGACGGCCATCAAAATGGGAAAGCACACTTTTGTCCAGAAACCCTTGACCCACACCGTAATGGAGGCCCGTACTCTGGCCAAGGCAGCCAAGGAAGCGAACATCATCACCCAGATGGGAAACCAGGGGCATGCCGGCGAGGGCGCCCGCCTGATCAACGAGTGGATCTGGGACGGCGCCATCGGAGACGTGCACGAAGTTCACGTCTGGACCAACCGCCCGATCTGGCCCCAGGGAATCGAAGCTCCCAAAGAGATTCCTTCTGTACCCTCCACCCTGGACTGGAACCTCTGGCTGGGCCCGGCTCGATTCCGCCCCTACCATCCAGCCTACTGCCCCTTTAACTGGCGAGGTTGGTGGGATTTCGGAACCGGCGCTCTGGGCGACATGGGGGCACACCTTATGGATCAGCCCTTCTGGGCCCTCAAACTGGGATACCCTTCCACCGTACAAGCCTGCTCCACCGAGTACACCAGGGATTCCTATCCGCTCGCCGAGATCATCACCTATGAATTCCCAGCCCGTGAAAAGATGGTGCCGGTCACACTCACCTGGTACGACGGCGGACTGATGCCCCCGAGACCGCCTGAGATGGAACCGGGCCGCATGATGGGCGACGATGGCGGAGGCGTGCTGTTCGTGGGGGACAAGGGAATGCTGATGTGCAACACATACGGTGAAAGCCCGCGCCTCGTGCCCGAAACCAAAATGCGTGAATACAAAAGGCCGGCTAAAACCATACCCCGCTCACCAGGCATCCATGAAGAATGGGTTGCGGCCATCAAAGCCGGCACAAAATCGACCACCGACTTTTCTTATTCGGCAGCATTGACAGAGGCCATGCTCCTGGCCAACATCGCTGTTCTGATGAAGGAGCACAACACCAAGCTTGAATGGAACGGAGAAAAAATGGAATTCACCAACCTCCCCGAAGCCAACCAGCACCTGCACACCGAATACAGACCCGGATGGTCCCTGTAGTCCCCGAAATCTCTTTAAACCTAAATTTTTTTTAAAACAGTATTTTGCTTCCGGACAGTTGATTGAATAGCATCCCATAAACCATGATGACTTACGAGCAGAATACTAAAGAAAGCAGGGGGAGGACTGTTCGAGTACCATAGGAGGACAAAATCATGCTGGAGAGAAGATATCTCTTTTCGTTTTACAATTCGAATACGGTTTTTGAGGACACTTGCATCATTGCTTGAACGGTTGCTTAGAGGAGGCAAAAATGAAAAAATTTGCTGGCATCGCTTTCATTGTATCGGTCCTTGCTCTTTGTGCAGGAATCGGCTGTCAGCAGAAAATGGTTAAAACAACGCCACCTCAAGAGGGGACCAAGCTGGAAATGCAGTGGAAGGTCCACGATCCGGACCGGCCCCAGCCGACCATTGTGACACCGGGCCCGGCAGGAGCATCGGCCCCGGCACCTTCGGATGCGGTCATCCTCTTCGATGGCACCGACCTCTCCCAGTGGGAAGACAGCAAGGGCCAGCCCGCACGATGGAAGGTCGAAAACGGGTACATGGAAGTCGTTAAAAAAACCGGTTCTATCCTCACCAGACAAAAATTCGGAGACTGCCAGCTCCACCTCGAATGGGCAGCCCCTCTTCCTGCCGAAGGAGAAGGTCAGGAGCGGGGAAACAGCGGCGTCTTCCTCATGAACACCTACGAGGTCCAGGTGCTCGACTGCTATGAGAACACAACCTATGCCGACGGCATGACCGCCGCCATTTACGGCCAGTATCCCCCCCTGGTTAATGCCTGCCGTCCTCCCGGCGAATGGCAGTTTTATGACATTGTGTTCCACCGCCCCCACTTCGACGACCAGGGAAAGGTGACTGAACCGGCAAGGATGACCGTTTTCCATAATGGCATCATGGTGCACGACAACGTCGAACTGACCGGTCCCACTGCCCATAAAATGCGTCCGCCCTATGTTGCTCATCCCGATAGGCTCCCCCTCTCATTGCAGGACCACGGCAACCCGGTGAGGTACCGGAATATCTGGATCAGAGAACTGGAATAAAAACTTAGGGCATGCTAGAATCCAAGATAAAGGGATTTTTAAAAATAGATAGGATATCAGGATACCCTATCGGTATGTTTGTAATTCCAAAGGTTTCGACATTTAATTAAGAATAATTCATGCTGGATAGAGAGGCGACCATGACTCAAAAAAAACAAACGGGTAGATGGCTTGAGCAAAAAAAAATTTTTTCACCTTTTTTGACAGTCTGCTTCATCACGCTCATCCTTATTATTTCTGTCACCATGCTCCCCACCTGGGCCGGACAGAAGAAAAAAAAGGCCCTCTTCGTCTGGGGAGGCTGGGAAGGTCATGAGCCCAAGCAGTGCGTCGACATCTTCGCTCCCTGGCTAGAGAAACAGGGGTTCGAGGTGGAAATCTCCAACACCCTGGATTCCTACCTGGATGTGGAAAAGCTGAAATCTCTGGACCTAATCGTCCAGGTCTTTACCATGTCCTCCATCACCGGTGAGCAGGAAAGAGGGCTGCTGGAAGCCGTCAAAAGCGGGGTAGGACTGGCCGGATGGCACGGCGGCCTGGCCGACTCCTTTCGAAGCAATACCGAATACCAGTTCATGGTCGGCGGCCAGTGGGTGGCCCATCCCGGCGGCGTCATCGACTACGAGGTCAACATCACGGACCACGACGACCCGATCACAGCAGGCCTCCCCGATTTCAAGATGCACTCCGAGCAGTACTACATGCATGTCGACCCGATCAACGAAGTCCTGGCCACCACCACCTTCTCCGGGGAATACGCATCCTGGATTAAAGGCGTAGTGATGCCGGTCGTCTGGAAGAAGATTTACGGCCAAGGACGGGTCTTTTATACCTCGCTGGGTCATGTGGCCAAAGACTTCGACGTACCCCAAGCCCGCACCATAGTCCAGAGGGGAATGCTCTGGGCAGCCCGAAGCCTGGAAGAAAAATAAACAAAATAGGGTTGTGCGCAGGACAAAAATATAAAATGTAATCGGCGTTTTTATGGATAATCCAGGCTTTTGTAAGATAATCAAGCGGCTCAGAGGCTGGCTTAAACTCTTTTTCTATCCTTCTGGTCTTTTTTCATCATCGAACTGATGCTCAACAGCTCCTTGGCAACACCTCCTACATGATTAGCCGGTCTGAGCCTGGTGTCGAGGTCGCAGGTCCACTCCACAGGAAATTCCTCTATCCGGCTACCTTGCTTTAAGGCACAAAGCAATATCTCCAACTCGAACATAAAACCGGATGTCCGGCATTTGGCGAACAATTCGCGAGCGACATCCCCCTTATAGATCTTGAATCCGCACTGGGTATCCGTGAATCTCCTGGGCAGGCCTGTTATCAGGATGGCCACCTGCCTGAAAATCCATGACAGCACCCTGCGTTTGAAACTTCTGTCTCTCAAAATCACCGTCTCCTTATGGCGCCTGGAAGCGACAGCGATATCCAGCTCACCGGAGCGAATCCTCTCCACCTGCTTGAGGGCATTGGTGTAAGGAACGCAGGTTCCGCTGTCGGCATAAAGGATCACATCTCCCTTCGAAGCCAGAACGCCTGTCTTGACGGCGAATCCTTTACCCCGGTTTTTCTCCAGCCGGATGACATTCAGACTCACAGAACTATGAATTTGGGCCTGTCTTGCTTCATCCGAAGTACGGTCAGAGCTCCCGTCATCAACGATGATGACCTCTCCGTCCAAGGCCTCTTCGTCTATAAAGGCTGCGGCTGCCTCGACATCGTGACGGATTTTATTTGCTTCATTTAAAGCCGGAATGACGATGCTCAGGTCCATTCCTTCACCGCCGGCTTTCCAGAAATTCTTCCCAGAGATCTTTCCTAACAGACAGCGCCAGCAGGACCTCGGGCCGCAACCCGAAGAATTCGCTCTGATGGGTGAGCTGAAGTTCGGGCCATATTCTTTCCGTCTTATCGGGAGAAGAGATTATAATGGGGACGTCTTCCAGTTCCCCGGCCTCATCCGCCTCCTGCCAGTATCCTACCCTGGTGAAGCCCCTCAGATACCAGGGCAAAGGCCAGGCCTCATCCGGATAGGTGATGACCTTGATGAGCGTATCTTTATGATCGGGATCCAGCCGGCTTATGTCCTCGACCCTCCGGACAAGATTTAAAAAATCAGGGCTGGTCTGGGCGTAGACATAGGGATTGCAGGGATCGGCCTCATAGACAAAATTGGCCCGATAGCTCTGGCCTCCCAACTGGTATAGCCCTACGCCTAGAAGGACAAAGATCACGCTCTGGACGAGGGGCTTTCTCACGACCTCGAGAAGATAGGCCGCACCGCTGCCGGCCAACAGAATGATCCCTACATAAAAAGGAAGCATGTTCCAGGGTGTCTTGTAAGGGATCAAAGAATAGGCGGTCGTGGAGAGAAGCGCATAGAAAAACACGAATCGCCTGAACAAAGCGCCTGAATCTCCCCTTGTCCGCAGCCTGAAGGCCGCCACGCAACCCGCCAGAGCCAAACCCAAAATCAGCGCTTCACTCCAGACAGGGCCGCTCCCGTAGCGGGAAAAGGCCAACATTTTCAGGTAGTGCGGCCAGGGATAGGAATGGAAGCCGGCATCCGCCGCCTTTGAAAAATAGGTCTTGAAAGCGAGAACAGAATCCAGGATTCCCCGGGGGTTTTGGAAGAAGGAAGAGAAAAAAAGGAAACAGACCAGAAAAGCCGAACCCAGAAGCGCAAACAAATCCGCAAGAGGGGGCATTTCAGACTTTCTGGTTGCCGGGTCCACCATCGCCGTCCTCGATTCTTTTCCGGAGATCCTGGCCAAGGCCAAACCAACGAAAAGGGCCCCGAAGGCGATGATGCTGGTTTCCTTGGTGGCATACATCATGCCCAGGAAAAAACCCGTGGCCGCCGCCCATCCCCACTTCCTTTCGACATGGTAGCGCCAGCTCGACGCTATAGCCCCGACAAGAAAAAAAACCAAGAGGGTCTCCTGGATATAAAACCGGCTGTAGAACACCATCATCGGAGAGACCGCGGCAAAAATCCCAGAAAAAAAGATGGCCGTCGGCGAATATCCCCCTTTAAACAGTAAAAAAAGGATGATGATTCCCACCCCGAAAAGAGCCGGTACAAGGCGGAGGGTGGCCTCATCGAGGGAGGCAAACGAAGTTTCCCCCCTCACCCAGGCAAACGGCAAAGAGCAGTAGTAGAGGCTGGGACCGTGATGTTCGTTGGGATCGTATCTGTATTCCCCTCTCTCCAGCAGGTCCCCGAACTTGACCGCTTGATTGGCCTCATCGTGGTGAATGGGCCTCAGGTCCAGCCGGACCACCCGGAACAGCAGGGCTGCACAAACAACGAGCAGGAACAGCCCGTAATAGGCCGCTTTTTTACTCATCCCCCGGTGTGCCGTAAACCTCCACCTCGACGTAATGGTTCATCGCGTTCGAGGTATTCCCCCGGCTATAAAGTCGCACATAACGGGTCTTGACTCCCCTGGGATCGAAGAGACGTCCCTCGTTGGTCTCGATGTATTCCTTGTCCTTTCCGATCCCCAAGCCCGAGGAATTGTCATGGTCGTTGTTGAAGATCGTGGTGACTCCAGTGATGAAATCCGGGTCTTCTGAGACCTGTACGATCACATCCCGGTAGACGCGGGCCTGGCTGTGGTAGTGCCAGACGAGGATGGCATAAAGATCGTAAGTGCCTTCGAGGTCGATCTGCACCCACTGCAGCATCGGCCCCAACTCAACATAATATCCCTCTTCCCCGGATTTTTCCCCGTCGGTGACGAACTCCAGCTCGCCGATTATGGGCTCGGTGTCGCTGGCAGTGACCGGTTTGTTCAAGGAAAGAAGCTCTGTCCCCTGAGGCACATAAAAAGGTCCGCGCCTTTTTCCAGTTATTCTTTCCAGGTTGGAGCTACGGATGTTCCGCGGGGTTCCGACGAACATGGGCTTGGGCAGCTCCAGCTTCAGCTCCACCTTTTCCTGTCCGTTGTCCCGGAAGGCTGCTCCAATATCCAGCGCGAAGAAAACGAGCACAGGAAGCATTATGCATCTGGATAATATTCTTTTTATCATCACTCACTCCTTCTCTATTTTCTCCCCATAGTATAACACGTTTCGAATCAAATCTCAGTTCTTGACTCACTATCCTAGCATCAACAGAACCAAGTTCTTTCTTCGCCGAAGAGGATCGTCCGCTTCAGTAATGAATTGTGGAATTTTTTTAAACGTTCTGCATTGAGCCAGCCGTATTAATTGCGTATGATACTAGAGAGGGGATCGGATGCAAAATTTTCCTCCTTTTAAAATTTCAGGCATCTTTTTATGTTCTATATTGTTATCTATACTAGCCTTCGGCCAAGAAGTAAGAAAAGAAAATCTGGCCCTAAAAACGGATAACCCCCCAAAAATAGACGGCCTCCTGAACGAATCCGCATGGAAGAGGGCTCCGGATGCCGGAATTTACCTCCAGCAAGAGCTCGGCAGGGAAGACGCCGGCAGAATCAAAACCGTGGTCAAGATCCTCTTCGATGACGGCCATATTTATCTGGGCTTCCTCTGCTACGATCCCGAACCGGATAAAATCCAGAGCGAGACGATCCGCATAGACGGCGATCTCAGGGATACCGACTCCATGTACGTGTTGATCGACACCTTCGACGATCCGGATAATTACTTTTACTTCTCCACCAATTTCTTAGGGATCAAATCCGATGGCAAGATTTCCAAAGACGGCCAGACCGCCAACTCCAAATGGAACGGTAAATGGGAATCCTTCGGCCTGAAAACGGACTTCGGGTGGAGCGCCGAGATGGCTATCGAGAGGGGATGTGTGTTCGAAGAGCCGGTGGAAAGCAAACGCCTGGGGCTGTATATGGCCCGGGTCGTACCCCGCATGGATGGGCTCTTCCGCAGCGGCCCCCTCGATCCTCCCTTCGATTTCAGCCAGCTCGGCCCCCTTCAAGAGCTCGAGCTCGTGGGAGTGGAGAAAGGGGGAAGCATCAGCCCCTACGTGCTCAGCAGGGCTGAGTATGGAGCGAAGGTCGAGCCCGGTGCAGGAGTCGAGGCCCAGTACATTTTTTCCCCACAGCTCTCGGGAAGGTTGGCGGTCAATCCAGATTTCGCCACGGTGGAGCCGGACGAGGAGCGGGTCAACCTGACGCCCTTCGAGCTCTATCTTCCGGAGAAAAGGGATTTTTTCCAGGAAGAACGGGAGGATTGCCAACGGCCCATCGATCTTTTCTACTCCAAAAGGATCGGCGATATATACGGAGGGGTAAGGATTCAAGGGAGGACAGGAGCTTTCACCTTCTCCGGGATGACGACCCAGGCGAAAAAACAGGAGGTCTTAGGCGAGGATTCGGCCAATTTTTCCGTCTTCTCCCTGGAGCGAAAAAGCATGTCGGGATCGACATCGTTCGGAGTCATGGCCGCCAACAAGTTCATCGACAGCCGGAGCATCGGGACCGCGGGCCTGTACACTGACCTGGCCATTACGGACAAATTGAAGCTCTCTGGCCAATTCGCCTACAGCTACGGGGATTACAGCAGCGGCAACGTCGCCTTTTTCATCGGCCCGAGCTACGACTCGAGGAATTTTCACGCCCATCTCCATTACATTCAATTAGGCGAACACTTCGGGGACAATGTGAACCGGGTGGCTTTTATCCCGGATGACAACCGCCGGGAGCTTGATTCGGCCATCCACATCACTTTTCCGTTCGAAGAAGGATTCCTGAGCCGGATCAGGTATCTCTCGAACTACGACATCTACTGGGGAATGGACGGCACGCTGCGGAGCTGGAAGATAGACGAGGGGCTTTATTTAGATTTGAGGAATAATTTCGTCCTATCCGGCATCTACACCCAGGAGTACATGCTGAACGAATATTTTCCGGAGCCGGAGGTTATCTTTGTACCGGGAGAGGATGGGGAGCCGGGGAGGTGGATCAGGAAGTACATCAAGGACTTCCGCAACGACCGGGTCAGGATTCAGAGTATGTATGAGGCGAGCACCTGGAGAAGATTCGGATTCGCCGCCACCGTGGGCCATAATTTTAAGTCGACCTTTCAGATGTACGAGCTCTTCAAACAACTCAGAATAACCGAACAGCTATTCTCGGAATACGACTTTTGTATCCTGAACTATGACGATGAGCGTTTCTTCAAGAGCACGAGGATCCATGTGCTTAAGATCACCTACTACGCAAATCAGAAACTTACTTGGAAGCTCTTTTTCCAGGTGAATTCGGCCATCAAAAAGATGAATGTCCACCTGATGTGCACATACAATCTCCTTCCCCTCGGCACCATCCAGGTTGTCTATCAAAAGGGAACGGCCGCATTCGGCATAAAAGGAACGCAGGATCATACCCTGTTTCTGAGGTTGAGTCATACGTTTTGAAGTTTAGGTAAATATCCTTAATTCCGTGATGATATGTCAGAGACATGACGAACAGAGCATTAGGAAGGGATTGAGCGACATCGGAGGATTTAGCCTTCCCAAGCCGGTGTTCGAGGGAACCCGATAAAGTCGGGCGGCGAGGATGTATTGAGCACGATTGTACATGATTTGTGAGAATTGGAATAACAGAGCTCAACGGCCTGGAGTTGGAGTGATCATGCGGAGTTCCGCAGCCGCCGAGAAGAGCGGTGAGGGAATGGCGAATAAAATCCGACTGGAGAGAAAGCACTTCCTGATGCTCTGGATCTTCAATCACGGTTTTGGATATGCTTCCGAAGCTTAATTATTTTTTTACGGGAGAATTTCGATGAAAAGAAACGTACTCCTGGTCATTTTGACCCTCTATTTTATGTCTCTTGTATCCCTCCATGCCCAGTGGGCAAAGACCTATGGCGGGGCCGCAGAGGACGAAGCTTACGTCATCCAGCAGACAACTGACGGAGGATACATCGTTGCGGGGTCGACAGAGTCGTTTTTAGATGAGTCGGGGGACGCCTGGATTTTAAAACTCGACTCAGCCGGAGGTATCGAATGGCAAAAGAAATACGGACGAACATTTGCAGAGCTCGCTTATTCCATTCAGCAGACAAATGATGGGGGCTTTGTCATAGCCGGCGCATTTCCCACCTTTGGTTGGGGAATCTGGGTTCTGAAGATCGATCCGGAAGGGGAGGTTGAATGGCAAGAATATTTCAAAGGTGGACAGTATGAGGCCGGAGTCGCTTATTCCATCCAGCAGACAATCGATGGGGGCTATATCGTTGCGGGTGAATTCAGGTATGAAGATACGACTGATAGAGATATCTGGATTCTGAAGCTGGCCTCGGACGGAACGAAAGAATGGGATAATACATACGGAGGAAGACTCTATGACCAGGCCTATTCCATCCGGCAGACCTTTGATGGAGGCTTTGTGGTCGCCGGTCAGATAGATAGTACTGGGTACAGTGGAGGTGTAGGTGGAGGGCTTTGGATTCTAAAGCTTGACCCATTCGGAGATATCGAATGGCAGAAAACCTATGACGGAGAGGGACAGGACTATGCCCGCTCCATCTTGCAGACAGAGGATGGAGGCTATATCGTGGCCGGCGCGACCGACTCCTTTGGCGCCGGGGCTGAAGATATCTGGGTGTTGAAGCTGGACGAGGGAGGAGATATCGAGTGGCAGAGAACCTTCGGCGGAAAAAAACATGACTCTGCCCGTTCCATCCAACGGACTGATGATGGAGGCTATATCGTGGCCGGAATCACTCATTCCTTCGGCCTGGGGGAGGAAGATATCTTGGTATTGAAACTCGATGCAAAAGGACGAATCGAATGGCAGAAGAGCTACGGAGGATACGACAGAGAAGAAGCCTTTTTCATTGTGCAGACTTATGAAGGAGGATACGTTGTGGCGGGTTTGACATCTTCCTATGGCACAGGAGAGGAGGATTTTCTGATCCTGAAGCTTTTCCCGAACGGTGAGATCGGTCTTCCGTGTGAATTCGAGAAAAATTCGAAGGCCAAAACCCATAAGACAGACATAAATCCTGTGGATACAGCTATTATCCCAGATATTACGAATATCGATGCCAGGATACCGATTGTTACACCCCACGACAGCGATGGCCTTGTGTACAACCTCTGTTTAGGCCAGCATACCTTGGAACTCACTACCTCAACCGGAGGAACGACCGATCCTTTGCCCGGCGTTCACTATTACTATCATGCAGCCCGGGTACAAATAAGGGCCAGACATGAGGAGATGTACCTTTTCAGCCACTGGAGTGGCGATGCGGAAGGAACGGAGAATCCGCTGTCCATCACCATGGATGCGGATAAATCCGTACAGGCCAATTTCGAGGAAGAATTCGGGGAGTGGTCTGAGGAGTGGGAAACGGTGAAGAAGACTCCCTGCTTTATCGCCACAGCGGCCTATGGATCACCGTCCCATCCCCATGTATGTATATTGCGGGAATTTAAAAATAAGTATCTAATGACCAATAGATTGGGACGGAACCTGGTCGGCTTGTATTATGAACTCTCTCCGTATGCTGCGAAATGGATCGGGAAAAATAAGGCTCTGCAAGTGGTCATTCGTGCTCAACTCTCACCCTATGTGGCCATTTGCGCCACAGTGAATCATCTCGGGCTTGCTTGGATCTGTATTTTTCTTAGTTTAGTTTTTATGTCTCCGTTTTTGATTATGCGGCGCAAGCGGAAGATTTGAGACAAAGCCTGTATTTTTTATAGAGGGAAGGAACGGATGTCAAAAAACCACAAAAACAAAAAACAAATGAAAACCCAATTGTTGATTTTAGGCCTTATCCTGGCTTTTCTTTTAAGCTGTGCGTCATCTCCGGACAAAAAGCAGGCCGAGATCTACGTGAATGCTCTGGAATCAATGGCCAGGGAAGGCTCTGAAGAGGTGGCTTCCAAGATAACGGAGGGATGGGGCTTCGAATGTTTCAGGATCTGGGAAAAAGAGGATCCAGCCCTTGATGACATAGCCGAAGAAAACAAGGGAAAGACGGCGTTCACGAAAGAGGAAACAGATGAGATTTTTTCACAGAAAGGGACATACAAAGTTATGCACCTCATGAAGTATCTCCGCACAGAAAAAGTCTCGATAAGCACCATCTCCTCCACGGGTTACACCATGGTTAAAGATGTCGGGAAAACACGCGATGTCCAACACCACACCTACATAAGGGTCGTTTTCAGAGACGATAAGCTGGTCCATTTCAGGGTGTGGCCCTGCCTCGAAACCCAGATGTCTCCGGCGTAAAAAGAACAGCTAGATACAACCAGACTGCCTCAAGATATTCTGATATCCAAATACATTTCCTGAGAAATTTATGACCTCATCTCCGTCTACATTTATGAATTCAAACACTCTAGATTCTCCTTGATAAAAACTCTTTTATTTAGTAATCTTACCAGTAAGACAATTTATCAGGAGAGAAAAATGAATTCATTAGCGACAACTAAGATGTCTTCCAAAGGACAAGTGGTCATTCCAGAAGAGATTCGAAAGCGGCTTGGATTAAAGCCAGGCTCTCAATTTGTTGTTGTTGGCGAGAAGGATACAGTCGTCCTTAAGGTCATTTCGCCTCCTTCCTTGAAGGAATTCAATAACCTAGTTAAAAAAGCGAGGAAACAGGCCAGGATGGCTGGCATGAAAAGATCAGATATTACTGCAGCCATTGAAAAAGCCCGAAAGCAAAAATGAAGGTCGTGATCGACACAAATGTATTCATTTCAGGAGTTTTCTTCCATGGTCCTCCCTATCAGATCTTAAAAGCTTGGCATGATGGCAGGATTCAACTGGTTATTTCTGAAAATATAGGCTCAAAGAGTCCCTGGAGAAGGTTGGATGTCGAATGCACCACCCAGGTTCGTATGCTATAATTAATCCTGTTTTATCGATGAAAGGAAAAATTTGCATCCCGTTTGTTTTCTTGAGTATTTTATTGAACTCCGGCTGCGAACAGAAAAGATATGATCTTAAATATGATTTGGTTCGTCAACGAGCTGCCCAAATTCATGAAGAAACCCAAAGAATAGATTTTCGGGAGGCCGCAAACCATCAAGAATATCTCCTTCGTGGTTGGAACTATATGGAGGAAGAGCACACGTGGGCACAAGATAAAAGTTGCAGTGTTGAGTTTTACACATACGATGTAAATAACAACTTGGAAATGGAGTTTTCTTGCCGAACAATCCCCTCTAAAAGTGGGAGAATACAGACCGTTTCGATTTTCTTAAATGAAGATAATGTAGGTTCTTTTCGCCCTGATACCGCCTCCTTTCAACCTGTCCGTTTTACCTTGCCTGCCTCGGCTCTTCATCCGGGTCGAAATGTCATAGAATTTCGTTCCTCCTACACCTCAAAGCCAAGTGAAATTTATTCCGGTTCAATGGATATGAGGGACTTATCGATCGCATTCCAGAGGATAGAGTTTAAGCAAAACCTCGGCCACTTAGATGATGAAGGCTTATTCCAGAAGGCAAACTCTACCTTCAGCGCTTTTGCCAGTCTTCCTGTCCGATTTAAGCTGTCCGTTCAATATCGGAATTCACCGAAAGCGAACTCCTCGATCGTCTTAAAAAGCGAATCGAATGAAAGGATATCTATCATACTTCCTCCATTCAAGAAAAAATACGAGAAGACATTTCATCTTAAAAATGAAGGTATTTACGAACTGAGATTTGCTACGGAAGGACCTCCGGATAGCTATACAATCTGGTCACGTATTGAACTGAGGACTCCAAAGGAATCGGCTGGAAATCCGAAGAGAAATACAAATCCTCCGCACCTAAATAAGCCGGATATCCTTATATATGTTGTCGATACCCTCAGAGCAGACCATATGAGCTGTTATGGATACGACCGAATAACCTCACCGAATATCGACAAGTTTGCCCAGGAGAATATTCTTTATCTTAATGCATATGCCAATACATCTTGGACCAAAGCTAGTGGGGCCGCTATCCTGACCGGTCTTTTCCCGAAGCACAATAAAACCATGGCAAGGGATGATAAGATGCCAGAGGATATCGTGACGTTAACCGAGATATTGAAGGACGCCGGTTACTTCACCGCAGCCTTTATTGGCAATGGAAACCTGAGTCACGAGTTTGGATTTGACCAGGGATTCGACCTCTACGAAGAGTTTTTCGGAACTTACCCTCACTCCCGGCACGTTCAATCCAATTCGATCAATAAAAAGATTTTCGATTTTTTTAATGACTTTTTAAGACGTGATGAGCGAAAGCCCTTGTTCATTCTCATTTGGACAGTAGATCCACATGACCCTTATGCACCTGAAGACAGCGTAAAGGACTTATTTGATATTCGTCGTTATACTCCTATCGACACCTATGACTTTCGTTTCCTAGAGGATGTTCGTGATGGAAAGATTCGGCCTTCGATATCTCAGATTGAGTTTATGAAAACCCGGTATGACCAAGAAATTTTTTTCAATGATATGTCCTTTGGAGAGCTGCTCCGCGTCATGAAAAGCCAAGGTATCTATGATAATTCCGTAATCCTTTTCACTTCAGACCACGGAGAGGAGTTCTTTGACCATGGGGGAGTAGGGCATGGCTGGACCTTGTACAATGAGCAGATTAGGATTCCCCTGATCATAAAGGTTCCACAAGCCGGAAGAGGGAGGCCTGAAGATCGCGTGCAGCACATTGATATCTATCCCACAATTCTGGAAATATTAAAACTTAAGCCGCCCTATGAGCTTGACGGAATTTCATTTTTTAGGATTGTCAATCCATTGAGAACGCTTTACTTTGAAGAGCACCTGGGTCCGAACGACCTGAATGCGGTTTTGGACCCAGAGAAAAAGATGATATATAATCGCCATTTCCATCGGCGACCTTCAAAAGAGTTGATACCAATTGTCGAACTATATACAAAAGATGATCCACATGAACTGAATAACCTGTCATTCGAGGGTTTCGCCGATCTGCTGCGACTTCAAAATCTTTTTTCTTTCAGAAATAATGTAGATAAATTCATCGCTGAAAGGCAAAAGACGGAGATTCCGAAGGATCTGGACAAGAAATTAAAAGCTTTGGGATATATAAAATAGAATCTTACTTTGAAATTGAAAGAGGTGAGTGAGCGATAATGGGTGTCATAATGGGCAGTATGAATTGAATAAGGATGATCACTCCAAAACCTACAGTTTCAATGACTCCAAAGACCCGATACTCCTGGAATACTTCAGAGATTAGCCAGTCTATCTTAACGATGGTGTCATCAGACATCGACGTTAGAAGGCCTATTTTGACAACAAGCAGCGTATGGAAAATCTAGGGGATTCGCGGCCCAGGCGGGGAGTCAGACTTGAAGCGCTCTCCAGTCGATTTTGCTCAGGTCGCTGAGGCCCACGCCCATGCGGCCGCAGGCTTCGACATGGGTAGCGATACCGCGGATCGATTCCAGACCCATCTCCGCTCGCTTCTCTTCCAGGATATCGAGGCCGATACGGTCCATGGCCACCGGGTCCCGGCTGAAGAATATCCGGTTGTCGAATGCCATTTGGACGCCGGCCACGCTGACCGTCGATATTTTGGCAGCCTCCCCGATGTGGAGCACCGTCTTGTCCTTGATACAGGGCTGGCTCATGATCAGGGGGATGGCGGTGGCGCAGTAATCGATATGGAAACGGACCTTGTTGGTGGTGACACCAAGGGCGATGTTTTTGGCCGCCCATGTCACACCACTGTCCTCATTGTGCTTGAGCACGGCAATGTTGATCAGTTTGGTGATATCCTTGGTGACGATATTCGAGAAAAAGGACTTTTCTTCATCCTCGATGATGACATCGTTGAATTTGTCCGCCACTTCCTCGGCGATTCTCTTTATTCCCTCACGGTCCTCATAGTCCATGTAGAGACGACGGATTTCATCGCGGTATTTTTGGGCCTTATCATTGCCGAGATTGATCAACATCCAAAGCCAGGTGCAGGAGTTGAAGATCTCCCGGTGGGTTCCGTCCTCGGTGAAGTTCTGCTCTACCAACCGGCGGAATTTCCGAAGGGTTCCGTCTTCCAGAGAAATGTAAACATCGCGGTCGTAGCCCTCGGTCCAGGGGATGGTCACGGCGGGCTTATCCGAGCTTCCGTAAACCCGCACTCCGGAAGAGCCCCGGTTGATGGCCAGCCCGGTCCGCTGAAAGGCACGGTCCATGTGATCCCACACGATGATGTTGTTTTCTTTGACTCCGGCGCTCTTGAGTCCGGCAATTGTTTCGTTGATGGATTGAATAGAAGAGGAGATTTTGGGCGCCGCGATGCAGTTGATCTTGATACCGACCACATCCTCCGGTGATACCAGCGAAGACCAGGCGTTCTCCAGGGTCTTCTCGTCGGTGAGCTCGGTCAGACCGGCGGTAAAGGCCCGATGGATGGCATCGGGGTTATACTCCTGGCCGGCGAGCATATCGTCGGTCGCTGCGGATACCACTAGTCCGTTCTGAGCAACCTCTTTTCTCCCTTTGCACATAAACGAACCACCGAACAAGGCGGCTCCTCCGGTGATCAGAACCGAATTTTTTATGAATTCCCTGCGTGTTGCCATATTCGGTCACCTCTTCTCTTGATCTTTCGAAAATTACCATATTCCATCCCCTTATTCAACACAGCATTCTAAAGAAAACGGGACTTTTAGGATAAGGAAGTTCTTATCAACAAAAATTCGTTTCATTGATTTATTATTTGCCCTCTCATCATACTCGGGCGTTTCCACCACATACGACGCATCGACCGATGGCTTCATTGCCGAGGTTTGTATGGTCGAAACGCAGGTCGGGCGGCTCCTTCGTTTCACTGCGTGTTCTAGAACAACACCTCCAGCCTTATCACTCCCCAAATAATATGCCAAAACGCATAGTAGAAAATCCTGAATGAATACATCGACATGAAGTCATAGCGCCTGAACACATACAACTGGAGAAAGGAAATCGCGAACACATGAACCCACGTGTAAACTAGAGCCCACGAGCAGGCCCCTTTCTCGAACAACACTTGGAATGAAGGTTCCATGACCGCCGCGAAGAGGATTCCAAACCATAAGAGACGATCAGAACCGAAGCGCATGCGGAGCGGAGTCATGGCGAGCATCAGAATCGCAAGAGGCAAGACGTGGAACACGATCTCCGCAACGAAGCCGATAGCTGGGTAGAACATCAAGGCCTGTGGTACAGGAACATTCGTGTCTTCGGGGTAGCGTATGAAGAAGTCAGCGATAACGATCGCCACGGCGAGTAGGGTGGCAAAGCCTGCCGAGATCGCTATTCCTTTAAGGGTCGCTCGACCCTTGAGTATTTCGAACCCGCCGAGAGATTTAAGCAAGCCTAGAGCAGCCGCACCTCCAAGGGAAGCCACGATAACGACAAGCAGCGGATTGGCACCATCGAAGAACCTTCGGAAATGTGCGCTCGACGAAGGAAGCAACGCTGAAGTCAACCCGAGCGCTGCGAGGGAAAGGGCAAAAAAAGCAAGATACTGTCGACGTTTATCCAAGACTTCGTTCATCGTTTGCATGACCGCGGCGGTCCGATTCCACCTACGTCCCTTTCAATACTGTCTCTAAGCATCCCACCCGACTATTAATATACATCATACTTTGTTCGATATAAATCTCCTTTTTAAAACGTCATGAAAGATGATAATTTACCTTTTATCTAAGAGCCCAAAACTATCGCCAGGATCATTTGTCATCCCGAGTTGACATCTGAGAGGGAGCGGCCGCCTCTTCTTCATGTAATCCGACAGGATCTTCCGATGCCAGGCGAAGGAAAGGGTGGACCGTTGACTTTGTCATTTGGCGTGTGATAATTTTATATCGAAATGTCAGCGGATGGATGCCATTGAGGATTGGTATGAATTTGTCGCAGGCAAAAAAAATCCTTATCTTAACCAGTTTGGACTTAACCACTTTTTTAGATCCACCATTATATTGTCATGTTTTTTTCTCCAATATAAAAATAGGGAAAGACCGATGAAAAAAACCTTTGGCATTTTCGTTTTTCTTTTCTTGTCGATTTTATTTTGTCAAGGTTGGCCCCAACTCACGCAGGAGCAGGTGGCTGAGAGAGAAAAATGGGAAGAATTCCTTGAGACGGCTGAGATCGTCGGGTATGAGCAGCCCTTGGACCCGCGGGAGGCAGTGACGGAACCCTGGAGGCTCACTCTAAAGAAAGAAGGAGTCACCATGTATGCCTGGTGGAAGAACGTCGAAGGAAGGCCAAAAGGCTATCCTGACAACTGGAAATGGGAAATTGCCGCTTACCATCTGGATAAATATCTCGGGTTGAACATGATTCCACCGATTGTGATGAAGCGGTTCCGCGGAAATAGAGGCTCTTGTTCCTTGGACTATGGGGAGACCATAAATTTGAGGCAAAAAAAGGCACAGGATCTCAAGCCCTCTTCAGGTGCTCAACTGGCGTCTTTGAACAGAGCGACTTATCTCCAGCGGGCCTTCGACAATTTGATAGCCAACAGCGATCGCAATGAAGGGGATGTGCTGTACACCAAAGACTGGCGGATGCTCCTGATCGATCATTCACGCGCCTTTCACACGTCCAAAAAATACACCAAAAAACTGCTTTTCGATGAAAATTCCAAACCCATCTCTTATCCCATGAGGAGCCTCCCCCGCGCCTTCGTAGACAAACTCAGGTCTCTGAATTTCGAGATCATCAAAGAGGTTGTGGGAGAATACCTGTCTGATAAGGAAATCGAGTGCATCCTGTTAAGAAGAGACCTGATCATCGAAAATCTCGACCAACGTATCGAAAAGCTTGGAGAGGCCGCTGTTTTGTATTAGCCGGTACTCACAGCTTTTCACCGCATTCACTTGAAAATCGACGGGGATAAAGTCGCATCTTCAATTCGTATCTCTTCAAGGAATCTTTATCAACCGCACTCGACTCAGCGGAGCCTTAGATACTGGCATAGGCTGGTACATTTCAGGTTTTTGCCCTGCGCTGACGTCCGGATGGCAGTGCCGTTGGAAGATCAGCTGCTTCGCGAAAAGCTCGGAATCCTCGTCTGATCCGAGATTTTAAAAATCTCTTCTCTATTGACCTCTCTTATTGCCAATTCCGTAGCCACGTTCTTGTGGATCCCATCGGATCGCAAATTTTGCCTAGCTTGTGCCGATTTTTGAATCGCCGTTTGTATCGTTGACCTTCTCGTCCCGGGTATGATAACCTTACCTCGACATGTACTCGGGTGGAAATCAGGGAAGGCTATCGATAGTTTAGAGCAAGTTCAAAAACAAAATTGGAAAACAAGAGAAATCTTGGGCTACTGACCATGATCTTCAAGCAAGAGGGTCAAAATTCGACTAAATCATCAATATGCCGGTCTTTAGATAACAAATAATTTTTAGGAGGTCGTAATGGCTTTTCGACTGATCTTCAGATTTAGCGCAGTAATGCTGCTTTCTCTGTCTCTTTTTTCTCAAGGGATAATCATCGACCACCGCTGCACAGATATCACGAGGGTCCCTGAGTATTGGATTCTCAAAGCAAAAGACCAATATCGGTTATCCTACGGGCACACATCACATGGCAGCCAGATAGTCAGCGGCATGGGAGTCCTGATGGGCTCGTCTTCTCTCTATTCTTTCAATCATGACGGGACAGGAGGCGCTCTTTCCCTTTGGGATTCGACACCCGCAGGAGACCTCGGAAACCCGGATCGTACGACCTGGGCCCAAAGGACACGAGATATGCTCAATAACCTTACTTGTGACAGAAATGTCGTGATGTGGTCTTGGTGCGGTCAGGTATCCTCTGCTTCAGAGACAGACATCAACACCTATCTGACGCTCATGAATCAACTCGAAAACGACTTTCCGAAAGTGACTTTTATATACATGACAGGACATCTGGATGGGACAGGAGAAGGAGGAAACCTCAACATCCGAAACAATCAGATCCGCCGATTCTGCAGAGAGAATAACAAGATTCTTTTCGACTTCGCAGATATCGAGAGCTATGATCCTGATGGCCGCTATTTTCTCGATAAAAATGCTAACGATGGCTGTTACTATGACAGCGATGGAAATGGGAGCCCAGATGCCAATTGGGCGATAGAATGGTGCAGCGCCCATCCCGGAGAATGTTCGACTTGTTCTTGCGCTCACTCAGAATCGCTGAATTGTGACAGGAAGGGCAGGGCTTTTTGGTGGATGATGGCCAGAATGGCAGGCTGGAATGATTTCCATTTTGTGTTTTCAGGACATGATTTCGATGGGAGCGGCTCATCCGATATCGCGGTCTGGAGACCCTCTAACGGCCGATGGTTCGTTAAAAACGGCACCACCCTGCTGTGGGGAACATCGGGAGATATCCCCGTCCCTGGTGATTATGACGGAGACGGGACCACGGACGTAGCCGTCTGGAGACCTTCCAACGGCCAATGGTTCGTTAAAAACGGCACCACCCTGCTGTGGGGCATATCGGGAGATATCCCCGTCCCTGGTGACTATGACGGAGACGGGACTACGGACGTAGCAGTCTGGAGGCCCTCCAACGGCCGATGGTTCGTTAAAAACGGCACCACCCTGCAATGGGGGATTTTAGGAGATATCCCCGTCCCTGGTGATTATGACGGAGATGGGACCACGGACATCGCAGTATGGAGACCTTCCAACGGCAGATGGTTCGTTAAAAACGGCACCACTCTGCAGTGGGGAACATCGGGAGATATCCCCGTCCCTGGTGATTACAACGGTGATCTGAAAACGGACATCGCCGTTTGGCGTCCCTCCAACGGCCGATGGTTCGTTAAAAACGGCACCACCCTGCAGTGGGGAATTTCAAGCGATATCCCTGTTCCTGGTGATTACAACGGCGATCTGAAAACGGACATCGCCGTTTGGCGTCCTTCCAACGGCCGATGGTTCATTAAAGCCATCGCCGCATATTTGTGGGGAAAATTCGGAGACATTCCTCTAGTGAGATAGAAAATGATAAAAAGATCGATAGACGTGATAAAAGTCCTCTTCATAGGTCCTGTTTTACTCATATCCCTGTGCAGCTATGTGCAAGGAACAACAGTGGTGTCCAACGTCACAGAATTGGTGACTGCGGTCAATCAAGCAAACACAGGAGGAGACAAAGAAATCCTTCTTTCGAACGGCACCTACACGCTCAACGATATGCTCCTCATCACGGCCAATGGGATAACCATCAGATCCCAATCTGGTAATAGAAACGCTGTCACTCTTAAGGGAAAAGGAATGTATGGAGATGTAACCCATATATTCAATGTCTCAGGCTCCAACTTTACGGCAAGAGATATGACGATCGGCTGGGTAGCCAACCATGCCATACAGATCAGGGGGGAACAGAATGCAGATAACCCGCTTCTCTCCAACCTTCATGTCGTCAACACATACGAACAAATGATAAAGATCTCCTACCAGGCATCCAATCCGACAAGCTCCGACAATGGAATCCTTGAAAATTCCCTCCTGGAGTACAGTTCAGGGATAGGCCCCCAATACTACATCGGAGGGATAGATGGCCATCAAGCACACGGTTGGACAGTCCGTAACAATGTTTTCAGAGATATCAGCAGCCCATCTGGCGACATGGCTGAACATGCTATCCACTTTTGGTCCGAATCAGAAGATACACTCGCGGAAGGAAATCTGATCATCAACTGCGATCGAGGCATCGGGTACGGATTGGGAGACCGGGGCCACATCAGAGGGGTCATCCGAAACAATATGATCGTTCACACAAAGAATACGAACCCCTTCAAAGATGTGGGTATCGGTCTTGAAAATGCCTTGAATGTCCAAATCTACAACAACACCGTGTATTTTACTCATTCTTATCCCAACGCCATCGAATACCGTTTCCCGGGAACGACCGGAGGTTTTATTGTCAATAACCTCTGCAACCGGAGCATCACCCAAAGAGACGGGGCTTCAAAACTGGTTTACAACAATATTACAGATGCCCCGCTTTCTTGGTTCATCAGTGTTCCTGGAGGCGATCTGCACTTGAGTTATCCCGTAACCCAAGTGGTAGATATGGGACATCCGATCTCGGGCTTCGTAAAAGATATAGACGGAGATCAACGGCCCCTGGGGACAGCAATGGATATCGGTGCCGACGAGTATAATCATTACTCTTTGTATCCCATCCTGCATAAATGCGATTACACGGGTAATGGCAGATCGGATATTTCGGTCTGGCGACCAGCTAATGGAACATGGTACATCAAGGGCGCCAGTGCAATTTATTGGGGAGCAAAACATGATATTCCCGTTTCTGCGGACTACAATAAGAATGGGCGGGCAGATATCGCCGTGTGGCGGCCATCGAACGGCCGATGGTATATAAAAAATATCGCCACCTATTCCTGGGGGACCAACGGAGACATCCCTGTGCCAGGCGATTATAATGGAGATGACAGGGCAGATGTTGCCGTGTGGCGGCCATCCAATGGAAAATGGTTTATAAAAGGCATTGCCTCCCATACCTGGGGAACAACCGGGGATATGCTTGTGCCCGAAGATTATGACGGAGATGGAGAAACGGAAATAGCCGTGTGGAGACCATCCAACGGCCGTTGGTATATCAAAGATATTGCCACATATTCCTGGGGGATCAAAGGAGACATCCCTGTGCCAGGCGATTATAATGGAGATGACAGAGCAGATATCGCCGTGTGGAGACCATCCAATGGCCGATGGTATATCCGGGGTATCGGGAGCACTGCTTGGGGAACTGCAGGAGATATCCCTGTCGTAGGCGATTTCAATGGAGACGGCAGGATAGATATCGCCGTGTGGCGGCCCTCCAATGGAAGGTGGTACATCAAAGACTTGGCGGGAGCACTCTGGGGAAAAGCAGGAGATATCCCTTTAGTGAGATAAAATTCTTTTAGGATTCTGACGTGGGTTCAAATAGCGAAAAGCCTTATGTCATCAGCGGGGATGGCATGAGGAAAATAGCCGTATGGGGACCATCGAACGGCAAGTGTTTTATCAACGGAATTGGTAACTATTCCTGAGGTATAACCGGCGATAGGCCGTTGGCGAGATAACGATCGAAGGAAAAAAATACCATGAAAAAATTTTTTAAATCGACCATCTTAGTCACAGTCTTAATAACTGGACTTGCTGGCATGACATGGGGCATTGATCATTGTGTGAACACGAGCGCCGAACTTCAAAGCGCCTTGACTAAGGCACAAACAAACGGAAAGGATGACACTATTATGATCGGGCAAGGAACCTATTATGGCAGCTTCACCTATCAATCGAGTGAGGGACACAGCATCACTCTGCTCGGCGGATATAAGTCAGGCTGTGCCATCAGAGTCCTTAATCCGGTCAATACCGTTCTTGATGCCGCAGGTACGGGACAAAGGGTCCTATTGGTCGAAAATACCGGAGGTGGCGATATTTTCATAGAAGGCATTACCGTAAAAAACGGAAATCAAGGAGGTGTTAGCATAAATGGCGGCGGGATAAACGCCTACACTGCCCCCAGCGGCAAAATATCCATCAGACACAACATCATTGAACATAACACAGGATTGGATGGCGGAGGGATTTATGCCGTCTCCTTTTATGTATCATCGGGAATTTCAGGGAACATTGACATTTCTCACAACATTGTCCGAAACAACATCGCTAAAAATACCATAATGAATGGGGGGGGAGTCGTAGATGCCGCATCCATCACGCCCGATGGAATAGCTGGAGATGTCTTTATAAAAAATAACCTCGTTCTTGACAACACCGGGAGTGGAGTCACCATCGATTACATAAGCCCGAGCAGAGGCCGCGACAATTATATAATAAACAACACTTTTGTGAATAATTCGGGCTACGGCATCTTTGTCCACGCATGGAAAAGCGGCTTCCTGAATAACCATACAGACCTCTACAACAACATCTTCTGGAACAACGAGATATACATCGGTGGCGATACAATCAAGAACGTTTACAACAACGATTATCCGGGAGGAGAGAGTTTGCCTCTTCCATGGGATAGCTATGGCGGCAATATAGACCGTGACCCTCGATTTACCGGGATCGACAACTACCATGTGAATTCCGATTCTCCCTGCATCGATACCGGTAATAATTCGGCTCCGCATCTTGTATCGAGCGACCTGGATAACAATCCGAGAATTCTGGACGGAAACATTGATGGCATTCCTACTGTCGACATGGGAATCTATGAATATGTTCTGGTTCTTCCGATATTTCATGGCCATGATTTCAACGGTGACGGATCATCCGATGTTTCTGTGTACCGGCCATCAAATGGACGCTGGTATATCAAAGAGATCATGAGTCATGTGTGGGGCGTAGCAGGAGACATCCCGGTCAACGGGGATTACAACGGAGATAAGACAACAGAAGTTGCCGTCTGGAGACCGCCGAACGGCAGATGGTATATCAAGAGCATCGGTAGTTACGTTTGGGGCGCGGCTGGAGACATTCCAGTACCTGGTGATTACGATGGGGATGGGACGACGGATATAGCTGTCTGGAGACCGTCGAAGGGCAGATGGTACATCAAGAGCGTCGGTAGTTACGTTTGGGGAGCGGCTGGAGACATTCCAGTACCTGGCGATTACGATGGGGATGGGACGACGGATATAGCTGTCTGGAGACCGTCGAACGGCAGATGGTACCTTAGAGGAATAGGGGGAACATCTTGGGGGACGGCAGACGATATTCCTGTTCCCGCTGACTACGATGGGGATGGGACAACGGATATAGCCGTCTGGAGACCGTCGAACGGCAGATGGTATACCAAAGGATTGGCAGTGTCGATCTGGGGAACGGCAGGTGATATCCCTGTTCCTGGCGACTTCGATGGAAGCGGGCTGACAGATATTGCCGTGTGGCGCCCCTCGAACGGAAGGTGGTATATCAAAGGCATCGGGGTTTATATCTGGGGCAAAGCGGGCGATATACCAGTTGTCAGGTAAGAACCAGTTCTTAATACTGTTCATATCCATGAGCCGTTATTTTTCAAATAAGATGCCAAATCTCAGCTAATCCTCGGGAGGTAAACATGAGCTTGAAGCGCCGTGATTTTCTCAAGATATTCGGATTGGCCTTAGGGGCGCCGGCTTTTCCATGGCAAGCCTCAGGCCCATCGAATAAATTGGATGCTTTCATCGCCCAACAGATGTCCGAGGGCCCTATTCCTGGATTGGCGCTGGCCGTCCTCAAAGAAGGTAAGCTGGATTGGGCCAAAGGATACGGATTTGCCGAGTTCGAGCACAAGGTCCCTATGACTTCGGATACCCTGCTCAACATCGGTTCGGTCTCGAAAACCGTCACCGCAGCGGCCGTGATGCAGCTATGGGAAGCCGGACGGTTCAAATTGGACGACGACATCGATGACTACCTCGATTTCAAAGTCCGAAACCCCCGCTTTCCCGACAGCCCCATAACCTTCCGTCAGCTTCTGACTCACCGTTCCTCGATCAAGGATGGCAAAACCTATGACGATAGCTACTCCTGTGGGGATCCCGTAATCGATTTGAAAGATTGGATATCCGGATATCTCACTGCAGGCGGAAAATTTTACGATGCAGAGGATAATTTCCACGTCTGGAAACCGGGACAGGAAGGAGAACTGCCGGCCGAGCCGAGAAGCTACTCCAATGTCGGATACGGTCTTTTGGGTTACCTGGTAGAAACAATTTCAGGCATATCTTTCTCCTCCTATACCCAAGCGCATATATTTAAGCCTTTAGGGATGAATGAAACGGGATGGTTTCTCTCCGACATCGATATTTCCAAACATGCCATCCCCTACACCTATATAAAGGGGGGTGAGCCCCAAGGATCAATCATAAGGCCCGGCGGAGCCTCTGAGACCGTCGAAATTGAAGAGGGTTTTGCGGCCAACTGCCTGTACAGTTTCCCGAATTACCCTGACGGGCTGGTCAGAACCAGCGCCCGTCAGCTATCCCGATTCCTGGAAGCCCACATCAACAGGGGGATCTGTAGAGGGAAACGGATACTTAAAGAGGAAACCATCCGGTTGATGTTTTCCCGGGAATATTTCGGGAGCGCCTTGTGCTGGAACTATGCCAAGTTGAAGGATGGCCAGGAACTCTGGCTGCACACCGGAGGAGATCCCGGAATCAACGCATTGATGGTCTTTCGCCCCCAGGATAAAACCGGAGTGATTCTCATACTGAATACCATGACCCGGCAGCTGGGTACGCTAGGATTGGGCATTTTGAATCATTCATACCGCATAGATTCCACCGGGTTGGCCTGAGCGGCCCTCCTGGTCTGAAGAATCACGGTAACCAAGGCGATGGCCAGAGCGAAGAGCGCCGATAGAATGAAAACACCAGGGGTGATTTTTATCCTGTAGGCAAAATTCTGCAGCCAATTCCGCATCAAAAAATACCCAACCGGCCAGGCGATTACATTGGCCGCCAGCACCCATTTGGTGAACTCTTTGGCAACCCCCAGAGACCGAGGCAGGTTATGAAAATCCCGAGGTTGGTCAGCAGGCCGATCATCTGTCTGAGACGCTCTTTTTTTTCATAAAGCCGCCTGATATCCTGATCCAGGAAAAAATATTCGAACGGATACTCAGGAAAAATCATAGCCCATGTTTTCCTAACTGATTCCATATCCCAAAAGCATTTTTCTCGACATCTTTGGTTGTCAGAATTGATCTTCCCTCGTCAACATGTGATTACGTCATTACAAAAATAGCCTGACTTTTCACCGAAGCATGGCACCTGGCCCATTTCATGAATCATCCTCCCTGCCATGGCAGGGATTTACCACCAACGCCATCCAGAACACACGATTTTCTATCGAGTGTTCTTTTATTATTTTGAGAGGTTCCTTGGAGAATATGAATCTCGTTTCGAGAGGGAGTACGGGTATTTCCGTCCGGTTATCCAAGATGTTGTTGAGAAGTATCTCGACTGCGGCAATCCCATGTGTGGCTTTGCCCGCATCCGGTGTCCCGACTGTGGGGAAGAGCGGCTGTTGATGTTTTCCTGCAAGACACGCGGGTTCTGTCCGTCGTGTCATGCCAAGCGCCGTGAGGTGTGGGGAGAGTGGATGCGGGAGGAGCTCCTGATGGCAGCCGAGGAGAGCGGGGAGTCATTGACCTCGCCGTTTTGGATGTGATAATCTTATTTCAAGACGTTAGTGGATGGGAAATGGGGAAAATTGTGAGGGATTTGCCACATGGGCAAAAACGAAATTCCTATCCTTTAGGTATCATTCCAGGAGCGCTGTTTTTCGTATCTATGGTCGGTCATTATCCCGCAGTCCTTCCGGAAGAGATCCCTGCCGTTTTTTTGCTGCAGAAGGCCGGCGTTCCGTTGTTGTTGATAGCCTTTCAACTCGTCCTATTCGGAACGCTTATCGAAACAGGGACGGGATTCATCCACTCCGTGAACGAACGAATCCGATCCACGCTCAAGGCGAAAGGAAAGGAGCTGCAGCGCTGGCAGAGGCCACTCATCGCACTGATCATGTTGTTGTTGGCTCTCGGTATTTCGACATTCGGATTGATAGACCTTATCGCAAAGGGCTACGGAAGCGCTGCATGGGGATTTCTGATAGCCTATATCATCCCGATCTTGACATTGGGAATCTACAAGCTGATAAAATCTTGAACCTTTCATTCAATTTAGGGTAAATTCCTGCTGTCAACAATATACGCCTTTCTACCGTAGATAGGCATAATGAATTGTGGAGGTGTACAGATCATGCAAACAGAAACAATCGTTGAATTGAAAGATTCGATAAGAGCCCTGGAGCGCAAAATCCGATGGCTTACATTGTCCGTCATCTGTATTCTCCTGGTCGGAGCCGCATTTTTCCTTTGGCAAAAGTCCTTCAAATGGAATATCTCTAATTCGCCAGATCAGGAAAAGATTCTCCGTGTCAGAGGAATCGCGGTCGTCGATGAGAACGGGACCGAGAGGGTCTGGATCGGCGCTCCTGTACCGGAACCACTCATTTTGGGCAAACGTTTCCCACGCGGCGGTAAGATGAGCGGGATAATCCTTTTCGACAAGGAAGGAAACGAACGCAGCGGATACTGCACTTCCGACAGCTATCCCAATGTGCTTTTTACATTGGATAGTATCGGCCAACAACATGTCCTTTTCATGGCAGAACCTCAAGGAGATACAGCTCTCTGGATCTGGAATGGTGGAAGCAGTTTCAAGCTGAACATCGGAGAGGAGACTTCGAGTCTAACGCTCTCTCAGAAAGGAGAAGTTCTTTTCGAAAAGGGAGAAGCACGATGAGGGAACATCGGTTGGGGATCCGGATATGTCTTCTGTTTTTTGCTGGGCTGCTCATGACGGCATTATCACAAAAACTGGATCCATTCCAGGAGGATTCTGTAGCTGTATGGGAAGGCCATGAAGACGCGGTTACAGATGTCGCTTTTTTAAAGGGAGGGAACATGGCCGTATCCAGCGGTCTGGACGGAACCATCAGGTTGTGGGATACCGAAACAGGCAGGATGCAAAAAGTCCTTTATTCGACCCAAGATGAGATTTTTGCTTTGGATATCTCAGCAGATGGCTCAAAGGTCATAAGCACTGAATACAAAGGACAGGTTCATGTCCATGATATCGAGGAAGGATCTATCCAGCATCTCACAGGGCTCCTGGGTTGGTCAGCAGATATTATCTATTCCCCTGACTCGAACAAGGCTGCAGCTTGGAATATGGACGGAGACATATGGATTTGGAACACCCCGACTGGAGAGCACGCCGGCACACTCAAAGGGCAGAAGAACAAATGGGGAATGGCTCTTGCCTGGTCTCCAGAAGGCACTTGGTTGGCCTCTGGTCGAGTCGACATTACGATATGGGATATTGCATCCAAAAACAAATTTCAAACCCTGGAGGGACACAAAGATTTCATCCGGGATCTTGTCTTTTCCCCTGATGGACAGTATCTCGCCTCCGCTTGCATGGACAAGACAGTACGGGTTTGGGATATAAGCACAGGAAAAGTCCTCTATGTTCTCCGACCTCAAGGTCTTGTGATCTACCTAAAATCTGGGCCTGTGGTCAATCCTATCAGCCTCCCCATGTCAGCAGTGGCTTTCTCTCCGGACGGGAAGAAGCTTGCAACTGGAGGTGCTGATCGTGTCGTGCGTATGTGGGACGCGGCAAAAGGAGAACTCCTCCACGAGTACAAAGGCCACCGGATGAGCATCACAGCTGTTGTTTTCTCCCCCGACGGCACACGTCTACTCTCCTCAAGCCTGGACCATACCATCCGAGTTTGGGATGCGTATTAAACGCCGTAATGACGGGTCAGATGTATTCGATCGTGGCCGGTGGTTTGGGAGTGATTTCGTAGGCAACCCTCACCACATTCGGCATTTCTTTTGTTATCCTCCGCGAGATCGTCATCAATACCTCCCAAGGAATGGGCGTCGGTTCAGCTGTCATAGCATCCCTGCTTTCCACAGAGCGAACGATGATGATATCTCCGAACAGCCTTTTACCTTCGTCTATTCCTGTGCCCTTGTCACTCAAAAGAACGGCAAAGGCCTGAAAAGATTTTAACCCGACAATCTCCTCTTCAACAATCACAGTGGCCTTCCGAACCACATCCACTCTCTCCGGAGTCACATCTCCCACGACGCGCGTTGCCAACTCAGGACCCGGAAACGGCATTCTCAGATGGATCTTCTCAGGAATCCCCAGCGCCTTGGCTACCTCTCGCACCTGGTGCTTGAACAAATCTCGTAGCGGTTCGATAAGTTTGTATCCATATTGTTCTTCTGCAGAAATCCCGACCTGATCGAGGATGTTGTGCTGTTTTTTGACACCACCCTATGCCTCGATGATGTCGGCTGCAATCGTCCCTTGAACCAAGAACCGCGCTCCGCTGTTCAATTCGCTATGTCTCTCTGCGGTGTGCTCATTTATGAAATTCCTGCACACTGCCACAGGGCTTGAGCTTATGCCGGGAGTGGTGGCCGTTATTCAGACTTTCGGCGACCACATCAACTTCCATCCCCATATCCATGTCTTGATGACCGAGGGAGGCACAGCCCCGGATGGTGCTTTTCACCATCTCTCCTGCTTCCATGACGAGCTCATCCAGGAAATTTTCACCCATGAGGTCTTCTCCCTGCTGCTCCGGAAAAAGCTCATCCGACTATCTCTGGCGCGGAAAATCCTCCACTGGCGCCACACAGGGTTCAACGGCCACAGCCAGGTCAGGGCGGAGACCACAAGCGAGGCAGAGAGAGTCGGCAAATACATGATCCGGCCTATTCTGTCTTTGAAGCGGCTTTTCTTCGATGAGACAGAGGGCAGGGTTCGCTATCAACACTCAAGACATGGCTCACAGGAGGAGTCGATGGATTATCTGGAGTTCATCGCCCGAGTCACCTCCCATATTCCTGATAAGGGTCAGATCATGATCCGCTACTGCGGCCTTTACTCTAACGCCCACAGGGGCAAGATGCGAAAGGCTGGGACTCAGCCTTCTTATCCCCCAATTATTGAAGATGGCCAGGAACTCTGGCTGCCCACCGGAGGAGATCCAGGGATCAACGCATTGATGGTCTTTCTTCCCCAGGATAAAGGCGGAGTGATTCTCCTTCTGAATATCATGACCCGGCAGTTGGGTACGCTAGGATTGGGCATTTTGAATCAAACCGGCGACTGAGGATTACCCTATCTAAAAGAAAGAAATCTCAACCAACGTATCGAAAAGCTGGGAGAGGCCGCTGTTTTCTATTAATCAGATTTTGCAGCCTGTCCCCGAATTCATTTGAAACTTGACGATAGATTTTGTCACATTGTAACTAGAGCACCCTACAGAAGCCAACTCTCATAGCCCCTGGAGATAGTGTCATTTCTCAGAAGAGTCGTTGCCTTGCCGTTTTGGATGTGATAATTTTTATTCCGTATGTCAGTGGGTGGATTATATTGACATGGTGGCTTACGGGACCAAGGAAAAGGACATGCGGTCCTTCAGCGCCGGAAGCGGACGAAGGATTCGCTACCATCCCAGGGTGAGGAGGACGGGGTATGAGACTTAAAATTCTATTCAGCTGGAAGATCGTTTCATCGATTTTGTTGGCTGGGATTCTCGTGGCCTCCGCATGTTCGGGGCCAGAGAGCAGGGCCGGGACGGAATATCTTGGCCGAGAAGAATTGCGGATCGGGATCGACACAGATACCGGTCTTCCTGCATCACTGGTTTCGAGAGTGTCAGGAAAGGAAAGGTCTTGGCTCTCCGCTCCTGCCCGGCTTACCGTTAGCGCTCCGGCCTCCGGAATCCGAGAAGTCATAACTTCCGCGCGTTTCAACCGGGACAAGGATAGCATCTCGGTTTCGGCGGACCTGGCCGATCTGGGAATCACCCTCTCTCACCGCCTTACCGTCGAGGGCCCCAAAGCCGTCTGGGAGATGACATTCACTGGAGAAGGAAAGCAAACGGAACACGAGGTCAGGATCGATCTCCCCGTATTGTTCCCCGAAGCTCGAATTTTTACCCCCAGCCAGTACGGTGTTATGGATGTGAGTGCCTACCCCAGCTTCGAACCTGTCGCCTATGCGACCTACGGATGGAACGACGGGCAGGCGTACGTCCTGCCGCTGGTGTGCGTGATGGACCCGGAAAACGACAGCGCTCTAACGCTGGCCCTGCCGGCCGATGACAACATCCCCCATTTCCAGGTCTCCTGGTTCGAGGCCCGACTGCTCAGCCTGAGGCTGGCCCGCAGAGGGATGGGAGGGGGCCAACCCACCGTGCTCCGCCTCAAGGCCTACGTGCACCAGGCCGACTACAGGTCAGCGCTCAAGGTGTATTCGGACGATTTCCCTGCCTATTTTCTGCCGCCTCTGCCGCGGGGCCCCTATGAAGGGACCTTCTGGTACCATCACATCCTCGATCACCCGGACTTTGGGGAGATGGCCCGCCAGCACGTCCGCTTTATCTGGACATCGTTCTGGTTTTCCCATATGGGTGAATTCCTTCCCGGAACGACGGAATGGTATCCCTATACGTATGCCCTGGAGTGGAAGGTGAGGGAAAAAATGAGCGATACAAAGATCAATGCCTTCATCCGGGACATGCACGACCACGGGATTGGAGTCTATGCCTATTTCAATGTGACCGAATACGGCGGCGCGGGAGGTAGGGAAGGAACCACGGAAGAGGCGGATCACATTCTCAAAGGGGAGCTCGGGCCGGCTCTGGTCCGGAACGCAGAAGGGGATACCGTCCCGACCTGGCAGGGATCCAAAGTCATGAATCCAGGCCGTAACACCCCCCTCTGGCCCCTCCTGGTGGAACAGGCCCGCCGGCATATCGAACGAATCCCCGAGTTCGAGGGCTTTATGGTCGACCGGCTGGACTGGGCTTCGGGGTTCGATTACTCCCGCGATGATGGATTGAGCATGGACGGCGACCGACCCATGGAGAACCTGGCCGTTCCGGTGAGTGAGGCCCTCATCGAGCTCAGCCGCCAGGCGCATGAGGCCGGCAAAAGGGTTTTTGTCAACCAGTTCTGGCGCGTCGAGCTCCTCCGTGACTCGGACGGCATTTGTCATGAGAACGACTACCTCCCGGCTCTTGCTTACCTGGCCCCCTTCAAGCCGGCATCGGCTTGGCACGAACGCACAAAATACCAGGGAGACCTTCTGCCCTTCGAGGCCCAGATGAAACGGCGGCTTCACTGGGCGCTCTTTCCGCAGCTCATCTCCCACGAATTCCCCGTCTGCCAGCAGGAACCGAATCCCAGGGCAGCAGACTTTATGGAGCTGTTCGCGCCCCTCTTCGAACCCCTAATGGGCAAGGAACAGGTGTTGCATCCTCACTGCGTTGAGGTTACGGGACCCAACAACGCCAACCTCTTCCGCAATGAGAACGGGTTTTATGTAGCGCCTGTGACCTCGCAGGTCAGATTTCTTTGCCGTCCCCCCCATGTTTTAGAACCCGCGGAACTTGTGCTGCGGGTGCCCGACGCCAATGAGCTGGAATGGGCGCACATCTACTCGGCGGACACCTCCCTTTACCGGGCGCTGTTGAAGATAGAGCCGGGAACCGCCCTGGTCAGGTTAGAAAAACACGGTACATCGAGCGTGGCGGTCATCGGAAAAGGCCCGGAACCGCTTCTCGAAGATACGGACGCAGAGCGGCTGGCCGCGATCCGGGAAAGTCTTTTCCCCGCAGAGTCTCGATTATCCGCAGCCGCGAGACCGGAGATCAAAGATGTGACTGAACTTAAGCTTCAGATTTCCTGCCTGCCAGTGGGTACCTCCTACCCTATGGCGGTGACCAGAGTGATGGTGGACGGCCGGAGAGCAGGTGAGATCCGCGATGCGCAAGGCTGGTTCGAATTTACTATTCCGGCAGAGGAGCTTCCCGAACGGCCGTCCGTTGTCGGTCTGATACCCGGAGATGAGGGGACTTGGCTGGTCCCCGAAAGAGTGGATCTAATCGCACAGACCCGGGACGGGCAGACCTTTCGCGCGGCCTCCTGGGAAACCGGAGACCCCTGCAGCACCGAGAGACTTCAGGGCATACGGCTTCCCCTGAGCTGGAGAAAGGCAGTTCCGGTGGCTCCGGCATCGGTCCGGTTTCTCGGCAAGGACGCCGCAACCGGAGGGCTCTGGCGCAAAAAAGCCGGTGACCGTGCCTTTTGGATGTCGGGGACCCATGAGGGCGAAATCCAGGCCGGCTACCGCATGGTGGTGGGAAACGGCCGCGGATTCGCGTGGGATTATCGGGTCGAAGATGATCCCAGGGTGCTCCAGCACCCCGACTCCCCCCAATACCGGAGGAAGGCGACCTGCTGGTTCGACCCGGAGCGGGTGGAGGTGCACATCATCCCTCCGGACGACTCTCCTTATAGGCTTACAGCCTATTTTCTGGATTATGACCGTGTGGGCCGGGCCGAAAAGATCCTTATCTCCGAAGGTGGAAAGATCCTGGATGAACGCTCCCTTTCGATCCAGGAAATGCTGGGCGGCGTATACCTGAGCTGGCAGGTCTCGGGCCGGATCGTCTTGGCAGCAAAAAAAACGGCGGGAGCGAATGCGCTCTTGACCGGGGTGTTCGTTGACCGTGAATAAGCCCGGCCGCTTCCTGAGCAGATTCCGGCGGCGTGGAAGCCAGGAAAACGAGCCCTAGCGTTTTCGACCATTCCAGGGACATCAGGTCTGCAGCGCTTTTCCTGCAACCTGATCGCTCTTGTAAGTCATGCTTTCCACTTTGGCAGGAATTTACGTGTAGCGCTGTCCATAGCCGTTTATTCTTTATCGGGTATTCTTTTATTATTGTGAGAGGTCCATTCGAAAATATGAGGATCGGTTCGATATGGGTTATGACTCATTTATCCTAGCGTTCAGGATTTGATTTTGGGATTGAAGATCTCGCATTTTTGTGGCCCGATGACCACGAGAGCCCAGACATCGGGGTGTTCTGCGCAAAAGGTGCGGACCTCGTCGGTAGTCATGACCACGAAGGCCGTGGACAGAGCATCCGCCAGAGTTGCCGAAGGGTGTGAAACCCAAGCGGCCAGATGGCCCCGGGCGGGTTTTCCTTCCCTGGGATCGACGATGTGATCCCCCTTGACCTCGGTGCCGGATCCGCTCAAAGCCCGGTCCTTCAAGAAAAGCTTTCGCGGCGCCTTCGGACACCTCCAATCTCCTCCGACTCCGACAGGCCAGCCCTTTGTCTTGCCCAGCCCCTCTGAAGGAGTGCCCTTGGCTATCGCCGTACTGGTTCCTCCGTGCACCAGGGCCCTCTCTATTTCCCAATCGGAAAGCACACCCAGGGTTCTGTCCAGAGCATATCCCTTGCCGATACCTCCCAGGTCCAGGGCTAAGGTGGAGGTATCTTTTTCCTGCTTCATGGAACGGAATTTGACTGAATACCCCCGTCGTCTCTGGGACAGTTCCAACCGGTTCAGGATGTCTGTGCGCGGCTGACCCCCTTCAGGAGCATCATTTCCTCTGTACTTGATCAATGCCCCGACATTGACATCGAAGGCTCCGCCGGTCTGTGATTGCACCCAAAGAGCCGTTTTCAGACAGTCATAGGTCTCTACGCCGATCCGCAGGGATTGGCCGGGATTGAGGAGGTTTATCTGCCCGATCTCGCTGGAGGGATCGAACCGGCTGAAAAGGTCCTTAATCCTGTCAATCTCGGCAAAACCGGCCTGGGAAGCCTGGCGGGCATAGCCTTCTTCTTCGCCCGCGATCAGGAGTTCGAAAGTGGTTCCCATGGAAAAATGAGCGAACCGAAAAACGGCATTTCCCTTTTTTCCCCTCATTGACGATCATCTATCCAGGAAAAGTAAACAAAGGCAATGGCAACAAGGAGCGATTCCAGAGCAGCGTAGCGGTGAATTTCGAACATGACCAGCTGGGCCCGCAATGAAAAATCAGAGAGCATCTGAGCGAGGGCCGTAACGATCAGCACCAGCCCAGAAGCCGTAAAAATCCAGAAAAGCACGATCTGCCAGACCTTCCGCCTGGCTGCACCTGTCTGAAGATTCAGGGCTCCGTTCCGGCCCTCAAAATCTTCCGGCTCCCAGGTGTAATAGCGTGCCCTAAAAAAAACAGCCAGACCAAGGCACACGGCAAAAAGCCCCCCTAGGACGACATGCAGGAGGAGAAACACACCCTGAAGCCTGATTCCGGTCAAAGCAAAAAAGAAACCGCTCAGAATGAGATAACCCAAGCTCGATCCCAGGCAAATATAGATCCATCTCTGCCGTGGCGGATAGTTCTGGATGATCCACGCATCATACCACCCTTTAAAGCGCTCGGCCCAGGGAATCCTGAACAAAGCTGAAATCCGGTCCCCAAGCCAGGGGAAATACTGCGTTTGGGAAGCGGAGTCGTTTTTGGCTCGGACTGGGCTTGTCCGAAAGCGGTGAATCGTCAATAAGAAAAACAGGATGAGTAGCGTGACGACGGTGATGATCCCGAACATGGCCGCTATCTCCTCCTCTCGATAAGTCCTGTGTACCGCCCTAGAATTACGATAAGCATGACGAGCAGAATAAAACCCACAACCAGGGACGCCACAAAAAGCACGAGTTTGAAAATAGGACGGATCCTGAAGGACAGGCCGAAGAGCTTCTGGTAGGGCTTATTCAGTTCCATCAGGGAATGGGCTGACAGAGTCTCGATCTTCTCCGTTATCAGGGGACCGTCTCCCTCGATACGGGCAAAAAAGAAAGGGGAACTTTCCGAGTGACAGTCCGTACAGCCGTTGATTCCCAGTGACTGCTGGGCCGGCCGCACCCGGTGGCCCAGAGGCCAGAGCACAGGATCGGCAGCAGCACTTTTTGAAACGGAGAGGTTTCCTTCCTTATCGAGCCGAAACAGCCGTCCTCCTGAAACATAGACGAAATCAGAGATCTTCTCTTGAATATTATCTGGGGCCTGCTCTCCATCCGGAAGGGAATCGCCTAACTTTATGCTCCTGGCAAGGGATTGAAGGACCATTCCGACCTGCTCCTCGGTCAGCGTCTGTTCCTGCCCCACAGTTTCTATTACGGTGCGCGCCTGAAAATCGGAAACGGCAGGTACAGGCTTTTCGTCCACCATCCAGACTAGAACAACGTTATCTACGGATTCTCGAGGATTTTCCAATTTTTCAAGATAACCCTCGGTTAGCTGATACATGGCTTTTTTATAGAGCAGGGCCGGTTTTCCCGAAAGATTTTCGATCGTAGCCAAAGCATCGAGTACGTTCTGGATACGTGTTTCGGCATCCGCATCAGGCCGCTCGGCATCGGGATCGAAGTCGGGCACGAGCGGATCGATCCCATCGTCCATCTTGATTCCCCAGAATATTTTCACTCCGGCCTTATCCGTATAATCCCCTGAAAGATCGAGGAGACCGTCGACATTGGGTTCGTAAACTTTTCCCGACAGAGCCAGGACCGGAATCCCTTCGATCTCCGTGTAAAGGGCGATAGCCTTGAGGATCTGGGCAGCCTCTTCCTCCACCATCAATATACTTCCGGCTGCCTCTTGTACCACAGAAGGCTTAAGGGGAATGACTTCATCCCCTTCCATTCTCCCCCAGTAGGAGGGCCATATCAGACGGTGAGGAGCAATCTTTCCTCTATGATTTTTAGCAAAAACGGGCTCGACTATATGGGGCCACTCGGTATCCCATTGGGCGATGCCGTAAACGCCGAGCCGGTTAGCCCTGGAGGTACGGACCCGGATCAGATCGCTGGATAGGAGAGGCCCTGAATGACACACCGTGCAGGCCAGTCTCTCGAAATGGACGGCCGGAATTCCGGAATGCCTGGGATAAGGAGCTCCCAGCCGGCCCGACGAAGGGCCCCCTTTCTTCGATAGATCCTCATTCATATGGCATCCCTGGCAGGTGAAGCCGGCTCTCGTTTTATCTTGTCGGTCTTCGGCCTCTCTCTCGTATCCGCGGATCATGTCATGGCCGATGCCGTTGCGGTGGCAGTCCACACACCTTATTCCGGCTGCCGAGTGGACATCCCGGTGCATGGCCAGTCTGATCTCTCCTACTGCGGAAACCGAATGACAGGCCATACATCGCTGGTTTTCGATCCGGGGAGCGATATCGAAAAACACCCTGTGTTGGCTGTCGAAAAGAGACAGCCGGTAGTCTACCGAAGGGACTACGGCCCACTCGCTGTCATCGGGGTTGGGTCCGTCGAAAAGGTCCCAGGTGTTGGGAAGCCGGGAGGCCATTCCTCCCACTTCTCCCAGCCCCGATGCCGCAGTGGCCGCCCAGCGGAAATTCTGGCGGAGGACCTGTTTGGCCCACTCGCTGGGACTCTGCTCCCTCGAGGCATTATGGCAACCCATACAGTTGATCTCCAGTTTTCCAGAAACATTCCAGCGGGAGTCGGGGCTGATTCCTTCGATTCCGGGCTCGGATACCCCCCCTCCGGTCATGTGACGGCCGAAAAGAAGGGTGAACTCCCAGTCCGACAGGCCCAGTTCCTTAGGATTCCATGTTCCCGGCTCACCATGATAGGAGAGGGGCAAGACGGTTCCTGTCTTGGAGTCTACCCAGATCCAGGGTTCACCTGCTCTTTCCTGTCTTGAGGAGACGGCAGCATCGAAGTGCAGGCCGTTTTTTATCAGCTCGTAGTCATGACAGGGCGCACAGGTATACCTGGATGAATATGGTAAATTGTAGGAAAGCGTGGGGACGATGAGCTGATCGAACTCGTCTTTGAGTTGTATCCGGTGCATGGCCGTGGTACGGCTGCCATCCCAGGTCTGTTTTTTCTGGATAT
This sequence comes from uncultured Eubacteriales bacterium, assembly GCA_964400735.1. Taxonomy (GTDB): domain Bacteria; phylum Acidobacteriota; class Aminicenantia; order Aminicenantales; family Aminicenantaceae; genus CAYNVQ01. Next base: position 365,906 of record CAYNVQ010000002.1, on the reverse strand, counting down.
TTTGAGAAATCAGAAAAATTGGAGAAACTAAACAGAAATGCAAAAAAAACGCAGCCGGGAAGATCGTCTTTTTGTCTATCATGCCTTGAACTGATCGGAGCGGAACATCATCATGCGGCGGTTCTTTACCGCCTCGTTCGCCTGGAGTACGGCTACGGCCGACTCGTAAGCCAAATCGGCGGGGCAATTGAGCGGCGTCCCGTGAAGGACGGCGTAGAAAAAATTCTCCAGATGGGGCTGATGGGCCGGCTTGGCCAGTTCCACAGGAAGGGGCCAGCGTCCCGCCTCGGCCGTCACCCTCACGTCGAGGAAAATATTCTTGGTGTCGATCTTCTGGAGCGGTGGCTTTTCGGTTAATAGATAGCCTTCCCTCACCAGCGAATCCCATTCCGGAGCATGGGCTTCCCGCATGGCCCAGTTTCCGATCTGGGGGACCTCGGAGATGACGACGGTCCCGTTCTCGCCCATGAATGCCTCGTAGAAACCGCCATTTTTGGTGGTGGTCTGGACCTGGTAGAGAGCCCGGGCAACGCCAGAGCCATTCTCGAACTCATAGATGACCATGACATTGTCGAACATCTCCCGGTCGGTGTAATAGTCCACTCCCCCGCTGGCCATCACCGTTTTTGGATTGTTCCCCAGGACCCAGGCGAAAAGATCGATCTGGTGAGAACCCAGGTCGACCAGGGGGCCGCCCCCGTATTTTTTATACCAGCGCCAGTTCCTGAACTCTTCCATCGAACCGTATCCGTATTTGGACAGCGTACCCTGGGGGATGGTGTAATTTTTCGGCCAGCCCAGCATGTCTGCCTTGGCCCGGTTCCACTGGGCATAGATCGCCGTAATCTTACCCAGGATGTTTTTTTCATGAATAAGACGGTCGATGGCATGGATGTACCGGGGGTTGCTCCGCCGCTGATGGCCTATCTGGAGCAGCTTTCCGGTGCGGCGGGAGGTCTGCACCATGGTCCTGGCTTTCTCCAGCAAATTGGACATCTCCTTCTCGCAGTAGACATGGAGCCCTGCCTCCAAGCAGGCATTGGCGTGTTCGGCATGCATCCAGTCCGGGGTAGCCACAATGGCAGCATCCAGGCCTTTTTCTTTGTTCAGCAGATCCCTGTAGTCCTCGTACACATTGACCTCGTACCCGTACTTTTTCAAGTACTGGCTCGCATAGCGCTGGCTGTAGCCCCAGATATCGCAAATGGCAACGATCCTCACTTCGGGAATGCGCAGGCAGGATTCGATCAACACCCTGCCCTGGACACCGGTGCCGATGACCGCAATGTCGAGCTCGGCTGATTTTTTCGTTTCACGCACTTCTTGACCGGAAGAGTGCCCGGATAAAGCCGCTCCCGTCAGGGCTATCCCCAATCCGGCCGAAGCCGAGGACTTGAGGAAGTCCCTCCTGGTCAGTTTTTTTTCTTTTTCATCATTTTTTGATTCGCTCATTTTTTTTCTCATCTCTGAATTTATCATAAGGCTTTGTCCATGGTGACTAGAATAACATTGTAAAAAAGGAGCATGGAAATGTCGAAACGACATAGAAAATCCCGTCCCAACCTAACCCAGCCTTCCTGAACTGTCCTGTGAGGATAACAATAGGAGACAGGCCATTCAGGGATACTCTATAATTTATCATCGATAAAAAGCAAATATAGAAATATAGGGTGTCACCAAATGGGACGTCCCCATTATGTATCAGCCTTTCATATCCTTGTCGAAAGCCACCTTAGAAGGAGAAAAGTTTATGCTTTTGACGAATTCGGCCGATTCTTGCGCTCCGTACTCCCGGTCCATTCCGTTGTCCTCCCACTCCACGGAAAGAGGGCCGTCATATCCTATGTCATTGAGGGCCCGGATGATCTCTTCGAAATCCACATCCCCATGTCCCAGAGACCGGAAATTCCATCCCCGACGCAGGTCGCCGAAAGGCAAGTGCGATCCGAGAATGCCGGTTTTCCCGTTGAGGGTCACCGCCACATCCTTCATATGGACGTGGTAGACTTTCTCCGGGAATTCCAGGATAAAAGCATGAGGCTCCATCCCCTGCCAGACCAGATGGCTGGGGTCGAAATTCAGACCCAGGGTCGGACGGTTGTCGAACACCTCGAATAGCTTTTTGGTCGTGTACAGGTCAAAGGCGATCTCCGTGGGATGGACCTCCAGCGCGAATTTGACCCCGTTCCGGTCGAACTCATCGAAAACCGGCGTCCAGATCTCACGGATCTCCTGGAATCCCGCCTCCACCATCTCGTCTGTTGTCGGGGGGAAGGAATACCAGAATGCCCATATGGGGGATCCCATGAATCCGTTGACCACAGAGCAGCCCATTTTTTTGGCCGCCTGGGCTGTGAGCTTCATCTCTTCGGCGGCCCACTGACGGATCCCTTCGGGTTTCCCTTTGACTTTATCGGGGACAAATGCATCGAGCCTTTCATCGTACCTGTCGCCGACGCACTGGCCGGCCAGGTGCGCACCGAGAGCCCAGCATTTCAGGCCGTATTTCTCTAGAACCTTCTTCTTTTCTTCCATGTAGGCCATGTCTTCTGCGGCCTTGCGCACCTCCAGGTGGTCTCCCCAGCAGGCGATTTCCAACCCGTCATAGCCCCATCCGCTGGCTTTTTGGCACAGGTCTTCGAAGGCAAGATCCGCCCATTGTCCGGTAAATAAGGTCACAGGCCTTGCCATGCTATCCTCCTTTCATCTTGTATCGATGTCAATGTTATTATTCAATCCTTTTTCCTATCCTGGATTATTCACGAGCCAAGCAATCTCCTGGATTGCCTCGTTTTGCCCGCCACGGCATAGTGAAAATAAAGGAGCAGGGGAGCGGAGACATTTTCCTGTTCCTTAAGGTTATGGCTTATTCCATTCACTTTGAAACGACCTCTGCATTTTCCATTAATAATCCAGGGCTAAAAGTCGACCCAAACGGCTCCCTTTTGGGAGCTCTCCACGCATTTCTCTATGAACCTCACACCCCTTATCCCATCCTCCACGCCCGGAAAATCCATCTTTCCGGCCGTCAAGGATTCACCGGATAATTTCTTGCTCAGGGCATCGCAGAATGTGGAATAGATGTTGGCGAAGGCCTCGAAATACCCTTCAGGGTGCCCGGCCGGGACGCGCGAATAACCCTGGGCATGGGGATACATCTGATCGCGCCCTCTGGAGATGATCTCAGCCGGTTTGTCCAGGTAACAAATCCTGGCGTAGTTGGGATGCTCCTGACGCCATTCCAGAGAGCCTTTGGTGCCATAGATTCTCACCCGGAGGCCGTTATCGTGGCCCACCGCGATCTGAGAACTCCAATAAAGGCCTTTGGCGTCGGTGTCATAATCGATCAGGATGGATGCATTGTCGTCTAGAATCCTGCCTTCCACGAAACTATCCAGACGGGCGCAAAGCGATTTTATTTTGAGGCCGGTCAGGTAAGAGACCATATTCTCGATGTGACTCCCGATATCGCCCACGCAGTTGGAGGCCCCGGTCAGCTCCGGATTCGTCCTCCAGGCCGCCTGCTTCTGCCCTTCTTTCTCGATCGGCGTGGAAAGCCATTCCTGCGGATACTCGGCGTTGACGAACCGGATTTCTCCCAGGTCCCCCTTGGCGATCATCTCCCGCATGTGTTTGACCACTGGGTATCCGGTGTAGGTATAGGTGACGCCGAAAAAAAGCCCTTTGTCCTGGGCCAAACGCTTGAGATCTTCGGCCTCTTCGCTGTGAATGGTCAAGGGTTTGTCGCAGACCACATGAATACCGTTCTCCAGAGCCAGCTTGGCGATCGGGTAATGGGTGTTGTTGGGGGTGACAATGACCACGAAATCGATTTTGTCATCCCTTTTTCCCTCGGCTTCCATCATCTCTTCATAGGTAGGATAAAGCCGGTTTTTGTCTATGCCCCATGAATCCCCTGTGGACAGGGTATTCTGAAAATCCCTGGACAAACAGCCCGCGACCATCTCGGCCTTGCCGTCCATGGCGATCGCCTTGCGGTGCACATCGCCGATGAAGGCACCCTGACCGCCTCCAACCATCCCATAAGTCAGCCTGCTCGTTTTTTTTCCTGAGGCACTTGCTTCGATCATTGCTTTTCCTCCTCTTCAATCGGACCGGACCGATGAAAATCCCTATGATGAATATTGTCCTGAATGCAGCTATATACTAATCCAAACACACCGATTTTTCAAAGACCTTCTTCCGATTGTAAATATTTTAAGCCGATACACAGGATCTTTTTGATAATGGGTTGCCGTCCGTCGAAGCTTCTTGCAACCATTCGCTGGATAAGAAGTATATCTTCTTGAGCGGCTGCTGAAAACGTGCGCTCTTTGAGACCTTATCAAGAGCAACTGTGCACCTTCAGGCTATGAAAAAGAGATGACTTTACCTGCGCTCATAATGACAATTTGCATTTTTTGAGCAATAATTTAGGAAGGTCATGATTAAAAGTTATTTTCAAACAGCATTGAGGATCCTCAGAAAACAAAAGGTCTATTCCTTCATAAGCATTTCAGGGCTGGCCCTGGGGATGGCCTGCTGTTTCATCATTCTCGTTTACATCCATAACGAAACGGGCTATGACGCCTTCCATCGCGATGCCGATTCCGCCTTCCGGCTGGTACGTAAAATGTCGGACATCCACGGCCCCAGTACCAGAAATCCGATGGGGCCGGCCCTGAAGGAGAACTTTCCTGAGATCGACCTGGCTGTCCGTACCTGGTCCCTCACCGATCCCTACACCTTTAGGGTGGAGGAGAAGGGATACCAGCAGAAAGGTATCCTCTTCGCCGATCCTGGCTTTTTCCGTTTGTTCACCTATGAATTTCTGTACGGAGGTCCAAACAACCCGCTGGAAAACCCATCTTCTGTCGTGCTCACCCGATCGACTTCCCAGAAGTATTTCGGCTTAGGCAACCCTGTGGGAAAAACCCTTTCTTTTGACGGCATGTTCGACCTCGTCGTCTCTGGCGTCATCCAAGATGTGCCACAGAATTCGCACCTGCAGTTCGAAGCCGTAATTCCCATGGAAAGGTTCAATGCCATAGCCGGATACGTCTACGGATACGACGCTTCGTCCTACCGCCTAACGGATGACTGGATGGCCGGAATGTTCAATACCTATCTCAAACTGCACAAGAACAGCGACCCCCGAAGCTTGGAGAGAAAAATTCCCGTTTTTCAGGAAAAATATGCCCCTCACAACAAGGAGCTTCTCGATGAATCTTACTACCTCCAGCCCATAAAAAACATCCATCTGCACAGCCAGTATCGCTCCGGTTCGGATAAAATCAGCGACCTTAAATTCCTTTACGGGATTATGGCCATCGGACTGGTCATTTTGATCATGTCCTGTTTCAACTACATCAACCTAACCACCGCCCGTTATTCGTCCCGAAGGAGAGAAATCGGGATAAGAAAAGTGGTGGGTGCTCATCGGAAACAGCTGATCGGGCAGATCCTGACCGAATCCTTGATCTTTTTTTTGACCGCATTCCTCCTGTCGTTTGCCCTGATCCTCTTCTTGGCACCTGTCATCAACCACATTTTCGGATACGCCATTTCCTCCGACTTCTTTGGCAAATATTCCCTGCTTATTTTCATGTTTCTCATAGGTATGCTCGCTGCACTTCTCAGCGGATCCTATCCGGCCCTCTTTTTCTCGGGATTCCATCCGATGGGCATGATAAAGGACTCCATCTCCCCAAGGGGCAGGGGAAGAGCCATCCGCAGCGGTTTCGTGATCTTCCAGTTCTCGATAACCATCTGTTTGCTTATCGGCACCGGGCTGATCTACCAACAGATCCGGTATTTGAAAGGAAAAGACCTGGGATATGTCAAAGAGCAAATCCTGGTGGTTCCCATCAAAGACGATGAGACAAGAGAAAGGCACAAAACCATCAAGCAGGAATTGACCCGGCTTCCCGGAATATCCGGGGTCAGCTTTTCAGCGGCTCTTCCGAATAAAATTCAGCGTTCCACCACTATGGACCTGGATATCGAAGGGGATCGTAAGGTCTTCGAGATGACCAATACGACCATAGACGAAGACTTTCTCTCTCTGTATGAGATAGATGTCCTCCAGGGCAGAAATTTTTCCAGAGAATTTCCCTCGGAGGGGGAGGATTCGATCATCCTGAACGAGAGGGCCGTCCAGATACTCAATTGGCAGGATCCCATCGGGAAAGAATTGACCATATTCGGAAGGCCCAGGAAGGTTATAGGAGTGGTGGAGGATTTCAACTTCCAAACCCTCCACCTGGAAATCAGTCCGCTGGCTTTGAAACTCAAGGGGGACGATTATCTCTTTGCTTCGATCAAGCTCTCCACACGGAATATTCCTCAGACTCTTGCCGGGATCGGAAAACTATTCCAAAAATTCGCTTCTCAAACGGCTTTCGAATATTTTTTCTTCGATGATTACTTCGACGACCTCTACCGTAGCGAAGAAAAATTCGGACAAACCATAGGGTATTTCACGTTGTTGGCCATACTCATATCGTCTTTGGGACTCTTCGGGCTGGCTTATTTCATCACCGAGCGGCGGACAAAGGAGATCGGTATCCGCAAGGTGCTTGGCGCTTCTGTTCCGGGGATCGTAGGAATGCTCTCCAAGGAATTTGCTAAATGGGCCCTCCTGGCCAATGCACTGGCCTGGCCGCTGGCCTATCTCATCATGCATAAATGGCTCCAGAATTTCGCCTACCGCATCCATATCGGGATTGGAACCTTTGTTCTGGCCGGCGCCCTTGCTCTGGTCATTGCGCTGCTGACCGTAAGCTTCCAGGCCGTCAAGGCCGCCGCATCCCATCCCGCCGACACCCTGCGCTACGAGTGAGCCCCAAAAAACCAAAACCTCCTCATTGTAGAGGGGAGAGAGGGAAACCGTTGGCCATATCAAATTTGACTTGATAAGTTTATTTCATAGAGTTCGCGGATGCAGAATTACGAAAAACGCTTAATTTGACCTCCGTTGTCATTATTTGTTCCTTGACAACTGGGAGCGGAGAAGATTAGCATAAAAATCAGAAGTTGTGGAGAAAGGGAGTGGTTCATTTTTTGCAAATGGATTACACAAAGTAAAAACTGGGGAGCAGAACCATTGGTTTTGACATCTGGAAATGAGAGATTCATTTCGAAGAAAAGGTGTCTCGGCAGAGCCGCTCTATTGAGTCTGTGTGTTTCTTTGCTTCTTCAATGTGGCCCAAAACCGGACGGAGTGGAGAAAATATTTGAAGATGGGGTAGAGGTTGTCATCAACCACCTGGAACCATATTCCTTGCCTGGGGAACCATCGATTCTTCACTTTAATGAAGTCTTATCTATAGATACCGAAAAGGATGAAATAGCTGAAACAGGACTGACAAATATCGAATCTTTTGCCCTTGACTCGAAAGGGAATCTTTTTTTCATACAACGACGGAGTAGCGACAATTTCATCTATAAATTCGACAAGACAGGAAGGTTCGTTTCTTCTTTCGGACGTAAAGGCCAGGGACCTGGTGAGTTTGAATGGGGTGGGGAAATTCAAATCGATGAAAATGACCGCATCATGGCCAAAGACATGACAAAGGATAAGTTTTTTATCTTCGATACAGATGGGACTTTGCTCGATGAAATCAAACTCGATGAGAATATCGAACCTGTTGAATACCTGGGTGATCAAAAGTATCTCGCTTTTCGGCAGATACAGGATCCCGATAATGCCGTATTCAGGAATTACTATGGAATAGCCAATCATACTCTAAGTGAATTCAAAGAGTTTTATAATTTCGAATTCGAGGACGCAGTTCGGGCGACTCAATATAGACCCGTGCGCCCGGGATTCGTTTTAGGCGCATCTGCCACTCATATTTTTATAGGGAATTCGAAAACAGAAGATTATGAAATTCTCGTTTATGACTTTAACGGGAACCTGAGAAGAAAAATCATAAAAGAGTTCCGCCCTGTCGAGATTCCAGAAGAATTCAAGACGCTTATAAAAAAAGTGCTCGGACGCTACGAAAGAGGTCAAGAATTGATCAAGAAGTTGGTTTATCCTCCCCATATGCCGGCGTTTCGATATCTTTTCACGGACGGCCAAGGAAGACTATTCGTGATGACCAACGAAAGGGAGGGGGAGCGAGAATATTGGTATGATATCTTTACTAAAGGAGGCGTTTTTATCGGCCGAACAAAGCTTGACAATGTTCAAATCAATTATGTCGAGGGAAAACGGTATACGACCTCGACGAAACCCGTAAAAGTGAAAGATGATCGTCTCTATTGCCTCCGAGAAAAAGACAGCGGCTATTTGGAACTTAAGATATATCGCATGACGTGGGAATAACAGGATCGAGGAGGAGGGATGAAAAAAACAGGAATCATGGTGAGATGGATCGTTCCGGCTATGTGCCTGGTCCTTTCCTGCTGCTGCTCAAAAGGCGCCAAAGAGGCCGAATGGGCACCGACCATCGAGGTCGTGGACGGGATAAAAGTCATCACGAATCCCGAGGAACCCAAATACGGAGATTTCGCCTTCGACCATGAAGAGGATCTGACTATCGGAGATGTGAACGACGAAAATTATTTTTTCCCGAGACGTGTGACGCCTAATGTCGATGAGGAGGGGAACATCTATGTCTGCGATGGAGGCAACAGACGGGTCCAGAAATACGATAAGAACGGAAAATACGTCAGAACTATCGGAAGGGAGGGACAAGGACCGGGAGAATATATGTATCCATCCAGACTTTTCCTCGACGATGTGGGGAATCCTTGTGTTCATGACAGCCGCAGTCTTATTTACTATACTCGAGATGGAGACTTTCAGAAGAAAATCCTGATCGAGGGTTTTTATTCCCGTCTTTTCCCCGGACCGAAAGGGACGTTTCTCGGCACGACACAACCCAGTGCGCGGACCGAAGGAGGGGCAAAAACATCTATCGTTCAGATAGGGGAGAGCGGAGAACCTCTCCGCACCATTGCCGAATATCCTGTAGAATACAGCGAAAGCCAAAAAGCCATTGTCTTGCATTGGTACACACACAATGCTGCTCTATCGCCACGAAATAATGACACTTTCTATTATGGTTTTTCAAAAGAGTATAAAGTCCATGTCGCCGATAGCGAGGGCAGAACGATTTTTATCTTTGCGAAAGAAGAAGCGCCTATATCGATATCGGGAGAGGAAAAAGAACTCACCAGGAAGGATGGGTTTTATGCCGCTATCGGAACAAATCAGCCTGAGAAGGCGATTGTTTTCCCTAACCACAGGCCGTTCTTTGCCAGATTCATCAGCGATGATACGGGGCGTCTCTATGTCATCCGCTCCAAATCCATACTCGCAAGAGAGGAAAAAACTTCATGGGTCGACGTTTTCTCCAAGGATGGGATCTACCTCTACAGGATGAATTGGCCTTTTATTCCGTCTATCATCAAGAGGGGCTTTCTTTTCGAGGTCAGGGAAAATGAAGAGACCGGAGATATCAAAGTCCTGCGGCACAAGATCAACAACTGGGAAGGATTCAAAGGAGAATAAGGAGGTCTTCTATGAAAGCGGTACAGTTCAGGGCATACGGAAGCAGCGAAGTCCTGGAAATAGAGGAGGTGACGCTGGAGGAGCCGGAAGCGAACCAGATACTGGTTGAAGTAAGGGCCGCTTCCCTCAACCCGTTCGATACTAAACTTCTTTCCGGAATATATAAAAACAGCATGCCGGTTGAATTTCCAGAGACACCCGGGGGAGATTTCGCCGGCAGGTTGATAAAAACCGGAGCCGAGGTGACGGATCTCCGGTCCGGAGAAGACGTTTACGGCACGGCGGTGGTGTTCGGCGGCGGTTCGGGCGCATTCTCCGAGCGGGCTCTGGTGAAGGCCACCCATGCTGCTCCTATGCCGCAATCAACGGATTATGAAGAAGCAGCCGCCTCGGTGCTGGTTGGAGTGAGCGCACTCCAAGCACTCGAAGAACACATGGAACTTCGGAGCGGACAGAAAATCCTTATCCACGGAGCTGCCGGCGGCATCGGCCACATGGCTGTCCAACTGGCTAAATCGATCGGGGCTTATGTCGCCGCTACGGCCAGTGGAGACGATGCGGAATTCCTTAAGAATTTAGGCGCCGACCAGGTGATCGATTACAGGACCGAGGCCTTCGAGGACAGGGTGAAAGACTTCGATGCGGTCTACGACACGGTGGGCGGTGAAGTCACCGAAAAATCTTTCAGCGTGCTCAAAAGGGACGGTATCCTGGTTTCAATGGCGGGAAAACCCGACGAAGAATGGGCGGCAAAACAGGGCCTACGCGCCATAGGACAATTCACCAGAGTCAACAGAAAACGTCTGGACCGTTTGACCGAACTGATCGATGACGGAAAAATCAAAGTCCGAATCGATCGGGTTTTCCCTCTGGATAAAGTCAGAGAAGCCTTCGACCTCCAAACCCAAGGGCATCCACGCTGCAAGGTCGTGCTGAAGATGCCCGGCTAATCGAAATATTTTCTCAGTTTTTATTTTTTTTTGAGCTCTTCTCTTATTTTTTCGATGGCCAGTTTTGCTTCGGCCTGCACCGTTCCTTCCTGAAGGAGGGATTCGGCCAAAGCCAGCGCTTCTTTGGACGCGAAAATCGGAAGAATTCCCAGGACGAGCTTTTTTTCCTCGGGCCGGCACAGGTCCAGAACATCTGTCAGCGACTTGACCGCTCTCTCGGGTGACCGGAAAGGCTGCATCTCCACCATCCGGATGTAGGCCTGGAGACTCAATACTTTGAGAACGGGATTGTCGGATGTTCGGGCGATGTGGAAGAGGTCTTCCTGGACCGTCGGGGTGGGCCATTCGGCGAGGGCCCTAACCACTGCATCTCCTATCTCCGGATTCTGATCGCCCAGTGCTGTACGAAGAACAGAAAGGGAGCTGTCATCTCCGATCTTGCCCAATGTCCGGTAAAGAGCGGCCCGCCCTTGGATATCTGTGGTTTTAGGGAGAATGTTCATTATGGCTCTTGCCCGGCCGATCGCCAGGGGCATTTTCCCAGCAACTGAAGCGACGGTGCTGGCCATCAGCAGCCGGTCTCGCTCTTCGTTCAAACTCAGGATAAGATCCACCAGCCGGGGAATGTCCTTAGGAGTGGCGATATCCTTCAGCGATTTTATCGCCTGCTGACGGACGCCAGAATCAGAGGAACCGGCCTTATTCAGGACCCATTCGAGAGCTTCTCTAATCCGGCGTTCCCCTATGCTCAGGATCAATTCCTCCTGGATTCCTGGATCCGCTTGCTTGGCCAGATTCGTCAGGATGGCCTGGTCGATGGCCTTCCCTTTCAGGTTCCAGAGAGAGTTTCTGGCCTCGGTCTGCTCGGCTCCCTTCGTTTTAGCTGCCCGCTCGGAAAGGAGCTCGACAACCGTCTCATTCCCCGCCCTCTCCAGCGCTTTTAAGGCTTCTATTCTCACCATGGGTTCAACGCTTGCGGCTTCTTGCACGATAGCCGAAAGGACCTCCTTCGTTCCATAATGGGACAAGACCTCCAGCAATTGAATCTGGCTTCTGGGGGGCAAGCCGGGCAGCAGGGCACACACGTCCTGAATATCCGATCCGTCATAAAATTCATTCACCATGGAAATGGCCGGAGCATACCATTCTTCATCTTTCCCCTTGAGGACATTCATGATCATATTCCTGGCCCCATTTCCTGCTGATGCGACCCGTCCCTTCATGGCTGCCTGACGGATAGATGAAGGAAGTTCCTCCCTGATCAGTTCTTCGAATATGTCCGCGGCTGTTTCCGCATCCTTGTCGGCGAGATGTTTTTCCGCGCAATTCAAAAGGCCCGAAGCAACAACCTCCTTTAATCGACCGGTTGTCTCGCCTAAAGACTTCGACAAAGCGGCCACAGCCAGCTCATCGGCGATCTGTCCCAAAGCTAGGGCAGAGGCGGTTGCCGCAGCCTCATCCGGACCGGACAATTCCTTCTCCAATAGACGAACAGCGCTCCTGGCCTCCCGGTTTCCCAGCGAAGTGATAATCCCGATCTTCACTTTGCCGCTGGATCCGGAGAGTCCCTGGATCAAGGCCTTCTCGGCAGAAGAATCCGGGATCTTTTCCAATGCATAACGGGCCATATCAGAGGTTTCTTTCAACCGAAGTATTTTCGCCAGGCCAGGAACTGAGGCCGCCGTACCGATCTCCCGCAAATGACGGCAGACCGCCATCTTGGATGCCAGTGTTGCGTTGTCTTCGAGGAATTTCGCCAGGTTCTTCTCACACTCTTCTCTGGCCATAGGCGAATTGCGCACAGCCCACACATAATCACGAAGCTCCGAAAGCACTTCCTCATCCTTTCCATAATCATAGGTTGAGACCTTTCTCAGTATTCCATTCAGGTCCGGGGCACGGAAATTTTTCCAGAGCCGTATATCATCGGGCGTTCCATAGTCTTTAAAGACGGCCGGAAAAAAACCGGGAACATCCTGGGTCACTTCTCCTGTTGCTGCCCATTCGGCTCCCCTCTGGAATGTGACGATGAACCCCACACACTCCAGGGCCGGGGAAGGAACATCCTGGCCGGCGTGTCCCAGGACTGTGTGGAATATCCGTCCTTGGCCGTACCGGACGGTAAACAATACCGGCTCATCCCGGCCCGTTCCTAGGTATTCCGGGTCGCTGTAGGCGGTAGCCAAAACCTCCAGGTTCTCGGCCGGTCCGCGCAAAAGCCCATACAGCTCATCCTCGGCATGCATCCATTTTTCCGGCAACCCCCGTGTGATAGGGTGATGGCTGTTCCTGTTGACGACAAGAAAAGCATGGGGAGAGGTGTGCTGGCCGCCTATTCCTGGCTTTTCATCCCTGATGATTTCCCCCTCTTTCCAGTACACATAAGGGCCCGAACTCTGGTCCCGGCCATCCCATCCCCCGAGGCCGATGATCCGGTTGTACTCCTTCCAGCGGGCGAAAGTATTGTTGGCCCCGTGATAGACGACCACCCCTCCGCCTGCCTGGACGTAGTCCACGAACGCTTTTTTTGTGGCCGGGCTCCATTCATCACCACTATAGTCGAGAACGACCAGCTGGTATGACGAAAAATCAGGCGCAAATTTTTCCATGCTCTGGCCCTTCGCCGGGCTTACGGCCATTTCCACCTCGAACAATCCTGAGTTCCCCAGCATCTGTTCGAGGGCCGCGCTGCTTGCCTTCCAGTCATGGGTGTTCTGGCCGGTGACGATCATTGCCTTTAGGTTCGGAGATGAAGGCATAGCAGATAAAAAAGGAGAGGATACCCCCATTATCAGTCCCCAGCCCAGAAATGCTGTCATTAGTTTATAGCTTAAAGGTACTTCCCAACCTCTATTTTGGCTTTTATGGCTTCTTGTTTTCTTTTCTCTTTCCATCGGGTGTTCTCCTCTTAAAAGGCGAGCTGCCAGGGGCTTCGGTAGGAACGGCTCAGCAGCCGTCTGGCTTCGGGATCATCCAGGATCGTCTCCGTCTCCGGGTTCCAACGAATCTTCCGGCCCAGCTCGACGGCGATGACGCCTAAGTGTCCCACGCTGGCCGAACGGTGAGCGATCTCTATGGGAGCGATCGTTTCACAACGGCTCCTCACGCAATCGAGAAAATTTTGATAATGATCCCGGCTCTTGTAAAGCCGGTTTTCTTCAGGACCGATGTATTCGTCCCAAAGATCGGCAGGATATGTCTCCTGGGCCCCCCGGTTGACCCAAACCCAACCGTGCTCTCCAATCCATTTGGTCCCGCTGCGGATCTCCGGAAATCCTCCGGCGATATCCATGGGTGTTCCGTCCGCGTATTTCGCTTCCAGGTAGTAGCGGGTCGGGCTGTCCCAGATGCCGCGGCGGGGGAATTCCCCCCATCCCTGAATTTCCACCGGTCCGGTACGGTCGAATCCCAGCCCCCAGTGGGCAATATCCACGTGGTGACCCACCCAGTCCATCAACTGGCCGCCGCCGAAGTCCATCACCCAGCGCCAGTTCATGTGCACCCGAGCCGTGCAGTATTGGCTGTAGGGAGCCGGTCCCACCCAGAAATTATAGTCCAGCTCAGGGGGAGGAGGTCCGTATTTGTCGAGGTGGGCGGTGCCGGCAAAATCATAGTGTCCTTCGGGCAGTCCCACTTCGACCTTGATGATTTTCCCGATACGCCCGTTCCCGACCAACTCGCTGGCATGGTGGAAATTGGCCACAGACCGCTGCCAGGATCCGGTCTGCCACACCCGGCCGTGCCGCTTGACCGCCTCGCACATGGCTCGCCCTTCAAGGAGGTCATGGGATAGAGGCTTTTCGGCGTAGATGTCCAAACCCGCGCGCGCAGCGGCGATAGAGAGAAGGGCGTGCCAGTGATCGGGCACCGCGATGGAGACCGCATCCAGGTCCGTGCGCCGGAAGAGCTCCCGGAAATCCTTGTAGACCGCGCAGTCCTTGTTGCCGTATTTCCGATTGACGATATCCCGAGCCTGTGCCAGATGATTGTCATCCAGGTCGCACACGGCCACCCACTGCACCTCGTCTTTCTCCAGAAAGGCCTCCATATTGGGAATGCCCATCATGCCGAACCCGATACCGGCCATCACGATGCGGTCAGAGGGGGCGGCTGTAGATTTCCCCAGCGCCGAAGCGGGAATAATGGCAGGAAATCCGATCGCTCCGGCGGCTGCGGCCGACAATTTCAAAAACTGTCTCCGATTCATTTTTTTCGTTTTTTTCTTCATATCAGACCTTCCGTATTTGGCTCTCAAACATTCACCTAAATATCCAATTATCAGACCCGATCAAAAGCCTGGATTCACCCTCTCCCTGGTTTGGTTGTCCTGAACCATTCGGAAAAAGAATCCTCGATCAGCATAACTGATTATCCAGAACCGATGACAGGCCATTTTTCTCTTATATCAGTTCTGTCTTTCCAGGAACGGCTGCAGGCCTGACAGGGAGTTTGCCGAATTCATAGCTCGGCGGGGAAAGGTCGAGCTTGGAAGCATTCATCACCCAGTCCCAGCTCAGGGCGCGTCCTGTGTAGGCACTCATTCTTCCCATGATGGCCGTAAGCGTGCTCTCCGCGACCTGTTTGCCCTCGTTCAAAGGATTTCCGTTCCGGATGCTGGCAATCAGATCGGCATGCTCCTGGACATAGGGGTTGGGAGATTCCTCGGCGATCTTGTAGGCATTGACGCCTCGGATGTATCCATCGGCTCCGTCGGTATAGGCCAGCCCTTTGGTCCCTATCACCCGCTCGGACACATTATCCGCGCATCCCTGCGTTTGACGGCACATGCTCATCACCCTGGCGCCGTTGGGGTATTCATACTCAACGGCAAAATGGTCGAAGATATTCCCGAACTCGGGGCCGGTGCGAACCTGACGGCCTCCCATGCCCGCGCAGCTCACCGGGTGGGAGCCGATAAACCAGTTGATAACATCCAGGTTATGGACGTGCTGCTCCACGATATGATCGCCCGAAAGCCAGGTCAAAAAAAGCCAGTTGCGGATCTGCCACTCCATATCCGACCATTCTCCGGACTGGTATTTTACCCAGTTTTCATAGGCCCTTCCGATCCAGAGGGCTCCCATGTTCCAGTAGCATTGCCCGGCCACGATCTCGCCGATGGCTCCATTATGAACCCGTTGGGTGATCTCCAGATAATGGTTTTGATGGCGGCGCTGGGTTCCGGCCACGATGGCCAGTCCTTTTTCCGCCGCTAACTCAGAGCTCCGGATAATGGAGCGCACACCTACCGGGTCCACGGCCACCGGTTTCTCCATGAACACATGCTTGCCGGCTTCCACCGCCGCTTTCAGATGTTCGGGCCGGAAGTGGGGAGGAGGGGCCATGATGACCATGTCGATGTCCGAGGCCAGAACTTTTTTGTAGGCATCGAAACCGGAATAACAGGTATCCGGAGTGACCGCAAGGCTTTCCTCAGGCAGCCTCTCTCGAAGCCGCTTTAAAGATCCCCCCCAACAGTCCTGGAAAAGATCCCCCAGAGAGGCAATCACGATATTCGAAGAAGAGCTGACGCAATCGATAGCCGCTCCGGTGCCTCTTCCCCCGCACCCTATCAAGCCCACCCGAATCCTATCCGATCCAGAAGCAAACAGGGGGCCGACCCGCGACACGGCCGCCGCCAGCGATACGGCCGACGTGGCTTTGATGAAGTCTCGCCGGGACATCCCTCCATTGAATTCCTTTTTCTTTACTTCCATTATCCCTCCTGGATAATTAATTTATCTCCACATTTGGATTTTATCCATCATTCATTGAAATGATCTGGCTCGCTTTAAAGGGAAAAAATGCTGATCCATCGAAAAAGGAAATGTCAATTCATCCTTCACAAAAAGAAATGACATTACCGGTATTTTCCAGCTCATCATTCAGGAAATTAAAAATCGTCGCAGGCCCGGTAGGCCTCGATCAGAGCTGTTTCTCCCTCTTTACCCGGATTGCTCTTCCCATGCTCCATGCAAATCACTCCGGCATAGCCTTTGCCGTGCAGGTGCTTGAAAATGTTCCTGTAGTTTATCTCGCCCGTGGTGGGTTCTTTGCGCCCAGGAGAATCCCCCACATGGAAGCTGGCGATCTGGTCCCAGGCTCTGTCTATGTTGGGAATCAGGTTGCCCTCTGTGATCTGCTGGTGGTAGAGGTCATCGACGATCTTGCAGAAGGGGCTACCCACAGCTTTGCAGATTTGATAAGCCTGGGAAATTTTGGTCAAGAAAAGACCAGGGTGGTCCCAGGGATTCAGCGGTTCGATCACGATGGTCAAGCCGGCGGAGCCGCAAGTATCCGCGCAGAATTTCAGGTTATCGACGACGTTGGCTATCTGGTAATCCCATTCCAAGCTTTCGTCATAGCGGCCTGGAACCACCAGGGTCCAGCGGGCACCCGTTCTCTTCGCCGTCTCAACAGACGCTTTCATTCTTTCTGCCAGCATCTTTCGAACTTCCTCATCCTTGGTAACGAAGGATTTCACCTTGAAATCTGCGTAGGCCACGAAGGGGCCAAGGTCCATGTTCAATCGGTCCAGTTCCCGGGTGATGGCCTCCTGCAGAGACGGGGTCTTGTTCATGAGCCCGTTGTCGAACATGCCTCTAAAACCCTGGTCGGCCATAAATTTGATCTGGTCGATGGGATCCTTCCCGGCATGGGCTTCGAACATACCGAAAGGGGGCGCGTATTTGAGTTTAAAACCGAACTGGCCGGTTTGGGATACGACATTTTTCCTCGCCGCTCCCAAAGGATCAACAGCCAGGCCGGCTAAAACTGCCGTCGCCGTGCCCATGAACCGCCGTCGGGAAACTCCCTTTACTGTCATCATTCCCTCCTTTCCTTTTGGCCGGGCAATGACACATGTCAATTTCACTGCACAGGTCATCCCCGGCCAAATGACCGGATGTGCAGGCACTGAGCAGATGTTCCGTTCAAATATAAAATGAGACCAAAATGGGATGATTCAATGAAGATTGAGGTGGTATGATTATGGATAAAGGAACCTGCCCTATCAGTCCAATGCCAATCATACCAGCATTCTATTAAAAGAAAATTCAATTTTCAATGGGGACGTTTCATAAGGTGACACCTTATTTTTCTATACGATCGATCAAAGAAGCATTTAAACCTTAGGAGGATATTTAATTCGGGAGCTATCCACTGCTCTTCTCAATAAATCATTTTTCTACGATAGGGTGGTTCCTCAAGGAACGTCCCCCTACTCGACATAAGCCATCGAATTGTGTAAACATAACAGTGTTTGATGGAAAGTATGCCGACGCTCCTGGAGATAAAATCCTTCTTCCTTTTCCCTCTCCATCGATACAAGATTGACGAGGAAAGATGCTTTTCGATGCGATTAAAAAGTGTTATTCGACATCCTAAATGCGGATAGGGGGAGCGAACATGAAAAATATATACGGGTGTCCAGAAAAGGAAATCGGTCATTACACATGTTATCGAACCGATGAGGCCATCCATGTCGATGGCCTCCTGGATGAAGGAGCATGGCAGAAAGCACCGAAATCGCCTCGCTTTACGGACCTTGTAACAGGAGAACCCGGGCCCTGGGATACACGTATGGCGGCACTGTGGGATGACGATCATCTGTACATCGGATTTTGGGTGGAGGAGCCCTTTGTTCAGGCTAAATTCATAGAAAGAGACTCCCCTATCTATATGGAAAACGATATCGAGGTCTTCATAGCCGGTAAAGACTGCTACTACGAGTTCGAAATCAATGCGCTAGGAACCATCTACGAGGTCTTTTTCATCTGGCAGGATGCTTATAAAAAAGAGGGCGTCTTCGATGGGCCGGAGTTCGACATTCTCAGGCGAAGGGTGGATATTCTCGGGGGCTTTCAGGACAACCTGCGCTTCGGAAAACATCCCCGGGGAAAAAGATGGGCTTTCCTGGACTGGGATTTTCCCGGCCTCAAGAGCGCGGTTCATGTGGACGGCACTCTAAACGAGAATTCGGATATCGACAAAGGATGGACAGTGGAGTTGGCATTCCCTTGGAAGGGTATGCAGACATTGGCCGAAGGCCGCTCACTCCCGCCACAGAATGGGGACACATGGAGGATGGACTTTTCCCGTTTCGAAGCCCTGAACTTCTGCGGCAAGCCCGTGCATCCTGCCCCCGGCTGGGCCTTCAACAAACACGGTATCTACGACTCCCACATCCCCGAATGCTTCACCTACGTCCACTTCTCCACAGAATGTTCTCCGCTTTAATAGCTGAATCCCTTTTCAAACGAAATATCGGTGGCACCACTTTTTTTATCTCCATGCGCAAAGAGGAAAAAATTATGCTATTTTCCTGCCAGCCGTGTTAAAGATTTCTTGGCAATTGGGATCTTTTGCGCAAAACGGACGCTGATGTTCATTTCTTCAGGAGCTAGAGTTCTCAGGAAAGGTGCACTCAGGATGGGAAGGCATTTTTTTGGTATAAATCCCTGGATATCAAGCTTGACAACGCTCTGTGAACTCAAAGATTTTAGGATTTTGCATATATAGGCTTGGAGTTTTTTCTCGTCCATTCCGAGAGGAAAGATGGGCACTTTAATCATCGGTCGAGCAGGGAGCCTGACGAATTCTTCACCGTGAATATGAAGTCTTCTTTTTTTATCGGACATCAATGCGAGCTTGAGATACCCTTTATTTTCATCCTTTTCGGCAAAAGATGTGCGCTCGATCGACCCGGGTATATATACAGGCGTCGAGAGCGACTTTCCATGCAGGTCCTTGGTCAGTACCTGGTAGCGGTGAACATGCCCGGCTAAAACGGCTGCGAATTCTCGAGGCACATCCTGATGACGGATAACGTCCTGGTTGTACTTAAAAGTGTAATTGACCGGGCCGACCTGTGCACCTTCAAAACAATGATGGACGCACAAGACGTGGCCGTTACAGTCTGCTTGATAATCACGCCATCCAGTCTCTTGGAGGAGGCCGGGAAATCGCGCTCGTACATTTTCCCTGCAAAAAGGGAATCCTGAAAAAGCTATCCTCGAACCATTTTTTTCATAAACGAATGTCCGCGGGCGATCGAAAATATGGATATGGGGATGCAGGCTCAAAATCTTAAAAGGAATTTTAGACCGTTCGTGGTTTCCGGGAATGATATACACTTTTATTCCTCGGTCGGCAATTTCTTTGAGTGGAGCAAAGGCCATGTCCACCAGCCGGGCTGTAACGCGGCTGCGAAACAGTAAATCTCCGCCGTGGATCACAGCATCGACCTCCTTTTTCCGGGCCGGTTCTAAAGCCCTTTGGAAATTGGCAAAAAAGTCCTCGCCGCGCCGCCTCCTCTTGATACGGGGACGCAAGGGATAATCGAATCCCAGATGTGTATCAGCCAGGAACAATAATCTGATCATATCCATTTCAACATCTTTCTCAGCTGCTCTTTTTGTAGGACTTTCCCTGGATGAAAGCATAGCTCGATATCCCGGTCCTCTTGGACTAGCCGCCGTATTTCTGTCGTTACAATGCGCATCCTGTCGAGAGTGGCTATATCGAAGTTCGCCTGCCTTTCGATCATGTTTTTTTTGCTCCCTGCCCGAAAACAGCCACCGTCAAGGTCGAGATTTCGTCCTTTGAAGATGGGATTCCCTCTCTCGATCAGTAGCACATGCTTTTCGGAGCCTTTTCCGTTTGACCAGGTCAGCATAGATTCACTCAGACGGCAGAACCACCGGGCACGGCGCATTTGGAATGATCCAAGTCGGATTTTTCGTTTCAGAGCCTTGAAAACACGTTCAGGCGTCCACTCTTCTGCATTACTTTCTTGCGCCTCATCCTCTTGAAAAATCTCCCCATCCTGGCCCGGTTCTTTTCCTCGTTCCTGCTCCTTTTCGGCCAGTTTTTCCAGCCAGAACAGTGTGCCCCATTTCATGAAATGTCCTAAACCAACCGGAGTTTGGATAGTATCGGTGTATTCTTTTCTAAAATCCCTAAGTCCCTGTTCGAAACAATCCTTTTCCGGGGCATATCCAAACGGCGTATCCAGTAATGTCTGTATCAATCGAGGAGAAAAGTTCTGGATTCTACCGTTCAGCACATCCTGGAATTTTGCCAGGGATTCCAAATCGAAGTTCGAAGGGAAAGGGCCGAGCGGGTGCTGTAAGGTCGGTTCTGATTGTTTGCTCCTAAGGTCTTTAGAGTAGAATAGGAGGTATCTTTCTTTCGGCAGGAGGGCCCGGTTGTAGGGAGGGGAATAGAGTTTTATCTCATCGGATTCCCGGACAGCCGCTTCCAGTACAGTGTCTGTGACCGCTGTTGATAATTTTCGGGCCTGGCTCAACATTTCCAGGATGTGCTCGGCATGGCGTCCCTTTTGCCGGAAATAGCTGCTGATACGGTTTTTAAGAGATTTTGCTTTGCCGATGTAAAGCAAATCTCCGTTCAAGCGGTACATCCTGTAAATACCCGGCTTATCGGGAAGATTCTGCCGGAATACCTTTTCCATCGGGTATTCCCGCGCACGCTGTTTGGCGAGGAATGAAGAAGGAGGATGGCGCAGCCAGTCCTGGAGCTCGTCGAAGGTGGCAATTCTTTTCTGTTCTTCGAGAATCCTGACCAAGTGACCCCAGATAAACGCAGTGGCCACCACATGGTGCAGACTCCGTCTTGATTGCGGGAGGGAAAACCCGAAAAATCCTGCTGCAGCTCTCAAGCCTTTCCGGGGAAGGCCTGGATAAAGCCGCCTGACGACCTCGTGGGTGCATATAACTCCGAAGGGAAATTCCTCTTTGGGTGCAAATTCATGATGAAGATCCATGAGATAAGGTTCCTCATACCGTTTGAAGTGGATCACTGCCGGGCAAATACCCTGATTGGCAGAGAAAATTCTCTCAGCCTCGCGGCGCAATCTATTCCAAATATTCTTTCGGGAAAAAGCCCCCTTCATCTCTTCAAGTTCGATGCCGGTCAAAACTAAAAATTGTCTGGGTATCTGGACGTTCTTATCCATTTTCACCAAATACGATTTGGCCGTTTCTACAGCCATCTCATGATCGAAGGGCGTAACGGCTTGCGTTCTCATCCATCCGATTTCGACCAGATGCCCAGACGATGGATGGCTGTGGGTGGCCTGACAGTCGATGGCCAGCACAGACAGTTCAGATAGTTTTCTCAAGGTTACATATCCTCCCAGAATTCTTCCAATATCTGGTGGATTTGTTCAGGATTTTGAACTTGATGAACCTGCCATTCTTGGGGAAAAAGCTCTTTATATCGGGGATGGGGGTACCGAGTGTCGACCAGAAGAATCGTCCCCCTGTCGTTCTCGGTTCGAATAACACGGCCGGCAGCCTGAAAGACACGGGTCAATCCCGGATAGCGGTAAGCAAAGTCAAACCCGGGCAACTGACAATTTTCAAAATGGTGACGAATCATCTCCCTTTCCAAAGAGATCCCCGGAAGTCCCACACCGACGATGGCTGCCCCTGATAAACGGTCTCCGATAAGATCGATACCTTCTCCGAAAATGCCTCCCATGACCGCAAAACCGACAAGGATATGCTCGTTTTCTGAAGAGAAGTTTTGGAGGAAGTTTATCCTTTCTTCCTCTCGCATCTCATGAGTCTGCACAAGTACCCTGTGACAGGGAAAAGATGCCTCATACAGGGGAAGAACCATCCTTAAATATTCGTAGGAGGGGAAATAAACCATATAATTCCCTTTTCTGCCCTCCACCATGGAGCCGATGGTCTGAACCAGGTCTTGTTTTGTCCGGGACCTTTGCCTGTACAGCGTCGATATCGATCCTGACAAGATAACACACAAGTTCTCTCGAGGAAATGGGGATGGAAGAATCCTCTTTTCAACGTTATCCTGCAGACCCAAGACCTGTACGAAATAGGACAGGGGTGTGATGGTGGCCGAAAAGAGCACCGTCGAACTGGCCCGTTCAAATGTCTCCCTGAGACGGTCAGAGGGGTTCATGCAATAAAGTTTGACGCTGAAATCGCGGGAGTCCTTCTCGAGACTTGTCCCATAATTTTTGTCATAGAACTCGGAAACCCTGAGAAACCAGCTGATGGCAAAGAAGTGGTCGAGCATCTCCTGGGATTGAGGAGTCCCCTGGTGGGAAGAGACCCAACTCTCCAAGCCCGCCATCACGTTTCTGAGAGGCAGGAGCAGTTCATCGGGACGTTCCTCCTGCCATGCGCAATCTTCATCTCCCAGTCTTTTTCTCATTGCGAGCATGATTCGGTTGGCATCGCCGCTAGCTCGATAGAGTTGGGATGTTTTATTTTTGAGGAGGCGACGGATGTTTGAAAAAACCCGTTTTTCGATCTTGGCTGAGTACATCTCTCTGGACCGGTCCACAAGGTTGTGAGCTTCGTCCACGAGAAATACGCACGGGACGGAATTGTCCAGGAAAAACCTTTTGAGATACACCCTGGGATCGAACACGTAATTCAAGTCGCAGATGATACAGTCCACCCAGAGGGTTAAGTCCAGAGAAAATTCGAAGGGACAGACATAGTGGCTACGAGCAATCTCCCTGATCTTTTCGGAGGTAAAAGCATTTTCACCGAACAGGGAATCACGGGCATCGATAACACGGTCGTAATACCCTCTGGCAAAGGAACAATCATCAGGAGTGCAGTTTTTGCCGGGTTCGAAACAGATCTTTTCCTTGGCCATCAGCGTCACGAACTTGATATGTAACCCTCTCTGGGCCATCTCTACTAGCGTTTTTTCGGCGATTAAACGGCCCGTCGTCCGGGAAGTCAGGTAGAAGATTTTCTGGATGTGCCCCTCGGCAATAGCTTTTATTGCGGGGTAAAGAACGGCCACGGTTTTGCCGATACCTGTCGGGGCCTGGATAATGATTTGCTCTTCCTGCTCGATGATGGAGGCGACATCTTGGATCATTTGGGTCTGTCCGCTGCGGAAGGAGTCGAACGGAAACCCGGAAGCCCTTATCGATCGGTCCCGTTTTTTGTGCCAATCCAGGATCCTTTCGGCCCACTCGAAATATCGCTCCAAGAGCTGGAAGAAAAAATACCGAAGCTCAGCCGTTTGGTATTCCTGAAAATATGTCCGCACCTCCCCGCTTTCGATGTGGACGTATGTCAGCTGAGTGAGAACGCAGTCCAGGTCGTTTTCCAGCGCGTAAATGGTCGCATACACTTTGAGCTGGGCCCGGTGAAGGGAGTCGCCCTGTGGAATAAAGTCCTCGAGATCCCTTCGGGTCGTTTTTATCTCCTCGATCACGATCGAATTGGCCATTCGATAGAGTCCGTCAATCCGGCCCTGGATATCGAGTGCGATCTTTTCGCTCTCGACACGGTAATATACAGGAACTTCGATAGCATAGGGTGCGGGCCGGGATTTTTGGATTTTTTGGTGGGTGTGAAGGCTGGCGAAAGGGGGCAGTCGGGAAGAGATATCGAAAATCGACGACAGGTCGCCTCTTCTGAGGAGATGCTCGACCAGGGCCCGGACCGAAACCTTTATGTTCACCATTTTGTTCACCATATTGAAAAAAGCGACAAATGTCAAATATTTTTTTTAGGGGACGTCCCATTAGGTACCACCCTATTGGTAAGGCGACGTGCTTGATGTCAATCCTGGAGCGAACCAGTATAATTTAGATTCATGATTTGCGGTGCTAAAAACAGTTGAATTTTTTGACTGCCGCTTCGCTCTTCACATCAGCTGGATATTTCATTCTTTTGGGTTCGAATACCAAAACACATACCTTTCGTTGCAAAACTGGCTTGTATTCGAGGTTTCTGGAGACGATCAGAAACTCCCCCGCTTCGAGCCGGATCTTCCTATCCCGCAATTCGATGGAGAGATTTCCTCTTAAAGCCTGAAAATATTCCTAGACCCATGGAAGAACGCTGATCAAGGGATGGCCGCGATCGATGATGCGAGAGCGAAACCGGCAGGGTTGAAGGAATCGTGATCCTCCCCTCCTTCTACAAAATATCTAACGGTGCATCACCCGGAACATGAATAACTCATGTTACCCGATGGCTGAAAGGGTTTTTCCCTCCGGCTTTAAGTGGTTAAATTGATTTGAGAAAGAATCTGAAATCCAAGAATCGGGTAGCACCGATTCTCTTCTCGAGTTAGCATTGAATAGAGGCCTCGAATTGACTGTCCCCGATTTAACTGAATGAAGGAAGTGAGTGTTCAGTTTCTGGCACAGAGTTTTTGATCTTCCCTTATCTCAGTTTCAATTCAATATTGGAAAATATCGCTTCGGAGTAGTCCCCCTTTGCAGTAATGTTGGCCGAAACCCTTCGCTTAGTAATCACTCTGACTACCGTTGTTTGGGCATCTTCTTTAATAACGACCACACG
The DNA here is from genome assembly GCA_964400735.1 of uncultured Eubacteriales bacterium. GTDB lineage: Bacteria > Acidobacteriota > Aminicenantia > Aminicenantales > Aminicenantaceae > CAYNVQ01. Next base: position 341,103 of record CAYNVQ010000002.1, on the reverse strand, counting down.
GACTAATTCACCCCAGCTCCAAAGTGAACCGCTTTTTTTGCCAACAAGCATATAGGAATCCGCGTCAATTTTTGTGCTCGATTCAATTTGCAGCCCTGATGCAATCATGGCCTCCTGGGCAGCATCCAACGTTTTATTGAAATCTGCCTGGAATCTCCTTTCTTTACCAGTATGTAAGGGCTCACGTTGAATAGAAGATTTTGATGCGCACCCGACAAGATACATCAGCAACAAAATGACCGAAAATAATTTGAATCCTTTGCTCAAATTTGTCTCCTTTAAAAAAATTATCAAAAAAATAGTAAAAAGTCTTTTTAATGTCAAGATGACTTCAATTTTTCTTTACTATTTTTTGATATACTCCTGGGCCCTTTCCATTTTGAAAGGATAGATGACATGAAAGGATAAAAATACCCCATGGCCAGGCTATTGGTCATTCTCTTCAAGAGACTCATGAATTTTACGCTATAGCCGAGATTTCTTTGGTTGTTGTTGGCGTGAGAACAGGAAAAAAAGAAAATTAGGGGAAATACTGGTCGTCAATGCAATAGCAATTGACCGGAAAAAATTAGTGAATCACTCGATGGCCGAAAGGGTCTTTCCCTCCGGCTCGAAGATGACACGGCGCTCTCCCCTTTCAACCCGGCCGAGGTCGAGCAGGTCATATCCTGCCTTTTGGCCGACTTCGATGGTCCGGTCGGCTTCGCTGTCAGGGACAAAAATATAAAACCCGATCCCCCAGTTGAATGTGGTCAGGCAATCGTCCAAGCTGACGTCGATCTCCAGCATGAAACTAAAAAGAGGGGGAACATGGTCCACCCATTTTTCGACCCGGTAGGTGAAGGGCTTTTTGGCATAGGCGATTTTGGCAATCCCTCCACCGGTGCCGCCGAGCAAAGAGTGGATTTCGATGTTATTTTTCAACAAGGCCTCCACGAGCCGGACATAGGAACGGGTGGGGATGAGCGCTTCCTCTCCCAGGGTTTTGCCGTTGGGCAGGACATGGAGAAATTTGTCCTTGAGGGTCAGGGCCCGCTGGATGACCAGGGAAATCCCATTGGAGTGGAGTCCTGAAGAGGTTGCCCCGATGATGCGGTCCCCGACGGAGAGTTTTTCTCCGGTGATCATCCTATCCCGGGGAGCGATAATCCCGGTCACGCAGCCGGATAAGGAGGGAGCGCTCCGCACCGGGGGTTCGGCCTTGACCAGGTAACGGAGGGCCGGAGATTCTCCGGCCGGAAGGGCCATGCTGCACATCTCGCAGGCCTTGTAGAAGCTCTCCGCCAGGTCGTGGCTCCGTCTCTCGTCCCCGAACCATTCGCTGTCTCCCGCCGCCACCTCATCCGTGTAAACCACGGGCAGGGCGCCCTGGCAGATGACGTCGTTGGCCGCCATCAGGGCCGTGTCGATTCCGATCCCTTCATAATAGGTCCTTTCGGTGCCGGCATGCCGGTACATCCATTCGGCGATCCAGTTCTTGTTTCCCAGTCCTTCCTGGGTCATGCACCAGAGGTGGGGCTCTGTGCCTCGATACTCGTAGACGACTCCGTGGGTGCCCAGGCTCTCCGGCTGGATATAGACGCCGCGCCTGTTCGGAAATTCGAGTGTCCGCTTTCCCGTGCTGACCATGGCCATTTTGAAGGGCTCGATTTTGGCGTAATCCACTCCGGCCTTAGCGTATTCTGACCCCGCCCGTTTCTTCGTCATCTCAGGACCGTACCTTTACGATGGTGTTCATTCCCTTATCTCCTCAAAAAATCGCCTTTCTGTGCCCATGGAACCTGATAAAAATAACTCATCCGGGTTTACGAAGCAAGCTCAAGAGAGATATATTTCGCAAAACTTGCCACGCGCAGAAAAATGGGGAGTACTCAACAGGGCACAATTCGTGAGGAATCTTGAGCGCTTACCTGGAGAACCAGAGAGCGAAGACATTTTGTCGATTGGCTCCAAAGAGATTATGGAAAAAATGGCTTTTCGTTTCCGATCTTTTCGACCTTATAGTCTTCGTAAACAACGATCGTCTCAGACCTGACAAGGCTCCTGACCAGCCTCTTCTTTTTACTGAAGGTGGCAACATAAGCTTCCCTGATCGAATGCCTGGTGGGAAACCTGATTCCATCTCTTTCGTAAAGAAACTCGGTTATGCATGTTATGTGGGGCTCCAATGGGATCCCGTCTGAAGTCCTTTTGAATCCTTCGAAGCCTCCTATCGCCTTCTGCACACGTTCTATCTTCAAAAGGCTGAAGCCGCCATCCCTCACCCATATTTTCGCTGTAAATTCATCCGCTTCCTCATCTAAAGGAATAACTTCGATGACCACGGCCTTTTCTCCCTGGAACCCTTCCCTGCCCAAGATCGTATATCGGTAATATGACCGGTAATCCTCACTCAAGAGACTTATGGGTTCAAAAAATATTATTTCCTGACCGTAATGCATCGTTTTCAACAAAGCGCTCTCCTCATGCTTTTTCTCCCCGTTTTCTTCAACCAGGTCCCTGCTTTCCTGGATTCGCATTCCTTCCAGACTGAATCCGAAGATATAGACGAATGTGGATCTTTCTTTATCAAAAGGGAGAGGCTGATGCCTGAAATACGTGCCCGGCCAGTAATGATAGACTTCTTCGGTAATCTTTTCGCGGCAGACAAAATGAATCGAGGCGTCGGATAATCTTTCACAGTATCCTGCACACGTTTTGAGTATCTCTCCCAATTCGCCTTCTGTTTCCGGCTTCTGCTGTGCCTGTGAATGACCTAAAACGCTGCTCACCAAAATCACAAAAACAAGAGCGATCGAAGGAGGAAGAGAGATTCGTTTTTTCATCCAGCCTACAAACGGATACAAAGAGTTCTTTTCTCGTTCTATTTTATTTTAACCTCGGTCTCCACGACGAAAAATTTGTAGTCCTTATAAAAAGTCGTCGTTTCCGATATTTTGTATCTTCCCCATCTGATATATTCTTCTTTGACAAAATACTTGCTGGGAAACCGAATGCCGTTCTTTTCATAGGCGTATTCCGAGACGAAGGTTATTCGAGGCTTCGCCCCAGCTTTCTTGGCCGCTTCTTCGAGCCTCTCGATGTTTCCCATCGATTCCTGGTTCCATTCGATCTTCATGATGCTGCAGTCTTCCTTCCTGACCCAGATTTTTCCAAAAAGGTGGTCGGCCTGGACCTCTTCCTTTGGAACGGCCTTTATCACGAGGCATCTATCACCTTTTATCTTCTCTTCATTTTCAACCGTATAGTCGTGATTTTGCTGCTGGGATGCACACAACAATCCGATAGGACCGAAGATGACATATTTGTGCCAAAAACGCTTGGTCTTCAGTTTGGCATTTTCTTCGTGTCTGCTCTTTCCGTTTTCTTCCAGGAGAATTCTTCGTTCCTCGATGTTCTCTCCTTTTCGGATCAACTGGTAATCGTAGACGTAGTTGTTTTCTCTGTAGAACCTTCTGAAATAATACAAACGCTCTTTGATTGCCTCGTTGCAGACAAAATGCAAGGAGACCCGCTCCAATCTTTCACAGTATTCTGCAGCTTTTTTTAATATCTGCTCCAGCTCAAGCGGTTCATCATTTCCTTTTTCAGAAGATGGACTGAAAAAGTTCTGACGTGAAGGAAGGGAATGAACAAGAATGAGGAACGGCAGAAAAAAGAATAAGATCTTTTTCGAAAAAAACATCGGAATTCCCCTCATGCGACCAAATGCCTCCTCTTTGATTTTATCCTATGAAGAAAATAAATAAAAGATGGATTCTAACTTTATGTCGAGTCATTGACCCCGTCTGTTTCGGTGTGATACCCTCATTCCAGGATTTCAGTAGGTGGAAATTAAGGAAAGTTATAAAAGATTTGTCGCAAGTGCAAAAAGGAAATTCTTATTTATCGGGTTTCAAAAGTGGATAAATCGAAAATAACAGTTCTGGGATTGGGCAATCTTCTGATGGGAGACGAAGGTGTAGGCATCCACGTCATCCGTCAGCTTGAAAAGGAGCTCCCCGATGAGAAGATCACCCTCGTGGATGGGGGGACAGGAGGCCTCAACTTGCTGGAATATTTCATCGGACCTGATTTGGTGGTGATAGTAGATGCAGCGTGTGACGGGCAACCGCCGGGAACCATCACCTCCCAAAAGCCTCATTTTTCCCCTGATTATCCCAAAACCTTGGTTGCTCACGATCTCGGATTGAAGGATCTTCTCGATGCACTCGACCTCTTGGAAGTGAAGCCGGATGTTGTGCTTTTCACGGTCTCGATCCAGATGCCTCAAAAGGTGACTCTAGATCTTTCACCCGAAATTCAAGCGGCTGTCCACTCAGCCTTCCTTAAGATATGGGATTTTATACTCTCTCTTCCATGACAAACCTTGAGTAAGTCTTCTCGGCTATCCCTTTCAATTTTCTATCCGCGTCGACTTCTCGATAAACTTCCAGCCGCCGATCATCGAGGATATGGTCCCCCTTCCCTCCAGATAGTCATGGTACCATGAGAGATAGATGTGGGCCATGGTGAAGGCCACGAAGACCCAGGTGAACAGGTGGTGCCATTGGCGGACAACCTGCTCGCCTCCCATAAGGGGGATGACCCAACTGAAGAGGTGAGGGAACCAGTCAGGACAAATCAAGGAATAAAGGGCGAATCCCGTGAATATCTGAAAAACGATCGCCAGGTACATGAACAGGTACACAATCCCAGCCAGGGCATTGATGCCTATCGACCCGACGGGGAGTCTGCAGATGAGTAAAATATCGATACACAAAACCTGGAACAGCTCTCTCCATTTTTTTGTGGATAGAGGGAAATGGTTGCGCCAGCGTGAGAAACTGTTGCCCACAAAACCCCAATAAAATCTTCCCAGGAAGTTAAACAGGAATACGAAAGCAAAGAGATAGTGCACGAACCTGATCCTGGCAAAATAGAATTGGGAATAGGCCTCAGCCGAACTGGAAAGTCCGACCGGATGTGTGATCAGGATTCCGGTGACGCCGAGTACAAAAATGCTGAGCGCGTTTATCCAGTGGAACAGACGAACGGGCAGTTCCCAGACATAGACCTGATAATATTCGGCATATGTGTCTTTTCTCATCTCCGGCTCCTAGTAAAATTTGACTCGATGGAGCTGTTTGCCCTCAGGATCGTACAGATGGACGGCACAGGCGATACATGGATCGAAGGAATGGATCGTCCGCAGGATCTCAAGAGGCTTTTCGGGATCGGCTACAGGGGTGCCCAGAAGAGAAGATTCATAGGCTGACAAGTTCCCCTGCATGTCACGCGGCGACCCGTTCCAGGTTGTGGGCACCACGAGCTGGTAGTTATCGATTTTCTTATCCTTGATGACGATCCAGTGAGCCAGAGCACCTCGAGGGGCTTCAGTAAGTCCTACTCCTTTAGCCTCTTTGGGCCAGGTATCTGGATCCCATTTTTCCGGATTGAACATCCTAATGTCCCCATTTTTGATGTTCGTGATGAGGCTGTCGTAGAAACCCTTCATCCAATGGGCGATGAGATGGGTCTCCAGTCCCCGGGCCGCCGTGCGCCCGAGCGTAGAGAAGAGTGCAGTGATAGGAACGCCGAGCTTGGACAGGGCTCCATCGACCGCCTCTTTCACTTCCTGATTGCCCGACGCATAGGCCACCACAAGCCTTGCCAAAGGTCCGACTTCCATGGGGTATCCCTTCCATCTTGGCGTTTTCAACCAACTGTATTTTTCCTCCACGTTCAACTGGTCATAGGGAGGTTGAGGCCCGGTGTAGTTGAGGTTGGTTTCGCCATCCCAAGGGTGCAGCGACTGGCCGTCTCCACCGCTGTAGTTGTACCAGGAATGGGAAATGAACTCCCTTACCTGGTCCGGATCGGAACCGCTAACCTCATGGACTTCGTTGATGTTTCTGTCCAGAACCGCGCCGCGGGGGAGCTTGAAAGAGGCGGGATCGTCGTATCCTTTGGTGGGAAGGTCGCCATAGGCGAGATAATTCCTCAGGCCGCCGCCGATCGCCGCCCAGTCTTTGTAAAAAGAGGCGACGGCCAGCAGGTCGGGGATATAAACCTGATCCACGAACTTTATGGCATCGTCGATGAGCTTACCGACCAAAGCCAGCCTTTCAGAATTCAGAGCCATGGCGCTTTCAGGGTCGACCGCACAGGGTACTCCTCCTACGAGGTAATGAGGGTGGGGATTCTTTCCTCCGAATACAGCGTGAACCTTCACGATTTCCCTCTGCCATTCCAGGGTCTCTAGGTAATGGGCCACCCCGATAAGGTTGACTTCGGGCGGGAGTTTGTAGGCCGGGTGGCCCCAATAGGCATTGGCGAAAATACCCAATTGTCCTCTATCCACAAAGGTTTTGATCCTGTTCTGGACCGTTTTGAAGTAGTTGGTGGAATTCCTGGGCCATTCCGAAATGTTCCTGGCGATCCTGGCAGCCTCGGCTGGGTCGGCTTTCAGCGAAGATACGACATCAACCCAATCCAGCGCATGGAGGATGTAAAAATGGACCACATGGTCTTGGAGATAGTGAGCACAGAACATCAAATTCCTGACCAGATCTGCGTTGGGTGGAACGATGATTCCCAGGGCGTTTTCCACCGTGCGCACCGATGCCAGGGCGTGTACTGTGGTGCATACACCGCAGGCTCTTTCGGTGAAGGCCCAGGCGTCTCTGGGATCACGGCCTTTGAGGATGATCTCGAGTCCCCGCACCATGGTCCCTGAGGAAAAGGCATCGGCGATCTTGCCGTTCTGTACATCAGCCTCGATCCTCAGGTGCCCTTCGATCCGAGTTATAGGGTCGACAACGATTCTCTTGGCCATCATTCACCTCCTTGTTTCTGTTCCGCTTCTTCGACATCTTTATCCTTCAAACTTTTTTCGAGTTCGGCTTTTATTATCCTCCGCTTCCTTATGTTGGTCATGATGGCATGGATAGCGATGGCTCCGCCCGTGGCTGCAGCAAGGTAGATCCCGATTTTATCAGCAGTGGTTTCGATTCCAAATCCCGGGAAGGAAGGCAGTCGGTTGTAGAATGGTCCGTTGTCGAAGTATCCGGTTTGGCTGCAACCGATACAAGGGGCTCCCGATTCGATTGGATAGCTCACCCCGCCGTTCCAACGGATGATGCCACATGAGTTATAGGTAGTAGGGCCGCGGCATCCCATCTTGTACAGACAGTAACCCTTTTTGGCATTCTCGTCGTCGAAAGACTCGACGAACAAGCCAGCATCGTAGTAAGGTCTGCGGTAGCAGGAATCATGAACCCGGGTGGAGTAAAAGGCTTTTGGCCTCCCCTCGGAGTCGAGCTGGGGTAGCCGGTCGAACGCCAGCAGATGAACGACGATGCCTGCCATCACATCGGCAATCGGCGGGCAACCGGGAACGTTCACCACATGCTTGAGGATCTTGTGAATGGGCGTAGCGGTGGTGGGATTGGGATCTGAAGATTGGACACAGCCATTGGATGCGCAACTTCCCCAGGCTATGACCGCCTTTGCCCCCTGGGCGGCTTCTTTTACGATATCCAGTGCCGTGCGGCCACCGATGGTGCAATAGACCCCGCCGTCTTTGGTGGGAATCGATCCCTCTACGGTCATGATGTACTCTCCCCGATACTTTTCCATGGCCTGGTGCAGCGCCTCCTCGGCCTGGAAGCCGGCAGCCGCCTGGAGGACTTCGGAGTATTCGAGCGACACCTTATCCAGAACGATATCGGCTACAAGAGGATGAGAAGACTTGATGAATGACTCGCTGCAGCAGGTGCACTCCTGAAAGTGGAACCAAACGATGGGAGGACGCGGCTTGTTTTCCAGGGCCCTTGCCAGGGGGACTACCCCGCTGGTGCCCAGTCCCAGTGAAGCCGAGAGATATCCGCAAAAGCGAAGAAAATCCCGTCTCGAGTAACCCTGAGCCTGCATTTTTTCCCAGACATTTTGAGGTTTATTTTCCATTTCCCCTCCTTCATATCGATTTTATTCGTTTTCCTAAAATCAAAGAATAATGGCTGGTTAATCTTATATAAAATATATTATTTATATGTTTAATGTAAGAAAAATGAAAAGTCAAGTATTTCAGCTTTTTTATGCTATTCATTTTTAAGCGAACACGACCATCAAAATTTTCAATCGACTTTGAAAGCATAGAGAGCAAAGTCTGTGCCATTGCTGGGAGTCTGGTTCATTAGGGAATGGAGCCGGGATACAGGCCAGCCAAATACCGAGATATCAGGCGTAGATACACTCAGCTCCTCTCGCCCGCAGGATCTAAAAAACGCATCTCCTTATCTCTATCCTTTGGAGAAAGATCGATTTCCGCCAAAATCTATCCTGCGGGATAGGATTTTGTCCTGTGCAGAAGGAATTTTTATCCTAGATTCCGGATAAGGGATCGGCCATAGAGGGAGGCTTTTTCGGAGAACCTTGATGATCGGGGCGTTCTGTGATAGAGTAGGGTCATTCCGGTTTTTTCAACAAAATTTCACGAACTTCTGCATCGTTATTGCGTATATATGATATATGCCATCAAATGGACATTGTCCGCATGCGCCCTCAGATGACATTTGTCCATTATCAAGGAGTCTCGAATGAAAAAGTTTTGCACCGTTTTGCTGGCGTTATTCATCTCTTTTCCTGTCCTTTGCCAGGAAAATATCGACAAATTCTCCACACAGGATTTTCTGGCCATGAGTTCCCTTACCAGCCCGAAAATATCCCCGGACGGCACCCAGATCGTCTATGTGTTCGGAGAGAAGGAAAACTGGGACAGTCCGGCAAACTCTAACTTATGGCTCATTTCGACGGATGGAACAAAACGGATGATGCTCACAAATTCCGACAAAAACGACTCGGATCCTCTGTGGTCGCCTGACGGTTCGAAGATTGCCTTCTTATCTGACAGGTCGGGGAAATCGCAGGTGCATCTCATTTCTCTAAGTGGTGGAGAATCACACCAGGTCACGTTTGCGGAAAACGGCGTCGATTCTTACAAATGGATAGATACCGCAGCCATTGCCTGCGTTTCTCCTGTCTCCCGGGATGCCGATCTTATAAAAGCGGAGGAAGAAGCAGGGGGCGGATATGTCATCGGCACAAAAGAGACCACATCCCATCTGTGGATTCAGTCGCTGATAGATAAAAACGAGACGAAGAAGATCACGGACGGGACATACTACATTATGGACATGTGCCCTTCCCCCGGCGGTAAATATTTCGTCATGACCACATCGAATAATTCTGACCTTTATAACCAGATAACGGACAATATAGTTCGCCTTATCGACAGAGATAACAATGAACTTTTTACTTTCAAAGGGGCAGAGGCATTCGAGGATGTCGGTTTTTCTCCGGATGGGACAAAAATTTCCTTTACCGGAAATACTGTCGGCTATTCCTCCAACAATTCGCTTTTTATCTACGATCTTAAAACAAAGGAACTGAAAAACCTTACCGAAAAATTCGACCCGACAATGCGGTCGGTCCAGTGGCTTGATAACAAAACGATAACTTTCCTCACTTTGCGCCGTTCATACGCGGGAGTATATGGGATTACAGTCGAGGATAATAACATACAAGCATTTCTTGAACCCTATTTTGTCACGTTCGATTACTCCATAAATTCTTCCATCGATTCGCTGTGTTTTTATGGCACAAGAGGACAGAATCCGTCAAAACTCTATGTTCATCATTGCGGCGATGCCGCATCCGACGCAAAGTCCATCTATAGTCCGAACGAATGGATCACGGAAAAAGATTTAGCCTCGACAAAGGTCATCAGGTATCCAAGTTTCGACGGCTATACGATAGAAGCCGTGCTGACCCTGCCTCCCGATTACGATCAAACGAAAAAGTATCCACTGATGGTTCTTCCCCATGGAGGTCCAGACGGAATGAGCCTGGATGATTTCGGACTTTTCGGACAATTATTTTCCCAGGAAGGAATCATCGTCTTCGAACCAAACTTCAGGGGGGGTATCGGATTCGGCAGCGAGATGTACGAGGCAAACAGGGGACGGTTGGGAGACATCGACTATAAAGACATCATGGCAGGTGTCGATTACCTCATCGAAGAAGGCATTGCCGATCCGGAAAGATTGGTTGTCGGCGGCTGGAGTTACGGCGGCTATATGACGAACTGGATCATCGGTCACACGGACAGATTCAAGGCAGCCGTCAGCGTAGCCGGCATCGCGAATACCGTCAGCATGTATGCCCAAAGCGATATCAATCACGGCGACTTGGCCCGCTGGGAGTTCAAGGGAGTGCCGGTGCTGAACATGGAGAATTTCAGGCACTCCTCCCCTATCGAATTTTTACATAACTGCACAACTCCGACACTGATTCTCCACGGTGAGGCCGATGACAGGGTTCCCGTTGCCCAGGCTTGGGAACTCTACCGGGCATTGACCGACCTGAGCGTGGAGGTGCAGATGGTCCTCTATCCCGGTGCCGGACATGGAATTTCAGCACCGAAACAGTTCGCGGATGTAACAACACGCTGGGTACAATGGTACAAGAGGTTTATTCATTAATTGATAGAGAACCTTGGAAGTTATTTGAGCTCTTTGAGGCGGATGTGGCGGAATTCCACCCTCGAGCCGTGACCCAGGAAGCCGATATGCCCTTTCTCTCTTTTGAGCCCCGGATGGTCCCTGCCGTCGATAGTCTGAGGAGTGCCGGCCTCATCGATATCGGCGTCTACGATCGTTACGCCGTTCAGCCTGACAGTTATCCTTGTTCCGTCAGCGACTACCTCTTCCTCGTTCCACTCTCCGACAGGCCTGAGATAACCCCGTCTGGCTGGCACCACCCCGTATATCGAGCCGTGGTATTGGTAGGGCTCGAGATCTTTGTACTTCTCCGAAGTATTGTCCAGGATCTGGATTTCCATTCCCGTATAGGCCGCATCGCCCTCCAAAGGAGCCCGGATTCCCAGACCGTTGTTGGCTCCCGGAGTGAGCTTGAACTCGAAGCGCAGGATAAAATCGCCATATTCCTTTTCGGTGTAGAGATTTCCTCCGCCCCGGGCGGGATAAACAACTATCATATCATTCTCCGCCATATAGCCCTCTTTATCGCCAATCCAGCCGGTCAAATCTTTCCCGTTAAATAGAGAGACAAAGCCCTCTGCAATTTCCTGATCGGTCAGTATTTGACCGGGCATGCTTGAATCTTGCTCCTCTCCAGTTTCCCTGGGGATTTCCCGAATATAGATGTTGCGAAAATACAAAGGCGTGCTGTGGGCCTGGAGTTCAATCTGTCCGGAGGGATATATCGGCTTGTCCCGCTCCCAGTAGTTTTCCATCACCACATCGTCGGTCACCAGCACATCGTTCAGGTAGACGGTCACCCGCTCTCCGGTCATTCTGATCAGAAAGGTGTTCCATTCTCCCACAGGATTGTCCGCCCGGACCAGAGGTTTGCTGGGACCTTTCTGGTTGTTGTATAGGCCGCCCGACCCATCCAGGGACTGGTCCGGCCCCCAGATCTGGACCTGGGGCGATCCGCGCAGATAGATTCCGCTGTCTCCCCCCTCCTCGATCTTCCAGTCCACGAACAGCTCGAAATCCCCGTAATCCTTATCCGTACACAGACTTTCCCCCCCTCCGTCGAACACCAAAACGCCCTCTTCGACTTTCCAGTGGGCCCGCATGATCTCGTCTGCCTCTATCTGGGCCTTTTCGTGCAACTCCGGATTCATCGCCGTCCTCTTTACCGGATCGCCGACCAGTCCCTTCCATCCGGTAAGATCCCTGCCGTTGAAAAGGGGAACGAACTCTTCCTCTTTCAAGAGAGAGCCGATTTCCCCGTCAAGCCTCTCCCTTAGGGAAGAATCCTCCACCGCTGCCGCAGCCTTTTGGTATATCGAGAGAAGCTCATGCCTAGAAATTTCCTTCTCTAAATCAAGACCAGAAAAAACGATCCGGGCCATGGCCTCCGCCGCCTTCGAGCGTAATTCCGAATCGTCCAGAAAGAAGGCAGCCATACGAAAAGCTTCCATTGAGCCTATGGCTCCGAGTCCGGCCAAAACGATAGCCCTTGCCGCAGGGTCGGATAGGGTATTCAATAACTCCCTGTAACGCCTGATTTTCCCATCAGCGTCCAATCCTGATTCATCGATCAAACGGAGATAGCCCTGAGTGGCTACCAGAAGATGCTTTTGGTCCTCTGTGCTCCGGCAGATTTCCAAAAGATTCTGCATAGCATCACAATCGGGCCACGCGGCCAGTACGGATATGGCCACTGTCCGGATTCTGGAATTTTCGCTCTTGGTCTTGGCTACGACAGCCTGAAGTGCTCTCTGGCCGCCGATTCTCGAAAGCAAACGCAGCAGATCGACCTGCTTCTCCCCTTCTGCCGTCTCCAGAGCTTGGAGTATCAGATCGGCCCGTCTTTCCTTGTCCTCATTCTGATTGGCAGCAGCAACCAATGCATTTTGAATGAAACGGATTTCTCGGTTATCATCTGTTTTCAAGAGCATCTCGATCAAACGAATCACATCCCTTTCACCGACCAAATTTTCCAGGCCGGCAAGGGCTGCCCCCCGTACCTCTTCGTTCTCACTTGCAGTCTGGGCAAATACAACCCCTACACGATCTCCGGCGTGCCTCTGGGAAAGGATCTCGATCAAAGCCACCTTGGATAAAGCGGGCACCTTTTCTATGGCCTCGACAGCTTCCGGAAGGAGCAAATCACTCGGATAACCCAGCAATGCCTGTTTGATGACGGCTACCTCATCCTGCTGGTCGGTGCGCAGCAATACCAAAAGATCTGAAAACACCTCGGCTCCGCCAAGCTTGGCTACGGCAGGAATGGAGGCTAACTTGACCTCCCTCCTATGGCTCCTCATCTTCTGCCGAAGTACGGGCAAAGCCGTCTTATCCCCTCTGTTGCCCAGCATGTCGATGATCTGGGCCTGCACGTCGGCCGGGACCTCCTCTATCTTTTCGATCCACCTCGAAGTGGCTGCTTCGCCTGGAATCCTGTCGGCAAGCTCGAGCGATCTGGCCCGTAATTCCCGGTTCGGAGTGTCCATGGAGTGCAGAAGATCCTCAAGGGCTGCCTCCCCCAGCACATCCACCAAAATACTCACAGCCCTACATTGTATGTGGCTCTCCTGGGGGGCCTTGTAATTTTCGATCAGGCGCCGGCAAATATTGGCGGCCTTCATCTTATGGTCCTTCTCGGCCAGCCGACGCGCATAGAGAAGATAAAGAGTCGGAGCCATTGTCCTCTCATACGACGGGGCTGACACGGAAACCTGATTCAATACTTCTTCCACATCGGGATCCCCTATATTGGCCAGGGCAAACAGCGTGACCTGACGGAGGTCATCGTCCGGACTTTCAGCCCATTTGACAATCTTTTTGACCGCCTTTTCACTCTTCATCTCACCCAATGTCTTAATCAGGGTAACCTTGTTTTCATCCGGCACATCTTTTAACGCTTTGAGCAAAGCCTTTTCAGCCTCCGGAGTACCTATGGCCAATAGGACTTGAGCTGCCGGATCACACAATCTTTTATCGCTGAGATACTTCCGCAAGGGCTTGACCGACTCTCGCTTTCCCGTCCGCTGAAGCTGGCTGAGTAAAAAAGCCTGGACTTCCTTTTCGGTCTGTTTTTCCAAAGCTTCGATCAACGTCTTGGCAAAAATCTCGCGCTCTTTTTCCAAACCATTCTGCATCACATAAGTGGCCAGGGCATCCACAGCATAACGGGCTTTGGTATCGTCCCCCTTTTCCGGAGGAAGAAGCATCCGGCAGAGATCCAGTATTCCCTTCTGTCCTAGCCGGAACAGCTCAGCCGACAACCGATCCTTTTGTTCGGCATCCTGAGCCGGAAACTTTTGGACCAACTGCTCAACCAGAGACGCTGACTTCTGATCGACATCGACAGGCAGTCCAGTCGATACACCGCCAGCGGCCAAAACCTCTCCAGGGACGATAAAGCCATTCCATAAAACGAATAGCCAAATCAGCCCGGCCGCTTTATTCAGCTTTCTCATTCTTACCTTTTTCTCCATCGGATACCCCATCACAGATGCCAGGGTCCCCTCATGGGCTGGTCGACCAACCGGTTGGCCTCCTCGTCCTCTATGAACCGCTGAAGAACCGGATCGAATCGAAGCGGCCGCCCCAGCCGAACAGCGATCTTGCTCAGATTGACCAGAGTACACGACCGGTGCCCGTTTTCCTCGTGGAGAGCGAACTTCCTCCGGGACCTGACCGCCTCGATGAAATCGGTCACCTGAGCCTCAGGATCAGGAAGGGAAGCCACCTTGTCTTTCAGATGAGGAATATCGGATTCCAGATTTTTGAAAAGTTTGCCCTCAGGCCCTTCTATAAACGGAACGTTTTCTTCCCTCGCCTCTCCATCCAGGATAATCTCGCATCCATCGCCATATTGCAGACGGATCTTTCTCCAGGTGCCGCAGGCATCGGGATGCTGCTGGGGGCAATCGGCCTCGATTATCACCGGACTGGTATCGTCTTTGTCCAAGATATACTGAACCGGGTCGAGATAATGCATGCCCATGTCTCCCAGGCCTCCGCCGTCGTAATCCCAGTATCCCCGGAAGGTGCCGTGCACCCGGTGGTGATGGTAAGGCTTGTAGGGCGCCGGGCCGAGCCACATATCGTAATCCAGCTCGACGGGCACGGGCTCGGGTTTCAGATGGGTCTGCCCTACCCAGTAGAACTTCCAGTCGAAGCCGGTCGCAGCGTTGACCGTGACCTTGAGCGGCCAGCCCAATAGACCTCCCTGTACTGCTTTTTTTATGGGTTTCACCGTAGTTCCAAACCCATAAAACCGGTCCTGAAACCTGAACCAGGTGTTGATGCGGAAAATCCGGCCGTTTTTCTGGACAGCTTCGATGACCTTCTGGCCCTCGCCGATCGTCCGTGTCATGGGCTTCTCGCACCATACATCCTTACCGGCTTCAGCGGCTGCTATGGAAATCAATGCGTGCCAGTGCGGCGGGGTCGGAATGTGAACGAAATCGATATCCGTCCTTTCGAGCACCTCCCGGAAATCCCTGTACCCTTTGACACCCGGACCGGCCATCTCCAGGGCTGTCCTCAAGTGGTCAGCATCCACATCACAAACAGCCAAAAGCCGGGCATTCGTGTAACGGAGATGAGCTTTTCCCATTCCGCCCACTCCGATCACGGCCCGGGTCAACTGATCGCTGGGTGGCGCATAGCCCTGACCGCCCAGAACATAGCGAGGGACGATGGTGAAAGCAGCAGCAGTTATCGATCCTTTGAGAAATTCCCGTCTGGTTATTTTCTTTTTGACCCTCATGGGGCTTTCTCTAATGGTAAGACTCTTGCTCCCTTATATTACCCGGCCTGCCCTAAAAAAGCTCTATCAAGCTATCCTGGATAAGTTCAGAACAAAAGTATAGTATAAAAAAGATAAACTTTCATCCCAAAAAATTCGGGTTTGAGAATATTCGGCGCAACCGATCGTGTTAAAATAATGGAGGAGAGATAGAATGCCTTCCTACAGCCATTCGAAAATCGGAACCTTTGAAGCCTGCAAGCTGCAGTACAAATTCGCCTACATCGACAAGGTGAAGGTCGAGGTCGAGGACACCATCGAAACCTTCTTGGGAAGCCGGGTGCATGAAGCCCTGGAAAAGCTCTACAGGGATAAACGGTTCGAGAAGTTGATGACCTGCGAAGAGCTCCTAGCCTACTTCAACAAAATCTGGAAAGAAAAGTGGAAGGATTCGATCATCATCGTTAAAAAAGACTATACGGCCGAAAATTACCGGAAAATGGGGGAGCGTCAGCTCACCGATTATTACAACCACCAACAGCCCTTTGATAAAGGAAGGGTTATCGGCCTGGAAACACAGGATTTTCTTCCGCTGGACCAGGAGGGAAAATATAAATTCCACATCCGGATAGACAGGCTCATGGATATGGGAAACGGACTCTATGAGGTACACGATTACAAGACCGGCTCCTCCCTGCCCAAGCAGGAAGACCTCGACAGAGACAGGCAGCTGGCCATGTATTCCCAATGGGTCAAACAAAATTTCAAAGACTTCCATAAAGTGCGCCTGGTATGGCATTTTCTGGCTTTCGATAAGGAAATGGATTCTTATCGGACGAAAAAACAACTGGATGACCTTCAAAAAGATGTTCTGGGGCGGATTAAAGAGATAGAGGCCGCTGAAGATTATCCCGCCAATGTCTCGTGGCTCTGTGACTGGTGTCTGTACAAACCGATATGCCCCATGTGGAGCCACGAGGTGGAACTGGAGCAGAAAACGGAAAACGAATACCTGAATGATCCAGGCCTTAAATTGGTGGACGAGTATGTCCGGATAAAAAGCGAACTGGATAAGGACCGCAAAGAAGCCGAAGAGAAACTGGATAAGCTCAAGGAAGCCCTGGTTTCCTTCTGTCAAAAAAAGCGAATACAAGTTGTCTCCGGCTCGGAAAACAGGATCACGGTCAAAGAGCACGACTCGATCAAGCTTCCGGCCAAAAACACCAAAGAGCGCGCTGAACTGATCCTTGTCCTTAAAGAACTCGGGAAGATGGAGGAAGTCTCGGACCTCGACACCTATGCCCTGATAAGAGTTCTGGGCAAAAAAGAGTGGGACGAGAAGGAGTTGGACCGGTTGGGCCGATTCTGGACCAAAGAGAAAAATTTCAGGTTGACTATCGGCAAGAAATAATGCGATAGTATAGCTACAATAAGTCATGAAAGGGCAGACCAAGATGAGTTCCAGTGAAAGCAGATTTTCAACATAAATTAAATCAGAGCAGGGGAAAATGGACAAAGAAATTAAAAAATACCTGGCAAGTTTTAGTTTCGGGGAGTTCCAGCACCATAAAAACATGGCGGTGCTTCCGCTTCTAACCGACATGAATGACTCTCCTCCCTACATCATCCTCAAGCAGGCACTGGAGAGCCACGTCCTGGTCATATCCGAAGTCAGCCAGGAAGGCCGGGTACCCGAACTCAAGGTAGCCAATAAATCCGATACTCCAGTCCTCCTGCTCGATGGGGAAGAGCTGTCCGGCGCTAAACAGAATAGGGTGCTAAACACCACCATACTTCTGGAGGAGAACTCGGAAACGGTTATCCCAGTCAGCTGCACCGAGCAGAGGCGGTGGTCCTACACCTCTAGGGAATTCTCGGAATCGGGCACGGTGATGATCCCTAAGATCAGGAAGATGAAGGCCCAGACAGTCTCGGACTCCCTCCATGAATCGAGGGAATACCGCTCTGATCAGGGAACGGTCTGGTCCTCCATCGACGAGCTCTCCGAAAGGACCGGGGTCCATTCTCGAACGGCCGCCATGAGGGATGTCTACGATGCCAAGGAAAAAGAGCTGGATGCGTATTTGAACGTATTTGCCTGTCTCCCCCAGCAAAAAGGACTGCTCACCTTCATAGACGAGGAAGTGGTTGGTTTCGATTTTCTCTCCTTGGATTCGGCCTATGCTCTCCTTCACCCCAAGCTGGTGAAAAGCTATGCCATGGAGGCCCTCCTACAAAAGCCCCCCAGAACGGAAAAACCCAAGGAGGAAAAGGCAGAAGAATTTTTCAAAGAGGCGGGCCGGTGTAAAGAGAAAAAGTACAAGTCGGTGGGAAAAGGATACGACCACCGGTTCGAGGGAAAAAACCTGGTCGGCTCGGCCTTGAAGGTCAAAAAGAACGTGATCCACATGGCCTTCTTCAGCATCACCGAGGGGGAAAAAGCGGGGCAGATGGCAGGATTCAAGCGGAGAAGAGAGTTTAGAACCAGATAGCACCTTCCTCTCTCGCCAAAACAAATGGTCCTCCTCCACTTTGTGTGTGTCAGTTTCTATGTGCTTTAACCCCCCAGGCATATCCTCCGCTCCAGTTCGGATTTTTAACGCCATTCCATCACCCTCTTGGAGGGGGAACTGACTTCCCCCTTCCAACGCTCATCCTCCGGACTCGCTGCCTCCCCTTCTCGGGCTTCGCCCTCCGACCAAGGGGTCATACCCCCTTGGATTCCCCAACAGCGTTTCTCCAAACGCTGTCGCTCTTTTCGGCGGCTGCGGAACTCGCACGCCAATCTGAGCCACTGGAACTTAAGCCATGTTAATCCTGATCCCCACCCGTTATGTGTAGTCATGCTCAAAACATCCTCGCCGACAATATGGGGACGTCCCATTTGGAGACACCCTATATTACATAGATGTGGCTTTTTTTAAATAAATTATAGAGTGTCCCTGAATGGAACGTCCCCTTATTGTTACCTTCGAAGAACGATTCGGGAAGGCTGGGGTAGGTTGGGTCGGGGTCCTCAGATTTCGCTTCTGACATGCCTGATGTTTTTTACATTTGATCATATCCACACAAAATGGTATAGAACCAAATAAATTTACTCCGGTCTAACTGATCCTGAAGTGAAAGAAAAGACTATCAAGAAGGGAAGGGTGGCTGCTCAGCGATGAGAGGTTAGCGGCCTTTGAGAGGAGACATGAAGGCTCCGGCCGTTTTCCTGGTAAGGGGAGTCATCGATTCACACGTCCTGACCTGAACCGGGAGTTCCGATAGGAAGGCACCCATGGCAGCGGCCTGCGATCGAACTTCCTTCAGCGCATCCCCATCCACATCATCGAAAATGAATATTTTAACCCTGATTTCATCCGAATCCCATACGCCGACGACCCTGCCGTCGACCAGGATGGTGGAGGTGGCATTTCCAGACCGGTCGAATATCTGATTGGTGCGGCTGGATTCGAGATAACGCGCCCGGATTTTGTATCCCATAAGGTAGGGATCGAGGGCCGGAAGAAGATTGACCTCAGGTTCTTCTTTTTTTGCCAGCGTTTTCAACTCATCCAAATCAGAAGAAAGCAAGAAAAAATCTTCTCCTAAGCCTTGAGCTTTGACGGGTGAGATTTCATCTGAAAGGTGTTCGAGAACCCTTCTCACCTGAGTGAGCGGAAATCCGGTCCACCAAGCGACATCCTGTTCGCTGACCGGTCCGAAAGAGGAGATGTACTGCCGTATAACGATTTCCCTGGCCTGTGCTTCATCAAAAGCGGCCAGATCCAGGCCAGGGTAATAATCTTCGAATAGATAGTAGGTGTGCAGCGTGCTTTTCCATCCTTCTTTGGGAATCCCTCTCACCAGCAATCCTGTATCACACATCAGGTTCACGATCGGCGCAACGTTGACCGACGTTCTCAACTTTTTCCTGATTTCTTTGGCGGTCAGACCTCTCCCTTTAAGAATTTTCAGAATCTTGCTGGCGATTCTCTGGTAATGTCCGGGTGATATGCCCAAATATTTGCTGTACTTTTCGGCCTTCACTGCGCTCATCCTGCTGGTGGCAGCAAAAGCCACTGGAATGAATTCCTTGGGAAGGACATAGATCGTATTTCTAACATAGCGAAGCCTGGCTAGGCTCTTTGTCTTCGATAACTCAAAGGCCAGGTCGTTTTTTTTAAAACTCGCGGACCGGGCGAACAGCGAAAGGTAGGGCCCGGTACCGCTCGTGCCATGCAGCCCCCCGATGTCTTTGGTTATCTGAATGATATCATCTATTTTCGAATCCTTCGAAAGGTGTTGCTTTTTCAGCAGAAACCGATTGATTCTGCCTAAGCCAACTGTCTCCATCGAAAATTTCCCAAAAAGCTCGAAATAACGCTCTCAGTATAAAACATTCGGTTCTAAATGTTAAAAACTGAGATTTTTCCACTTTTGTTACTCTCGCAGGATGACTGCGGAAGGCTGGGTCGGGATCTTCAATGCCGCTCCAATATTTCCCTGCACCTTCGAGTTATACACCGTTTCCGTCACTTTGGGACAAAGCCTAAAAACTTCAAAAGCCTCTCCATTTTTTATAACTTCTAAACCAGTCAGGTAAGCTGACGCGAATGCCAGTCAAGGCGAACAGGCATGAAAAGCAAGCTTTACTGGCAGGTTGAAGAGAGCTAGCCGAGGAATAAGTGGATTTTTCACTTGTCATTTACGAAAAATTCATTTATCAATAAAAAAATGCCGAAGAGTGTATAATGCCCACATTCAAAAACAAGCTGGATAAAATATCACCACTTGAGCCAGCGCTGGTGAAGGAATTCACCCAGTCCCTGGAAGACAAGCTATCCGGGCCGAAGCCCGGATTGAAGGCTCAGCTGGCCATGGTCACCAATCCCCGGCCGGGACATCAGGTTTATCATGAGGTGGAAGACTCCTGCCACAAGGCCGGCGTCCTTGTACTCTTCTATCCATCCAAGGACCGTATTCATTTGGTTCTGACCCGACGGACCGAACAGGTGGACTACCACAAAGGACAGATTTCCTTTCCGGGAGGCCGGCAGGAAAAAGGAGAAACGCTGGAACAGACAGCCAGGAGGGAGGCTCAGGAGGAGTTGAATATCGATCCGGAGTCCATTCGTATCTTGGGAAGACTGACTCCTTTGTACATTCCTCCGAGCAACTACTGCATCTATCCGGTCGTTGCCGTTTCCGAAAGACGTCCGGATTTTCGACCTTACAGCCTCGAAGTGGCCGAAGTTCTGGAAGTTCCTTTGGACCACCTGCTTGACCCACAAAATGTCCGAAAGGAAACATGGAAGCTCGGGGGCGCTGCTGTCGAAGTCCCGTTCTATGCCTATACCGGTCACAAGATCTGGGGGGCCACGGCGATGGTCCTCGCTGAACTTCTGGATTTACTCAGTTCCCGTCGAGGTTTTGTTTTAAAGCAATCATAAATTCTCGGGCAATCTTCTTTCCAATTCCGAAAATATCGACGAACTGCTCCTTCTGAAGGACTTTACAGTCCACATTGACACTATTGCCAAGCTCCCTGACCATGATAGACAACCTGGGTGGGGCATCTCCTCCCAGCACATAGCTTCCGCTTTCTGCACCAATAAAACCGGCATCTTTGTCGATGCTATCGATCGTAAACTCTATTTCGTTTACTGCCTTTATCGATGCATCCCATACTTCTTCAAAAGTCCGGTTTTGCCAATAGCTCGTCTCTGTTTTGACGGTCTGTATCGCACATGTCATGCAAACCAAAACGAGCAAAAGCAATAATGGCTTTTTCATCGGGCCCTCCTGAGGGACATCCAAAATATTTTTCCTCCCGTCCTGACTAAAAACAACGCAAAAAGTGTGCCAAAATAAATCCGAGGATGGACATAAAATTTGGACCATTCCATCGTCCTCTTTAGTACTCCACTGTCCTCTTTATATGACAAGACCATTTAAGGAAACGGCTCTATTTTCTAATACTTATTCCCCATCGATTGACGAACAACAGGCCACTATGCCAAAATAATATAGTATTTATCTAGGAAAAGTAGGAACCTGTGTTCGAAATAGGGCCTAAACGATGCTAACCTCGTAGCGTTTGCCTTTATCCTGGTAACTTGACATAATCCCGTTCACCAATAATACAGCGGAGGGAATAATGAATCCAGTACACAAACAGACTAATAGGCTGATCGAAGAAACCAGCCCCTACCTCCTTCAGCACGCCCACAATCCTGTCCATTGGTACCCATGGGGAGATGATGCGCTGGCAAAGGCCAGGAAGGAAAACAAACCGATTTTTCTTTCCATCGGCTATTCGGCCTGTCACTGGTGTCATGTGATGGAAAAAGAATCCTTCGAAAACGAAGAGATCGCCAATATCCTGAACGAATATTTCGTCAGCATCAAAGTCGATAGGGAAGAACGTCCCGATCTGGACGAGATCTACATGAAGGCCGTGGTCGCCATCTCCGGAAACGGAGGCTGGCCGATGAGCGTCTTTCTTACGCCTGACCTGATGCCTTTTTACGGAGGGACTTATTTCCCTCCTGAGGATAGATGGGGACGGACAGGTTTTAAAAACCTCCTCCTTCGCATCAGCCAGTTCTGGGAAGACGAACGTAACAGGGCTATACTCCTTCAGGATGCCGATAGGCTCAGAGGAATCGTGGAAGAGAGGGCTTCGGCCTCCGCCCCAGCGGATGAGCGAGCGTCGATCGACAAGGAACTCCTCGACCGTGCCATCCGCCGGTTGGAAGCTTCCTTCGATCCCAAATGGGGAGGATTCGGAGCCGCACCCAAATTCCCTCCTTCCAACGCCATCTCCCTCCTCCTTCGTGACTTTCACCACAACGGGAATAACCGCTCGCTCGAAATGGCCGCATTCACCCTGGACCGGATGTTCGAGGGGGGAATCTACGACCATCTGGGAGGAGGTTTTCACCGTTATTCTGTTGACCGAGAATGGCTCGTCCCCCACTTCGAGAAGATGCTTTACGACAATGCCCAGCTGGCCGTCGCTTACATCGAGGCTTATCAGGCGACGGGGAATAAAAGATATTCCCGGGTCGCCCAAGAAATCTTCGCCTATGTAAGGACCACCATGACCGACGAGTCAGGCGGTTTCTATTCCACAGAAGATGCGGACAGCGAAGGGAAGGAAGGCCTGTTCTACCTCTGGAGCCGCGATGAACTCGTTCGCCTTCTGGGTAATGAAGAAACCGATGTTTTTTCTCTCTTCTATGGCCTGAAAAATGAGGGAAATTTCCCTTCTCCCGAAGAATACCACAGGGGGTTGAATATCCTGCACATCCGGAAGGATAATCAAGCGGTATCGAGAGAGCTGGGGATAGAGGAGGATGAACTCGAAGAAAAATTGTCAGCCCTCCGGAAGAAATTGAGGAAAATAAGGGATAAGCGGGAACGGCCCGGATTGGACGATAAGATCATCACATCCTGGAATGCCCTGATGATTTCTGGCTTCGCCCGCGGGTACCAAGTCTTCGAAGACCCACAGTATCTGGATGCAGCCAAGAAGGCCTCGATATTCTTGATGGAGGAAATGAAAACCAAGGACGGAAAACTCCTTCGCACCTTCAGGAAAGGAAAGGCTCAATTTTTCGCTTACCTCGAGGACTATGCTTACTCCGCCCGGGCCTTTATCGATCTCTACGAGGCCGAATTCGACGAGAAATGGTTGTTCGCTGCCCAAGACATCGCCGAAGAAATACTGGCCCAATTCTGGGATGAAAAAAGTGCCAGTCTATTCAACACCAGCCGGCACCACCGGAACTTGATCGCTCGCACCAAATCGGAAAATGACAGCGCCACTCCTTCACCGGTAGGTGTCGCCGCGGAGGCTTTTATCCGGCTCGGCAAGCTCCTGTATAGAGAGGATTTAGCGGAAAAGGCGCGGCGGATTCTCCAGGTCAATTACTCCTTCATGGACAAAGCGCCGCTGGGTTATATTTCGCTTCTGAAAAATGTGGATTCGCTGGTCCATCCTTTCCCAGAAATCGCCCTCATCGGCCAAAGAGACGGCAAGGACACCAGACAACTCCTGAAAACGATACATGGTCGGTTCCTCCCCAACCGCATCATAGCCTTCCTCGATCCCCATTCCGCTGACTCAGAAAATCTGTCGCAGAAAATTCCCCTCCTCTCAGGCCGGACTCTTGTCCAGGGCAAAGCCACAGCCTATGTTTGCCGCAACTTCTCCTGTCAACGACCAGTTACCTCCCCCAAGGATCTCATCGAACAGCTCCCATCCCACTGAATAATCCCGGAAAAAGGCAAACCCCCCGGTCAAGGGGGGTTCGAGGATTGGATCTAGAGGCGCGAAGATAAAGTGGAGGCCTAGTGATTAAAGTAGCTCTTTAAATGGGGATAGACGATGGCAAAGCTTGCCTTCGCTATGTGATTAAAATGGGCCTGAGGGATGTCAGCCGCAGAATATAAAGACTTGAGTTCGTTTTCCTTCCACAGAGACACCCACTCAGCAATGCTCCTGTCTCCTATCGGATTGCTGAAATAGATAAATGAAATTTGCATACTAGTTCTTTCCCAAAATCATGGCCATCCCAAAGAGCCCGGCTGTCAAGCTGTAGCCGACATAAGAGGCTGTCATCAACCCCATCCACAAAAAGGCCAGGGTCGTCCAGGAACAGATAATTCCGGTAAAACCGATGGCTTTGAAGTGTTTTTTCAATTTTCTTTTCATCTTTATCTCCCGCTTCCTTTTAAGATGTTCATTGCTCTTTTTTATCGCAAATATCATGCCAAATCATAAGTTATTGATAATAAAAGATTAATAAATGAGGAGCCGTTGATTTAAGGCGGATAAATTGACAATTATTCGCACTCGTTAACAAATATTGACATTTTTTTGCTTCACAGAATGGAGCGTGAGGGTATCAGTGAGTGTGACCGAAGAAGATGGCCGCCTCATAAAAAACCAGGATGAAATAGAGAAAAAAAATGAGATAGATGACGGCGCCAGCCTTGACTTTACCGAAAAAGAGGAAATTTTTATGGATCAATAGAATGACCAGACTTACGACCGTAACAAGGTATTTCAACACCAGACACCATTCAGGATTCCTTTCGATATACTTAATCATCAACGGATTCAGCTCTTCTCCACCAAAATGGATAATCTTCAAAGTGAAATAGGCATCTAACACACACAACAACAGGATCGAAAGCACCAAAGCCAGATAGCGTGATTCATAACGGTCCACATAATAATTTTGATCCTCGTTCAACCGGCGGGCTTTTTTCCGCTTCCCCTTAAAAATATATTTACCCAAGGGTTTGGTGGGAGACTCCCTCCGGTCCAATAACTGGCGTTTTTCCGATGGCACTATCCTCACTCTTTTAGATTCAGGATTTTGGCAGAATTCTAAAGATAATTAAATGAAAAGGCAATCCCCTTCAAAGATGAAATTGGGGGTGATCTCTGTCACAAAATTGATATTCTCATTTTGACATAATAGAGGAATCGGCTATATTAGATATTTGAATTATTCCAATAGGGCACTGAACATCGGAGGTCAAAATGGAAGGAACCAAAAAATGTTCTTATGCGATCATGGTTTGTTTCGCTACTGCTCTCTTGGCAATCTCTTGCAGCCAGGGGAAAAAGCCAGCTCAAAAATTTGCTGTCTCCCCTGACAAGCCATCACCGGGAGAAACCATCACGATAGCCTTCACTCCCGATAGAGAAGTCTTCCAGTCGGCAGACAAGATTCAGATGCTGGCTTATTCCTGCACGGCTGGTTTTCCCAAGGTGATTCCGGTGGACATGGAAAAGAGCGGTAAAGAATGGGTCGCCTCTTTCACGCCCGATAAAGAATCCTATGGCGCAGCCGTTAAGTTCAAAACAGCAGAGGAAGTCGATAACAACCGAAAGACAGGTTATTTTATCCCTTTTTACACAGACGATGGCGGCCTTATCGCCGGTGCGCTGGCCGCCCAAGCCGAGGCTCTTGCTTCCTGGGGGGACCTGTTTTTGGAAATTGAACCCGATACGGCCAAGGCTCTCCAGCTTTTCGAAAGGGAATTTCAGGCTCATCCTGAAATGAAAAAAAAGTTCCTTTACACCTATATCCGGGCACTGATCCAGGCCAAACCCCAAGGATGGGAGGAAACAGCCCTATCGGCGGCAGACGGCGTGGCATCGGAAGCAGATCTGGATGAGGACACCATGAATACTCTGGTCAACTGTTACAGACAGCTCAAAAAGCAGGATAGAATGGAGGCCATCGCTGCCAAAGCCAGAGAAATATTTCCCCAGGGATACCAGGCCCAGTCCTCACGCTTCCAGGAATTCAACCAGGAACATGACCTGGATAAAAAATTAGAACTCCTGGAAAAATTCAAGGCCGATTTTCCGTTATCCAAAATGATCAACACCATGGCCTATTACATGGTGCGGGGATACCTGGGTAGCGGACAAATCGAAGATCTCAAAGCGTATATGAAAGACAACCCGGATATCAAAGAAGCGTATGCCTACAACATGGCAGCCACCCAACTCCTCGACAAGGGAGAAGAACTGAATTTTGCTTCTGAGATCATCCAGAATGGAATCCGTCTAGCAAAGAAGCAGCTGGATGATCCCGAAGAAAAGCCTGACTATTACACCCAAGAAGAATGGGAAGAGCAGATCAAAAAATACTCTCTTTCCAGCATGGTGGCCACTTATGGAAAAATATTCGCCAAACAGGGCAAGGCAGAAGAAGCCCTGAAATCCCTGGAAGAAGCCGTTCAGATGAGCGAAGGAAGCGATCCTGAAATGAACGAAAATTTTGCTGAGGCCTTGATCGCCCAAAAACAGTTCCAAAAAGCCTTTGAAGAGCTTACCGAGTTCATCGAGGAGGGAAAAAGTTCTGCCGGGATGAAGGACATGTTGAGGAACGCCTATGTCGAGGTCAAAGGCGGGGAAGAGGGCTTCGAGGCGTATTTCGGCCAGCTGGACGCGGCTGCCACGGATCGATTGAGGGAGGGACTGGGAAAAGAAATGCTGAACGAGCCGGCGCCGGCGTTCAGCCTGGAGGACTTGGACGGGAACCAGGTTTCGCTGGTGAGCTTGAAGGGCAAGATCCTTGTCCTGGATTTCTGGGCCACCTGGTGCGGTCCCTGTGTAGGATCGTTCCCTGGTATGAAACGGGTGGTCGAAAAATATGAAGACGATCCTTCGGTAGAATTCTTATTTGTCAACACCTGGCAGAATGAAAAGGACAAGAAAAAGAATGCCCTGGATTACATCACCGGGAATGACTATCCGTTTCATGTTCTGCTCGATACAGAAGATAAGGTTGTCGAGGCCTTCAAGGTTAGGGGCATACCGACAAAATTTATCATCGACGGGAACGGAAATATCCGTTTCAAAAAAATCGGCTACAGCGGCAACGACGAAAAGATGATCAAAGAGCTGGACCTGATGATCGCGATGGCAAAATAGGGTGGGAACGGGAAAATAGGCAATTTTAGATAAAATCGGCTAAGCCGATTTTTTCACATAATCCCTCATACCTCGGGTTATCCCGGATAGAGTCAAAAAACGGAATTGTACCGAGAAAAATCAATACCTCGTAATGTTCCTCATAGGCTTTTTCCAGCCATTCAAAAGCCTTATCCTTTTCTTTCAATCCCGCATAGATGACAGCGAACCAAAAAGCGGAAACATAACCTGCGTCCGACATGGCGTTCAATTCCTGGAGTATTTTTTTAGCTTCCTCCTCCATTCCTGCCACAGCGTAGGTCCAACCCAACCAGGACAAAGAAAAAGCTGAGCGGTTAGAGAGCTCAACGGCTTTTTTCCCTTCAGCGATCGCCTCCTTGTCTCTGTCACGTCAATATCTCCAAGAGACCGAAGTGGTGTCCCGCATTTTCCGCAGAACCTTTGGCCTTCAGGATTTTCGGCTTCGCATTTAGGGCATTTAACAGCCATTATTTTCCCTCTAAACTCCCATACTCGCCAATACCGCTTATCCTGTTTGGAAAAAGAATATCAAGGATACAAAGATGTGTCAAACACGCTAATTAGGTCCATCAATGCCAAGAATCGAGCGAGTATTTCCCTTTGAAACGGTTTCTAACCTGAATCTATTGAAAACAGACCTTTCACCAGAAAGGGCATTATGATCAACGCTTTAAAATAAGCTATTTTCTTTTTTTTCCGGAGATGTTGGCTTCGCCGTACTGGAGAGAGAGATAACCCTCGAGAGTATCCCCCTCGATGGTGGCCGTAAAATCGATCTCCATGGTCTGCCCGCCGGCCTCGATATTCACCGTAAACGTGAGCTCGTTATTCTCGTAGGAAAGGTTCTCCATCTCGACCTCTCCTGTTGATCCTTGGAACATTCCACTCAACGTATCGTTCTCCATCGTAAAAGTGAAGACAAACGAATACTGCCCGTCCTCTGTTTGCACATCCCACTCTCCGAGAAGGGCTTCATAATCCGTCTCCTGAACAAGGGCGAAAGTCCCTGTGGAAAGAATAAGCCAAACGATCCAAAATGCCATCAGCGACCCATATCTCGTTTTCATGAAAAATCTCCTTCGAGTTTATTGATTAATATGTGAATGCTCATCAATCCATGCACAATGACGATCCCCTTTATTCCCAATCCGTATAGACGTATTCCAGAAGAGTGCATAAAATAAGGGGCGAGGCACTTTTAAATTCTATCCCCATCTCGTAGATATCTTTTTCACCAACATGGTTTATCCACACCAACTTTCCCATCGGTTCGATTGATTTCCCTGAGTCGGGAAGCGTAATTTTTAATTTTATCGAGGTATTTTTCGGCAGGAACACATTCGAAAAAACCTTCAATCCTCCAGGGGATATATTTTTTATCTGGGCATAAAGGATATTCGTATGCGATGAACCCTCAGGCCCTGAAATGACTTCCATTTCGATCGGAAGTTCATCCTTTCTCCTGGGCTCACGGCGCCTTTCCTTCTCAGAAGACAATATGGCCTGGAGAAGCTTCGTCAGAAAGGGAATTTTCATCTTTCGCCCCATTATAGGGCGGGCCAATTGAAAATTCAACAATGGTCGAATACCATCTAGAAAGAATCGTCACGACCTCGTTCAGATTTCCACAACCCGGGAATCGGTGAGGCCGATGGGCTTCTCAAAACAGGGAATTTCCAGGGGATGATTCAACTATTTTATAAGGGAAAGAATTTATATTTTTTGAATTTTATTTTTGAAAATACCGCCTGATTGATCTCTTCGATTTCTGCCGAGTGCGGCACTACATGGACGGGGATCTCCAGATCAAGGGTCTTGGGGGCCATGCAGGATTGGTCATCGCAGGCCTGGAACAAAAACCCAGCCTTCAAGGTCTTTTCTCCCACCGTGGCATCCTTGCTGATTTTTAGGAGAGCGCCCAATACAACCTCTCCTTCGTATACCTGGAGTTCGATTTCTGAATAGCTGTATAGCTGTGATCGAGCTTCGGGATAGTAGGTTTCCAAAACCTCGATCTCGTCATTTTCCTCGATCATCAGGGCCGAAGCGATGAGAAATCGGTCGGCCAGCTCTGCTCCATGGATGTGCCAGCCCGGCAGGATGTCCAAGACAATCGCTATTTTGATCATTCCTCCAGGATGGACTCCATCATGAGAAACATAGGTCTCGGCGCTAACCATTTTTTCGTCTTGACCACATACAAAGCGAGGGGAAAAGAAAAGACAAAAAAGAAATAGAAAAAACATCAATAAACAAAAGGCAGAAATACTATTTTTCGAACTGGATAAAGCATGGTGGGCAAACATAATGGGGAAAGATACATTTCAGCGCACAAAAAGTCAATGCACCTCTCGCTCACGTCATTATTCACATCCAAAATCAGAGAAGAATCCCTAAAACCGTGAAATCACCTCAGAGGGCGAAAAAAGGGCGCTCGAGTGTCACGTTATAGGTCGTCTTTCTCTCTCCTTCTCTCTCCTTCACTCTCTCAGGCCTGATGAGATGAACCGCTATGCCTGAATCATCAGCTGGCTGTGGAGGAGCTTTTCTTCAGATTGAGAGGTATGAAGGATTAAAGATGTTTTTGAAAATCTTAATAATGGGGGCTATAATTTCAGAAAATGGAGTTCTACACCATCGGGCATTCCATACGACAGATAGAAGAATTCATTTCAATCCTGGACAGGCAGGGGATAGGAATTCTGGCCGATGTCAGAGCTTTCCCTTCCTCCTCCAAATACCCCCAATTCAACGGGGATAATTTGAAAACCAGCCTTTCTCAAGCTGCCATCGAATACCGCTGGCTGGGAAAGGAGCTGGGAGGATACCGGAAAGAATCAGATGGACTGGGAGAACAATCGCCGAATACCGGATGGAAGGCTGGAGGATTCCGCATCTATGCCGACTATATGCTCAGCGATAGGTTCAAATCGGGAATTCAAAGGCTCATAGAGCTGGCAGAAGGAAAAAAGACCGTCTTTATGTGCGCGGAAAGATTATACTGGAAGTGCCACAGAAGGCTCATCTCTGATTACCTTTCGAGTCAAGGCCATAAGATTTGGCATATTTTGGACGCACACGATCTATGCCAGCATAGGCTCGCTCCCTTTGCCCGGCTCAAAGACGGGATTCTCACCTATCCAGCCCGGCAGGGATTTTTCGATCCTTTTCTGTTCTGGGAAAAGGAAAAACCGGATTCATATTGAAAAAGAGGCCAAACCCGGAATTTCGATCCGAATCTGGCCCCACGCACCGGGTTCATCAAGGATTTACTTATCTTCTATGGATCGGTAAATCTAAGGGGATAAAGTTAATTCAATATAAATTTTCTGTTAAATTCTGATAAATATTCAGGAATAAATCAGTTATCGAACCATTAGGGTTTTCGCACCATGTAACCATTTTGCCCGTTTCTCTCGTTTATATTATCTGGAGATATTGAAAAAACAGTCTGGGAAAGTCAATGGAATGGCAGATCGAGGGAAGCTTTCGAGTAACGATAAAAGCGGGCATCACCAATGCTATGGACGAGTGCAGCCGTTTGACAAGAAAAGACGCCTATGTTAGAAATTGACAAAGGGAAGAGTTCCCAACTCGGAGCGTCTAATAAAATGATGGTCAATCGATGGAAGGTCATATGAGATGAAGTGCCCGAAATGCTTGGCGGACAATCCTCCGGACAGTCGATTTTGCCGGAAATGCGCAACTCCGCTTCCGGAAGGAGAAGAACACGCCCTATCTATTACCAAAACGCTTCAAATGCCTGCCTCAGAACTGGAACGGGGAACAACTTTCGCCGGAAGATACGAGGTCATCGAGGAGCTGGGAAAAGGAGGCATGGGCAGGGTCTATAAGGTTTACGATAGGAGAGTCAAAGAAGTCGTGGCCCTCAAGCTCATCCGCCCGGAAATCAGCGCCGACGAAAAGGCCATCGAGCGATTCAACACCGAGCTGAGGCTGGCCAGGAAAATATCGCATAAGCGCGTGTGCCGCATGTACGACCTCGGAGAGGAGGGCACCTCTCACTTCATCACCATGGAATATGTGCCGGGCGAAGACCTGAAAAGGTTTATCAAAAGGTCCGGACAGCTTACTGTGGGAAAAGCCCTATCCATCGCCGCACAGATTTGCGAGGGACTGGCGGAAGCCCATCAGCATGGTATCCTGCACCGAGACCTCAAGCCCCAGAACATCATGATCGACTCCGAAGGCAACACGCGGATTATGGACTTCGGAATAGCCCGTTTTCTCGAAGGAGACGGGATGACCACTCAAGGCATGTTGATCGGGACGCCGGATTACATGTCCCCTGAACAGGCCGAGCTCGAGGATGTGGATCAGAGATCGGACATCTATGCTCTGGGTGTGATCCTTTTCGAGATGCTCACAGGAAGGGTGCCTTTCGAAGGAAAAACTCCTTTGAGCATCGCCATGAAGCACAAAAGCCAATCCCCTCCCGATCCCAGAGAGCTCAACATCCAGGTTCCTGGAGAGCTCAGCCGCGTGATCCTCAAGTGCATGGAAAAAGAAAAAGAGAAACGATACCAGAGCGTCGAAGACCTCCTCGCTGTTTTGAAAAATATCGCCGAAGGCCTGCCTACTACTGAGAAAATAGTATCCCCGGTCAAATCACAAACCTCGAAAGAGATAACTGTCTCGTTTAAAATGAAAAAATTTCTCGTTCCGGCTGTCGCTCTGCTGGTGCTGATCATCGCGGCCATCGTCATATGGCAGCTTCTTCCCGAAAGGCACAGCAGGTTCAGCAATCAGACGATTCCGGCGCCACCAAAACCTTTTGTGACCGCTGAATCCGTAAAGGGCAGAGACAGCGCCGAAGCACAAAAAGAAGGGACTGTCTTGATGGGCATTCCAGAAGAGAAACAGGAGAAGAAGACCGAAGCGGAGCAAAAAAAAGAGGAGACGCAATCCCGAGGCGGAATCGGACAGATCGTCACTTCTCCCGATTTCAGACGTTATTTGCCCAAAGAAGTGGAGAAAATTATCGATCCTTCAAAAATCAGCACGGGTGCGCAATATCTGTGGAGGGCATTCGCCACCTTAAGCCCCCAGGCGATGAAGTACATGGACGAAGAGGACATAAAAGGTATCGATAATTTCTTGAATTCCATCAAAGAGCAGCTTCCCACAGAAGGCTCTTCTAGAGAGACTATCGACCAAATCAAAAGCAAACTCAGGGAAGGACAAAAGCTGCAGGGGGAAGGCAAAGAGGAAGAAGCCCAGAAAAGTTATGAAGAAAGCCAGACCGAGATGAGGAAGCTTCTCGAGGTGGTCAGGCAAAAGGAGGGAGCAGACCGTGCCAAGCTCTCGATGGGACAGGCCAGGTTTTCTGCCTTGGCAAGGAATGAATCCGTCCGGCAAAACCTGTTATTCCGGCTGGCAACGGAAAAGGAAAAGGACGCTGACGAAGCCTATGAAAAAGGAGATTTTTCGAGCGCCAAAATCCTTTACAGCATCCTGGGCAAGATCTTCTCCTACAGCATCCAGGGAGGGGACGATCCTCGGGCTGTCGAAATCCTGAAAAACCATGTCACAGGAATAAAGGCCAATATCAACATATCTGGGATTCCTGAGGATGCCTCCTGGTTTTACGAAAAGGGACAGGTAGAGGAAGATCAGGCCAATCTTCTTTTCGAAAAAAAAGAATACGCAGCAGCAGCCGATCGTTACATCCAAGCGGCCTTTCTTTACGAAAAGGTCAGGGAAAATATACCGTCAGGAAGACGGTCTGAAAGAAGGCCTTCCTAGCGGCTGCTTTTTTCGTGTTGCTTTTTTGTGGCACATCTTTTTTCATCGACGCAAACAGCTCGATTCAGGTGGGTGTTTGATCAAAAGCCGGATAAGCGGAATGGAATCCCTTCTCGCCTCATTGGGTACAGATCACTGATGGATAAAAGAAGAAGCTTGACAGACATTTTTTTCTGTGACAGGCTTTGACAGAAATCCTCCACTGTTTCACCGCCGGGTACGGATGGAAAAATTTTTTGGCCGGAGGAATTCAAAGAGGCATGCAACTTTCGAAGGCGCCTGCCAGTTATCATAAATAAAAAAAAGTGAGCCTACCAGGAGGGAAAATGAGAAAAATTCATTCGCCATTCTGGAGATATTTGGGGATCATTTCTCTTTTCACTTTCATGATTATGAGCGCTATGGGCTCATCCCGGAAAGCTCTGGCCACGAAGAACGTCGTGGATGGGGAGGTAGCGAAAAAGCTGGACCTCTATTTGACTCGGATCACACCCTTCGGATTCTCGGGAGCCCTGCTGGTGGTCAAAGATGGCAAGATCATTCTCAATAAGGGATATGGACTAGCCGTTCGTTCCGGGCATGTTCCCAACACCTCCGAGACGGTATTCAGCACGGGTTCGGTCACCAAACAATTCACTGCGGCGGGAATCATGAAACTGGAGATGATGGGGAAGCTGAATACTGGTGACCCGATCACGAAATATTTCGATGATGTCCCCGAAGACAAGCGAGAAATCACCCTTCATCACCTGCTGACCCACACCTCGGGAGTCGTCGATGCGCTGGGGCCGGATTATGTCGTCGCACCCCGAGACGAGACAATGAGAAAAACTCTGGATGCTCCCTTGAGATTCAAGCCCGGGGAACAGTTCGGCTATTCCAACGCAGGCTACAGTATGCTGGCCGCTGTGATCGAAAAGGTTTCGGGCCAGGGTTATGAAGAATTCATGAACAAAAACATCTTCCTTCCTGCCGGGATGAGATTTACCGGATATCGGATGCCCGAATGGGACAAGAAGGTGGTGGCCCACTGGTATGTGGGGGAGAAGGATAACGGAACACCTCTGGAAAAAAATTATCCACAGTGGCATCTTCTTGGAAATGGAGGCATTCTCTCCACCACAGAGGATATGTACAAATGGCACCTCGCCCTGTTGGATGATAAGATCTTATCGGCTGAAGCCAAGAAAAAGATATTCACTCCTTATCTGAACGATTATGGATACGGATGGGATGTTTTGGATAGGGAGATGGGATTGCTGATCCAGCACGACGGGGGCAGCATGCTGGGGAGCAGTTCCGAAATGAGGCGGTACATCGATGCCAAAGTGGTCACCATCCTGTTCTGCAACCAGAGCTTCGGTCAGCAGACCCTGATGGAAGCCGTACGGGACAAGATCGAGACCTTGGCTTTCGGCGGAGAGGTGGCCATTCCTTTAGAGGTCGAGCCGGCCGAGCCCGAAAAACTTCGGAAGTACGAAGGCACATACAAGCTTCAAGGCGGGGGCTCCCTCGAAGTAAAGCAAAAAGAGGGAAGACTGGTCATCTCTGCCCGGGGACAGGACGCTATCACTCTGCTCTTCGATCCGGAGAATCCGAATCCCAGCTATTTCGAGGAGTTGAACAGATTGTCTGAATCTGTATTCCTTGCAGCCGTCAAAGGAGATTATCAACCTTTCGAGGATATCCTCTATAACAGACAACAACGCATGGGACCTGTCCATGATCTGATCGAAGAGAGGTTGAAAATGTACAAACCCCGCACAGGGGCAATACAAAAAGTTTCTTCGATAGGAACTCTGCCTTCGACCTTCAACGCTCAGAAGGCGGCCATGACCTATGTGGAGCTCAAAGGCGAAAAAGGAAGTGTGTATTTTATCCTCATTTGGCGGGACGGAAAAAATGTGGGAGTTGGCCCCACTCCCCCGCCTGGAGATATGACCATTCCGTTTATGCCTGTCTCGAAGGAGGTGTATGCCGGCTACAGGATTGATACAGGCATCGATTCCCGGCTGGGATTCAAGCTGAACGACGAAGGGGACGTTTTAGGTATCACGATCCCCGGAAAGGAAGGCTTTATTGCCCTCAAAAAGATCGATTGAAGTTCTTTCTTAAGATGAAGATGAGCGATTGCACATATCAGGCTGGATAACCCTCTACGAAATCTCTCAGGGAAGATATAGCTTCTAACCCCTACTTTCTACTAATTATCATCACGTGTTTGGCGTTTTTTTCGACTTTCTCCCTGGAAAAATAATCCGGATGATAGCGGTTGGCGACATAGAGCGAAGTCTGATCACAATAGTAGGGACTGGCAGGTATGCCTGAAACGCCTGTTGGGACAACAGTCAGGGATTCATCCCAATTGGCCAACGAATAGATATGGCGGTGGGAAGCCCCGACTGTCACTGCAAAGGGAAGGGCATAAGAATAGAATCCTGGACACACGGTGTGAGAGCTTCCGCCCAACGGATAAGGTCCGTTATTGAATTTAAAAAGTCGGTCCAAAATGTTCACGCTTCCCAGTGGATGTTCAAGCGTCAGGCGATGAATTTTGCCCCACTGCCAGTTTTTCGGGTCCGAGCCCATCCCGGCATCGAAGAAAGCCACCGTATCTTTGAAGCTTTTCTGCACGATGTCCGCAAATGTTTCTTTCCTTTCTCCGGTCCGGATATCATCGAACCAAGATGATTCTAGAACAGTCATAAAATGCTCTAAGGCATTTTCATACAGCAAGGAACTTGAAATGAAACCTCGGTAAAGGTCGTCTCCCATCTCATCCAGAAGGAGATTTTCTAGGAAAAACCCAAAAAATTTCTCGAAGATCGAAGCTTCAGAACTTGCCGCGGAAAGGATTCCTTCCCAGGAAGAAAGCATTGCGAGGGTTTGGGCTTCCAGCGCGTTCAATCCATCTGATTTCCTGATTTCGGAGATGAGAATGGGAAGGATTTTCTCGACAAGCTTGGACTTCTGGTCTGACTGCATGCGCTGGAAATCCTGTATCGAAAGTTTTTCCTTCTCTTCGAGCATTTCTCTGATGCGGTCGATGCGGTAGGGAAGGGCGAACCAGTGGCTTATGTAATAGGGATAATCATCGCCCACTGTTTTGTCGTTGGCGCTAGAAACAGAACCGCTTTCTGGATTAAAGCTATGGGGCAGCCTGTCGAAGGGGACATAGCCCTGCCAGTCGAATTCATCCGTCCATCCGGGAAGAATGGCATTGGAGTCTCCGCCTTTCCGGAGGGGAACGCCCGCACAGCAGTAGAGTCCGATATTCCCGTCCACATCCGCATAATTTGTATTCTGGCTAACGGCAAGAAAGGTGTTCATCGCCTCTTTGAAATCGTCCCAGCCTGCCGCCCGGTTGAGAAGGTAAACGGTCCGGAGTTCGTTGGAATAGTCATTGCCGGCCCAGCGCATGGATAATGCCACATCCTCCACGTCATGAAACCGGGATACGATGGGCCCACGATGAGTGAATCTCAGCTCTTCTTGAACTGTTTGGCCTCCCCTTATTTCAATCTCCTCTTTGCTCACTTCCATCTCCTCCCACTTGCCGTTCAATTCATACTGATGGGGATTTTCAGGATTTATTTTTTCAAGATAAAAGTCCGTGTTATCCACCATGACATTGGTGAATCCCCATGCGATACGGTCGTTGTGCCCGGCCACGATAAAGGGTTGTCCGGGAAGAACCACGCCGGTCACATTCAATTTTCCTGGAACAACCTGGTGCATCTGGTACCAGATCCCGGGAGCGAAAAGTCCCAAATGCATATCATTGGCCAAAATCGGCTGGCCTGTCACACTCTTTTTGCCCGAAACAGCCCAATTGTTGCTGGCATCGAAAATCGCGAGGCCCAGCTCCCGAAGATGGCGGTTGGCTCTCAAAAGAGTTGAGGAGAAGTCTAGATTTTCCGATATCCCATTAAAATTAGGAAAGACCAGAGTCTTATGCAGAGCCATGTCCGGGAAGAGATCTCTGGCTTTGTCCTCTCCGAGGCTTTTCTTGATCCTGTCCAGGAGGACCTCCGTCTCCCAGGACATTTTCAGATCCCAGGACATGTATCCCACCAGATTGAGGGAGTGTTCCGGCAACCATTTTTCCGGTTTATATCGGAGGATGATGAATTCCGGAGGGAGGTTTTTCAGGTGGGTTGCGATATACTGATTCACGCCATCGGCAAAGTCCTTCCCGGCTTGAACGATATGTTCTTCTGTCCTCTCCAAGACCAGCCGGGACTTGTCAGTCATCCTGAGGGCACGCATCAAAAGATCGGTCTCGACAAGGTCCTCGCCGAATATCTCGGAAAGGCGTCCGGTACAGGCCCTGCGAAGAAGGTCCATCTGCCAGAGCCTATCCTGAGCCATGCAGTATCCGGCTGCACGGTAGAGATCATTCTCGTTATGAGCATAAATATGGGGAACTCCGTAAGCATCCCGGTAAACGATGACCTCATCGGTCATGCCTTTAAGCTCTGGGTTTGCCTCATAGTCCGGAAGCCCTCTTCGGGCTATAGATCGAACAAACAGGATACCACTTATAAGAATGGCTCCGATCAAAAGGATCAACACCATACCGGCTATCTTTAATTTTCTTCCCACTGTCCTCTCCTCATTTTCCTGTTTTTCTGGCAACAGATGAAATTATGGTGACAAATTATGGTGACAGGTTACTAAATTATAGTATCTATAGAAATAATAATTTAGTAACCTGTCACCATTAGCTATCCACCATTAGCTATCACCATTAGCTAGTCATTAATTTCCAGGGCAAAGCGGGGGGATCGGGTTTGCCATTTGCCACGGGTGAAATCCGGAACTTGAACCGCAGCACTGGCCTTAGCAATGGATTCTTCCGACAGCGGCCCATTAACGCTCATAATCACCGAGTCATAGACATCGATCGGGGTTTGCGTCCTTTTTCTCACCGCCTCGATGAAGAGCTTCAATTCCAAAAAATCTGTCCCTCCGTGTGAAAATTCGCCAGCATCATCCCCGATGGCACTCCACCAGCCATGCTCGTACTTTTCTTGATAGGGGTCGAACGATTCCCAAGAGTGGTATTCTGGGCTGATCCCGGTTAGGTAGACTGCATTTCTCTGTTCGTTGTAGATGCCCCTGGTTCCCTGTATCATCCACCGGTTATCATAGGGTCGGGGAAGCTGCATATCGTAGTTGATGACGATGGACTTCCCCTTCTTGGTCCTGACCACGGTGCTGACGATATCTCCTTGGGCATATGTTCTTCTCGCGTTGGGGTGGTCTGGCCCGAAGCGGCGCTTAAAATAATCGTTGATACCGAAGCAATCCGTAGCCGTCGAGGTGATGTAGTCAAAATAATCACCGCAACCGATATCCATCCAACTGATGACCGGGCCGAGCTGATGGGTGGGATACTGATCGCGGTTATGCTGGAGCAGGTATTTAGCCGCCCACCGGTCCTCTCCAGTTTCCGGATGGAAAAACCAATGGTCGATGCAGTCGTGAGAGTGAGCACAGTGACAATGGACAACCTCCCCTATCAGGCCCCGTCGGATCATGTTCAGCACCGCCAGGTTGTCGCGGCGGAAGCTCCAGTTCTCGAGCATCATGCAGGGAATCTTTGTCTCCTCATAGGTATCGACCAGCTCCCAGCACTCCTCCAAGGTATAAGCCGCTGGGACCTCCACTCCCACATACTTGCCGGACTTCATTCCATAGACAGCCATCGGGGTGTGCCACTCCCAGTAGGTGGCGATAATCACGGCGTCTAGATCATCTCGGTCCATCAACTGTTTAAAAACATATTCATCGTTCCAGTAGCCTTCCGGTTTCTTTCTTCCAGACTTGACCACCATATCATAAGCCAAGGCCAGGTGTTCCTTGTTTATGTCGCAGAGTGCAGGAATCTCGATTCCTTCCATTCCGAGCAAAATACCGAGCAGTCCTCGTCCCCGGTTGCCGGTGCCCACCACCCCGAGTCTCACTGTCTTCTTGTCAACAAGATTGCGGGATGGTTTGATTTCACCCATTTTCACCGTCCATCCAAGCGCTGCCAGCGCGTTGGCTTTCAAGAATTCTCTCCTCTTCCAGGACATTTCCCTCCCCTCCTCTTGAAAAAGTCTCGATTTGAACCATAACGTCTTTTAAAAATCTGGTTGCTAGATTATCAAATCAGGCCTCGATTGACAACAGACAATTCGATACCATTTGATTTATTCGAGGGGCCGACCCGATGACCGGCACCTTAAAAAAGACTGCAGCGAAGCCCATACTATTTTTGAGAAGTAGGACAATTCTGTAGGATAAACGCCTCGTCAGATACAGGAGGACTTTTCCTCCAAGACCGTTTATAATTGATTTCTTCAACAAGGCCAAAATTATGATTGTGATACGAGCAGAAAAAAAAGATGATGCAGACACCATCCATGAGGTCAACAGCTTGGCATTCGGTCAGGAAGATGAATCGTTGCTTATCCGCCGGATTCGAAAATCCTTCCGTTTTATCCCGGATTTGTCGCTGGTAGCTGTAAAAGATGGCAAAATCGTCGGCCATATCCTGTTCAGCCCTGTCAGCATAGAGACGAAAAAAGGGCAAATCCCGGCTCTTTCCCTGGCCCCCATGGCCGTTCTTCCTGCCTTCCAGAACCAAGGCATCGGGTCCGAGCTCGTTTTGGAAGGCCTGGCTCGTTGCCGCCGGCTAGGACATAAAATCGTGGTGGTCATCGGACATCCTGACTATTATCCGCGGTTCGGATTCATCTCTGCCCGGCCTCAAGGCCTGGAGGTCGGCTTCCCTGTTCCGGATGAAGCCTTCATGGTCCACGAGTTGGTCCCACAAGCCTTGGAAGAAATCCAAGGAACGGTGAAATATCCCCCTGAATTTGATGAAAAACCTGAAACTAAATAAAAAATACATCATGGGGAATCTGGATTGAATGAACCAGACAAGAAAGACGCCCGACGGCTGTACCATGACCTGAGTTGGATCTGGCCAATCGTCAGCCCTCCCGAGGATTATGTGGAAGAGACGGAATTTTTTAGCCGCACCATAAAAGAGAAAGCCGCTATCAAAGTCCGGACTCTTCTCCATCTGGGCTGCGGGGGCGGCCGTAACGATTACACTTTTAAAAAGCATTTCGAAGTGACAGGCCTCGATCTGAGCCCAGAGATGCTCGGAATGGCCAGAGGCCTCAATCCGGGATTGCACTATCTCTGCGGAGATATGCGAACGATAAGGCTCGGGACATCCTTCGATGCCGTGACCGCTCTCGACTCCATCAATTACATGATAACCAAAGATGACCTGCTTCGCACTTTCCAGACCGCTTACCACCATCTCAATTCCGGTGGGATTTTCCTTACCTTTGCTGAAGAGAGCTTTGAAAGCTTCAAACAAAACAGGACCATAGCCTCCACACACACCAAAGGAAACACCCAGGTAACCTTTATCGAGAACAGCTTCGATCCGGATCCTTCGGATAATCACTTCGAGATGACATTTCTCTATCTTGTCCGGAAAGGAAAAAAACTCCAAATCCACACCGATTCCCATCTTTGGGGCTTATTCGAAAAGCAAACTTGGCACAGACTTCTGGAAGAAACGGGATTCATTGTCGAAGAGCTCAAGTTCGAGCACTCCACTTTTCTCGAGGATGATTTTTTGCCGATGTTTGTTTGCCTTAAACCGAAATAAGCGTGACAACTTTATGAACAAATGCAACATTTTCTCCCGCTAGGAAGTTTTAAGTTCTTGAGGAGGACGGAAAATGACAAAAATTTTACGATGGACAGTTTATTTCATTATTCTCTTATCTTTATCCGTTGGTTTTTCCTTTTCCCAAAAAATCGAAACCGAGGACGGAATTCGTCTCATCCACAATGAAAAAACAGGTAAATGGGGGAACCAGGCCAAGATTTCTTTGGAATACATTGGAAACATCGGCGATCTGGAATCCGATGACGAGAACGTTCTGTTTTACATGCCCTCCGACATTGCCGTCGACAATGAAGGGAATGTATACGTGTTGGATTCTGGCAATCACCGCATCCAGAAGTTCGATCCTGAAGGCCATTTCCTCGCATCCTTCGGTAGGCAGGGACAGGGACCCGGAGAATTCCAGTATCCCCAATCCATCGATATCGATGCCCAAGGAAACATCTATGTTGCAGATTCGGGAAACCAGAAGATTCATATCCTCAAACCCGATGGGACCTTCGACAAAGATATCAACATGAGAGATGAGTCTCCTGGCGTTATAAGGATCAGAGACGGTAAAATAATCCAGGGGAAAGGAGCCTCTGCCTTCAGCCTTGAGATTGGAAGGGGGGCAGAAGAAGAGCTGCCCAAGCTGATCAAAGTTCTTAATCAGGAGGCAAAAGTCCTAACCGAATTCGGCGACCAGAAAGATTATAAAGATTTTCTGGTGAACAGGCTGGGAAACCGTTTTCATTTCTTCGTCGATAAAGTAGGCAGCGTCTATGTAGCCTTTGACTACCAGAACAGGATCGAGAAATATTCTCCGGAAGGGAAACTTTTGTGGAGGGCTGACCGTGAGCTGAACTACGATGTCTCGGCCCCCAAGACAAAGGGCAGCCGGTCCGGAGGCGGAGGCACCATGGTCGTCCGGATGCCGGACATGAACAGAGTCGCCAACGGGATCGCCGTTGACGATAAGGCTAGAGTATGGGTCGTCACCAATAAAAGACAGATCAAAGAGGAAGAAGAGGTGGCGACGAACGTTCAGGTCCAAATGATGGGAGGCCAGAGATCGACATCTTATTCCGTGCAGGGAAACACCGATGTCGTCGATACGGATATGTATCAACTTGAAGTGTATGACTCCGATGGAGTCCTGCTCGGAAGCCTCCAGCTCGACAAATTCGCGGATGACATCTATATCAAGAACGACAGGATTTATCTTCTGGATCGCCTGCGAGGCATGCAGTACCACGTCTATAAAATAGTCGAAAAATAAGGGCGCTTTCGAGATATTTCCCCATACCATACATTCAAAAGCCTTGAAAAAATATCAGGCCTCGGATGAAGGATTTTTAAAAGAATATTGATTAGGAACACCCCTACATTCGGCGGAGGAGCCTTCTGTCGGTCTAATACCACAACCTCTGGCACACCGGGTGGTGCCTACATAATCCATCATACGATATCCAAGAATGTGGCCTTGACGAATGGAGCCGGATGGTGTCTCCGATTTATATGGCTTTGATGTTTATGGCCAATCGATGGAGATTGACGAAGATATTAAGGGAGTTGCGGAATTAGATTTGGGAGCGGATGAATTTTTTTTCGTTCTTTCTGCTTTCTGCAGTCATGATTTCGACGGAAATGGCTCCTCTGATGGGCCAATCTGGAGGCCTTCGAATGGGGAATGGTATATGAAGAGAGGTTGGGATCTATTCATAGGGAGGAAGGTGGGATATTCTTGTTCATGGAGATTACGATGGGGATGGAACGACAGACATCCCGGTGTGTCGGCCGTCGAACGGAAGATGGTATCTCGAGGTATAGGAAGCGACGCCTGAGGAGTGGCCGGGGATATCCCGCTGGTCAGATAAATTTTTCGATGCTGGACCTTCCAAAACCAGTTACTGTTTATTGCATATTCGATTTACGGCAGGTTAAAAAAGAGAGAGAGAAGGAAAATACATCCCTTGACTGCCGTGCGAGCAATCACTATCCTATTTAATGGAATAGAGAAGGAGCGGCACAGTGAAAAAATCTTGCATGAGAATTTTTCTTTTTTATCTTCTTTCAACAGTCCTTTCGATTCGATCGCTATCATCCATCGATCAAGAGCTTAGTTTCCAAAATATCCCTTTAAAAAATCCCATCCAGACCATCAAGCCTTTCCCATCATATTTCATCCAGAATAGGGGACAATTGGACGCACAAGTGAGGTATCACTTTCAAGTGTCAAATATGAACGCTTACTTTTCGCCAACAGAGATCGTCTATCAATTCATCCAAAGGAGAGAAAGGGGAAAAACCGAGGGCCGAAATTCAGAGTACGCGCGGAGCGAGAGAGGCAGAGGAGCCAAGGTAGAAAATCTGCGCATGCTTTTTGTGGGAGCGAGAGAAGAAGTCGAACCAAAAGGACTGGGGAAGAGAAAAACAAGTATAAGCTTTTTTCGTGGAAAAGATGAACGGAACTGGGTAAGAGGGATACCTTCATATGAGCGTGTCCTATACAACGGCCTTTATCCCCATGTCGACCTTCTGGTGTATGCCAGAAGAGGGAAGATAAAGCACGAATACAGGATCAAAGAAGGAGGGAATGTCAGCGATATCGCAATCCGGTACGAAGGAGCAAAACATCTACGAGTAAATGAACGGGG
The DNA here is from genome assembly GCA_964400735.1 of uncultured Eubacteriales bacterium. Taxonomy (GTDB): domain Bacteria; phylum Acidobacteriota; class Aminicenantia; order Aminicenantales; family Aminicenantaceae; genus CAYNVQ01. Next base: position 298,256 of record CAYNVQ010000002.1, on the reverse strand, counting down.
AGAATTGGAGATCGAGACAATAAGAGGCGTATTGAGGGAAGGGGTGCCCTTCAGTATTCAGGTAATCGACGGGCAGAAAGTCAGGATCGAGACAGAATATGTTTTGGATAGAGACAACACCATAAGATTTAAAGCAGAAGCATACGAAAGGGATAAAGAACTTGTTATCGATCCCGATCTGTTCTATTCCACCTACTTGGGTGGGACATACGATGACTCGGCCTATGCCATAGCGATTGATGGGAGCGGGAATGCTTATGTCACAGGATTTACAGATTCCAGTGATTTTCCCACGGTTCCTGGCTCCTATGATACGTTTTACAACGGGAGAGATATTTTCGTGGCCAAGATTGATGCTTCAGGGACAAATCTGCTTTATTCGACATTTATAGGAGGAAGCGACCAAGAATTAAGCTGGGGAATAGCCGTCGATGGAGAAGGAAATGCATATGTCGCAGGACGCACGGCATCCAGTGATTTTCCCACAACCTCAAGTGCTTTTGATGCCAGTTTTGGTGGTTATGCTGATGTATTCATAACAAAAATCAACGCCAAAGGGACGGATCTCATTTTTTCCACGTACTTGGGGGGAAGTAGCTATGAAGCTGCAGAAGGAATCGTTTGTGACGGAAACGGAGATGTCTATGTCACAGGAGATACCGGCTCCAGCGATTTTCCCGTAACTCCAGATGCCTACAGTAAAATCATCAGCGGCCATACCGACGTATTCCTTACAAAAATCAATTCAAAAGGTACAGCCTTGCTTTTTTCGACATTATTAGGAGGAAGTTATCATGAGAGGGCTAATGCAATAGCCGTTGATGGAGAAGGGAACGTGTTTTTAACCGGCTACACCGACTCCAGCGATTTTCCGACCACTCCAGGCGCCTTTGATATAACCCACAATGGCAATAGTGATGCATTCGTTGCAAAAATGAATTACAAGGGAACGGGGCTGCATTATTCCACCTATTTAGGCGGTAGCGATGAGGATTCGGGTCAAGGAATAGCGATCGACGGAAGCGGTGTGGCTTATGTGGCAGGATTTCTCAAGTCCACCGATTTTCCTACGACCCCGGGTGCCTACAGTGTGAAGTATAATGGCGGTAACTACGATGCGTTCGTCACGAAGATCAATCCTACCGGAAATGCTCTTGGCTATTCCACGTATTTCGGTGGAAGCGGCCATGACGCTGCTCTGGCGATGGCGCTTGACAGCGAAGGCTATGTTTATATTACGGGGGAAACCTGGTCCGGGGATCTACCCACCACCCCTTTTTCTTTTGATCCGGGTTATAATGGCGTTGAAGATGCATTTGTCTCAAAAATCAACAGTAACGGAACAATTCTTCTCTATTCCACTTTTCTGGGAGGAAGCGACAGAGATCGCTATCATGCGATAGCGGTGGACGCAAGCGGTAACGTTTTCGCTGCGGGACGTTCAGATTATGGCGATTTTCCCATCACTCCTGGGGCCATTGATTCAAGCTTCAACGGACTCGATGATGCCATCATAACAAAAATGCCGACTTCCTCACCCATGCTCCTGATATTCGACGGTCACGATTTTGATGGAAACAGCTCCTCGGATGTATCAGTTTGGAGGCCATCGAATGGAAGATGGTACATAAAGGGAATCGGGAATTTCCTGTGGGGCCGCGAGGGCGACATTCCGGCTAATGGAGACTACAATGGAGACGGGATCACGGATTTGGCTGTGTGGAGACCGCCAAACGGAAGATGGTATGTGAAGGATGTAGGAATCTTGCATTGGGGCATATCAGGTGATTTCCCCGTTCCCGGAAATTATGACGGAGATGTCAAAGGAAAAACAGACATCGCCGTCTGGAGACCCTCGAATGGCAGGTGGTATGTGAGAGGCACAGGGGTATATGCATGGGGGAAAGCCGGAGACATCCCTGTCCCGGGAGATTTCGACGGAGATGGGTCTACAGAAATAGCAGTCTGGCGTCCATCTAACGGAGGATGGTACATCAAGGGTGTCGGGAATTACATCTGGGGGATTGCGGGTGACATCCCTGTTCCTGCAGATTACAACGGGGATGGCACCATTGACTTGGCAGTGTGGAGGCCCTCAAATGGCAGATGGTATATCAAAGGTGTTGCAGGTGCAGTGTGGGGAACGGCGGGAGATATCCCCGTGCCAGGAGACTACAACGGAGACGGCAAGACAGATATGGGTGTATGGCGGCCTTCAAACGGGAGATGGTACATCAAAGGCATCGTAGGTTACATCTGGGGCACTTTAGACGATATCCCTCTCGTGCGGTGACTTTCGATCTGCATCCGATTGCGACCTGATTCTGGATATTAGCAGAGTGGTTTCTCCAGGAGCATCCCTTCAATAAAAGAATATTGTGGTCCCTTGAGGAACGTCCCTTAGATAACTAAATGTTTTCTTTAGTTACTTTAAGTATCCTAAAGACCTCAGCATAGACTCCTCTTCTTTTGACATACGTGCTTTTTCAACTGAAAATATATCAGACTGCTTTCGAGATAGTTCTTTATACAAAACATTCATCAGTCCTGAGAAAATAACAGGCCTCAGATAAAGAATGTTACGGGTTTCCCCCGGGTCATTTTCCAGGTCGTAAAGCTGTTGATACCTGGCATCGTTAATGATGATTTTCCATCGCTGGGTGCGACAGGAAAAATAAGGGGCAATCTCGCTTCCTGACCTAGCAATAAGGTATCTATCCATATCGTCAGGCCTGTCCGTTCCTTGCGAAAGAATATTGATACCTGAAACGTAAGACTCAGGTTTAATGTTGACTAATCCCAGTAGAGTGGGTACGATGTCGGCAAGGCTAACCATTTTTTCTTTTTTAATTTCAGTGGATGGGTGACCTTCCGGAATTCGAAGGATAAAAGGGACCCGAAGCATTTCATCATAGAGGGTAGTGTTGTGTTCCATCCGACCATGTTCATAAAAGGCCTCTCCGTGATCTGAAGTGATAAGAATAACAGTCTCTTTCCACTTTTTGCGTTTTCGAAGCGTTTCAAGAACTAATTCCACAGCATTATCTACTCTCAAAAGATTTCCATCATAGAGCGAGATGATTTCTTCTAAATCAGATTTTTGAGGTACAAGTATTCCCCGCTCGATTGATCTCAGCGTATTATGAGAGCCATCATAATGGCCACTGTAGTCATCGTCTCCAAAAATATCGAACTCAGGCGGAGGATCATAGGGTTCATGGGGAGGAACATAATGAAGCTGTAGATATAGAGGTTTTTCACCTATTCCTTTCTCGAGTCTTTCCTTCACACGATGGGAAAGCCAGAAAGGATCTCGGCGGTTTTTACTGTATTTTGTTCCAGCCCAGATTTCATGAAATTCATCAAATCCTTGATCAAAGCCCTTGGAAACGGAATTATTAGGTGTTGCCGAAAAGGCAATGGTCAAATAGCCGTTTTCGTGAAGATATTCAGCCAGGGTTTTCACATTTGAATGGAGTTTTTGACCATGTCCGATAACACCATGGTCAGCAAATGAAACACCTGTAATCATCGTAGGGATAGAGCAGAGGGTGTAGGGTGCCATTGTAAAAGCATCATTGAAGAGGAGGCATCCATTCGACAAGCGATCGATGTTGGGCGTTGTATTCTTTGTGTATCCATAACACCCAAAATGATCAGGGCGAGCAGCATCGAGAATAATCATTACAATGTCCGGATTTGATTTATCAAAAGAAGATAAGTCTGAAGAAAGATAATAAGATGAATCTTTTTTTGATTCATAAGATTCTTTTCCTTGTAACTTTAATTCAGGTGAGACGATCTTCAGTTGTGATTTTTGTGGCGTTTCCAGATCAAATGTGATCAAACAGAATCTTCCCGAAAAGCTTCCAAGTGGAAGCCGGAACAAGCCGCTACCTGAAGAGCTATAATTTTTAATATTCTCCGATGTGATAACAACCAGGTCTTCACTTCTGCCATGTAGATCGTCAATTTTTATCCTAAAACTATACGGTGTTCCGAGCGATGTTACGCCTTCAAGTTTAAATTTTAATGAGTCCGAATTCATTGGCAAATGATAGGGAACCACTAATTTTCCTGGCTGATTGAAGATTATCGTATTCCTTTTCCTGTCCGAATTTGCCTTGAATCGTTCTGCATCGGGGAGGTTCTCCTCTAGATTTTTAATGAAGTCAGACTCAGACATATCAGTGTGCCTTGAAACCGCAAATATGCCGATTTTTTTGAATCTGACAGCTAGCTGTCGCGTGTCCGTTCCAGTTCCCAACTCCTGTGAAGATAATGAATAAGCATATGATAATACTATATCGTTGGAATCATTCAGGAGAGATGCTGAGGGAATAATAATAAAATATTTGTCCCATCTCGGCCTCAGTTCTATCTTCCCACAATCATTTTCATTGACCCATACCTGGATGGTCTGTTGCAGTCCTTTTATAGGAACCTTCAGTGGACAACATTCCAAATACAAGAGATGAGATTCTTTTTTTAAGGGAGGAATCTTTATTCTTGACTCATGCCCTATACCCCATATTCCCCATTCAAATTGGCGTGACCATCCATCTTCAAGGACAAATTGTCTAGGGCCAACGTTTAATTGGAGGATTCCCCTTCCCGTAATATTTTTCACGCTAAAATCGAATACAAAATCCCTTGGAAGAAAGGTGGCTTCTTCCATCGCTTCAAAAATGGAGGGGATATGATTGGGTCTCATCAAAAAGATATTTTTCAGCAGGACAAATCCAGACAGGAGGATCATAATAGCCACGACAACAAAAGCCATCCTTCTCCCTGTTTTGTGTTGAGAGGAATTTCTCTTCTGAGCTTTTGGCAGTTTGCTCATGGTTTCCACCATGTATGTTCAGGGGGAGAATATCATAAGAAAAATGGCTAAGTCAATTTGTCTTTTCAAGAAGAAAGGTCCACTCGAATACAGCCCAAATTCCCGGAATTCGGATCAACTCTAAACTTGTATCTGATCCCGGCTGTTATTCGAATTTTCTTGAACGCAAGTTTTTGGCAATGTTTGTTTGCCTCAAAGCGGAAAAATGAGCGCTAATCTGGCCCGGGATTAGAATGGGGTGGTGCTTAAAGGAATATTCTCTAAACAAAAGATTTCAGGGTTTTACTTAGTGAAGGGTTCTGGAGTTTTCGGATCGCCTTCATCTCGATCTGTCTGATCCGCTCCCGAGTCACGCTGAATCTCTCGCCCACTTCTTCCAGCGTATGCTCCCGGCCATCGGTCAGACCATATCTCATCTCCAATATTTTCGTCTCTCGATCCGTCAGATTTTTCAGAGCTTCCTTTATCTTTCGCCTCAAGCTGGAATGGATAACGCTATCCGGGGGGGAAGAGATATCCCTGTCTTCGATGAAATCGGAGATTTGCCCATCTCCGTTCGGCCCTACTGGCATCTCGATAGAGAGGGGTTCTTGTGTGAATCTCATCAAGTCTCTAACTTTTTGAAGGGGCATCTTGGTCCTTTCAGCCAGTTCCTCGAAGGTTGGTTCTTCTCCTTTCTTTTTCACGATGGACTGAGCTGCTTTCTTGATTTTCTGCAGCGTCTCGGTCACATGAACCGGGATTCTTATCGTACGGGCCTGATCAGCAATTGCCCGGGTGATGGACTGTCTGATCCACCAGGTGGCATAAGTCGAGAACTTGTTGCCCCGACGGTATTCATACTTTTCCACTGCCCGCATCAGCCCCATGTTCCCTTCTTGTATAAGATCGAGAAGGGGAACGCCCCTGTTCTGGTATTTTTTGGCGATGGAAACGACCAGACGAAGGTTGGCGGCCACCATTTCTTGCCTGGCTCGATCCCTGTCCCTTTTTCCTTTTTCCAGCTGAGACAGAATCTCGTCCGAACTATGGCGAGAGATGTGGGTCTCTTCTCGAACCGTATTCAGCGTTTTTTTGATCTCTCCGAGTTTCCATTCCAGTTCTTTTCTTTCCGCCTTTTTTCTGACCTTTTTAATCAAAAATTCCAGCTCTTCTTTGGTCTCGGTCAATCTCCGCGCCATACGAAGTTTATCGTGAATTTTGTCGATGATCTTCTCCCTCTGCCACTCTCTGATGTTCAGAGACTCGATAAGCTCCCTTATCTGGATGACAAGTCGCCCGCGGGTGAATATCGTGCTTTTCTTCCTGGGAATCCTTATCATCTCAGAATTCAGCTTCTTGATCCTCTCGATTTTTTTCAGGACACTCGATTTGATTTTTTTCAGTCGGATTCCAGTCAATTCTTCATCGGTGTACTCAAAAAGAGAATGGATAACATCCGGCCCCCTGTTTATTTCCTCCTCCAAGTGAAGGACTTCTTCCATGATAAGAGGGGTCCTAGCCAACGCATGGATGATTTGTTTTTGCCCCCGCTCTATTTTTCTGGCCAGAGCAATTTCTCCTTCCCTTGTCAAGAGCATGACACTTCCCATATCTCTCAGATAAAGCCGCACGGTATCAGCAGTGGGGATTTTTCCTCCACTATATCCATTCTTGCCGTTCTTTTTTTTAGACACCCTATCGCCTTCATCCAAAAAATTTGAATTTACGTCTTCCCTGACAGGATAGTTTTCCAACCTCCATTCTCCGGAATCTAACCGGCCAGGATATACAGAATCGACGGATTCCGTCTCAAAAGGAAGATAATCATCTTCCCAAGATCTATTAATTATCTTCATCTTTCATTCCCCTATAATTCCTATCGACATACTGTGAAACTAGATTATAACCGATTTCGTTTCAATTTTCCTCAACTTTTTTACTTTTTTTTCAGGCTAAATCGAGCGGCCACCCTTTCTCCCAGCCGATGAAGGTTTTTGGACAGCCTATACTTAATACGTTTAGAACGCCCGAAAAGTTGAGATTTAAATGAAGGATGGACTCTCAGACATGACTTTTCAACGACTCACGCGAACAGTCTAAGATTCTACTCTGACAGGACTCTGGATTCTGGACATTTTTGTCCCTCACATCGACCGGACTATCCATCTAGCAGGCTATCCAGAAAAAGCTAACCAGGCAAGAATCAGAAAATACTCAAATCGTTATTTACTATCCAGACAAAAAAAGAAAATCTCTTTAACAGACTAGAACTCATGAATTTTCAGACTAATAATCTTGCTGGGAGAGAGTTTTTCTTCCCATTTTTTATTCATACGCTCAATAAAGTCCTTATCCACATCGTGGATGCGAAAACTGATTAGGTGCTGAGCGGATATATCCTTGTATCCCAGGGATTGAATGTCCTCGATGAAGTCGGGGGTCACATCGTGGATAGCAAAGGAGATCAAGTTCGAAGGAGAAAGCTTTTTATACCCCAGGTCACTTAGCTTTCTCACGAAGCTCGGCTCCACATCATGGATGCGAAAACTGATCAGATTCGAAGCCCCCAAATCTTTATAGCCCAGAGAGGCCATCTCTTTCACAAAATCGGCTGTCACATCATGGATGGCAAAGGAAATAAGCCCTGAGGGATCGATATCCCGGTATCCCATTGAATCCATTGCCCTGATGAAATCGACATCCACATCGTGAATGGCAAAGGAGATGAGATTTGATGGAGAAAGATTCTTGTATCCCAAATCCCGAAGGCTCTTTATATATTCGGGCTCGACGTCATGAATCCGGAAGCTAATCAGGTTAGAGGGTGAGATGTTTTTATACCCGAGGGTATGGATTTCCTTGATGAAATCGATCGTTACATCATGAATGGCGAAGGACAAGAGTTGGGAAAGCGAAAGGTCCGAATAGCCGAGATCAAAGAGGCCGTTGACATACTCCATGGAGATGTCGTTCATGCAAAATAACATCATATCCTTATCCTCGACATCCCCGAATCCCTTTTTTTGGAGGAAATCCCTGAATTCCTGACTGGGATAAAAGGCAAAATTCCCAGAAGCGGAATCTTCAGAAAACTCTCCTTCGAAGGCTATCGTGCCGGCTTCACGAACCAACCGGAATTCAGCCTTCCTTCCCCATTCCAATCCTTCGAAATCGGACATCTGAAAGTTCCGAGAAAATTGCCAGTCTCCATATTCTCTTTTTTGGATGATCCGCATTTGAAGGCTGATTTTTCCATCAACCATCCTGGCCTTCCATTTTCCCTGCATGTGGTTCTGGGATGCTGCCGGCCCCGAAAGACACAATAGAATAAAAACAAAGGATACACACCAGGCATGCTTTTTCATGATTAACCTCCGGAATTAAATCCTTCATAATTAAATACTCAATTCAGCCAAAAATGTTTACTTTCTCGAAACAAATTTTTCCCCGAGAAAAAATCCTTATTTACGAGACGATTTTTTATCTATCAGGTAAGCCGGCTAGGAACCCATCCCGAGGCGAGCGAGAGTGCTTTGTTTCCCTATTTTATTTTGACCTGGAGCGACGACTTTGCTATCTTATACTCCGGCTGACCACAATGAGAAAAAAATTCTTTTCGCTCTTTATTTTGACGGCGATCTTACTTCCAGGGCTTCATTTGTCTGGGTTGGTCACTGATCCTGACCTGAGACCGGCACAAGAAGCCTCATCATACCAGGCTGAGGAAATCGCCATACGTAATCTGACGGATAAGATCGTAGCCTATACCATCAAGCCTGCTCACGCTACCACTCCGCCTAAAGAAATGAGGCTGGAAGTCGATTTCTTGGCCCGCTTTACGGAAGGAATACCTCTCGTTATCTCCTTCCAGAGTCAAGGAAATACGATTACCTACCGCCTCGATCCCGGCAAAGCCTATACCTTTCGCTACAGCGAAAACGAGACCCTAGAACTCTACGAAGGGTCCCACAGCCGGACGGACGCTCCGGATCTGGCCCCTTTTGTGGCAACCCCTATGGCTGTGGTCGAAAAAATGCTCGAAATGGCCCAAGTGACACAGAAAGATGTCGTCTACGACCTGGGCTGCGGCGATGGCCGGATCGTGATCACAGCCGCAAAAAAGTACGGAGCGCGCGGCGTGGGCATCGATCTCGATCCCGAACGAATAAAGGAATCAACGGCGAATGCAATCGAGGCCGGCGTGGCCTCTCTGGTGCAGTTTCGCCAGCAGGACGCCATGAAGGCCGATATCTCCCCAGCGACGGTCGTTACCCTCTATCTCCTTCCCGAATCGAATGCCCTATTGCGGCCTCTCCTGGAAAAACAACTCAAGGCGGGCGCCCGGGTGGTTTCCCATAATTATCACATGCCTGGCTGGGAAAAAAAGGAGATTGCCTACGATGAGCTCACCACCGGCGACGGACAACTTCACACCATCTATGTGTACAAAAAATAGCGCTCCAGAGGTAAGAATGAAACAAAAAAAATACTCCTCTCCGAAGATGGAAATTGTCCCCACTGCCGGTCCACTTTCGTCGTTAAGATAGGGGGAATCGGTGCCAAAGCCTGCCCTCTGCCGGATTCTCCCGATGTCCTGGTTTTTAGGTACAAATGCTACACCTGCAATAAAGAATTCTTTTGTGTCGCCGAATAAAAGCGCTATAAAAAAAAGCGGCCCAGGGTTTGACCCCAGGCCGCAGTCGTTGAACCTTTAGACCAAAAAGCCTCTCAAGTCTCGCTTTTTTTCTCTTCCCGTTCTTTCATCCGGCGCAGATATTCTTCGAATGCCGCTTTGCCTTCCTCCTTCCAGTACTGCTTGTAGTGTTTCCAGCCTTCCATCATATCGTCGCTTTTTACATCAGCCTGGTAATCCTCCCGCCAATCCTGGAATTTCCGGTGGAAATGGTCAGAAGGTTCTTTGTGATGATGTCCGAATGCGCCGAACAAAAGCTTAGCCAGGATAACTATCCCGAATGCCTGCCAGTAGGTGATCACTCCGAGTCCGAAGATCGCCGGCATCAGCCAGTTCCACAAGAGTTTGACGACAAATCCGAAAACGAGGGCGAACAGAGCCGCAAAAACGACTCCGACTAACGTCATCCCGGCGATGCGCAGCGCTTTGGGGCCGCGATCCGACACGAAGCCTCCTGGTCTGTGAAAATGGTTTCTATGCATTTGTTTCCTCCTATTCTTTCTATTCTTTTTTCAAACTAAACCGGTTAGTTTTTCTCTTAATTGTTGAAGGGCCCTTGATTTTCTTGCCAGAAGAGTCCCGATCGGAACCCCCCATTCTTCAGAGAGCTCACGGAAGGTCCTCCCCTCGAATTCCGTAGCGATCACGACCGCCCTCGATTCGGGGGAAAGAGAATCTATAGCCTGGTGGATATGATAGACCAATTCTTTCCTTTCCACCATATCTTCTGTGCTATAACCTGCATCTCGAATTTCATCCGGGAGGGGGATCACTTCTCTTTTCTTCCTGAAAATGTCGGTGACCTTATTTCGAATCGCCTGGTAGATGTAGGCCGAAAGGTTTTCGATGGGGGCGGTGATATCCGCCCTGTCGAAAACGCCGAGCATGACATCCTGTACGATATCTTCGGCCTCCCGGTCTGCCGCATCGTCGATCAAGCGCCCCACATACCTCACCAGCCGCGAGCGCTCCCGGCGAAAGAATTCAGTCCATTTACTCATGATCGTCTCTTCTTCATTGGTTCTTCAAACTTTATAGACGGAAAAGCCAAGCACTTATTGCATGGATTCTCCGATTCCCTTGCTTCTGGCACAAGCCTTTTTTCATTTATCCTGGATTATTCAGGTTTTTCAACAAAAATATCTTATAATATAACAGTAGGCATTTCACTAGAGAAAGTGAGCCTTTCCAAACTGCGATGATTTTAAATCAGTCGGAGAAGCTGAAACGTCAGCCCGCTCGCCTTCGGATGGCTTCCTCTTCAGCTTCTCCGGCTGTTTCTTTATCACGGTTTTGGAAATTTTTGACTGCATGAGTCCTTAAAAGCAAAATATCATGCGCCAGGAAACACACGGGCCTGCGGACAAAACCTTATGATTGTACGAGAAATTCAGGCCAAGAGCATTTTGAATAAGTCGAAAATATTCGACTACTGCCTCAACCCCTATACCGGCTGCCAGACGAACTGCCGCTACTGTTATGCCCGCTTGTTCATGCGGCGCTACTCCGGCCACAGCGAACCCTGGGGAGAATTCGTGGATGTGAAGGTGAACGCGCCGGAATTACTGAGGAAGCAGCTGGAGCGGGCCAAAAAAGGAACGGTCTGGATTTCTTCGGTGTGCGATCCCTACCAGCCCCTGGAAGCCAAGTACAGGCTGACCAGGCGGTGTTTGGAGGCGCTCCTGGAAAAACAGTTTCCTTTAACTGTCCAGACAAAGTCGAAGCTCATTCTCCGGGATCTGGACCTCCTGCATCATTTCGAGGTCATCGATGTGGGTTTCACCATCACGACCGACGACGAGAGGATGGCCAAGCTTTTCGAACCTATGGCATCACCGGTAAAAGACAGAATAGAGACTCTGGAAAAAATTCATGAGGCAGGGACCCGGACCTTTGCCTTCATAGGCCCCCTCCTGCCCGGAAATCCCGAAAATCTCATAAAAAGCTTAGAAGGAAAGGTCGATTACGTGTACATCGACAGGATGAACTATACGGATACGATCAGGAGGTTCTATGAGGCCATCGGCAAAAAGGAGGCACTGAAGGACTCTTTCTTTCTTGAATACAAGGAACGGCTCACTCGAGAATTGAAGAAGAAAGACATGAGGTACGAGGTCTTTTTCTAGGTAACGATATTTCTTCTCCGCCTCGCGCCGTTTTCTTTATCATAATCCCAACTCACGTAAAATCGGCTCGATCTTAACCGGTTGGCCTTCCTGAGCCGACCTGCGCACGGCTTCCATCACACAAAAAGTCTCCAATCCCTCGATCAGGTCAGGGGAAAAAGGTCTGTTCTCGATCAGGGCCTCGGCAAAATAATCCGTGTAGTTGGCGAACTCACCGAAGTGCATGCCGTGGATCTCGCTGTTGAAATAATAATGCCGGTAGGCGTAAAGTGGATCTTCACAGATTTCTGTCCCGTCAGGGGCATTGTATCTGTATTTCATATCGTGGTATTGGGCAAAAGAAGTCTTTTTGGTCCCATAGAGCATAAGTTCGATGGCGTTGCGGGCACTGGGAAGTTCGTGGAGGCCGTAGTGACCGAAGGCCCGGCCGATCCGTCCGCCTCTTGCCTTCACATTCACGGTGTAGATGTCGAAACCTTTCAGCCCGTATGACAATCCCAGGCTGGAGCCATTGCCATAGGCCTGTACCTCTTGGATTGGTCCTAAATACCAACGGAGTAGGTCGATGGGGTGGCTCAGGCCCAGAAAAATCCAATCCGTGTCGGTGGCCGCCCACGGGCTTTTCTCGTAGAACCAATCCATCCGGTGGATGTAATGGGCGTCCACGAACTCCAGATCGCCGACTTTGCCGCTTTCGAAAGCCCTGCGCTGTCTCTGAAAGGACTCGAAAAACCGCGTGCTCTGGCCCACCAGGAGTTTTCTTCCTGCCTTGTGGGCTGAGGCCAAAATTTTTTGGGCATCCTTCATATTATTCACCAGCGGCTTGGTGCAGATCACATCCTTCCCTGCTTCGAATGCCGCCTTGATATGTTCCCCATGAAGGGCATCCGGCGTGTAGATGGCCACGATCTCGACATCTGGTCTTAGGAGCATATCGTCGTAGTCGAGTGTGTAAAAAAGGTCAGGCAGTTCCGCCTTAACAGCCTCTATTTTCTTCGCCTCCATGTCGCACCCGGCCACCGCTTTGGCAAACCGGGCACGGTTCAATCCCACAAGCAAGGTTCGCCCTTCGTGGAGACCGATCACGCCCACACCCTTTTTCCCCCTCTGATCAAGGCCCGACCCCCTTTTTTCCTTTAGCATTTCCTTTTCAAGATATTCCTTCATAGCTGACCTCTCTGATTCATTTCCCTCTGAGCATTCTCTTCTTTATAGATTTTAAAACGACTCCTGTCAAACACACATCAACATCTCGAAGACATCGATGCCCCCTGATCAAAACATGAATAAAAACATCCCTTAGGGTATCTCATGAAGGGAATATTTTTGATTCTGGCTATGTGGGGTCTCAACTCCTTTTTAGAACCCTTTTGTTACCCTCAATTTCCTTAATAGTCTTGCCCACAACTCCTTTTTTTATCTTTATTAAATGTTAATTATATTTGACATATTGTTAATAATTATATATATTATGTTCAAGACAATTAACTTACTGGCTTCCAGAGGAGGTGTGATGATAACAAAAATAGAAAAAATGAACCGAATACGTAAAAATATTGTCAGAGGCATATTTGTTACAAGCGTAATAGCATTTCTGTGGTATATCACACCTTATTTAGGACTAGGATTAGTGAAGTATAGTTTTAATAGGGCGCAGAAGGCTCTAGAAATTTCAGCTTTATTTTGGCTGTTCTCACTACTGGCCTCTGGAGCAATAAACCTATTATTTAAGAGAAAATTAAAAAAGGTTCCTGATTTATACGATGCAGTCTACGACGATAGGGTAAAATTGAGCTGGCTTAAAGCCTATCCTATTGCATTTATAGTGGCCTTCATGAGTTCAATATGCTGGAAATGGTATGAAACTTCCAATGCCGAAAAGCTTTTGTCTTTTAAAGCTCATCTCCCCCACGGACCAGCCCTCATAATATATCTAGCTGTAATTTTTTTAACCGGTTCATTCCTTTTCTTCAGCAGGGAGTCGAAAAATGTCTAAAAACATCCTGGGAAACACCATCAAAGTGCAGCGTGCGAAAAAAGACCTGACCCAAGAACAACTTGCCGGGCTGGTCGGGGTAACAAGAACAACAATAAACTTGATTGAGCGGAGAAGATTTGTTCCTTCCGCTGTCATTGCTTTAAAAATATCTATGGCATTCGGAGTGCCATTTGAAGAAGTATTCTATCTAGATGTAGACAAGCCTACAAATTAAGGACATAAGGAGAAAACTGTGAAATCAAAAATAGAAAAAATGAACAGGATGCGAAAGAATATTTTGATAATTTTTTTAATAGGCTGGGGAACACTGTGTCTTTGGGTTTTGAATCCCACAATAATCTCTCTCCAGTTTCAGTGGCGGGACGCAGCACCCTACATACGTCGCATACAATCCTATCTAAAAGGCCTTTGGATAGCTGGAATTATCATTCTATCGATTTACATCATAATATACCTAGCTTATAGGGTGAAAATCATGAAAGATCCATTCGTACGCACTGCAATTAATGATGAACGAATAAGATTAAACTGGTTGAAAGCCTTCCGTTTTGCATTCTATACATTAATCGGAATTACGGTGTTTTGGCATTGGTGGGAGACATCTTATGTGCCCGCAGGATTGAATATTAAAATAATGTTATTCCACGGACCTTGGCTCATCTGGTTCGGTTCCATACTTGCTCTTGTCTGTTCGTTTCTTTACTACAACCGAGAAGTAAAGAATGAGTAAAAAACCGAAATTGTTATTTTAATACAGTATTCTTGAAGCTCTGGAAGATAAAGCCATCGAGGTGCTCAAAAGCAGTCATACTGGTCTCGAAATTCCTTGATTTTGGCTTTTTTTTCTATCAATATAGAAAAAATTCTAAGGAATGGCATAAAGATGGATACAACAAGGATTCTCATTCAGGCAAAGAGCTCTCTATTTATGAAGAACTCAGGTTTTCCAACCAAGATCGGAAAAAGCACGAATATAGGCATGGAATCGAGAAAATTGTTTGCCTATTCCTAGAGGAGAAGGTGAGCAATGAGAAAAAAAATTATGATAATTTCAGGGTTTTTTTTGGGCCTGGCCATAACAGGAGCCTGCCTCGCCGGAGACACCCTGAAATCTCCGCCCAACAGACCGGCCGAACTAACCCTGGAGGGCCAGAAAATCAGGATGGAGTATGAAGGCAAGCTTCTCTTGCAGGCTGATATTCATGCCGATAGTGTTGGGTACAATACTAAGACCGTCGTGGAAGAAAAAAACGGCCGCGTCACCCAGCTTCTGATCATCACCACAGAAAGTTTTGATAAGTCGGTGGAGGTGGCGGGAGAGATTATGGGGAGTGAAGAATCTTTTCCCTGTGAGGCGGATAGAAGGGACCGGGGAATGGCCATCGTACGCCATTCCTTCGGGCTAAGCCACAGCCTCTTGAACCGGGGTGTCTATGACCGGAAACGCGACTGGGTTCTATCCGTAGATCACAATCCCGAAGTTCGGATCATCCCCCAGAAAGATGGCCCGGAAAGCAGGAGCTTCAAAATTAAAATCCGGGGCTATGAAATCATCCTGCGCTTCAGACCGAGGTTCTACCAGAAACACCGCGATCTAGAGCATTTCGAGCCCTGGACATACAAAATCTGGCCTGAGCCTATCGTGGGATGGTGTTCCTGGTTCGCCTATTTTCAGGATGTCACCGAGCAAGACATCAAAAAAACAGCCGATGTCATGGCTGAGGTACTTGCGCCCTATGGCTACGCATACTTGCAGATGGACGACGGCTACCAGAGGGGAGAGGGATTACCGGATCTTTGGCTTCAACCCAACGAGAAGTTCCCCGACGGTTTAGACCATCTGGCCGAATACATCAAAAAGAGAGGTCTAAAGCCCGGCATATGGACCAATGTGGCCTTCGACCAGGAAGATTTTGCCGAAAAAAACAAGGAGTTTTTCGTTCTGGATGATGCCGGTCAAGTGGCACACGGAAATTGGATCGATATTTCCGTGGATGGATCCAACGAAAAAGCCGTCGGCCAAATCATCCGCCCGGTGTACAGAGGACTGAAGGAAATGGGCTGGGAGTACTTCAAAGTGGATGCCCTGCGGCATTTGCGGTATGAGGGATACAACAGCTTTCCGGGATATTTTCGCAAAAAGGGCGTCGATAGAGTGGAGGCTTACCGCCGGCTGGTTCAAGCCATCCGAGAGGAGATCGGGAGAGAGCACTTCATGCTGGGCTGCTGGGGAATCCGCCCCGAGCTCATCGGAATCATCGATGGCTGCCGGATCGGAACGGATGGCTATTCCTTCGCCGGACTGTCCCAGTTCAACTCCTTCAACAACGTGATCTGGAGAAACGATCCCGACCATATCGAACTCTCGCCAGAAGAGGCCTACCGTTCCACCATGGTGACCTCTCTCACCGGGTCCTTGTTTCTGCTCACCGACCGCCCGGAAGTGTACCGTACGGATATCGTCGACCCGGCCAGGAGAGCCGCGCCTGTATTGTATACCTATCCAGGACAGGTCTTCGATGTGGACCCTAGCCGGTCTCAACACCTCGCCAGGGTCGACGTGGAGGTCAGCGGCTCTGGGCCAAGGATATTCGACGCCAGCCGGACTCCGTCGGTCCATCTATTCTTGATGGAGATCAACAAGCCCTTCGAAAACTGGATGCTTCTCGGACGCACCGGAGGGGATGACTGGGTTATTCCCTTCAGTGAATTGGGACTGGAGGCGGATAAAGAGCTCTACGTGTTCGAGTTCTGGTCGAAGAGTTTAATGGGAAGTTTTAAGGAAAGTTTCCGTCCCGGAGGAATCGATCCGCAATACAACTGCCAGCTCTTCTGCATCAGGGAGCGCCAGCCTCACCCCCAGGTCATCGCTACCAACCGCCACATCACGTGCGGAGGCTATGATCTGGAAGATGTGGTGTGGAAGGACACCACTCTATCCGGAAAAAGCGCTGTGGTGGCCGGTGACACCTATATTCTGTATGTCAGCGAACCTCAGGGTTTTGCCTTAAAAGACACATCCTGTGAAGGAGCGGAAATCCAGGAAATCGAAAAGGGGGACGGATTAATACAAATCTCCATCCTTCCCCTGGAAAACAGAACCGTTTCCTGGAGGGTGGATTTCGAAAAGAATCCCTAGAACGCGTTATTTGCCCGGTTCACCGCAATAATGAGTACCTGAATTTCAAAAATTGACAAGCTGTGAGCAACATACTATGTATAGAGTATAACACTTTGCATAAGAAGTAGTTTTTGTATTAAATAAACTCAGCCTGTGGGGTATCAGATGAAAACATCTAACTTTTATCATATTAAACACCCATTTCATCGATGGACAATATATAAAAAGGAGCATTGATATGGATTTAAATTCTTACTTTATTTGTATTTTACCGTCAATTGCTTTGATGGTTCTTTTTGTTTTTATTAACTTATCGTATTATCAAATCATGTATGGGAAAAAGGTTAAAGTATTTTTGATAAGGACAATATTTTTAAATACTTTAGCAATATTAATTGGGTGGTTCCCTGTTGTCTATTTTTGGGCAGATTACTCCGTAAAATATTTATTGCCAGGTTCATGTATTTTTGGTGCTATAGGTTGTGTAGGAAGTAGATTTATTTATTCAGAGGTTGTTCCATCGCAATTGGCTGAACAAGTTGCTAAGTTAATTCGGGAGAAAGTAGAAAAAGAAAGTAAAGAAAAAGAGAAATAATTATAATTCTTACCTTCCAAAATCCTCATTTGTGATGAACCATTTGCCCTTAAAGGCAGCAATAAGCCCATATTTTAACCTAAAAAGATTATTAATTTCTATCTTTTCAATATGTTAACTCGTTTGGCTCTAAAAGTTTCCAGATCGCTTGATTTTGTCAAACCCCAAATTCTTTGGAGGATTGCCTTGACTGACCCCGAGTATTGACAGGGGTTGGAACGGAGTGATATGTTTAGCCTCAAGATGAGCGCGCCTGAGAATGCGCAGAAAGGGGTTTCTACATGTCAAAAAAAATAGCTCTTTGTCTTTTGATCTTTATTCTGGCTATGTCTTCTGTTTTAGCCGCCCGGCCCGACACACAGGATTTCCCTGCCGTCTTAAGCATCCGGGACAGGGCCAACCTCGTGTTCCAAATCACCCAAAAGCGTCTCGAACAGCTCATTCCCAAGATCATGCGGGAAACCGGCTTCGACATGTGGATCATCACCTGTAACGAGGATAACCTGGACCCCATCTTCAAGACCATGATCCCCTACGAGAACTGGTGCCCGATCACCCAGATCATCGTCTTCTTCGACCGGGGTAAGGAGAAAGGCGTCGAGAGACTGAATGTCTCCCGGACAGACACCATGGGACTCTTCGAGAATGTCTGGGACGCCGCTGCCTGGGATACCCAGAAAAAGGAAAGCCAGTGGGCTTGCCTGGGAAGGATCGTACGGGAGCGGGATCCCAAGCGAATCGGTATCAACGAAGGGGAGATCCAGTGGGCGGCCGGGGGGCTGACCGTCATTTTGAAGAAAAGGCTCGTCGAGGCGATCGGTCCTCAGTACGCGGCCCGCCTCAAGTCGGCAGAACCCCTGGTGACGCTGTGGGCCGAAACCCTGCTGGACGAAGAGATCGATCTCATGGAACAGGCCGCTGCCATCTCCCATGCGATCATCACCGAGACCTTCTCTTCAAAAGTCATCACCCCCGGTTACACGACGGTCGATGACCTTCGTTATCATTATTGGCAGAGGGTGGCCGATTTCGGCCTGGACCTTGCCTTCTATCCCTTTTTCAGCATCCGCGGCAGGCAGGCCGAGGACATCGAAAAATACGGCAGAGACGACAAAGTCATCCGTCCCGGGGATTTCATCCACTGCGACGTCGGTTTGAAGTATATGTACTATAACTCCGATACACAGGAGTGGGCATACGTCCTGAAGGTTGGAGAGACCGATGTCCCTGAGACATTCAAAAAGATCATGTCTGAGGGCAACAGGCTTCAGGATGTCTATTGCAGCGAGTTCAAAACTGGGCTCACCGGGAACGAACTCCTGGCCAATATCCTTAAAACGGCCAAAGAAAGAGGCATTCCCAATCCCCGTGTCTATTCTCATTCTTTGGGCTATTTTCTCCACGAGCCCGGCCCCTTGATCGGCCTGCCTTGGGAGCAGGTCAACAACCCGGGGCGGGGAGACGTGAAACTCGTCCCCAACAGCTGCTTTGTGGTCGAATTGAGCGTGACCATGCCCGTCCCGGAATGGCGAGGCCAGGATTTCCGCCTCTCCCTCGAACAGGACATCGTCTTTACCGGAGACGGCACAGCCTACCTAGACGGGCGGCAGACACGGTTTCATCTGGTCAAGTAGCCGGAAGATGTGAACAAAAAGACCCAACACCGTTGTTCTAACCAGTACTCTTGGGCCATACTTTCGGGTTCAATGGCCCTGCTGGTTAAAGCCCTTAGCCGCTTTTTCTATAGAGGGCAATGAGCAAGGATTTCTCACCGTTTCATTTGATATCTACAAGACACAGACGATCGTAAAACTGATCTTGAAGCCTTACGCTTCGCGGACCACCTCGATATTTAAAGCCAGGGCCAGCTCCTCGATGGGTTCCTGCACATCGCCGTACACCGTTAGCCGGTGCCAGGAGAATCGATCCCACTCGTAGAAGAGCCGGCCGATATCCCCCTTGACCTCCGCGGCCAGCTTTGTCCGGCAGGCCTTGGGCTCGTCCACGTTATCCACGGCCTTGGCCTGATGGATAGCCATGGCCTTGAAATTCCCGTTCAAACGGAACGAGGTGGTCATATAGCCCAACGGCAGCAGAGACTGGATGGAGGCTCCTTTGCCGTCTTCGGCGTGAGACCGGATTTTGAACGGGTTGGAAGAACCCTCTGGCCCGAACATTTTCGTGGGCGCCACGCAGTGGGCATAGATGATTTGGTTGTTGGAGGTGTCCAGCACCGGGTCCGAGGCGAAGCTTGGCCGGTCGAACATGTAGCGGCAGATCAGCATGGCCAGCATGTCCTGGATCTGGGCCTCGCAGGTGCCCGATATCTTTCCCTCGTCGTTCATCTGCCGGTACCCCAAGCAGGGATAGCCCGGAAGCTTGCCGCTGTAGAAGCCGCCCAGGCAGTCCATGGTGATCGCCTGGGCCCCCCGTGCCGCCATCAGGTCCTTCATGGCCAGGTAGATGGCCCCTGAATTTAGAATGTCCTCGGCCGTGGGTTCGACGATCTCCTGGGCTTCACTCATCCACCGATCCGCCCACCCTTTCGCTTCCTCTGGATCTACCCTTTTGTAGGCAGCATTGATCTCATCGAAGGATACAGGCTCCACCGTGGCACCAAGTACCTTATAGGGATCTCCTCCCTCGGAGATCACCCGGAGGATCTTCGTCTCTTCCAACCGCCGGATAACCTCCTGGACACTGGCCAGTTTGACCGGATCTTCCGTGCAGGTCAGATCTCCAGGCCGGGCGAAGTTGGCCTTCCGCACCCGTTCGGTCTCCGCGATAAAGCTGCCAAGGGTCGTCGCCGGCTTTTCCAGTAATCCGAAGCAGCGGACCACATCCACCGCATCCTGAAAGCGGCAGGAGGAGACCATCACCACCTGGGCCCCCTGACGGATTGCTTTGGCCCCGTGACAGAGGAAGACCCCTGAACCGGCGTAAGGCTCATCCACAAAAACGGTAGGTTTTTTGAGCTCTCCTATGGCCGGCAGCAGGGCATTCGTCAACCCCCAGTTCGTACAGAGTATGGAAACCAGAAGACCGTCCACTTGACCGGCCAGTTCTTTAACCCTCGGGAGTTCCGCATCGGGCTCCCCCTGGACGTCAAGAGGAACGAATTCGAGACCGGGACAGCCATTAATGAGCGCCTGCCGGATTTCGGCTTTGCGGGTCTCGTAATCGAAGTTCACATAGGGCCATACGTTCCACTCCGGAGGGGCGGTTACTGAAATAAGTCCCACCCTTACCGGTTTCGCCTTTTGCCGCGAACACGACGTGAATGCCTGGGTTCCGGCAAAGGCCAGCCCCGCACCCGCTGCTGTCATCCAGCCTCCACACCGTTTGAGAAAATCACGACGGGTAACACAGCCTAAACACCCCATAGGGGAATACGGCATTTTTGTCTTAGAATCTTTCATAATCCCTCCAATTCTCCCAATATAGAATCTCTCATCCTCTGAACCTCTTCATCGCCTCGAGGCCGCCTCATTCGTTCCCGTATCATAAAATAGACGACCAAGATTGTAAAGAATTGACCTGGCTTTTTTTACTGTGATATCTTCCCCGTTGGATACCAGAAACAGAAAATCTCGAACAACATGCTTTAGACGAAAAAATTCTTAGAGAGCACAAAATCTAAGGCCTCAATGCAATACAGAGATTGAGCTCTACGCTCCGGCTGGCGATGCCTTGATTTTAGCCGGGTCAACAGAGCGAAATCAACCTCAGGAGGAAAGAAGAATGCAAAAGCAGAGTAATCGGAGATCGAGTCGATCCGGGATTCTAGCGATATTCGTTATCTCCTTGATGCTCCTCGGGCTCGCGGCTTGTACGGGCTCTCCTCCCTGGGAACCGGATCGGGTTCTGGGAGCCGAGGAGTTGTCCCGCCTGGACCTTCTTCCGCGGCTGAGACAGGCCGTCAAAGTCGGCTGTATTTCGAGCTACGACCGCACCGGAGGCAATGACGACGGATTCTCCGGTGCCCATTCCTTCATACGGAAAGAACCAGGCGGCCTGGTCATAGCGGACATAGAAGGGCCGGGAATCATCTATCGCATCCACACACCAAGCCCGTCGGAGGACATCATCGAATTCTTCTTCGATGGCGAATCCTCCCCCCGGATCAGCAAAAAATTCTCCCAGCTTTTCGAAGGCGATGATCCACCTTTTCTGGCACCCCTCGTCGGATCAGGCGTCGGCGGCCACTACTGTTACGTCCCCCTGGCGTTCCAGCACTCCTGCAAGATCCTGGTCAAAGCCGAAACATTTCACTTCTACCAGATCAACTACGCCCGGTATCCGAATGATTTCACAATCCCGACCTATGAAGATCCGCCGTCGGAGGCTTTCCTCCGCCATCTGAACGAAGCCGGAAAGCTTCTCCTATCGGCAGGATCTGACATCTCGTCCCATCTCATCCCTGAAGATTCACGGATAAAAAAACACTTTTCCCATAAAACCCTCGGACCGGGCCAGACGGTGACGCTGTTCAAGGCATCGAGCCCTGGAAGAATCGTCGGTCTGAAGCTCGGCCCTGCATCGGCCTTTGCAGGAGGAGAGCGGGATATCCTGATCAAGATCTACTGGGATGGCCACCCAAAGCCTGGCGTGGCCATCCCAGTCGGCGATCTTTTCGGGTACAGTTTCGGACAACCCGCAGTCCGATCGCTCCTTTTCGGAACCTCAGACGGGATGAACTACATTTATTTTCCCATGCCTTTCGAACGGTCCGTCCGCATCGACCTCGTGTCAGAGAGGGCATCGGGGCCGGCCATCGACGTTCAGGTCGAAGTGTCTGTCACCGCCCTGGCCAAAGCCGAGGATGAAGGGAGGTTCTATGCTTACTGGCGGCGCGAAAATCCCACCATCATAGGCACACCCTACACCTACCTCAAGACAACCGGTAGAGGACATGTCGTCGGAGTGATCCTGCAGGCTCAAGGCTTCGAGATAGGACATACGGCCTTTTTCGAAGGCGATGACCGAGCCGTCATCGACGGGGAACTGGCCATTCCGGGAACCGGCTCGGAGGACTCCTTCAACGGGGGTTGGTACGACGTTCCCGGCCGTTGGGAAAGCCGAGCCTCGTTTCCTCTGAGCGGATGCCTGGATTACAAAAAATACCTGAGCCGGACGGGCGGATATCGTTTGATGCTCACCGACGCCTACTCCTACACGAAAAGCATCGACTTCGCGATCGAACACGCCCCGGTCGGAAACGATCTGCAGACGGATTACACCAGCGTGACCTTCTTCTATTCCCTGGATCCGCCGACGGGCGATTTCCTGCTTCCCCCTGTCGAGGACAGGGAAGTGGCTGATCCGGATAGAATCGTCTTCGTCCCCGGCTGGAATGTCCCGATTCACACCTCCTCGCTGCAGAACGCCGCCTTGACCAAGCAGACTTCGATGGTCGGAGACGACAGGATCCGCTATCTTTCCCTGAAGACGACGGGCGAAGACATCTTTGGCTCCCACCACATATCTTTTATCTGCGATATTCCTGCGGCTGGCACCTACCGAGTCGGGATCAAAGCCGTCCGCGGCCCTGACCAGGGGATAGCCCAGATGTTTCAGCACGATAGGCCCGAGGGGGAAGCTGTTAACCTCTATGCGGAGAGTCGAGGCCTGAGCCAGGTGCTTCCCCTGGGGGTCCAGGAGATGAGCGCAGGCGATAACCTGCTTTTCCTGCATCTTGTCGGGAAGGATGCGCATTCCACAGGGATAAATCTCGATCTCGTGGAGATCGTCTTCGAACGGGTCAAGTAAAGCTCTTCCTAGAGTTCGAGGCAAACCATAGCACAGCCCCGGACGAGCGGGACTTTGATAACCATCTCCGCTCCTTCTTTTATAACGGGGACCTGAGTCCACTCATCGCTTCCCGGATGGAGAATCTTGTCAACAGGATTTGCCTGGCCGCCCTCAAGATTGCCAAGGATAAAGATCCTATGATATATTTCCTGGCTCGGTGTACCGAGGACTGCTGACATCCGGATCCATCTGTTCTTCAGATCTCCGTGCTTGGAACAAAAGTGCAGTCTTTTCCGCAAGAAGCAGTGAGGCCTTCACGGAATGATCAAGCCGCTTGCCCTCAGGAACGAAAGGAAAGGCTTTTTATGACCTCTTACGAAAGAGTGCTCGCCTCGTTGAATCATCATCAGCCGGATAAGGTCCCGGTGGATTTCGGCGCCACTCCTGTGACGGGTATGCATGTCAGAATCGTATCCGCCCTGCGGGATCACTTTGGCCTCGAAAAAAGGATAGTCAAAGCCTACGAGCCCTACCAGATGCTGGGTTTGGTCGAGGCCGACCTACAGGAAGCGCTTGGCGTGGACGTCGAGGGCGTCTCCGCCTATGAGACGATGTTCGGGTATCCCAACAAAAACTGGAAGCCCTGGCAGTTCCACGACGGATTCACGGTCCTCGTTTCAGGTCATTTTATGACCACCGTGGACGCCGACGGCAGCTATCTTGTGTATCCTGAAGGAGATGTGAACGCTCTTCCCAGTGCCCGGATGCCTGTCGGCGGTTACTTTTTCGACAGCATCATCCGCCAAGACCCCATCGATGAACACACCCTTGATCCCGATGACAACCTGGAGGAATTCGGTCCTCTCAAGGAAAAGGCCATCTCTTATTTCGATATCGAAACGGCCCGCGCTCAAAAAACAGGTCGGGCTGTCCTGGTCAATTTCGGTGGAACGGCCCTGGGCGACATTGCCCTCGTACCCGCCCCTTTTTTGAAACACCCCAAAGGAATCCGCGATATCCAGGAATGGTACATATCGACGTTGACTCGCCAGGATTACATCCACGAGATCTTCGAGAAACAAACCCAAATTGCACTAAAAAATCTGGAGGCCATGAACGCCAAGGTGGGCCAGAGGATGACTGTCATCTTCCTGTGCGGAACAGACTTCGGCACCCAGACCTCCACATTTTGCTCCGTCGACGTCTTCCGGAGCCTCTACATGCCTTATTACAGGCGTGTGAACGACTGGATACACACCCACACCGGATGGAAAACGCTCAAGCATTCCTGTGGGGCCGTGGAACCTCTGATCTCTTCTTTTATAGAGAGCGGCTTCGACATCCTCAACCCTGTTCAGGTTTCGGCGTCAGGGATGGATCCGGAACACCTGAAAAATGATTACGGAAAAGACATCGTATTTTGGGGAGGCGGAGTCGATACCCAGCACACGCTGATGTTCGGCACGCCCCATGATGTGCGAAAGCAGGTCTTGAAGCTCTGTGAAATTTTCAGCCGCGACGGCGGGTTTGTCTTTAACGCGGTCCACAACGTCCTGGGGAATGTGCCGGTCGAAAATGTGGTGGCCATGCTCGAAGCCCTGAAAGAGTTCAACGGTAACTGAGGCTCTCACCTAAGCCGCGAATCGAATCCCGGCAACTGGACTTGTCTTTTCGTGTGTGATAAGCTCATCCAGAAATATCAGGGCCGGATATATTTGCCAGATACATAAGGAGGGACTCAAATGAAAGCACATAAAATCACGCTTCTGGGTACGGGACTGATCGGGCAGTTCTACACCATGACGCTTCACAGTCAGCGCAAATGGGACAGGGTGCAAACGGTGTACTCACAGACCGAAGAGAAAGCCCGTGCATTCGCCGAAAAATGGACCATACCGAACCATACTATCGATATGGAAAAAGCCGTGACCGATCCGGATACAGATGTCGTGATCATCGGCATTCCCAACGACCTGCACAAGGAGGCGGTCCATCTGGCCGCCGGAGCGGGAAAGGTCGTTCTCTGCACAAAACCTTTGGGCCGCAGCGCCGATGAAGCCAAAATCATGCTGGATGCCGTGGAAAAGGCCGGCGTATTCGCCGGTTACCTGGAAGACCTCTGTTACACGCCGAAAACTCTGAAAGCTTTGCAATCCATAAAAAACGGCTCCCTGGGCACCATCCTGTGGGCGCGTTCCCGCGAGACGCATCCAGGACCGCACAGCGCTTGGTTCTGGGACAGGGAAAGGGCAGGGGGAGGGGCCATCGTGGATCTGGGATGCCACTGCATCGAGATCATCCGGAATTTTATCGGAAAAGACATCCGGCCCGTGGAAGCGATATGCACATCGGACACCCTGGTGCATCCCATCGAAGCCGAGGATTCGGCCATCGGTCTGGTCCGCTTCGCCAACAAGGCTTTGGGGCAGTTCGAAGTCAGCTGGACCTTTCGGGGAGGCATGGACCTGCGGGATGAGGTATCGGGCACGGAAGGCACCATCTGGCTGAATCATTTCCTGCGCACCGGATTCGAGATGTTCACCGCCGCCGGCTTGGGAGGGTATGTGGCCGAAAAGGCGGAGACCGAATCAGGATGGATCTTCCCTGTGGGGGACGAATTGGTGGAGCTCGGCTATGTGGACATGTTCACCGACATGTTCGACTCCATGGAAAAGAACACCCAACCCATAGAAACCTTCTATGACGGTTATGTGGTCAATGCCATCATGGATGCCTGTTACCGGTCCGCCCGGTCCAAGAAATGGGAGCCGGTCGAGCTTTTCGAATGGCGGGGCAAAAAGGAAGTGGAAGAGATAACGGGCCTCAAACCCTATGACGAGGACCATTATCTGATCAAGACGGAACGCATGCCGGACGGCCAAACCAAAACCATCCTGAAAAATAAAAAAACGGGTAAAATCACCCAGAAGATAACATGATACGGCAGGGAAACGGCCTGGAAACAGACTAGTCCATCTTGGTCAGATGGGGTATGGATTGGTTTTTTCAGACAATTTTATTGGAACCGTTCCGCTCATCTTCTTCTTCAGCGTATAATTATTCCTTTGGTCTGAATCGGTTGATACGACAGAGGAAAGGAGTCGTCATGACAACTTCATTCAGGAGACTGTGTGTTATCCTTGTACTGGCCGTTCTGACAGGCTGTTCAAGCAGGAAAGGTGGCCAAGAGCAAGCGATAAATGTACGCTCCCCCGACGGAAAAAACGTGATCACCGTGGAACATTTCAGCACCAAAGACCAAAGTTCCTTGGTTTATTCGGTCAAGCGCGGCGGCAAAACAGTCGTTAGACCTTCAACTTTGAGCATCGTTCTGGCCGGAAAAGGCCAGTTGGCCAAAGGCGTGCGGCTCCGGGAGATGAAAGAGGGCCGTCTGGACGAAACATTTTCTCCGCTGTGGGGCAAGAGCCGCTCCGTCCGGAATGTCTGTTCTGAAGCGCGCCTATGCCTTGAAAGTCCTGCCGGAATCCTCTGGAACCTCGAGATGAGGGCCTATGACGATGGAGTGGCCTTCCGGTATGGATTTCCCGAGCAAGAGGCGCTCTCTGAGTTCGTCCTGCAGGAAGAGTCGACGGAAGTCAGGCTGGAAGGCGATCCGTCTGTGCTGTACATGCCCCTGCCGGGCTTCACCACGTCTCATGAGGCTCTGTACGAGCACAGACTGTATTCCGGCCTGCCAGAAGAAACCCTGATCGACACGCCCTTTCTGGCTGTTTGGCCAGAGGGGCCCTCCGCTGTCCTGACTGAGGCGCGCTTGCGCGATTTCGCCGGGATGTATCTCGAACGGATTCCAGGAGAGGCTGCGTCCGCCTTAAGGACTGTCCTCTCGCCTCTCTCTTCCCAGCCCGAAGCCCGGGTAGTCGGCCGGACACCCAAATGGAGTCCCTGGCGGGTCGTTCTGCTGGCGGATGAGGCCGGCCAGCACCTGGAAAGCAACCTTTTGGTCTGTCTGAACGATCCCCCTCAAGGGGATTTTTCCTGGCTCCGGCCGGGCAAAACAACTTGGCACTGGTGGAATGGAACGGCCGAAGAAGGGCTGCCCTTCACCTGCGGCATGAACTACGAAACCCACAAGCACTACATCGACTTCTGCGCCCGCTACGGTATCGCCTACCACGCCGTAGTGGCTGACGACAGACCCTGGTACCGGCAGTCCTCAGCCGATTTCGCCCCGGGCCCGGACACCGATATCCTGACACCCCGCCCGGAACTGGAGTTTCCCAAGATTCTCGTCTACGCCAAACAGCGTAGCATCGGGATCCGCCTCTGGGTTCACTGGCGGGCCCTGAACGAGCGGCTGGAGGAAGCCTTCACCCGCTACGAAGAATGGGGGATCGCCGGGTTGATGGTGGATTTTCTCGACCGGAACGACCAGGAGATGGTCCGGTTCTGCGAGCGCGTTCTGGAGTCTGCGGCCCGGCACAAGCTCCATATCCAGTTCCACGGCTCCTACATGCCGAGCGGCGAGCAGCGCACCTTCCCCAATCTCTTCAACAGGGAAGGCGTGTTGAACCTGGAATACTTGAAATGGAGCGCCATGTGTACACCCCAGCACAATGTCGATGTCGCCTACACCCGGGCCTTGGCCGGTCCTGCAGATTACCACCTCGGGGGTTTTCGCGCCGTCTCTCCGGACCGCTTTCAGCCCCGCAGCGTCATGCCCAACGTCCTCGGCACACGGTGCCATCATCTGGCGATGTACGTCGTGTACGAAAACCCCATGCCCATGGTCTGTGACACCCCTTCCTCCTACGAAGGCCAGACAGGTTTCAAATTCCTGACAAAGGTACCCACGACCTGGGACGAAACGCGGTTCCTGGCGGGCAAAGCGGGAAAGTTCGTCGTCGTGGCCCGCCGCAAGGACACGACCTGGTATCTCGGAGGAATGACGAATGACACTGCTCGTGAACTCGTCGTTCCTCTGGACATGCTGGATTCCGGGGAATACGAGGCCGAGATATTCGTCGATGGTTCCCTGAGCTCTGACAAACCGAACGCCATACGTCTCGAACGCCAAGCTGTTGAGGCCGGATCGGCCCTCGACGTGGCCCTGGCCCCCGGGGGAGGATTCGTTGCCGTTATCCATCCGAAACCAGCAGGCAATCTCCCCCAAAGGCAGCAGAAAACGCGCGTCTCTTCGCGCCGGATAGACTAGGCAGCGGCCGCAGCTTTTTCTAATAACAGCAGTGAATAGAATCCCATTACCGCAAAACAGCTTGTAAACCCGCTCGACATTTATGATAATGAATGTCTTTATGGCTTATGGTTATGGGATGTGGGATCAACTTCGAAAAGTGTCTATAAGGAATAAAAGGAAATTTTTTCAACCCGAGAAATTCAGCATAAGTGGCTTCCTATTCGATTTTCCCTTAAATAAAATGTGAGGAGGAGAAAGCGATGAAAAACATAGGTGCCTCCCTTATATTCATTTTCATTTTCCTGTCCATCACCTCAGCTTGCAAAACACAAGACTCCCAGGATACTTACCTGAGCGTCCTGGCAGCGTTTCAAAATCCACCGGCAGAGTACCGGAGCGCACCCCTCTGGGTATGGAACGACCGCGTCACGACAGCCCAGATAGACGAGCAGCTCAGGCAATTCAAGAACAATGGTATCGGCGGCGTTTTCATCCATCCCCGCCCGGGCCTGATCACCCCTTATCTCTCCGAAGAATGGATCTCCCTCTGCCGCCATGCCGTCCTGACAGCAAAGGAACTGGGGATGAAGGCCTGGATCTATGACGAGAATTCTTACCCCTCCGGGTTTGCCGGCGGGCATGTCCCGGATCAAATGCCGGATTCCGTGCGGAAATCCTTGGTTATGGAAAAAACAGACAGACTCCCGGAAAGCTTTGAGCGTGAACCCATCCTTATTCTCCAGAGAGCACCCGAGGCATTCGTGGATATCACAGACTCGGCCAGCAACACGGCCCCCTCAAAAGGCCAATTTTACCTTTTTTACCTTGCGGAACAGGCTCCCTCCCCCTGGTACGGAGGATACGCCTATGTGGACCTCATGCGGAGGGAAGTGACGGAAAAATTCAATTCGGTGACCCTGGATGCTTATAAAAACGCATTCGGTGAGGAATTCGGAAAGACCGTCCCTGGTGTGTTCCAAGACGAAGCCCACATCGGCCCTGCTGTGGGTTCGGCATTGAGTTACACGCCCGCTCTCTTCGATACGTTCCAAAAGATGTGGGGCTATGATCTGAAGCTCTACCTGCCATCGCTTATGGAGGAGACGGGTGAGTGGCACAAAGTCCGCCATGACTACTACGCCGTGCTCAACCACCTGTTTATCGAAGGATGGGCCAGGCCGTACGCCGAATACTGCGGGGCCAACAAACTTAATTTCACCGGTCACTACTGGGAGCACGACTGGCCCCGTCCACGGCTGGTACAGGACAACATGGCTATGGCCTCCTACGCCCACATGCCCGGGATCGACATCCTTATGAATGTTTGGGACACAAGTCATGGGGCTCAGTTCGGGAACGCCCGCTCGGTGAAGGAGATCTGCAGTGTGGCCAATCAGATGGGGTGGAAGCGAACGCTGTCCGAAACCTATGGGGCCGGGGGCTGGGATATGACCTTTTTCGACCAGAAAAGGATCGGCGACTGGGAGTTTGTGCTGGGGGTTAATTTTCTGAACCAACACCTCTCCTATATGACCATCAAAGGAGCCCGCAAGCGCGATCACCCTCTCTCCTTTTCCTACCACGAGCCCTGGTGGCCCGCCTATGAGATGCTCGGCGACTATTTCGGGCGGCTGTCGGTGGCCCTATCGATGGGGGAGCAAAAAAATTCCCTTCTGGTCTTGGAACCCACCACGACGGCCTGGATGTATTATTCGCCCCTACAGGAGGGCAACCGGCTGGAATCCATAGGCAAGGAATTCCAGGACTTTGTAAATCAGCTTGAGTCCCAGCAGGTCGAATACGATCTGGGGAGCGAGTTCATCCTCAAGGAGCATGGAAAAGTCTCCGGAAAGACGATGGTCGTGGGCGAGCGGGCCTATTCTCTCGTAGCGATTCCCCCCGGATTGGAAAATTTAGACCAGGAAACTGTCTCCCTTCTCGGTGAATTCCTCAGGGAGGGAGGGAAGGTGCTATCCTGGGCGGGCACGCCCAAATTCGTGGACGGCAGGGAGTCCGGAGATGCGGCCGAACTGGCGGCGGCCTACGAGGACGGCTGGGTATCGGCCTCAGATGACAAAGGCTGGGAAATGCTCGATAACCTCTGCCCCCCTGCTTTGGATTTTGCAGAGCCCGAACGAACAGGGGGATTGTTGTTCCATCACCACCGTATCCTCGAGGATGCGGAGCTCGTTTTCCTGGTCAACACCAGCACCGATGAAGGAGCTTCCGGGAAGTTTAATTCCGGAAGATATGTTCGCTCCAAATTTCGATCTTGCGAGATATGGGATCCCTTTTCGGGAGAAGTTAAGCCTTATCCCTCTCGGTATGAAGACGGAAAACTTTCGGTCGACTTCGAAGTCCCACCAGGGGGAAGCCTTCTTTTGGGCCTTTGTACGCAAAAAGCTGAACAAGTCGATTTCCCCCCGAGAACCGAGACTCCGGTTAGGGCTGAAGGAGGCCTTTCGATTCGGCCCCTGGCTCCCAATGTCTTCACCCTGGATTACTGCGATTTATCCCTAGGAGAAAAAACAGAGAAAGACCTCTATTTTTATGACGCCCAGCGGAGAATCTTTCAACACCACGGCCTGGAGCGGAATCCCTGGGATAGCGCGGTCCAGTTCAAGACCAATATCATAGACAAAAACAAGTTTGCCGGTGACTCGGGATTCAAAGCCGAATACTGGTTCGAGGCCGCCGACGGTGTGGATCGGCAAACCCTCAAATGTGTGGTGGAACGGCCGGAGCTCTACAGAGTGTCCTGCAACGGGATAGAGATCCACCCCGCCGAAGGTGTCTGGTGGCTGGATAAGGCCTTCGGTGTCTTCGATATCGGCTCGGTGGCCAAGGCAGGCAAAAACCAGATCTCCCTGGAAGCCAAGCCCTTCACCATCCACACCGAGCTGGAAGCAGTGTATGTTCTCGGGAATTTCGATCTGGAAAGCCGGGAAAAAGCCTTCCGTCTGGTGCCGTCCGAAAATAAAACTCTTGGAAGCTGGAAGGCGCAGGGAATGCCCTTTTACGCAGATGGAATCAGCTATGAAAAAGAATTCCTCATCCCACCTTCAGGGGAAAATGGGGGACGATTTTATGTCCGGCTCGGGCGATTTTCCGGTTCCGTGGCAGAGATTCTGGTCAACGGAAAAAGCGCGGGCTATGTGGCCTTTTACCCCCTGGAACTGGACATCACCGATAAGCTGGCTCAAGGGTCGAACCGCATTGGCGTCGTGGTCTACGGAACCCTCAAAAACACCTTGGGACCCCACCACAATAACCCGACGCTCGGTACGGCGTGGCCCTCCCATTTCCAGAGAGGAGCGGAAGGCGGTTATCCCCCCGGATCGGAATATTCTCTCGTAGACTACGGGCTTTTCGAGGATTTCTCCGTCATCCTCCGCAAATGAAGCCGCCCTAATTTCCGGAAGACGCACTCGACTGTATGGAGTCCCGCTTCCGACGGCCCAGTTGCAGCCCATAGATCCTCAATCCCAAAAGGATCCGTTTTCATTGTTTCTTCCCTTTGCTGTTTCTGGCGCTCCTCACCGATAGGCCCCCGATCAGATGGCTGGTCACGGAAGTCATGACCTTCGGATACGAATCTGGGTTCACAACCTGGAAGCGAAACACAGGCTGGGATGGAGGGGTTTTCCGATACACGACACGGGCCTGATCGTCCACGTACAAGGATACAGGAACAAACCGAAAAACCTCACAAACACGTGCATCCTCTGGCAGAGAATCCATTGGAACAGCGATCCATTCCCCTCCTTCTTCGATAATCGTGCGGCCTGCCGCAGCAGCAAAAACGGCAGCACACCAGAGGTTTCGCTCCCCGGAAAGAACCTGCGCTTTGTCCCGCTCTTCAACGCTGGCATCCAGAAGAGCGATGTAATCTGGAGAATCCTCTTTCAGCAGGGCATAAATGAAGTAATTCATCACCCGGTCCGAAGAATATTTCAACAGATCGGCCTGACTTGTTTTCCAGAAAGATGCATTCCCCTTATTCTTGAAATTTCCCCCGTCGAAACACGGGATCCACCAGATAGGAAGGCCCGAATCCATGATGCGGATAAACCCGTTGGGGTCCAAACCGACGTTCCACTCCTCCGTACCGGCACTCGCCTCGCCGAGAAACAGCATCAGTCTGGAGACATGATCTCTGAACAGATCGGGCCTGCGGTTGAACGCGGCGGCCACGTCGCGCAGGCTTCCCACCGTGATGATCGTCACGGGCTCTTCCGTTTTCTCGAGGACATCGAGGATCAGGCCTACGCCCGCCTGGTATTTATCCTCCTCATCGAGAGCCTCATCGTCAGGGGTTTTCAGCGGCTCGGAGAGGCCGACACTCCAGGGGACATCCCTTCCCGTCAAGGCGTTCAACTGCTCCACCGGGATTTTCCCCGGTTTACGATCCTGTTTGCCGCCCTGGTCCAGTATAATGCCCCGGATATCCAGTTCTTCAAGGGCATAGAGTACGGCGATGTCGAAGTGATCATCAGGGTCATCATAAGGGTGGAAAAGATCCGTACAATAGATGATAGGAACTTTCCGCACCCTCATTTTTTCCTGCGCGATGGAACAGGAACAGATAGACAATATGAAAGGAAGAAAAAGGGAAACCATCCAAGCCTTGTTTATCATGAACGATCGACGCTCATTCACTTGACTGCTCTCTTTTGGAACAGTACATGTCTGGGGACCGGATCCTGGACCTCGGGACTCGGCTTCCATCCGGGCCAGCCTGAAGTCAATAGCGCAATCCGCTCCCTATCGGAAACAGTTCACTCACTTTAACTGGCAGTTTTCCGCTCGGCTCGAGCTCACCTTTGAGCAGCTTGATGAAGGACTCGAAATAGACCGCTTGATTTCCGTACCACCCTTGCTCACCATAACCGACGAGAAAGACGGGCACATTTTCGATCTTGCGGATGAGGTGGGGATTGCCATAGGACATGGCGATTACCGCTTTGGGCCGGGAAGAGATAATTTTTTTGATGAATTCGAGGTCGTTCTTGCGCAGAGGAGCCGGGTCGCCCGCACGGTCGCGCTGGACGAACAGAGACAGAATGACCAGATCTGCTTCAGCGGCGGCCGGCCAGATCTTGGCATAGACGGCAGGATCCTGGTCAGGTCGCAAAGTGAAATTCTGGATGCCTGGGATAGCGACTGCCAACCTAATAGCGAGCGCAGCCGGAGACAAATCGGATTCGTATTTCTGGATGTTGATATTGATGACCTTCCCCCATCGGCCAGGCTGAAGAGGAAGGACGCCGACATTTTTCAACAGTGTGAGGGACCGGTCAGCAACTTCCTGGGCGAGTGCGAGATGAGCGGGAGTGCCGACGAGAGTATTCACTCTTTCTTCGTCGACCAGGCGATTTTTGTGTAAGTTAAGACTGGCCTTGACATATAGGAGTTTGTGGACGGATCGGTCGATGCGCTCTTCGGGGATTCTCCCGGATTTCACGGCATCCGTCAATCCCCGGATGGTGGCGACGAGGTCTTTAGGCTTCAGGATGACATCATGTCCGGCCTCCACGGCCTTTAAGGCAACTTCCACAGGCCCGAACCTTTCGATGACATGATCGTACCACAGGTCATCGGTGGTCAGGATTCCCTCAAAACCCAGTTTATCTCGAACCCAACCCGTAGCCAATTTTTTCTCCACACTGGCCGGCAGATTTGACCCGTCAGTAATTGATGGGACGGCGATGTGTTCACTCATGATAAACGTGACGCCCGCATCGACGGCCTGTTTGAAGGCACGGAATTCCTGTTCTTCGAACTCTTTAGCCGGTTTATCGAGGAAGCTGAAACCGGGGAAACCTGGTAGGGGCACCTGATCGCCGCGACCGGGAAAGTGCTTGGCGGTCGTCAACATGCCGTGATCCCTATAGCCCCGCACATAGGCCTTGACCATTCGGCCCAAAAGGTCGATATCGCCCCCGAACGAACGGACGCTTTCGGCCGGATTTTCAGGCCGCACAGAAACATCGACGACCGGAGTATAAGTCAAATGAAAACCCATAGCCCGGCCTTCTATCGCCCCGATCTTTGCAGCCTCATACATCAGCTCTTCGCTGCCGGCCGCGGCAAAGGCCATGTTGGCCGGATATTCGGTCGCCCCGGTGACCTGCTGGCCGGGCCCCCCCTCAAAATCCACGGACATCAAAAGGGGGATCTCGGCCTCCCTCTGCAGCCTGTTGAGCAGGTGGGCCACATCACGGGGCGTGCCGCCGTAGAGCACGAATCCACCGACGCCGAAATCCCTTGCGAGCCGGATCCAGTGGGCAAGCCTGGGGTCATCGTCGGCAATATAACCTCCTGCAATCTCCCCGCAGATCATCTGGCCGATCTTTTTTTCCAGAGTCATTCTGGCCAATGTTTCATCCGCCCATTTCCGGGCTGAATCCTCCTCGAAACCCGGCAAGGAAGCTCTTCCTTGAGGAAAAAAACAGAAGAGCCAAACGAGGATAAAACACAAAACGGCCCATTTTCCGTATCGATTCAAGATCCCCTCCATCCTTTTTTCAGGCCTATCAAGATCTCCTCATTCTCAGGGAAATTTATATGGTCGATGGGTTCTTGTCAAATATTTTTTAACGTCTCCTTTTTTTCCCTAACAAATGAGTCTGAGGCCTGATTTTGCCTCCCTCTCTAACAGACTCAAACGCCGCAACTTCATCTATCCCTAGCGACTCAATGCTGTCAATAAGAAATCTTTTTGAAAATAACGATGCCGTATACGGAGTCGGCGATGAGGAGCAGACCGGAAAGGATGAAAGGAACCTGCAATCCCCTTGAGGTCCACATTGGTTTCGTTCTTGTAGTACAGGCTGTTGGTCGAGACATCCAGGGCGTTGTTGGCGATTCCCAGGAAGAGGAAGACGAGGCACAGGATATAAAAATTCCGGGTAAAGGCCAAAAGCAGAAACAAAATACACAAGAGAAGCAAGGCCCCCTGGATGATCCTTCTGTTGGAAAGCCGGTCGTTGATCCCTCCGATCGGAAAAGAGAAAATTAGAGAGGCAACGCCATAAAAGGAGACAACCATCCCGATCTGCCAGCCGTTCAACCCGATCTTGAGGAGATGGAGAGGAATCAGGAAAAACAGGGTGTTAACCGTGAGCTTGCGGCAGAAATTGATGAAATGGATCTTACTAGGGATATTCATCCTCTGACTTGACCTACTCTCTATCCAAAGTTCACTATTATACTCCAATCGGTCTGCATAATGCAGGTTGATTATTTTTTATCGATCGTTATAACCTAAGTTATTCATGAACGTGATCAATCTAGCATAGAACAGAATGACAGCGGTATTGAAATACCTCTTTAGATAAAATTTTTGGTTATCTGTTGGACATGATTAAAAATTCAAAAAAGGAGGTTTTAGAATGAAGTGGATAACTAGAATGAAAAAAAAGGGTTATTTTAGCTTTTGCCTCGCCGCTTTTCTTTTTCTGCCTTCAACTCTAACCGCCGATATCAGGTTGCCGGCAGTTATCGACAGCCATATGGTGCTTCAGCAGGAAAAGCCGGTGAGAATATGGGGGTGGGCAGAACCTGGAGAAAGCATAACCGTGGCATTCGCCGGGCAGAAGGTTCAGACCTCCGTGGATAGCACAGGTCGATGGGAAGTCCTCCTTGAAGAGATTAAAGCTGGTAAAGGTCCATACCAGATGACCATCAGCGGAAGCGAGAGTCAAACGGTCATGCTAGAGGATATTCTGGTGGGCGAGGTCTGGGTCTGCTCCGGTCAATCCAACATGGAGTGGGAACTCCGCAGGGTTTACAGCCCGATCCCGAAGATTCGGAGAGCGGATTTTCCCGGCATCCGCTTCTTCCACGTCCCCCGAAAGATCTCCACTCAGCCTCTGGATGATGTGGAGGCAGAGTGGAAGGTCTGCTCTCCAGAGACGGCAAGGAATTTTTCGGCTGTGGCCTATTATTTCGGGCGTGAACTCCACCAAAAAATGGATGTTCCTGTCGGCCTGATCAGCACCCGTTGGGGAGGCACTCGGATCGAACCCTGGACCCCCAAGGAAGGCTTCGCCTCCATCCCTCAGCTCCAGGAGATTCTGCAGGAGATGAAAACAGCCGATGAGGAATACCGAAACGCCGTGACGAAATTTCTTCCCGAGCTAAAGGATTGGATCGAGAGGTCGGAATCGGCGCTCTCTAGGAAAAGGCCGATTCCTCTTCAGCCCGAGATGGTACGGCATCCTTTCTATGATCCACAAGCACCCTCGTCCCTCTACAATGCCATGGTCCATCCGCTCATCCGCTTTGCCATACGCGGTGCCATCTGGTATCAAGGAGAAGCCAACCGCAACGACGGGCCGATCTATACCAAAAAAATGGAGGCGTTGATCAATGGCTGGAGAAAAGTCTGGAACCTGGGGGATTTTCCCTTCTACTATGTCCAGCTTGCCCCTTATGCCTATGAATACCTTCCCGAGGAGGAAGGCATCGGCATCCTGGATGATTACCGCCTTCCCTTGATCTGGGAAGCACAGTTCGATGCTCTTCGTCTGCCGAATACGGGAATGGCGGTGACCACCGATATCGGCGACCTGTACGATATCCATCCCCGGAACAAAAGGGATGTGGGGTATCGTCTTTCACTATGGGCCTTGGCCAAGACATATGGCTGGAAAGATCTCGTTTATTCTGGGCCCCTTTATAAATCGATGGCCATCGAGGGAAATAAAATCCGGATCGAGTTCGATCACGGGGGAGACGGTCTGATTTCTCTGGATGACCGGCCCTTGACCTGGTTCGAGGTGGCCGGACAGGATAGGATTTTTTACAAGGCCAGAGCTGAGATCGACGGCGATTCCGTTCTGGCATGGAGCGAGAAGCTAGACAGGCCCATCGCTGTCCGTTTTGGGTGGCACCAGCTCGCCCAACCTAACCTCGGGAATAAGGAAGGTCTTCCTGCTTCTCCTTTCCGTACCGACCGCTGGTGACAGGGTCTTCTTCCCTAAGGATATTTTCACGGAATGAACGGCTTATTTAACGCCCCACGTCTTTCTTTTCGGCCTAAAAATGGGAGCAGCGCATCCTGCTTCCGATTAAAGACGCGTACTGGTATAATCGGTCAGGACTTTGATGAGTTTTTTAGCGATGGCCGGCACATCGAGTTCTTTGCTGCCGAAGAGGATATCCCTGGCGCTGAGCGCGTCTGAACCATAAAAGGCGGCATTGGCTTCTTCATCGATCTGGATGGCAGATCCTTCGAGGGATACTCCTGCGAACAGACCTTTGCTCTTCGAATAGGAAAATATCTCGGCTTCGAGCGCGATGTCTGTGCTCGCTTCAGCCCGGCGTCCGACAGGGCCTGCTGCCACGCCCGCATCCGCTCCCAGGGTGATCTTGCCCTCGGTGATGGAATCGATGCTCTTTCTCCGCTTGAACACCAGAATGATATCGGCCGACTGCACCCCGATCTGCCATCCGACACTTCCTCCAGCTATCCTGATGAAACAGGGATTCCCCCATCGCCCGTTTTCTTTTCGCACCAGAAGAACTCCCTTTCCAAAACGCCCCCCGAGCACCCAAGCAGCCTTGATCACGTTGGGGAGGACGGCGATGCCATAGGCCTTGCTCAACAAGGCTTCGGGAATTCCCTCTTCAGGAATTTCGACCATTTCCTCGACGACCTCAATGGAGTCCTTGACTCTTTCCAGCCCAGAAGCCAAAGATTCATCTCCTCTGCTGGTGACACCTTGAGCCTGCACGGAAAAAATAGTCATTACAATCGAGATAAATACGATCACCAATAATTTCTTCGCCAATAGATCCTCCCTTCTAATGAGTGAATTTTCTCGATGCGCCTCTAATGAGTCAATACGGAATCTCAATGCTAAAAGTTTACCCGACAACATTCTCTCCTGTCAATTTTGCTGCCCCTTAAGGATAGCATCCTTAATTCCGTGATGAAGTATTAGAGAGGTGAAAAACAGAGCATTAGAAAAGGATTGAACGACATCGGAGGATTCTAGCCCAACCTAACCCAGCCTTCCGCAACCGTCATTCGAGGGTAACAATAGGGGACGTTCCCTTCGGCAACACTCTATAATTTTTCATTAATAAAATGCAAATATTGATATATAGGGTGTCCCCAAATGGGATGTCCCTATATTGTCCTCTTATTTCTGTAATAAGGAGGGCTTTTGAATTCCCTCTTTTATTTTCCCTGGGAATCCTCTACAATTCAGCAAGGCCGAAAATTTTCGCGGCTTATCGACTCCGCTCGAGTATTGATCGCGCAATAAGGGAGTACTTCATGAAACAGATCAAAGACTTGCCGCTTGGTCAGCTCTTTGCTTTCCTCGCTCTTTTGGCCCTCTTCATGAGCTGCAGTGGGCCCAAAACGGATGAAGAGCTGATTCAGGAGCGGATAGACGAGGCCGGCCGATTCATCGAAAAAAAAGACCTGGAGAGCCTGATGGACTTTCTTGCCGAAGATTATTACGACCACAGGGGACGGGACAGGAACCAAACCCGGGATATGATCCAATCCACCTTCGACCAGTTCAGGGGAATCGTCGTCCACATTCTGAGCACCCATATCGAGGAGATAGCACCTCCTGAGGCCGCCATCCAGACAGACGTCGCCATCTCATCTGGTGGGGCCAAAGCTCTGCGTAAACTGATCGGTCTCTCCATTGACAACTACCGTTTTCAAATCAAGTTGACCAAAAAAGAGGGCCGCTGGTTGATTCGGTACGCCGAATGGAAGCCCATAGGAATCGACGAGCTTTTTCCCGAATCCCTCTCCATCCTCAAAAAGCTCTTTCCGGGCCAGTAAATCAAGGAAATACCCACGAAAAAATTCGCCACACCCCCCAGGCCTACATTCTCGAGAAAAAGTCCTCACCCCATGGCAAAATCAAAACAGGTCAGGCAGCGAAGAATCCCCATTCCCGTGACAGGGAAACAATCGGGCAGATACCCAAAGACAAAATTCAAAGTTTCAGCTATAATAAAAATCTGTTATTTCTAACCGTAGGGAGGAACCAAAATGGAGATAAAACTCAAAAGCACGGCTTTCGAGGGCGGAGGAATGATTCCCTCCCGATGCAGCGGTGACGGCTACGATGTGTCACCGGCGCTGGAGTGGGAATCTGTGCCGGAAGGCTGCAAAAGCTTAGCCATCATCTGCGATGACCCGGATGCTCCGATGGGAACCTGGGTACACTGGGTGATTTTCAACATTCCGGCAAGTCTGAACGGATTGGAAGAAGATGTCCCGGCCGACAAGATTCTTCCCAGTGGAATCATACAGGGCACCAACGATTTCCGCCGCATCGGCTACGGAGGCCCCTGCCCTCCGAGTGGAATCCATCGTTACTTCTTTAAAATCTATGCCTTGGACACGAATTTGGAACTTCCACCTGGGGCAACAAAAACCCAGCTCCAAAGGGCCATGGAGGGTCATATTCTCGCCCAGGGAGAGCTTATGGGGCGCTACGGCCGTTCTTGACAGCTGAATTCGACCATCCCGTCCTGAGTGATGCCCGATGAGAAAGATGAGGTCGAGCGATTGACTCGAAAAGCCAGGCATGAGGTTGATGGTGGGATTGATTTAGACAGAAATAGGAGGATGAAATGGAAGTCACGGCCCCGGCAGTAAAAAACATGACCACAGAAATCTTGATCATCGGCAGCGGACCGGCAGGCTTGACAGCTGGTTTGTATGCATCACGTGCTGGAAGAAAGACCCTGATTCTCGAAGGCAGGGCTGCCTCCAGGCTTTCCATCGGATACGAGCTAGAAAACTATCCCGGCTTCCTATCGATCGACAGCCAAGAGCTTCTGGCTAAAATGCGGGAGCATGCCGAACACTTCGGAACCGATGTGACTAGAGGCGACGCCATCAATTTCAGTTTATCCACGGATCCCAAATACGTGACCACACGGGATGCCCTTATCGAAGCCTGTGCCGTCATCATCGCCACAGGCAGAGGCCTATCCAGGGCTAAGATGATTCCTGGAGAGGAGAAATATCTGGGGATGGGAGTGAGTTACTGCGCCACCTGCGACGGCCCTCTCTTCCGCGGTCAAACCGTCGTGGCTCTGGGCAACACGGATGAGGCTGCCGAAGACATCCTGGCTCTCAAGGGGTTGGACTGTGACGTCCGATGGATTCCTGACGGGGATGATATCAAAGTGGCCGAGAATATCTTGAAAGAAATCCAAGAAAAAAACATCCCCATTCTCCAAAATACGAAAATCAAAAAAATCGAGGGGGATCGCCGGGTTCAAAAAGTGGTCGTCGAAACAGAAGGAAAGGAAGCAAAGCTGGAAGTCCCGGCGATCTTTATCTTCAGAGACATCCCATCCACATCGCTTTTTGCCAAAGCCGGAGTGGAACTGGACCATAGGCAGTGCATGAAAGTGGACCGGCAGCAGCGGACGAACCTGGAAGGAGTTTTCGCTGCAGGGGATGTGACCTGCGGCGGTCTTCAGATTGCTTCTGCCGTGGGAGAAGGGTGCGTGGCCGCCATCCAGGCTGTCGGCTACGTCAGAAAAAACAAGGAAAAAGGCATAGCCGATTAGACCTTATCCAGCCCCATCAAACCACTCTCATGATGTCTGACGAACTCTAACCGTTTAGCCGAAATGAAGCCCTTCTGAGATCAGGGCGTTCACTCGTGAGCCGATGTCTATTCCCCGGCGGCAGAAGGCAGAGCAGTTTGAACATTCCCTGCAAATATTTAGTCCTTTTCTTTCCGGCAGTTCCGCAATAGTTGCCCGGGCCTGGACATAATTCCCATAGCCTTTGGCGTACATGTAAGACCTCATCAGCTTGGGGACCTCGACTCGATGGGCACAGGTGGGCACACATAAACCGCAGTTCTGACAAAACAAAGTGCCCCTCATCGAGGCAGCCATCCGGAGGTCAGTGCGCTCCTCTTCCGACAACTCCAAATCAGACATCACCGACATATTCAGGTCCAGCTGCTCGAATGTCGTCATTCCAGGAATTGTGGTGCACACATTCGCGTCGTTAAGCACCCATTTCAAGGCCGCCCGATGGTTGATTTCCATATCAGAGCTTTCCTGGAGACGCCTTCCCCCTTGAGTCTTCATAGCCACAACGCCAACCCCTTTTTGTGCGGCATACTGGATCGCATCCTTCACATCCTCCCTGTCCTCCAGCACATAGTTATAGGCGGCGAGAACGACATCATAAACTCCGGCATCGACGGTGGTCCGGATGACATCAGGAACGTTTTTATGCGTGGAAATCCCTATAAATCTCGTTTTTCCCTGCTCTTTGGCCTTGACCAAGGCCTTCATCAAAGGCTCGAAGTCCACCATTCGAGGACCGTAGGCACTGTGGAGGTAAAGGATGTCCACATAATCTGTCCGTAGCCTTTCGAGGCTCGTCTCGAGCTGTTTAAAAAGGTTCTCCGGAGTGGCTCCTGGTTCGCGTTCGGTTCCCTTCAAGAGGAAAACATTTTTATCGCTGTCCCGGGCGAACCGCATCTTGGTTGCCAGATAAACTTTATCCCTACTGCCGTTTCTTTCCAGCACCTCTCCTATGACCCGTTCGCTGTTTCCTCGCAAATAAACATTGGCTGTATCCAAATGGTTGATCCCCGAATCCAGGGCTCTCTGTATAAGATCCGGACTATCGGAATTCATCACTCCAAAGCTGACGATCGGAACCCGGAGATTGGTCCGGCCCAAAGTCCGGTAAACAATCTTCGGCGCGTCATTTTGATCAGACCCCGCCTTTTTCAGGATCGGACCTGTGAATCCGAACGAGGCCAGCCCAAAAGCGGCCTTTCCGAAAAATTCTCTTCTTTTCATGTGTCGTCTCATTATGGAAACTCCTTTTTTTTCATTTATCCATTTACATTTTTCAGATTTTTTAAAGACGAGAGCAGCTTTTATGCCATTTTGAAAGGCTCATGTCAATTTATTGTTTCTGAACAAATTACTTGTAGGCGAAAAAAACGATATTTTTATTCGCTGTCAAAGCGTAAAAACTCTTTACAAAGACAACCAATAAATCCATCCCCTGCAGGAGGCATCCTCCCGACTTGACTCCAAAAGCCGATTTGGCTAAATTGGAGGAACGACTTTAAACAGGAAAGAAGGCTCTCAAACGATAAATAAGGCCGTTTTGACCGGATGAACAATCCGAGCAAATCATTCGGAGGAGAACATGAACAAAAAAGTTTTTATATTCTTTATCTCATTGGTTCTCTTGGCCTCAATCCGGGTCAACCCGTCTGTTCTCAGCAAGGCGCAGGCGGAGGAAACCGAAAGCCGCGTTTCCGAGCTCAGCGCTTTCCATGAAATCATCTATCCCATTTGGCACACCGCTTATCCGGAAAAAGACTTCCAGGCTTTACGGGAGTTCGTTCCCGAAATCAATCGTCTGGCCAATGACCTTTACAAAGCCAGCCTCCCGGGCATATTGAGGGATAAAAAAGCCAAGTGGGAAACTGGCCTGGAAGAGATGAAAAAGGCTGTGGAAGACTACAACCGGGCCGCCTCGGGAGAGGACAACGAAGCCCTTCTGAACGCAGCTGAAGCCCTGCACGCCAAATTCGAGATGATGGTCCGTATCATCCGGCCCGTGCTCAAGGAAGTCGATGAATTCCACAAAATCCTGTATGTCGTCTATCACAAATACCTTCCGAACAAGGAATTCGATAAAATCGGAGAGGCCAGCCAAGACCTGATAGCCAAGGCGGAGGCCATCACCATAGCAAAGCTCCCCCAAAGATTGGCAGCCAGAAGCGAACCATTTTCAGAAGCGACCCAAGAACTATTGGCTGCCGCCAAATCACTGGCAGAACAATGCTCCACACAGGATCGGGAAGCCATCGAAAAGGCCGTTGACGCCCTCCACACCAAATACCAGAATCTTGAAAAAATATTCGATTATTAAAGAAAAACGAATTATTTCATTCGATGATAACCAAAACAAGATTCATTTTTTCAACACTGTTGGCCTGGCTCGTGTTTTTAATGCTGGACTTTCTAGCCCACGCAGGTCTTCTCAATTCCCTCTGGGCCAAAAATCTTCCGGCCCTTAAACCAGAGAAAGAACTTTTTCGCCTTATC
Source organism: uncultured Eubacteriales bacterium (assembly GCA_964400735.1). Classification (GTDB taxonomy): domain Bacteria; phylum Acidobacteriota; class Aminicenantia; order Aminicenantales; family Aminicenantaceae; genus CAYNVQ01. The sequence continues at coordinate 254,901 of CAYNVQ010000002.1, read as the reverse complement.
CCTTTTGGATACCTGAGTTTTTTCATCCTTACCATCCTGATAGGCTGGCTTTATACCCGTCTTTTCAGCGTCCAAGGCAGCACCAAAAAAGGACTCACTTTCGGGATGACTTTTGGTCTGTTCTTCGCTCTTTCTCTATTTCTCGGGTGGTACTCCTTCATAAATCTCCCTCTCCTTTTCCTTTTTTTGGCAAGTTTTGTCTATTTTGTTGAAATCTCCGCAGTCGGCCTGGTCTATGGTCTCCTGCTCCATTGTGTCTCCATTAAAAAGCGGGTTTGGGCCCTGGTCATAGTCATACTCATAGGTCTCGTTTCGGGAGTCATCTTACAAAACTTTCTCCTTTAAAATAAATTTGGGATATTTCAGGAGGCTCAAAATGAAGACACAACCAGACAAAAGAACAAAGAAGATTAAGGGGGCTGGTTTTGTCCTTATCCTGTTGGCCTTGATCTCTATCAGCTTTTGTCAAAAAACAGACAAAATTTCTGAGGCTGAGTGGAATCCGGTGGAAGGCAGGATCGTGACCCGGTGGGCCGGAGAGGTTTCGCCCGATCAGGTCCATCCCGAATATCCCCGGCCTCAAATGCAGCGGGGGGATTGGGTAAGCCTCAACGGGTTGTGGGAGTATGCGATCCGCCCGAAAGGAGAACTGACTCCCGAGCCATACGACGGCCTCATCCTGGTTCCCTTTCCAGTGGAATCGGCCCTCTCCGGAGTGCAAAAGTCTGTCAGGAAAGAAAACTGCCTGTGGTACAGAAATACATTCAAGATTCCCAAAGAATGGTCGGGAAAAAATATCCTGCTCCATTTCGAGGCCGTGGACTGGGAGACAACCGTATGGATCAACGAAAAAGAAATGGGCACCCACCGCGGCGGTTACGATCCCTTTACGTTCGACATCACCGAGGCCTTGAAAAAGAGAGGAGAACAGGAGATCACTCTGCGTGTTTGGGACCCGATCAACGAAGGCACACAGCCCAGGGGAAAACAGGTCAAAGATCCCCATGGCATCTGGTACACCTCGGTTACCGGCATCTGGCGCACTGTCTGGATAGAGCCCGTCCAGAGAGCCCATATCCAATCCCTGAAAATTACGCCGGATATCGATGCAGAAGAAGTCAGAATAGAAATTTATGGTTCGGAAAAGGCACTCGGTTACCAGGTCGAAGTGGAAATCACAGAGGACGGAACGGAGAAGGCTAAGTCAAATGGGACGGTGGGAGAAGAAATCATCGTATCCCTCGGAAATTCCCGGCTCTGGTCGCCGGATTCCCCCTTCCTTTATGACCTAACGGTCGCACTGAAAGACGGCCAGGAGAAAGAGGCCGATCGCATCCACAGCTATTTCGGCATGCGCAAGATCTCGCTGGGAGAAGATGAGGCCGGAATCAAGAGGATCTTCCTGAACAATCAGCCCTCCTTCATGCTCGGACCTCTGGATCAGGGCTGGTGGCCGGACGGCCTGTACACAGCCCCCACTGACGAGGCTCTCCGTTATGACCTGGAAGTGATAAAAAAATTGGGCATGAACATGTTACGTAAGCATGTCAAGGTCGAACCGCGCCGGTTCTATTATTGGTGCGACAAGCTCGGCGTTCTCGTCTGGCAGGACATGCCTAGCGGCGATGCCTATATCGGCAGAGACGACGACGATATCCAGCGCTCTCCTGAATCCGCCCGGCAGTTCGAACTCGAGATGGAAAAAATGATCCAGACCCTGATCAACCATCCCAGCATCGTGATGTGGGTACCCTTTAATGAAGGATGGGGGCAGTACGATACGGCCCGGATTGCGGGCTGGCTCAAGGATCTCGACCCTCATCGATTGGTGAACAATGCCAGCGGGTGGGCGGACCGGGGCGTAGGAGACATCCATGATATCCACGCTTATCCGGGTCCCGCTGCCCCTCCCAATGAATCCGAAAGGGCGGCCGTTCTCGGAGAATTCGGAGGTCTGGGACTTCCGGTCAAGGGGCACACCTGGCAGGACGAGAAAAACTGGGGCTACCGCAGCTTTGAAAACGCCGAAGACCTGACGAATGCTTATATGGAGCTGATCGAGAAGCTGAAGGGGTTGATCGAGAGCGGCCTATCGGCGGCTGTGTACACCCAGACGACCGATGTGGAGATCGAAGTGAACGGTTTGATGACTTATGACCGGGACGTCATAAAAATGGATACCGAGAGGGTAGCCGAAATCAACCGCAGCCTTTCTGTAAAATAAAACAAATCCAAGATAGGATACCTAATTTTTCACCCGGTCATTTCCGCAAACTGGATGATTTCCAACACTAATTATTGTTTTTTTATGCGGGCAATGACCGCTCAAACAATGCTCTGGATGAGACGGCAGAGGAAAAGCGGGCTCGGCGCCACGGGTCGAACTTTTTTTGAATAAACTCGTATTAGATATGGTATATTAGGTGATTCTAAAAGGAGGTCATGAAAATGAAAAAAGCTTTAACGTATTGTTTTCTTGGAATTTTCCTGGCAAGCCTGAGCATTTCCCCAGGATGGAGCCAAACAGCCAAAGAGATCCTGGACAAGATGATCGAGGCTTCGGGAGGCAGAAAAGCCATTGAGAGCGTCGACGACTCGACCGTAACTGGAACTATCGAACTGGTTCAGCAGGGATTAAGCGGAGCCCTTACGGTTTACAAAAAGGAACCCAATATGATGCGTATCGATGTAGAGATAATGGGCATGCTTATTACCCAGGCCTTTGACGGGGAGATGGCCTGGTGGGTTAATCCTCAGACAGGCGCAACGGAGGAGATGCCCGAAACAGATGCGGAGAGCATGAAAAGAGATGCGTTGCCCCGGGACTCCGCGTTCAACCCAGAAAAATACGGGATCACTTTCACCTACAAGGGAAAGGAACCTTTGGATGGAAAAGATCACTACATCCTCGAGCAGACTTATGCCGATGGCTTCAAAACGACCCTCTATATAGACGCGGAAACCTATCTTATTACAAAATCTACTGGCACCATCAGCTCGCAAATGGGAGAAATGGATTTCGAACAATATGCTACTGACTATAAAAAAGTCAACGGCCTCATGATCGCGCATACCGTCACCTCTTATATGAATGGAGAGGAATCCAGAATCATCAAGATCACGGAAGTCAAAAACAATACCGGCCTGGAAGACTCTCTCTTCAAGATGGAATAACGGAAATAATCTTTTCGTCTATTCCGCCTTCCAATCACTCGAAAAAAATCAAAGAGATCATTGCCGGGGAAAACCAGCGGGCTAACGTTTCAGCTTCTCTGACAGCTTCTTTATCACGCGGTTTTGGAGTTATTTCCGTGTGTCTTTGACAGATATTCTCTTTACGGCTATCATGGTTTGAGATAGCCGCTAAAAGAAATCACAAGGCTGTAAACGAGAAAAAGCTTACCATGAAGTGTCCGAAATGCCAGCATGAAAATCCTGCCGGCACCTCCTTCTGCGGCAACTGCGGCCGGCCTCTTTTATCTCCGCAGGAAATCCCCCTGACCAAGACTCTAACCTTTGAAACTCCACGAATTGTCTTGGAAAGAGGCATGATCTTCGCTGAACGGTACGAAATAATCGAAGAGCTGGGAACAGGTGGTATGGGCCGGGTTTATCGGGCGCTGGATAAGAAGCTGAAAGAAGAGGTGGCCCTCAAGCTCATCCGACCCGAAATCGCAGACAGCCGGACCATCGAACGCTTCGGCAACGAGTTGAGGACGGCCCGCAAGGTTTCCCACAAAAACGTTTGCCGCATGTATCACCTGAGCGAGGAATCTGGCACTCACTACATCACAATGGAATTCGTGCCGGGTGAAACTCTCAAAGACATGATCCGGATGACCAGGCAGCTATCCATAGGGACAGCGGTAAACATCGCCGAGCAAGTCTGTGAAGGAATGATAGAGGCCCATCGGCTAGGTATCGTGCACCGAGACCTCAAGCCCCAGAACATCATGATCGACAGGGAGGGGAATGCCAAGATCATGGATTTCGGTATCGCCCGCTCAGTGGAAACAAAAGGAACGACCATTCAAGGGACCATGATCGGAACTCCGGAGTATATGTCTCCCGAACAGACTGAATTCAGAGATGTCGACCAGCGTTCCGACATCTACTCTTTGGGAATTATACTGTTCGAGATGATAACGGGACGGGTTCCTTTTTATGGAGAAACACCGATCGGTCTAGCCATGAGGCACAAAAGCGAACCGCCGCCTCACCCCTCCAAGCTCAACCCCGAGATCCCTGCGGATCTAAGCCAAATCGTCCTCAAGTGTCTGGAAAAGAACAGGGAGAAAAGATACCAGAAGGCAGAAGAATTGCTGGCTGATCTGAAAAGATTCGAGGCCGCTCTTCCGTTAGCTGAAAGGGGGATCCCCCGAAGAAAACCTATCACCGAAAGGGAAATCACTTTACGCTTCGGACTGAAAAAAATCTTTATTCCGGCTTTAGCTCTATTGGCCATAATCGTTACGGCCCTCATTACCTGGCGTATATTTTCCTCTAAAGATGTCGAACCCGTCCTCCCACCCTCCGATAAGCCTTCACTCATAGTCATGTATTTTAAAAATAACACAGGAGAAGAGGACCTGGATCACTGGCGAACGGCATTGACCGACCTTTTGATCACCGACCTCTCCCAATCGAAATTCATCAGAGTGGTGAGCGGAGAAGTCCTTTACAACATCCTGGATAAGATGGACCAGCTAGACGCCACCGCCTATTCTTCAGATGTGTTGAAAGAGATCGCATCCCGGGGAAGAGCGGACAGAATCCTAGTGGGAAACTACACCAAAGCCGAGGATTCCTTCCGGATCAATGTGGCTCTTCAAGACGGCCTTACCGGAGAGCTTATGGCCTCGGAGAGCGCGGAAGGAATCGGCGAGCGGAGTTTCTACGACATGGTGGACGATCTGACCCGAAGGATCAAGGCTCATTTCGAACTTACCGAAGAGCAGATCACATCCGATACTGACAGCCGGATCGAAACGATCACCACCAGCGCCCCCGAAGCTTATAAACTCTACAGCGAGGCACGCACCTACCACCTCCGGACTGAATACCAAAAAAGCCTTTCCACCATGCAAAAAGCCCTGGAAATCGATCCTGAGTTCGCCATGGCTTGGAGGTCGGTGGCCATGTCCTATAATAATCTGGGCATGAGACCAGACAAATTGGAAGCCATCACCAAAGCCTATCAATTCAGAGATAAGGTGTCGGAAAGGGAAAGATACATCATCGAAGCAGACTACTACAAATCATGGGAAACGTCTTTCGACAAAGCCCTGGAAGCCTATCATAAATTACTGGATCTTTATCCGGATGATAACATCGGGAACACCAATTTGGGGATTTTATACTTCGAACTGGAAGAATGGGACAAAGCCATCTTCCTTTACGAACGGAACTTGCGTAATAATCCTGACGACCGCCTTTCAGCCTGGAATCTTGCCGAAACTTATGAAGCCATGGGGCTATACGATAAATCCCACGAAGTTATCGAAAGATACCTCCTGCGAAATCCGGACAACATCGATTTCCTTTCCAAACAGGTCAATATCTATCTTTATCAAGGAAAATACGAGGCCGCCCAGGCTCTCCTGGAGAGGATCCTTTCTCTCGATCCTGGCTCCAAGCTTTCCGTCGACATCCGTATGGGACAAATTCTTCTATTGAAGGGAAATCTGGAAGGGGCTTTGCAACAGTTTCAAAAAATGCCTGAGGCGGACCAAGGAAGGAGGTTGATTTTATCTGCGCTCTATTTGTTGCAGGGCCGGTTCGAGGAGGTTCAAAATCAACTCTCCGAAGAACCAATCTTCCATGAATCTTTAGCGTATTTGTTTCTTAAATTAGAAAATCCGGAAGATGCACTGAATGAACTGGAGGGATTGTTGGAAAGGGCGGTGGAGGAAAAAAGCATTTCCTGGCAAGTTCGCACTCTGTACACGATGGGAATAGCGTATACCCAGATGAAATCCTTCGATGACGCGTTGCGAATCTCTGAGGAAATAAGAACTCTGATCCCGCTCTGGATGCATAAAAAACTCATGAGATACTATGACCATCTGATGGGGATGATCGAATCGGCCAAGGGGAACTTTCCCCGCGCCATCCCTTTCCTGAGCCGGGCCGAAAGGTCCCTGTATGCGCCAGAGGATAACTTCCCCCGCATACAACCCTATTTTATTTATACTTTGGCTCAGGCTTACTTTGAGACGGACAACCTGCAGAAAGCGCAAGAGATGCACGAAAAAATCCTTTCTCTCCATTTGGGCAGGATCGGAGATGGAGATTTTTATGCCCGGAGCTTCTATTGGTTGGGTAAAATATTCGACCAAAGAACCCAGAGAGAAAGAGCCATAGAGCATTACGAAAAATTCCTTCGGCTCTGGGGAAACGCCGACCCCGGGATACCCGAGGTCGAGGACGCCCGCTCGCGTCTTGCCGAGCTAAAGAAATAAAATCATTTCTTGATTGAAGAAGGAAAGAAATAATGAAAAGAAAAAAGAGGGGACTTCTTGCCACAATCATAATGGGACTCGTTTCTTTTCTTTTCGTGATCGCCGATTATCTTGCCCTTCACGACATCTGGCACAATAAAGAACCCGACTTGAGCGGGGAATGGACTGTCGTCACACTAAGTTTCATCCCTTTTGTTCTCTTCCACACCTTGTTTGCCATTTACGTTGTTTTTCCTTTTTTCAATTCCCAGAGATCAGATAGACCCGGAAAGACAGATAAGCTTAAAGAATCCTGGGAAAAAGAAAAAATGGAAGAGAGCCGATGAAATCAAAAAATGTGCCTGAGGATGACGAAAATTCCGGATAAAGCCGAAGTGAAGAGCACCGCCTTTCTTATATAGCCACGGTCCAGAATCCTGGCTGTTCGCCCAGAGATAATAAAACCCAGGATAACTCCCGGGAACAATATCACAGCCGATTGCAATTCCTGTGGTCCAAACCGGCCGATGACGATCAATGAACTGATTGAAATGATGGTTCCCACTGCAAAAATCACCGAGAGTGTACTCCTTATCCTCGGTCCCTTTTGTTTCTGAAAGACCAGGGCGATCGGCGGGCCTCCAATCGCCGATGTGGTGCCCATAAACCCAGAAAAGGTTCCAGCGACAAGAATATTCTGCGGATTAGGCCTTAAATCCAGGCCTGTGAAACTGATGCCCACAGCCAGCAAAACCATCGCTCCGAATAGAATGGAAATCTGATCCTTGGGGACGGTGGCAAGCAAGCCTGCGCCCACTATCGTTCCCAAGAGCCTGCCGGGAATGGCCCATTTCACGCCTTCAAAATCAATCGATGCGTGCTCCCGGTAAGACATCAGAAGATTGAGCAGGAAGGCCGCCAACAAGAGTGGTCCGGGTACAAAAACAGGATCGATCAGGAAAAGAAATGGAACCCCTATCAGCCCCAATCCGAACCCCACAGAGCCTTGTAAAAGAGCTCCTGCGGTCGCTATCCCCATAGCCATCAGGGAACTCGCCAGGTCAAGAGGAAAAATTATCTGATTCAAACCCTAATGCTTAACACAGATGAGCCGTATGATCAAGAAAACTGGCTCGCGACCCGAGAAGGGACAGCGCTCTTTTTGAAAAAATTTGTAAGGTGAGAAAATATCACCCCCCAGATTCACCCTGAAGGGCTATTGCCATTTTGAAGCGGCCTATTCACCATATTTGTGTTAAGGAGAGGAACCATGAAAAAAACATTCCTTTGCGTTATCCTTTTAGCCCTGCTGGCTCCATGCCTTTTGGCCGCTTCCGGTCAAGAGGAAAGGCGCGGCGTCCAAGAAGCACAAGTCATCGCTAAAAAGGCGAAGATCTATCTGGAGGCCACCCCTTTCAGCACAGTGATCGATACCGTTGCGCGGGGCACGGTCGTTGCCTTGTTCTCATCCGGGAAAAAAACCAAAAAATGGCTCTATATCTCCTACTATTCCATCAAAAGAAATGCCCAGGTGACAGGTTTCGTCAAAGCGGATAATGTCGAAATTTTTCAGGAGAATCCCGGTGGACAACAAGATAAAGCCGAAGAAAAAATAGTGGAAGCGGATGAGAAGGAGGCTTCTCCTCCAGCCGAGTTGCTTGATGAGCTCAAAATAGAAAAAGCAGAGACAGAAAAAGAATTATCATCGGCTGGTGCGGATCTAAAAGAAACGAAAACTGCCGCACAAGGATCGGCCAAGGCCGATACAGTCAAATCTAGTGAGGCTGAAAAGCAGATGGAAGAAAAAGAGGAATCGTTCGAGCAGGAAAAAAAGGAAATGACCGAAGAAGTAGGCCCGGATACAAAGCAGGAAATCCAAAAAGAAGAAAGCAAAATAACTGGGGAATCTGCCCTAGATGAAAAAGTGCGAATCCAAGATGAAAACACGTCCATACAAGAACAAGAGCCGGCTGGAAAAAAGGCAGGGGGAAATAACGGCGGGGAAAAAGAAAAGGCAAGGGAATCCAAAGAGCGAGAAATACAGAAAAATCAGGATTCCTTCCAAAAAACCCTGACCGAGGAGAAAGAACATGCTGAAGGGCAGGAAACAAAACGGACAGCCCAAGAAGGAGAAAAGAAGGAATCGGGCTTAAAAGAAGCCTTAAAGGTCGATATTCCTGAGAAAATTGAAGAACAGCCTCTGGCAGGGGCCGAAGAGGAAAAGAACATGGAGGCCGAAAAAGAAGCCCTGCCTCAAGTTCTGACCAAAGTCTCGATCAAAGTCCAGATGGCAAATATTCGTCTGATGCCTAGTCTTCAAAGCGCGGTCATCCACCAACTCCCATCCGGTGTCGAACTCAAAACTCTGGCTAGAGCAGGAAATTGGTATAGAGTAAACCTCCCTCCAAACGAGAGTGGAATCGTCCTTTCCGGGTATATCCATCACAGCATTGTCGATGAAATCTACGAATCCGTCCAACCGGCTGTGGAGCCGGAAGAAAAACCGGTCATTATGGAAAAAGAACCTGTGCCTGCTATCGAACCCGAAAAGAAAGTAGAGCCCGCCGTAGTACAAACGGCAGCAAGTGGCCTGCCCCTCTGGATAGGAGGAGGAGCCGGATACACGCTGCCTTCGGAAAGCCGTTTCGCAAAAGGAATTAATTTCGGCGGAACTGTAGGCCTGGAAATCATGAAACATCTCGCCCTCGAACTCCGGGTTCCATACTTCCAGAGCAATGTTTCCGGATCATTCGAAGGATTGAGCTCGGGCCAACTGAAAAATCTTAGTTTCATGTTGAGCGTGCAAGCCCGTTACCCTTTGAATGACCAGTTGGTTCCTTATATTGTGGGAGGAGGGGATTATCACTGGAACAAATTCAGCCTTGATGACGCCGTCAAAAGTTCCTGGAACGATCTGGGTTTCACTATGGAAGAAAAGGTCAGCCACAGTTTTGGATTCCATATCGGTGCAGGGGTCGATTTTTTTGTGTGGCCTAACATCGCCCTCAATCTGGATGTCAGGTATTTTACCGCCAACCTGAATGGGACATGGAGCCTTATCAATCAGGCCAATCAACAACAAACAACGGGAAATATCGAAAGCATGAAACTCAATTCGATGCAAGCCGGGATAAGCATAAAATTTTTCCTCGGCCGCTAAGAAAAGATATACGAACGGGTCGATCGTATCCGATCCGAAAGAATGGTGGATAATGAAAAAAGGAGAATGAAAATGCTAAAAGGCAACAAACGTATAAAGATCCTCGGCGGATTAGCTCTCTCGAGCTTTTTTTTGACCCTTGCTTCTGTCATGGCCTTCACGTTTCCATCCGGAATCGATTATTTCGCAAAAGAATTCCAGGAAAAAACAACCGCCCCTCCCCTGCAGGAAATCTCCGATTCCGAACACCAGATTCGAGTGATCAAAAAGGATGCGGTTCTTCGGCTCAAACCAAAGGACGACTCCGTTGTGCTCAGGAAGCTTCCCCTAGGCGCGCTGCTGGACGTCGAAAAACAGATCGATGATTGGCTCAAGATAAGCCTTCCTCCGGATGAAGATGGATTCGTGGTCACAGGATATCTGGACAAATCTTTCACCGAACCTTCCTCTCTTATCCATAAATAATCAGGACTAGATCTTTATCCGACAGAGACGAAATTCTTCCAATCTTTTTCGCCCATCGATTCTGCTCCCTTCCATCTTCTTTCCTCGCCCATCAACACAGAAGTATGCTTGTTCAAAGCAGCCATTGGCTATTTTTTTTTTTTGCGTTATAATTGACACATAAACAGAGAATACCGCCTAAAAAAAGAACGAATGATCCTGTCAAAGAGAATGGCTGCCGTATTTTTCGTCTTTTTGCTCGGAGGCTGCAATCTTTCCCAAAAAATATCCGAGGTTTCCTACCTAGACCTAGATAAAATCGAAGCTGAAAAGAAATCCTACTCCATAGCCGTGGTGTTTTCCGAGGATTTGAGGAATCATACGCTTTCCTCCTATCCGGCTATCCCATCATTCTCGGAGATCGAACTCGAAGTGGGCCAGTGCCTCTGTTCATATTTAGAACAAGCCGCGGGTGTGGTCTACCAGAGTGTGACCGTTCTTGAAGAGACTCCTCAACTGGGTGTTTTCGACCGGATCCTGCATTTTTCTCTTGATTACAGTTCATTCATGTTTTCCTCGCCTTCTGCACTCGATTCCCTCAACAGACAAATCATTCCCCGCCCGGACCGTGTCACCTACATCCTTTCCGTAGAACTGAAGGCCTTTCAAGGAAAAAATTTGGCACTTTTGGGGACGACAGAGGTGGAGGCGAACAGCTCTTTCCCGAGAGGAGGGAAAGAAGAGGCTGAACACGAAAAACTCAAGGATGCAGTTCGAAGAACCGTTAAGCAAGTCAGCTTCAAAGTGGCCAACCTGCTTCTTTCAGGATTTGCTGAACCTAAAGGCCATTCGCTTCTGCCGCCTCCCAATTGACAAACACCGCCCAAATACTTATATTTTGAACGCAAAGGGAGCAGAATAAGCGTCATAATGCCCGCTAAAGTGGTATTTCTCCCCTTTAGCCTGAATGAATGGCCATGAAAGGGAAAAGACCCCGACTGGAGCAATATCTAAAACAGCGGGATATTCAGCTCTATTCAAGGGAGCGGTTCGTCCGTAGGACTTCACGGAAGAATCCGCTAGTTCGAGTGGACTATTCTCTCTTTTTAGATGAAAACCAGCGATTTAAAAAGTGGCTCTTTCCGCTGGTGAAAGAGATCATCCAGCAGCGCAACCTCAAGATTTATTTTGTGATGGTCAGCTGGTGGGGACGGGGGGACCAGGCCCTCTGGACGGGCAGCCATCTGCTTGACACCTTGAGAGAATTCGAGAAAAAAAACATCTGCGAGATTTTTCTCAGTTACCAGGAGGGAGAGTTCGGACCATCGAGTCTCTGCCGGTGGTGCAGAAGAAGAAAAATAGAGACGTTTTTTGTGGACCGGATCCAATTGGTCACAAGCCAGAAAAGACAAGTCGTGGTTCCTTACGGAGTCCCAGGGAAAGCTGAAAATGTCGTGAAAACCATTAAATTGATCGAAAAAAGAGCCAAAAGAATTGGCATCCCCGCGAAGAAAATCCTGGTCATTTTTGTGGATGATGACTACACTCAGTATCACTGGCTCAATTACTTCCTCCTTTTTGCCCCCTGGGTGTTGTCCTTTGCCGGAAAGACAAAAGATAAAGCTGTCGACCAAACGATCGGAAAAATAAAAATCGTAAGCTTTATCAAAAGCGGGAGCCCTAGGGTCATACTCCCCTATGAATTACAGGGGAAAATCGTCAGGGGGCAAGTCAAACCTCTGGATTACCTGGGTATCACACAGGCTGTCCTGGACCTGGCCTCCGTGCACCACCGGTATGGAGAAAACAATGAGGGAGAAGAGCTTGCCGAGCTGGCCGCTCTTTTACGGAGAATCAAGCGAAAGGGCCAGGTTTACTCCCCCAAAAGCAAGGCCAATTTCTTGGGGAAGACGCTCAATGACAGGCTGGAGAGTTTATGGCGGGAATACATCTATCGGGGAGGGAGGGTAACCCAGCGTTTGGAGGGGATTCTCCGCCATCTCATCCATAAAAGACACGGTCGGTGGCTCAGGCAGTTTACCTTCCTCCTCCATGGCGATCAGGGAGCTCCTCTCGAAAGTTGGCTGGAATTTTCTCCCTTCAGTGGCTATGCGCTGGAGGTTAGCCTCCTGATGGAAGCTGTTTGCGATAAGGTCTTTGAACAGCATCAAGTCCTTAATATCGCCAGCCTGCCCCATTCTCACCAGCGGTCCAAGGACCTGGCCATCTGGCAGATGCTCGACAACATTCTGCTGGCCTTCGACCTGCTCAGGGTCCTGTACAAGGATCTTTCCGTCAGAGATTTTCTCTCCATATACGGAGTCCAGAGGCTTATTCCGATGCTCGACCGGTTCGGGAACATCATCGAACATAGTCCCCAGTACTTTGGACTCAAAATCTATCCCCCCCTAAAAACACTCGTCCTCGAATCGGTTTAATTCTATGCAAAATCCTAGACCCCTTCTTTTCTCAGTCTATTCATCCTTAGCTTTGTATCTTCTCTCCTCTTCACGGAATTATCCTCCATTCTATGTCTCTCTCTGGAAGTCAGGGGAATGGACTGAGAACTCATTTGCAGCCGGGCGGGGAAGATTCCTCGAAGAGGGCGAGGAGATTGACTTAAATCATCTTCGGTGATAAAAGCTAGATATCCGTAGAGGACAATCGCGGCCAACGGCCCCAGTTTTGGAAAACGGTAGGCAGTCGACCCCGCGGTCAAGGCGGCTAATAAGACACGAAACCAAAGGGTATCCTAAATGAATTTTATGAAGAAAGGAAGTCAAGTGGACAAAAAAAGGATGGTTTTTTCGCCGGTGATTCTCGGAATATTTTTCATTGCTCTGACCGGGTTTTTTTCCTGCAAAAAATCTGAAGAACCCTCAACAAAAGCTAAAACCGGAGCGCAATCTGTGCAAGCGGATACAGAGAAAGAGAGAGTTGAGCGGATGGCCTGGTGGCGGGAGGCCCGGTTCGGTATGTTCATCCACTGGGGATTGTATGCTATCCCGGCCGGGGAATGGGAGGGAGAAACCAACCATGCCGAATGGATCCTGACCACGGCTCAGATCCCGGTCGAGGAGTACGAAAAGTTCGCGCCCCAATTCAATCCTGTGAAATTCGATCCCCAGGAATGGGTGAGCCTGGCCAAAGAAGCCGGAATGAAATACATCGTGATCACCAGCAAACACCACGACGGATTCTGTCTCTTCGACTCCGAGCTGACCGATTATGATGTAATGGATGCGACTCCTTTCAAACGGGATATATTGAAAGAACTGGCCGCTGAATGCCGGAAACAGGGGATAAAGATGTGCTGGTACCACTCGATCATGGACTGGCACCATCCCGACTATCTACCTCGCCGTGACTGGGAAACCCGAACAGCCGAGGGGGCTGATTTCGAACGGTATGTGGATTACCTGAAGGGCCAGGCCAAAGAACTTCTGACCAACTATGGGGAGATCGGAGTGATGTGGTTCGACGGCGAATGGGAATACACCTGGACTCCGGAGAGGGGAAAGGATCTGTATGAATATGTGCGGTCCATCGCTCCGCGCGTCATCGTCAACAACCGGGTGGGCAAAGGCCGCGCCGGCATGGCAGGAACCTTCGACCCCCGGACATCGCCCGGAGACTTTGGGACCCCAGAGCAGGAGATACCGGACACTGGCCTGGATTATGACTGGGAAACCTGCATGACCATGAATGACCACTGGGGCTACAACAAAAACGACCATGACTGGAAATCCACCCAGGACCTCATTCTGAAGCTGGTGGACATCGCCAGTAAAGGAGGAAACTTCTTGCTCAACGTAGGCCCCACGGCCGAAGGGCTGTTTCCCCAGCCGAGCATCGACCGGCTGAAGGGCATCGGTGATTGGATGTCGGTTAACGGAACAAGCATCTACGGAACCACCGCCAGCCTCTTCGAAAATCTGGAATGGGGCCGAAGCACGACAAAAGAGAACACTATCTTCCTGCATGTTTTCGACTGGCCAGAAGGCGGCCGACTCTCTATCCCAGGCCTGGTCAGCCAAGCGCAAAGGGTTTATCCGCTCTCTGATCCTCAGGTGGAATTGGACATAGATTATCAGGCCGGAGCTGCCACCCTCTTCCTGCCTGAAAAAGCCTTTGAGCCCATCGACTCCGTCATCGTTCTGGAGTTTGCAGAAAATCCGGAAGTTGTCCGCAGCCCCAAAATCAACGCGGAAAGCGACATCTTCTATCAATCGCTCGAGGTCTCGTTATCGAGCAACCTCGAGCCGGTCGAGATCCGCTACACACTTGATGGAAGCACCCCTTCAAATGACTCCCCTCTCTACAAAGAGGTTTTGAATCTGAAGGACACCGCCACCGTCAAAGCACAGATATTCCGGGATGGCCAGGCCATGAGCGGAGTGGTGGAGGAGACCTTCCATAAAAAGGTTCCCAGAAAGGCTTTACAGCAAGATGCGGGCCAATCAGGGCTCCTGTATGCTCTATACTCCGGACAATGGGAGACCATTCCCGCCTTCGACAGCCTCCAACCCGAGAAAGAGGGTACGGTGGAGAACTTCGAGCTCTCCCCATCCCTTCATAAGGAGAATTTCGGATTTCGCTTCAGCGGTTTCATCCAGGTGCCCGTGGAAGGTCTTTACCGCTTTTATGTCGCCTCGGATGACGGAAGCCGTTTGTACATCGGAGAGGACCTCATCGTGGATAACGACGGTCTCCATAGCCCCACAGAAGCTGGCGGAAGGATCATCCTCGAGAAGGGCCTCCATCCTATAAGGGTCGACTTTTTCCAGAGGAGCGGAGGAGTGGATTTCGAAGTTTTCTATTCAGGACCAGGAATCGACAAACAACCTGTTCCGGCCCGAATCCTTTTTCACTAAACTTATAAAAAATAAAAGGAACGTTCCTTCATCCTGCCGGCGGCAGGTTGCGGTACCAGGTAAACTTGAGAAAAAATATGGCGGTCAATCCCACGCCCAGGCTTATGATCGAAGCTCCGAGCCTGTGCCCCACCAGGTACATAGGAAAAAGATAGAGAGAAGCGATGGCCGCCATTCCCAGAAGCACATTCAAGACACTCATCCAGGCATTCTCGGAGGCGAAGACCCGTTTTTCGCTGGGAAGAGGTAAGGCTTCCCTAACCGGACGCCAGAAACCGAAAGGGCGCACGGATCGATAAAAAGAAAGAAGGACTTCCTTTTCCACCGGCCTGGTGAAGAGGGATCCCAGGATGCTTAAAACCAGCGAGGCCAGAACGATTAGGGGAAAAACGACATAGGCCGGCCAGGTATCGAAGAACAGGGCGGTCATGGAAAGGATCATACCTCCCAGCGTTCCCCAAGTATACCCCCAGCCGTTCATCCTCCACCAGTACCAGCGCAGAACATTGGGAATGATGATCCCAGCCCCCAGCGTTACCATCATCCAATTCCAAATTTCGGCAATAGACCGGCTCTGCAGCCCGATGGCCAAACCCAGCCCCACCAGCAGGACTGTGGCTAGATAGCTGAAGCGGACGGCCTGCTTCTCGGTGGCTTGGGGACGAATATAGGGCTGCCAAATATCGCGGACGATGAACGAAGCTCCGCTGTTGACAGTGGAGCTGAAGGTCGACATGAACGCGGCCAGCAACCCGGCGATGACGATTCCCCGGATTCCTAGAGGCAGGAAATCGCGGAGCACGAGCGGCATCACCTTTTCTGAATCGGAAACGCCGGCCACTCCGGTCAGAGCCAGAAGAGCGATTCCCATCACCATGGCCCATCGAACCAGGAGAAAAATGCTCCAGGAAGCACCGATTTTGGCGGCGTCCCTGTCATTGCGGGCGGCCAGAAAACGCTGGAAATCATACATCTGCGCCGGTCCTCCCGCATTCATCAACAGCCCCTTCAGCACCCAAATGACGACTAAGGCCCCAAAAAACTCGAACTGGGCATTCTCTGTGCCGGAGAATTCCGGCAGCCTCCAGGGGATCCGTATAGAAAAAAAATCTCTGGGGAGTCTTGCCAGCGCGTCCGGCGTCAATCGGCACCAGGCGATGACGGCAATTGTCAGGCTGGCGAGGGTGAGAACGGACGTCTGGATGACGTCGGTCACCACCACGCTGTACAGTCCGCCGAGCACGACGTACAGCGTCGTGATGACGATGATGGTCACAGCAAGGAAGGTGGCTTCGTGTTCGATGAATAGCGCCCGTATCCAGGGGGCATTAACCCGGGAGGCCAAAGAATCCAGGGGGAGATAAACCGAGGCGAACTTTCCGATCCCCTGAAAGGCATAGCCGATAAAACTGGCCAGAGTAAGAATGGCCATCAACGCGTAGGCCATTCGGGCCAATCGGCCGGCCGGCCCTTCGCCGAAGCGTGTCCTCATCCATTCGGCCGCCGTCATAACCTGGGAACGCCGAACCCATTTTCCCATATAGGCCATGAAAAAGGCCCCCATCAAAAATCCCCACATCCAGTGGTGCCACATGGATTTCATTCCCAGTAAAAAAATGACGGAGACGATCCACATGGTTCCGGTTATATCGAAATTGGATACCGAACCGGACATGGATAGCCACAACCAGTGGAGGCTCTTTCCCCCCAAAAAATAGGAATCGAGGCTCTGAGAAGCCCTCTTCTTGTACCAGAAACCTAGGCCGAGCACCACCACAAAATACAGAATGATGATCCCTGCATCGACGACTGTCATATTCGGTCTTCGTGCCTATTCCAGTCTATATCTTTTCTTTGCGGCGTTTACGGAGCGGTGTTGACGGCATCCAGCATGGCCACGACATTCTCCGGCGGAACATCGGCCAGGATGTTGTGTACCTGCTGGAAAACGAACCCTCCTCCCGTCCGGAGATGCCTCACCTGTTCCTTCACATGAGAGGCCACCTGCTCCGGAGAAGCATTGGGCAGGATATCTCTTGTGTCGCAGCCCCCTCCCCAGAAGGTCAACCTGCTGCCGAATTCTTCTTTGAGCCCGGAGGCATCCATGCCGGTTGCATTGATCTGGACAGGATTTATGGCATCCAGTCCCGCATCGATCAGGTCGTCCAATAGCTCCCGCACACCTCCACAGCAATGAAGCATGACCTTGACATCGGACAGCTCCTTGGCCCGATTCCAGATCCTTCTATGAAACGCCTTGACGAGCTGTCTGTACATCTGGGGAGAGATCAGCGGCCCGGTCTGGCCGCCTAGATCATCCCCGAACAAGATGATATCGATAAAGGGGCCCACGGCTGCCAGCCACTTTTCCAGGCTCTCCAAATGAAGGCTGCAGAGTTTATCAGAGAATCGCAGGACCTGATCGGGATAAAGGCCCATGTACGTCAAATAACGGTCATTCCTGAAGAGCATTTGGGGGATCTCGAACATGTTACCGCCGAAGAGGCCGATGATGGCCCGGTCCGAGGACTCTCGGAGTGCTCTTGCCCGGCTGGCCATCTCCTCCAGCCCTGCCTTATCCAGGGCCAGATGCCCTCCGGGGCTGGCGATTCCGGTCCAAACCGTCTGGGACAGGAAGGTCTCCAGGTCCGAAAAATCGTCATCTACAAAGGATCTATCCATCAAGGGAAAATAGGTTTGTTCGAAATAAAGAAACCCTCTTCTCTGAACGGCCAATTCCTTGCCGCTCTCGTTCAACAGGTACCAATCCTCTCCCCGTTTTTCGACCTGGACATAGCAAGGAATTTTGCACGGCGATCCATCCGGCAACACCCAGTCTTTCCAGTCTTTTTCTTCTTTTAAGAATCCCCGCCCCATTTCAACGGTGTCCACTCCGAACCGCTCCATTACATCTTCGTCCACGATGGCCAACTGCTGGATCATGTCGTAAACGCGAACCGGCTTGGGAGGAAGACCTAAGTACCGCCGGAGCTTTGGATAGACCAGGGCAGCCACCCCGGAGGACCGGTGTCCTGAAAAATCGATGGGCACCCGGTCGGGTTCCCTGTGCTCCAACGCGGCCAAAACCCGTTCTCGCGATGTCATTTTTGGGAAGTATACTCCAACCCCAAAGCATAAGTAAACCTGGATTATGCACCAGCGTAATCATTTTCAAGATAAAGCAACTGTCAGGGAAGCTGAAGAGGAAGCCATCCGGAAGCGGGCGGGCATGGCTCCTCGAAGAGAAGTACGAGCCAGGGAAATTCTATTGACCATATCGGGGATTATGAGATAAGATTTTTTCTTTCTAAATGAGGAGGTCCTATGAGATCTATCTCCCGAAAATTCTTGCTTGTTGCTCTCGCTTTTTGGGTTATTGCCCCCATTCTGGCGGCAGATTCTTTGACTCAGCAAGTGGACAGGCTTTTTGCGCCTTGGGATAAGCCCGATTCCCCTGGATGTGCCTTGGGAGTCATCGAAGACGGGCAGTTCATTTACAAACGAGGATACGGCATGGCCAACCTCGAATATAGCCTCCCCATCACTTCAGAGTCTATCTTCCGTATCGGATCGACCTCCAAGCAGTTTACGGCCATGTGTCTGGTTCTTCTCGAAGAAGAAGGCAAGCTTTCCCTAGATGACGACATCCGGAAATATCTGCCCGAAATGCCGGAATATGAATCCCCCATAACCATCCGCCATCTCCTTCATCACACCAGCGGTATAAGGGATTACCTGACACTCATGAGTCTAGCGGGAGAACGAGATGACGACTTTTGGGTGGATGGGGAGGTCATCGATCTTTTGGCAAGACAGAAAGAATTGAATTTCGAACCCGGCAAAGAACATCTCTACAGCAATTCGGGATACTTCCTTCTCTCCCTTATCGTGAAAAGAGCTTCCGGGAAATCCATGCGCGTTTACGCCCAAGAGAAGATCTTCGCTCCCTTGGGGATGAACCAGACCCATTTTCACGATGATCACACCATGGTTGTTAAAAACCGTGCCTCAGGATATTCTCCGAAAGCAGGCGGGGGATTCAGCATCAGCATGACCGCTCTGGATATGATCGGGGACGGAGGTATCTTTACCTGCATAGACGACCTTCTAGCCTGGGACCAGAACTTTTACCACAACCAATTGGGAAAAGCCCGGCAGGAATTGATAGACCGCATGACCACTCCTGGGACTCTGAACAACGGGGAAAAACTGGATTATGCCCTTGGCTTAACCGTGAGCGATTACCGGGGGCTGAAAATGATCAGCCATGGCGGAGCCTTTGTGGGTTTCAGGGCCGAGATGATCCGTTTTCCCGAACAGCGCTTCTCGGTTATTATCCTGGCCAATCTATCGGCTATCAATCCCAGCCGACTCGCCAGGCAAGTGGCAGATATTTATCTGGCGGACTTCCTATCGGAAACGCCGACATCTGCCGATAAAGAACTCGATTCCGTCGAGCTTCCAGAGGCGCAGCTCAAAGAAAAAGAAGGGCTCTACTACAATCACGAAGAAGAGCGAGTCTGGAGAGTATCTTATCGGGAAGGAGCCCTTGTGGTCGATACTTTTTCTTATCTCTTTCGCCTCAAGCCCCTCAGCCAGACCCTCTTTCGCGCGGAAAACAGCGGAGTAGACTTATCGCTTGAATTTGAAAAAACGCCTGAAGGAAAACCGGCTCAGATGCGGGTGAACAGAGAAGGAGAAGACCCCCTGATCTTTGAGGCCATTCACCCAGAAAAACTACCTTTGTCCGAACTCAAGGAATACGAAGGTCAATACTCCAGCCCAGAGCTCCAGGTCGACTATGAAATATTCCTGAAGAACGGAAGGCTCTTCATCCGTCATGAAAACCTTTATAAGGAATATCCAAGACTGCCTTTTGTCCAGATATTCAAGGATAGATTCCAGGTCTCATCTATCGGCCTCAACTTCTTTCGCAACGAAATGAATGAAGTCGCATCCTTCACCATGAACGCTGGGCGAGTGCGGAACATCCGCTTTTTCAAAAAATGAGTCGGCAGTCTATTCAAGCCAAATTCGCCGAAAGAAAACCTCCTCTCCGGGAAAATCCCCTCAGAATCCAATATGAATTGCTGCCGAACAACCCGGAGGACAAAAGGATGAGACCCAGCGGGAAACGATGATGCGTTTTTGATTTTTTCGCAATTGACGGGACAATTCGGGTTATGGTATGTATGCCTTTAAACTTCAGGAAACCATCGGACTCTAAAATCGAAGGAGAATCGAATGAAAATGAAAAGAATTGCTCTCATTTTGATCTGTTTGGGCCTGATTTTCATATCATGCTCTCAAAAATCCCAGGAACAGGCGGCACAGACCGCACAGGTCAATCCGTTCTTCGAGGAATGGGATACCCCTTTCGGAGTTCCTCCTTTTGACCGGATAAAGGAAGAACATTACATGCCGGCCTTTGAAGAAGGGATGAAGCGGCACAATCAGGAAATCGATGCCATCGTTTCCAACAGTGAGCCTCCTTCCTTCGAGAACACCGTCGAAGCGCTGGACCGGAGCGGGGTTTTTTTGACAAGAGTGGACAGGGTATTCGGAAACATGGCCAGCGCCAATACCGACGCGGAGCTGCAAAAAATCGAGCAAGAGGTCGCCCCGCTGTTATCCAAGCATAACGATGACATCAACCTCAATGAAGGCCTGTTCCAGAGGACCAAAGCCGTCTACGAACAGAAGGACTCTCTTGAGCTCAATCCGGAACAAAAAATGCTTCTGGAAAAAACCTATAAAGGATTTGTCAGAGGAGGGGCCAACCTGAACGAGGAGGAAAAAGCTAGATTCCGAGAGATAAACGAAGAGCTCTCTGTGCTTTCGGTAAAATTCGCTAAAAACGTCCTAGACGAGACCAATGCTTTTGAGATGGTCATCGAAAACCAAGAAGACCTGGCCGGGCTCCCCCAGTCCGTGATCACGGCGGCTTCCGAGGCCGCCCAGGAAAAAGGCCAGGAGGGAAAATGGGTGATCACCCTTCACAAACCCAGTTTCATTCCTTTTCTCCAGTATTCCGAGAAACGAGAGCTCAGGGAAAAGGTTTTCAAGGCCTTCGCCAATTTAGGAAATAACGACAATGAGTTCGACAATAAGGCCATCGCCTCCAAGATAGCTGCCCTACGTGCGGAAAGAGCCCAGCTCCTGGGTTACAAAACCCATGCCGATTATGTCCTGGAGGAATACATGGCCCGGAATCCCGAGAATGTCTACTCCCTCCTCCATCAGGTTTGGAAGCCGGCCCTGGCCAAGGCCAAACAGGAAGCCCGAGAATTTCAGGACATGATCGAGAAAGAAGGCAAAGACTTCGAACTCCAGCCATGGGATTGGTGGTACTATGCGGAAAAAGTCAAAAAGGCCAAATATGACCTGGAAGAAAGCGCTTTAAGGCCCTATTTCAAGCTGGAAAATGTCCGCCAGGGCGCCCTGGATGTGGCCCATAAACTCTATGGGATCACCTTCCGTGAGCTCGATAATATGCCTGTTTACAACGAAGATGTCAAAGTGCTGGAAGTCCGAGATGCCGACGGCTCCCATATAGGCATTCTATATGTGGATTATTTTCCTCGTGCCAGCAAGCAGGGCGGCGCCTGGATGAGCCCCTACAGAAAACAGCATCGAGAAAACGACAATAACATACGTCCCGTGATCGTCAATGTGGGGAACTTCACCAAGCCCACGGGCGATACGCCAGCCCTCTTGAGTTTCGATGATGTCTTGACCCTTTTCCACGAATTCGGCCACGCCCTGCATGGCCTTCTTTCCGAATGCACCTATGAAAGCCTCTCCGGAACGGATGTGGCCACGGACTTCGTGGAGCTCCCCTCTCAAATCATGGAAAACTGGGCTTCTGATCCTGAAGTCATCAAAACCTATGCCCGTCATTATGAGACTGACGAACCCATCCCCGACGAGCTCATCGAAAAGATAAAAAAATCCGGCACCTTCAACCAGGGTTTTGCTAACGTGGAATACCTTGCCTCCTGTTTCTTGGATATGGACTGGCACACTCTGACCGAAGCTGTAGAGCGGGATTGTGCGGAGTTCGAGAGCGCTTCGATGGAAAGGATCGGGCTAATTCCTGAAATCATCCCTAGATGGAGAAGCCCCTATTTCCAGCATATCTTCGCTGGAGGGTATTCAGCAGGATATTATAGTTATGTGTGGTCTGAGGTTCTCGATGCAGACGCCTTTGAGGCCTTCAAGGAGACCAGTCTGTTCGACCAAAAAACGGCCCGATCCTTCAGAGAAAACATCCTGGAGCGGGGAGGAACGGAAGACCCGATGACCCTCTACGTGCGCTTCAGAGGGTCTGAGCCCAAAATCGATCCTTTCTTGAAGCGCGAGGGACTCCAGTAGATGAACGGAGCGCCAACAGGCACTCGATCCGTTATTCGGAAAGGAGCTTTTTCAATTCCTCTTTGAGAGGAGGGATGACCTGGAAAAGGTCCCCGACGATACCGAAATCCGCCACCTTGAAAATGGGGGCTTCCGGGTCTTTGTTCACGGCCACGATGTATTTGGAGGAGGACATTCCCGCCAGATGCTGGATGGCGCCCGAAATGCCGAAAGCCAAGTACAGATTAGGGGAAACCGTCTTCCCGGTTTGTCCTACCTGATGTTGATGATCGATCCATTCGGCATCGACGGCAGAACGCGAAGCTCCCATTGCCGAATGAGGGAGGATAGATGTCAGCTCCCGCAACAAGGCAAAGTTCTCCGGCCCCTTCATTCCTCTTCCGCCTGAGATCACGATATCGGCTTCGGTCACATCCAGGTCGGCCCCTTCCGCCCTGACCACTTCCACAACTCTGTCCTTCACTCCATCCTCAGAAATGATCACTTCCTTTTTTGTAGTTTCTCCCGGGCCATCGAGAGGGGCGATCAAGGGAAAAACGTTGGGCCTCAGCGAAACCATCTGGGGCGAAGATTTGAACATGAACCGGGCAAAGGCCTTTCCGGCGAATACCGGCCGAACCACTTCCAACCGGCCATCCTTGACGGTTACCCCCGTACAATCCGATGCTAGACTCACTCCCAGTTTAGCCGCCAACCGGGGAGCCAAATCTTTCCCCATAGAAGTGGCGGCAAAAAAGATGGCTTCCGGTTTCATTCCCTCAACAAGGGTATACATCGCCTGGGTGTAGCCGGAAGGAGAATATCGGCTGAGAAGCGAATTTTCGAGAACGAATACTTTAGCCGCTCCATAACGAAAAGGCTCCGAAGCCAATCCTTCCACACTTCCTCCTACAAGAACAGCGGATACTTCGATGCCCAGTTCATCTCCCTTCCTTTTCGCCTCGGAGAGAACTTCAAACGAAGATTTTTTTATCTTACCGTCTCTAATTTCCATGTATACAAGCATCATTGCTGGCCTCCTCTCAAATCACCTTGGCTTCCTGGTGCAACCATTCTGCCAGCTTCTTCGCCGCTATTTGGGGTTCATCCTCGATGATCTTCCCTGTTTCTCTGGTGGCCGGGCTCTCCATCCCGGTCAACTCCAACTGCATTGTCAGCTCTTGAGGCAGAAGGTCCAATTCTTCAAGAGAAACAACCGGAATTTCCTTTCTCTTGGCCGCCATGATGCCTTTCAGGGTTTCATAGCGAGGCTCGTTCAAACCCTTCTGGGCACTGATGACCGCCGGAAGCGGGATTTCGATCTTTTCCAATCCCCCCTCGATCTCCCTGTGTGCCGTGCCGGAATTGCCTTCGATAACCAGCTTGGTGACCACATTGACCTGGGGCAAGTCCAAGAGGGCTGCAACCATAGAGGGGACCTGAGCGTTATCCGCTCCTACGGATTGTTTCCCGAAAAGGAGAAGGCTAAAGTCGGTGTATTTCTTTTTCAGGGCTTGAGCGATTATTTTGGCTGTTCTTAGCCCGTCATAGGTCTCGCCCAAATCGTCCTTGATCAACGCCGCCTCATCGGCGCCCATGGCCAAACACTTTTTCAAAATGGTTTGGGTGGCTTCAGAACCGACTGAAAGGACGGTCACCTTCCCTCCTTTTGCCTCTCTTAACCGCAGGGCCTCCTCGACTGCGTACTCGTCGTAAGGGCTCAATACGAAGTTCAGCCCTTCCTCCACCACACTGTTTGTTTCGTGATTTATTTTTATCTTTGATTCCGTGTCAGGAACCCGTTTAACAAAAACATATACATTCAATCTTTCCTCCTCTCGAAGATCAATTTTCTTTTCTCATCCCTTCCTTGGTGTCCGACCGTAATCCATCCGAGTTAACTGGTGTTTGCCTCGAAAATTCCTTTTTAGTCTTCGACCCTTTTAAACACCAAGGTTCCGTTCGTCCCACCGAAACCGAAAGAATTGCTCAAGGCAAAATGAACATCTGCTGGGCGGGATTTGTTTGGAACATAATCCAGGTCACACTCCGGATCGGGATTTTCATAATTAGTGGTCGGCGGCATGACTCGTTCTTTCAAACAAAGAGCCGTGGCTCCCGCTTCGAACCCACCTGCCGCACCCAGAAGATGACCCGTCATGGATTTCGTGGAGCTCACCCCGATTTTGCAGGAATGGTCGCCGAACAGCCTTTTGATGGCCAGCGTTTCGATTTTGTCATTGAACGGGGTGGATGTACCGTGGGCATTGATGTAATCAATCTGCTGAGGATCCACGCCTCCATCATCCAAGGCTCTCTTCATGGACTGGTAAGCTCCTTCTCCATCTGTGCTGGGTGCGGAGACATGGTAGGCATCTCCGCTCATTCCGTACCCGACGATCTCTGCATAGATACGGGCTCCCCTCCTCAATGCAAAGCCTATCTCTTCAAGCACAATAATTCCTGCTCCCTCGCCCATGACGAATCCATCCCTTTGGGCGTCAAAGGGCCGGGAAGCCTTATGCGGGTGATCGTTTCTCACCGAAAGGGCCCTCATAGCACAAAAACCAGCGAGTCCTAGCGGTGTTATTGGAGCTTCGGCTCCTCCGGCAATCATGATGTCGGCATCGCCCCGCGCAATCAGTCGGTAGGAATCCCCCAGAGCATGGGTGCTGGTCGCACAGGCCGTGGCTGTGGCCGAATTCGGGCCTCTAGCCTTAAACCGTATGGATATCTGGCCTGCGGCCTCATTGATGATAGAAGAGATCAGGAAAAAGGGAGAGACACGATTCGGACCTTTGGTCAGAAGGACCTCGTGTTGATTTTCGATCGCCCCGATGCCTCCGATTCCGGAGCCCACGAAAACACCCGTCATGTCGCTCTCTATTCTCTCCCGCTTGATACGCGCATCCTTCACCGCCAGATCTGCAGCCGCGATCGCATACTGGATAAAAGAGTCCATTTTGCGCGCTTCTTTTTGTTCGATAAAATCCAGGGGGTTAAAATCCTTAACTTCACCCGCTATTCGGCTGGAAAAAGCAGAAGCGTCAAACTTCGTGATGGGCCCAATCCCATTTTCCCCTCCAAGGAGGGCCTGCCAATTCCGCTCGACCCCAACTCCCAGAGGAGAAACCACCCCGATACCCGTAATGACCA
Organism: uncultured Eubacteriales bacterium; assembly: GCA_964400735.1. Taxonomy (GTDB): domain Bacteria; phylum Acidobacteriota; class Aminicenantia; order Aminicenantales; family Aminicenantaceae; genus CAYNVQ01. The sequence continues at coordinate 229,474 of CAYNVQ010000002.1, read as the reverse complement.
CCCGCCTTGATGGAACATTCCTCCTGGATTGATAGGCACTTTTCATGGAAGGATTTTGAGTCTTATTTTTTGGAGAGGTGACTTAGCACATAATCCATCGCTTTCCCGACTGTATCCAGCTTTTCTGCATCTTCATCCGGGATATCCATGTCAAACTCATCCTCTAAGGCCATAACCAGCTCTACCGTATCCAAAGAATCAGCTCCTAAGTCCTCGGTGAACGAGGCATCCTCGGTAACTTGATCTTCACTAATACTGAGTTTGTCTGAAACGATGCCCTTAATTTTTTTCAATAATTCTTCCCTTTCCATCTTTGCCTCCTCTTTTTCGTTAATTTTGTACGGTTCAAACGGTTACATATACATTCCACCGTTTATGTTGATAACCTGCCCGGTTATATACGCCGCCGCCTCCGAAAGAAGAAACCTCACCACGTGGGCAACTTCCAGTGGAGTCCCGAACCTTCCTTGGGGGATAGCATCAAGAAACACTTTTTTCGTTGTCTCAGGAAGACTCATGGTCATAGACGTCTCGATAAATCCCGGAGCGACCGCATTGACCGTTATTCCTCGGGAAGCCACCTCTCTGGCCAGTGACTTAGTGAATCCGATAACCCCGGCCTTGGAAGCCGAATAATTCGTCTGACCGGGATTGCCTATCAATCCCACTACTGACGAAATGTTCACGATGCGACCATAGCGATTCCTTATCATATGCCGGATAAGGGCTCTAGAGCAATTGAAAACCCCTTTAAGGTTGACCGCTAAAACCGAATCCCATTCCTCTTCTTTCATGCGCATCAATAAATTATCCCGCGTGATGCCTGCATTGTTGACCAGGTGATGGATATCCCCATGGTTCTGTATCATAGCTTCCACGCTCTCCGTTACCTGTTCCGAGTTGGAAACATCAATCTCATAAACAAACGAGTTCCCGCCCTTTTCTTTAACCTTTCGAGCGACTTCCTCCAGTTTCTGTCTCTGGATATCGACCAGCAACACGTTAGCGCCGGTTTGAGCGAGATCCAGAGCAATCGCTTCTCCTATGCCCTGTGATGCACCTGTTACAATCGAATTCTTCCCTGACAAATCCATTCCTTTACCTCTAGATGGCTGCCCCTTGAGAGAAGCGCATTATTTCATACTGGATCTTTTCGAGAGCCTGGCTGGTCACAAAATCTTTGGCCAATCTTATAGCGTTTTTAACGGCGACGGGATTCGAACGTCCGTGCCCCACGACGCAAACTCCCTTCAATCCCAACAAGGGTGCTCCTCCGTACTCAGAATAATGCAAGCGTTTGTACAATTTTTTCAGATTCCTTTTCATCAAAAAAAATCCGATTTTGGAGAAAAAATTTCTCATAACCTCGGTCCGGGCCATACTCAGTACCGTCTCCACGACCCCTTCACTCACCTTTAAAGCAATATTTCCGGTAAATCCATCGCTGACGATCACATCGGCTTTCCCGGCATACAGATCTTTTCCTTCCACATTGCCGATGAAATTTAGCGAAGAAGCTTGGAGCCTTTCAAAAACCTCCTTGATCAAATCATTCCCCTTTGTCTCCTCCTCCCCGACGCTCATCAAAGCAATACGAGGATTCTCGACGCCATAAACGTTCTTCATGAAGATGTGGCCCATGATAGCAAACTGTTGCAGATCGTGGGGTCGACAATTGACATTCGCGCCGACATCAACCAACAGCGTCAATCCTTTCAAGCTAGGAACCAGGAGAGAAAGGGCGGGTTTTTCCACTCCTTGAAGAGCACCCAGCACCTTTCTCGAGATATAAACCACGGCCGCCGTGTTCCCGGTGCTGACAAAAGCATCTGCTTTTCCATCCTTCACCAACTGGGTACCGACTCTGATGGAAGAGCGTTTTTTCCTTCGGAAGGATAACAATCCTTCCCCCATCCCGATGGCTTCTGCCGCATTGATAATTTCGATTTTGGAATTTCCAGAAAGAGAACTCCCCCCCTCTTTTTTGATCAGGTCCTCCGCCCCTATCAGCGCAATCTCTATCTTGTATTCCTTTGCTGCTTTGATGGCTCCTTCCACCATGACGGGGGGGCCAAAGTCTCCTCCCATGGCATCTACAGCAACCCGCATTGCCCCCTCTTTTTGTTATTCCTCTGAACCCTCGATCACCTGACGTCCTTTGTAGTATCCGCATTCAGGGCAGGCCCGATGAGGCATTTTGGGGCTTCCGCAGTTAGCGCAAAGAGAAAGGGAAGGAACATCAAGCGCGTCGTGCGCTCTTCGTTTCCTTTTTCTCGCCCGGGAGTGTCTTCTTTTTGGATTAGGCATTTATCTTCTGTCTTTTATGAAATTCTTTAATTTATCGAGACGGACATCAAAGTCCCTGGTTTCACAAGAACATCCGCCGCTGTTTATATTCTTTCCACAGACCGGACAAATACCCCGGCAGAGCGCTGAACATAGAGGCTTAAGGGGAAAGGTCAAGTTCAACTGTTCCAGGACCACTTCTCTAAGATCGATTCTCCGGCCGTAATAAAAGGACATATCCAGATCTTCACTGTCCAATTCCTCTTTAGCCACCTCAAACTCCTCTGGAAAAAAGGCAAGATCGAACGGAGAATCTACAGGGAATTCGAAAGGGACCAGACACCGACTGCAGACAAAACTGAGGAGGACCTTTATGCGGCCCTTTATAAAAACTTCCTCTCCGACCTTTTTGATATAAATCTCTGCATGAACAGGCTCGAGAAAGACCGTATCTTCGTCTATGATCTCAACAGGAGAGAATTCGAAATCCTTGCTGATTTCGAGGCCTTCCCTGGGAAGTCTATCCACATCTATAATCATTTTATCTCTCAAAAAAGTCATCCTATTATACCATCCTGCTTCACTTTGTCAATCCAAACCGAGGGCTTGTAAACATCTCCAAAACCGTGATGATTTGAAAGCTGGCAGGGAAGCTGAAGAGGAAGCCATCCGGAGGCGAGTGGGCATGGAAAGCAAGCTTTACTGGCATGAATATATTATTGTTCCCCCTCCAAGGAATCGATGGGGAAAACCAGCAGGCTGACGTTGCAGTTTCCCTGACAGTTGTTTTATCACGGTAGTGGAGATGCTTCCCGAGGGCTTGATATTCTTCCGACACGTAGTATAATGAGAGTAGAAATGGCCGGTTATAACACCACAATAACACGGAACGGAGTTGATTTTCATATCCAAACTCAGGATAAGGGGAGGTCCGCTAACTATGTCGAGTCGACCGTTTACAAAGCTGGACGGGTCCTTTCTTCAAAAAAGACTTTTTACACCTCCTTGCTGGACTCCCCAGATCTGCAGAAAAAAATCCAACATGTCATCAAGGAGCAACACGACGCCCTCCTCAAGGAAATCTCTGACGGCAAATTTGACAACTTATAACATCGGATCTTCACATTCTCTTATCTTCCCGTGTTTCATGATATTGATGACCAGGGATAGAAAATTTCCAGGCAGATCAATGTGATCCATTGATCATAAGGAAAAATGGTGCAGGATAGCCGCCTATTCCGATTACACGGATCGAAATATTCCAGAAGTGATGACAAAAGGGTATCTTAGCAAGCTTGAGGGCTCTTAGGGGTCTTTTATCTGGAATCAAGAGACTTGAGAAATGAGCGAGAAAAAACTTTTTTTGATCGACGGCCACTCCCTGCTCTACCGCGCCTATTATGCCATCCGAAACCTATCCACCTCTAAAGGATTTCCCACCAATGCCATTTACGGATTCATCAGCATGCTGAGGAAGCTTCAGGATAAAGAAAGGCCTGCATACCTCGGAGTGGTTTTTGATGTCGAAGGACCCACGGTTCGTCATGAAGTTTTTAAACAATACAAGGCTCAACGGAAACCCATGCCCGAGGATTTGGTCATTCAGCTCCCGGTGCTCAAGAAAGTTCTTCGTGCCATGCGTATCCCCGTTGTCCAAATCGAAAACTATGAAGCCGACGATGTGCTCGGAAGCTTAGCCCTGAAAGCTTCTTCGAAGAAGATCCCAACTGTCCTTGTCTCGACCGATAAGGATCTTCTCCAGCTCGTCAACGAATCAACGACCGTCTATAATCCTGTCAAGGAAATTTATCTGGATGAAAAGGCTGTGGAGGAAAATTTCGGAGTCCTTCCTTCCCAGGTCATCGACGTGCTGGCTCTTTGGGGCGATCCCTCTGACAACATCCCCGGTGTGCCCGGTATCGGAGAAAAAACCTCCAAGGCCCTGATCCGCGAATTCCACACGATCGATAATCTTCTGCAGAAACTGGATAAACTCCCCAAGCCTCCCCTGAAAGAAAAGATCAAAACCTATCAGGAGCAGCTCGAATTGAGCCGCCAGCTTGTTACCATCGAAAAAAACCTGGACGTTTCCTTCGACCTGGATGATTTTTCTATCTCAGATCCAGACTACGCTGAATTCATTGCGCTCCTCCAAGAGCTGGAGTTCACCTCCTTGCTTTTGGAGTATCTTCAAAAAAAGGAACCTCCCTCCAAACAATACCGTGTCCTGTTTACAGAGGAACAGCTTGAAAACCTTGTCTCAATCATCAAAAGGGCTAAGCGCGTCTCTTTGGATACCGAGACGGACAGTCCTTCTCCTGCACAAGCTCGACTTGTCGGCCTCTCTTTTGCCATTGAACAAGACAAGGCGTTCTATCTCCCTCTTCGCCACGATTATGCAGGGGCACCTCCACAGATTTCCAAAGAGAAAGCCTTTAAAACCCTCGCTCCGGTTCTATCGAACCCAAGCATAAAAAAGATCGGGCAGAACATAAAATACGATTTTATTGTTCTCCGAAGGGAAGGGATGACCTTGGAAGGAATAGACTTGGACACCATGGTTCTTTCCTACCTTTTAGAGCCGAACTGGGGGAAACATAATCTGAACAAACTGGCTTTAAGCTACTTGCAAACGAAAACCATCAAATATGAAGATGTAGCCGGGAAAGGAAAGAATCAGGTGACCATGAATGCGGTGGATATCGAAAAAGTGGCTCCTTATGCCTGTCAGGATGCGGATTTTGCCTTGAAACTCAGCGACAAGCTCTGGCCAAAGGTTCAGGAAAACGAATTGGACGCCATCTACAGGGAGCTCGAACTCCCCTTGATCAAGGTCTTGGCTGATATGGAAAGCTGGGGGGTCAAAATAGACATCAAAAGATTACAGGATCTAAGCGAGGAACTCCAGGAATCACTCCGACGTCTCGAAGGAGAAATATTCGGTATCGCCGGGGAGAGATTCAACCTCAACTCACCTGCCCAACTCGCCGCCATTTTGTTCGAAAAACTCGGCCTCCCTACCTCCCGCAGGACAAAAAAAACCAAAGGCTATTCAACCAACGTCGCTGTGCTCGAGGAACTGTCTCCAAAATTCCCAATCGCTCAGCATGCCTTGGAATACAGGCAGTTGGCCAAACTCAAATCCACATATGCCGATTCCCTTCCCTTGCTCATTCACCCGGAAACCAAAAGGATCCACACTTCTTACAACCAGACTGTCGCCGCCACAGGAAGGCTTTCCTCGAGCGATCCGAATCTTCAAAATATCCCAGCCCGGGGTGAATGGGGCCAGCGCTTCCGGCAGGCCTTCGTTCCTGAAAAAGGATGTCTTTTTCTCTCCGCGGATTATTCTCAAATCGAGCTTCGGGTATTGGCCCATCTTTCTGGCGATTCGAAATTGATCGAAACCTTTATCAATGATAGGGATATCCACCAAGAAACGGCTGTTCGAGTTTTCGGAGACTCCTCTGCCCTTTTCCCCGAGGAACAGAGAAGAAGGGCAAAAATCATCAACTTTAGTATCATTTACGGGGCCAGCGCCTATTCCCTGGCCAGAGAACTGGGTTCATCGAACTCTGAGGCACAAGCGTTCATCGACCTTTATTATGAAAATTACCCCCAGGTGAAAGAATTTTTGGAGAAGAGCGTGGCCGATGCCCTTGAAAAAGGAGAGGCGCAAACTCTATTCGGCAGAAAAAGACAGATTCCGGAACTCAAGCATAAAGACCGACTTGCCCAGCAGGCCGGACGGCGCATAGCTCTCAACACTCCCATTCAAGGCACGGCCGCAGACTTGATGAAAAAGGCCATGATCGACATCTGGAAAGACATCATGAAGATTGGGCTTAAAACCAAAATGATCCTGCAAGTCCATGACGAGTTGGTTTTCGAAGTTCCTAAACAAGAAGTGGAAAAGATCGAAGCTCTGGTAAAAAAAAGAATGGAGAAGGTCTATCCGATGAAGGTCCCCCTCAAGGTCCATCTGGGATGGGGCGTTAACTGGGCCGAAGCCAAATAACCGTCATCCTCCCGATTAACCTGGATTGTCCACGAGTCAAGGTTAATCCAAACTAATTATTAAGGTTGCCTCGTCCGAGGGGCAAAAAGCCATTAACAATAAAAATACTCTTAACACCTTATGACAATAAGTTATCGCCATACCAGAAAAACACGGTATAGCTGTAACAAAGAAAATTTCCGCTTTTGAATGGATAATTGATATTGCTATTGGAATTCACGGGGAAGAGACGCTTCCCAGCGTCTTTCTCGAATGAGTTTTTTCTGCTCGAAAATCTGCCTAAGGACCTTGATAGTGAATGTTCTCTCATCTGAAACCAGCGATACGAAAAGTTTCAACTCCAGAAGGCGACCAGCGAGTCGAAGGATATATCCCCCTTCTCCGAAGAAGCTTGATCGGGCTGGATCCAGGTCACTGGTCTGATAGGACACCTTTTCAATGGATGTGTATTCCTGTCCTCCGATTTCCCAACTCTTTTCGGCTTCCAGCTCGACCGTCGTCGTGTTTTTATTGAGATCACGGGTGACCAGATGCTTGTAAGGCCACCCCTTGCTTTCCAGCACATGGGCATCCGGCCTCTCCTCCCGGGGTTCTGGCGGAGGCAGGTCCGGAATCTTTCGGGAAGAGAAGGAAATCACCGGCAGTTCCAGGCTGGTGGATTCGCTGCCTAGGAAAAGCTGAGTCGTCATCGGGTAGGGAGTGGGCCAGATCATCGGAAACAGAGCGTTCGAGACAGCCAGTCGAATCCTGTGGCCCGGCTGGAAGGTCCAAGTGGTGAAGTGTAGAGAAAATTCAAGCTCATAGACATCTCCAGGCGTTAAATATTCGGGGAAAAGCCTCGAATTCCTCTGGGCTCCGTTCAAAAGTCCTCCTGCCACCAGGGATACCTCGCCATCTGGATGCACATCTTCCAATCGCACAATCCAATGGGCCATTTCTGCATCGGCCGACACCTTGAGGCGGGCCCGCGGAAAACCGATTATTTCCATGGCCTCGGTCAAGACTTCGCTGTCGTAAACAAGACTGTCAGCGTCGTCACGGCGCATGTCCCCGGTCGGATCACCCCACCAATACCCAGCAGTTATACCGCTGCTCGGGACATATTTCAGGTGGTGACCGCCGGCCTCTCCCACCACAGAGAGAAGTCTGTGGTCTTTCTCTGGATAAAGTCTCTTCCAGACGGTTCTTTCTATGGGCCAGTCCTCATAACGCCAGTGACCAGGAGTCATTTCCAACCGGGCATCAGGAAGATGCGCTTCCCGAACGAAAACGGCAAACCGCGGCTCTTCCATAATGCCGGTGTTTCGCCCCTTCAGCCAGTAGTCCCACCAACGGACTGACTCACGTCTCCACTCATAATGTGGGCCTGGTACTCCATTGTCCGGCCATGCGTGACACCAGGGGCCGATCACAGCCTTGAGCGGAACGTTCATGTTCTCCAACATTCGAGGAATGCTGTCCCGGTATCCATCCAGAAGTCCTCCGATCAAAAAGACGGGAATTTGTATGGTCTGGTAGTCCCAGCGCAGAGAATTCTGGCGCCAAAATTCTCCATCTTTCTGTTGCTTAAGATAGGTAATAAACCAAGGATACGCGTTGAATCGGTTTTTAAAGTAATCTTCATCGAGGGCATATTCCGGCCCTCTGGGAAGCCCCAAATCGGTATCGATGGATAGTTCGTATTGATCGACATGAAAAGCACCGTCGATGTAATGGACGTCATCGTGGTAAAGATCGTCGGTTGCATCCATGGCCAAGATCGCCTTCAGCGCAGGAGGCCGCCTCATGGCTACCTGGATGGCATTGAATCCTCCCCAGGAAATTCCCCACATTCCGACATTCCCGTTCGACCAGGGAGCGGCCGCAAGCTGAGCGATGCACTCCACGGCATCCCCCAGCTCCTCCTCCGAGTATTCTCTGGGGGGGACCTTCCCCTCTGAAGATCCTGTTCCCCGGATGTCTGCCTTCACCGCGACATAGCCGCGCCGGGCGAAGTAGCTGTAAAGCGGATAATCCCTCAAATAAAAAGAATCGTCCTTTCTGTAGGGGAGAAATTCGAAAAGCACAGGAAATCTTTCCCCCGCTCTTTTAGCGACTGGCTTGAAGAGGGTCGCCGAAAGCCGCACGCCATCTTTCATAACCAGCCAGTCGCGGATGACCTCAAATTCATAATCGGGAGGAGAAACCTCCGTTACACCCGCTTTATGAGATGCAAAAATGCCGGAAAGGAGAAATAGAAAAGTAAAGAGGAATAGCACTTTTTTGCCCATTGATAAATCCTTCCCGTCGACAGCAAAATTTATAACACAGGGCAAGAGAGGAGTCAAAAATACGATTCTATTTGACAAACAAGCAGGCTTGAACTAGTTTTATAAAGAACATCGAATTAAGGCCGAATGAAAAGATCAAGACATCGGCGGGGGAGATAAATGGAAAAGGAGGAATCTTTTAAATACTTCTTTACGGCACTGAAGGTTGCCCTGAAAAACGCTTCCTTTTACCACACGGATCACCCCGCCTTCAAAAAATCTGTCGAGGACCTCAAAGGAGGCATAGATATCCTTTTGAACTTCGAGGCCCCGGTAAAAATCGGGTTTACCCCTGCCTCCGTATATTTCGATAATAAATACTGGGAAGAAGATAGGACTTTTAAAGATATCGCCAGGGCCTTCCATTACCGAAAAGTCAAGAGCCTGGAGATAAGGAAAGGGCTGACGATATCTGAATTGACATCTTTTGTAGCCAACGCTCATCTTGCTCCCAAGGACATTTTCAAAGAGGGCGGCTTCCAAAAAATCATCAAACAGAATAACATCGCTCATCTCGCGGTGAAAGAACTGGACTACTCCCAGCTTCTGAAAGGAGAGGGAGAAGAAGTCAAAGACGTCTGGACCTATTTGCTGGATGACGCCCTCCAAAAGCAGAACGACCAACAGATGGATCAGGTGGCCGAGACATTCGAGAAAATCGCCGGCCAATTGGACGACAAGGATTTTTCTGAGAACGAAGAGTTGCCGGCAAATATCAACAAGCTTATGGGCTACATGAAAAAGGCCCAAGAAGAACGTTTTCATGCCTGCGCTAAAGTACTGGTGAAGGCCTTTCTAAAAGATCGAAAGTTGTCCCAGGGTTCAAAGCTCGAAAAACTCCGTATTATCTTCGCCGATATTGGAGAGGAGGACTTCGCCTCCGTCCTGTGGGAGGAAATTGCCGCCGATTCCACATTCGATGCCTTGAGCTTCAGCATTTTCTCCAAGCTGACCGAGAAGGACAAGCAGGAAAAAATAGCTTCCAAACTGAATGACGAAGCCAAAAAAGAAGATCTGATCAGCACCTCTGCTGAATTGCGGAAAAAGATCAAGGATCTTCTCTCCGGCACCTCGAGCCCTTATGTCTCGGAAATTTACAGGGAGACCCTGACTTCTCTCCTCCAAAATATCCAGATAAAAAAAGAACTGTCGCTGGACAGGACGCTGCTCTCGGCCAATTACCGTTACACCATCCTCAATCTTCTCGAGGAGGAATCCGATGTGGAACGAAAAAGGTCCCTCCTTACCAATATATTAGAGGAGTGGGAAGAGATCAAAGCCAGCGGAGATTTTGAGTACTTGAAAAATCTCGCCATTTCTCTGAAAGGAAAAGATGATGGGTTTTCCTCTGATACCCTGGTCATCAAGACGAATAAGTTGATCTCCGATTATGTCGAAAAAGTTGTTCTGAGCGGCCAGTCCTCCCTCTACCTGGATTTTTTTCTAGAGACCATGGAACACAGTACCGTCAGTGTGAATGCCTACCTTCAGAGAATTTTCTCGGATCAAAAAATAACGCCATCCATCCTCCATTACTTTTTCAAATTTTTTTCGGACAGCATCCTTTATTTTTACCAAAATCTCGAGGAAAAATCCTCTGACAGCAAATTTTTAGACCGTCTTACAGAAAGCCTCAAGATGATCGACTCCCCGCTTTCATTGGATGTGCTAAAGGCGATCTATTCCCTTGGAAACAATTACGTGAGGATCAAGGTCTTGAGGGCCATGCATTCCCTCTCATCCTATGATGAAAATTTCCTGATGACTATTTTGCAAAAAGGAAGCTATCCTTTGAAAAAGGAAGCTCTTGTTAATCTTGTAAGACATGACGGATCAAGACAAAAAGCATTGGACTCCTTTTTTTCCGTTTCTTCTCCTTTTGGATTCAGAAACAAAATTCTTCGAAAAAATATCCAAATCGTGGCTGATGCGGGCCTTGAAGAGGCAAGGGATCATATCTTCGCCCTGAGTCAAAAAAAAGACATCTGGAATAGAGTGCTCCGTAGACACGCCAAAAAGGTCCTGGAGAAACTCGATGCTCGAAAAAATTAAGACGGCACTGCTCAATTTGAGTTCAGCCATTCAGACAGGAAAAATCTACTCCTTGGAACATCCCTCCTTCAAAGAATTCATCCAGAGGGCATACCAATGTCTTCTCGAAGTCCTGTCACAGAAAAAAGAGCTCGTTATCGGCATCGTCGAAGATGAACTGGCCTGGGAAGGTGAAATATTTTTCTCCCTCAGTCAGAAACTCACTGCGTTGGTTCTATATCTTCAGGAAAAAGGTATCGAGCGTGTCGTATTTTTCCCTGATCTCCAAGAGGAGGAGATCATCGAGTTCGTCTCTTTCTTGATCGATAAGGGTAAAAGAGGGGGTTCTGATGTCCATGATTATCTCTCCGCCCTTGGAATAAAGAACATTCGGGCCGGGAAAATAAGGGCCCTGACATCTCAATCCGAGACGGCCGAGAGGCCCGCTACGATTCGAAAAAAAAGAAAAAAAGCCACTGTCCAAAATGTCTCGCAGATCATCGAAACCGTACTGAACGAGGAAGCCGTGGATTACTTGGAACTCAAATTCAACGTGCTCAATTATATGGAAGACTACATGGGAAGACGCCAGGAGCTTGTCGATCTGGTGACCATTAAGAAAAAAGATCTGAATACCTTCCTTCATATGCTCAATGTCTCCATCATCAGTATGTACATATCATCGAAGCTGGGCTATTCACAAGAGGACGTTTTGGATATCGGAATCGCTGGACTCTTTCATGATATCGGCAAACTAGCCATCTCCCGCAGAATCCTGAAAAAGTCCAGTAAGTTGACCGAGACCGAGTTCTATAAGATGAAACATCACACCGTCCAAGGGGCTGAAATACTCGTAAAATACAAAGGTGCGATTGGCGCTTTGCCTGCCGTCGTCGCTTTCGAACACCATCTCCGTTACGATTTAAAGGGTTACCCTCACCTGGAGTATGCGAAAAAGCCCCATGTTGCCTCCTCGCTCATCTCCCTATGTGATGTTTATGATGCGCTCGCTCAGAGAAGGACCTACAAAAAAGATTTTCCCCCAAAAAAAATCTTCAACATCATGATGGAGGGCAGGGGAACTTCGTTTCCCCCTCAACTGCTGGATGATTTTTTCCAAATACTCGGTGTGTGGCCGATAGGAACGATCGTATCCCTCAGTAAAAGAAGAATTGCGGTAGTCCGAAAGGCGAACAGCCAAGACATTTTCCGGCCAGTGGTTGACGTTCTTCATCCTCCGTCCAAAAGAGAGACTATCGACCTGGCGGCCGAGGGAGTAAAGCTTTCCATTACCAAATCTCTGAATCCTTTCAAGGAAGGGAAAAAATATCTCAAAATGATAGAGCCCCGGGAATAATTCCCTCGTCGATAGCCCACCGAGAAACCATTTCTGCCTTGATTCACTCCCTTTAACCCCTTGAATCCTGATTAGGCTCCGACACCGTAGAGAAGATTGAAGGTTGTCCGCATGAAACCCGCTGAATCGGAAAGAATCCAGCCTTTTCATAGATTTAAGGCAAAAAATATGATATTTTCTTTTTGAAAAAAATAGGTGGAGGGGAAGGAATGGAAAAAAGGATCGTTCCAGCCATAATCGCCAAAAACCAAAAAGAGCTAGACGAGATTTTCCGCAAAATCTCAGGCCACGCAAAGCTCGTTCAACTGGACATCATGGATGGCAAATTCGTTCCTAACCATTCTCTCGATTTCGATTTCCGCCTTCCCGGGAAGGAATACCGATATGAGGCCCACTTGATGGTCGAAGACCCTGACAGTTGGATACAATCCTTCGGGAACGATGTGGATATCATCATCGCCCATTACGAGGCCGCCACCTCCTCCTCAAAGACGATTCACGCCATCAAAAGCATGGGGAAAAAAGCGGCTCTTGCTCTGAATCCCGAAACCGGAATCGATCAAATTTCCAGCTATCTGGATTCCCTTGATCAAGTGTTGATCATGACTGTCCACCCTGGTTTTTACGGAAGCCCCTTCCTTCCCGGTGTAATGGAAAAAATAAAAAGGCTGAGGCAAATGCGGCCTGAGATGCAAATAGAGGTGGATGGAGGAATTAAACCCGAGACAATCGAAATGGTCCATGAAGCCGGAGCCAATCTCTTCGTTTCCGGCTCTTATCTTATAAAATCGGACGATATCAGGGAAAGCATCAAAAACCTTTATGAAAAATTGGGCGACTGAAGGGGAGACATCATTTTGAAAAGCGAAATGGACTCAATGACTTTAAACCTAGGCAAGTACGAGGAAACGGTAAAGAAGCGGTTAGACCTTTGGGAAAAAGAGGATTTTTCCCACCGGTTATGGAAAAAGGATCCTACACTATGGTTCTCTGAATATCAGCCTGAAATAACCGACCGTTTGGGATGGCTCGATTTGCCGCAGAGGATGAGAGAGAAAACCCTAGAGATAGTCTCCTGGGCTCGACAGACAGAGAAAAGAGGCCTCTCGCATGTGGTTCTCCTGGGGATGGGGGGATCGAGCTTAGCCGCTGATGTCTTTCAAAAGATATTTCCTCCTGGGCCGGATTTTCCCGAATTAATCATCCTAGACAGCACCCACCCCTCGGCCGTTCGGAAAGTAGAAAAAAAATTGGACCTTCCCCACACTCTGTTCATCGTTTCGAGCAAATCAGGAACGACTATCGAAACCCTCTGCCTCTTCCAATATTTCTGGGATAAAATGAAGGGGAAAATCGAGGAACCAGGTCGCTTGTTTGTAGCCATCACCGACTCTGGTTCTCCCCTAGAGCGGAGGGCCCGTGAAAAAAATTTCCTCCACACATTTTTGCCTCCTTCAGATGTGGGTGGACGTTTCTCTGCCTTCACAGAGTTTGGTCTCGTTCCGGCGGCCCTAATCGGATTGGATATCCATGGATTGCTCGAAAAAGGAAGGCTTGCGGCCGACAAAAGCGGACCCGGCGCTCCTGTGAAACAAAATCCTGGTCTCGTTCTGGGTGCCGTCCTGGGAGAACTGGCCCCTTCCCGAGATAAGCTCACCATCCTCACCTCTCCCTCTCTCACAGGGTTCTCTGCCTGGTTGGAACAGCTTATTGCCGAAAGCACGGGCAAGGCCTCAAGGGGTATCGTGCCCGTGGTGGAGGAACCTCTAGGCCCACCGGAAATTTACGGACAGGACAGAGTCTTCGTTGCCTTTCTAAGAGACGGAGAGTCGGTCAAAGACCTTGAAAAACACCTTCAGGCCTTGGAAGCATCCGGTCAGCCCGTTATTCGCTTCCCCCTGCGTGAAGAGCTCGATCTGGGCCAGGAAATCTTCCGCTGGGAGCTGGGGGTAGCTGCCGCCGGAAGTATTCTCGGGATTCATCCCTTTAATCAACCGGACGTTCGACTGGCCAAAGACCTCACGCGCCAAGCCATGGAAAAAAACGGAAAGAGAATCAAAGGCGCTAGAGGTGTTGATGAAGCCATCTCTATCGAAGAGGAAAAAGAATTGGCCTCCCGTCTAAAAGCCTGGCTATCGTCAGCGAGACCGGGCGATTACATTTCCCTTCAGGCTTATCTGGCCCCCTCACTTGAAACGACACGCTCACTTGAGAATATTCGGTCTCTTTTCTTTGTCCATACCCACCTGGCCACAACCGTGGGATACGGGCCTCGCTTCCTCCATTCCACAGGTCAGCTCCACAAAGGGGGGGCCAACTCCGTTCTTGTGCTCCAGCTCGTCGATGAACCGGACGAGGACTTCCCGGTTCCGGAAACGGACTTCTCCTTCGCATCGTTGATCAAAGCCCAGGCATTGGGGGATTATCACGCCCTGCTTCAGCGGGAGAGGCGGGTGCTGCGGGTCAATATTAAAGATGCCTTCCAGGGTCTGAAGCGGCTCGAAAGCCCTATCCAGGGCGCGGTAAAGGCCAATCCTAAAACCCTATGACTCCTCTTTCGTGTATCGATACGGGGACCAAAAACCATCTCCCAATGAAAAATCCTCTGCAAATGGGCAGGGCATGCATCCTCCATTCCGCAACAAAGAATCCGTTACGGAAATCAGGAGGCTTATGCTAAAAGGTTGGCAATTCCCGACAAAAAGGTTAAACTATTTCTGTCCTATCGAAAAAAATGTCAAGACTTCTTGCTTACGACTTTCCACCCTTCAGGCCTCCTAACGAAGCCCAAAGCGCTCTCATCCGTGTCACCCGGGGATGTCCCTGGAATCGTTGTGTATTTTGTGCCATGTACAAGCATCTGGCATTCGAGCAAAAGCCTCTCGAGGAAATCAAGACAGATGTTCGCCTCGCCCGTGAGATCTATGGAAAGGCCAAGAGTATTTTCCTCGGAGATAGCGACAACCTCGTCCATCGAGATCTCCCTGAAATTGTGGCCTTCATCCGGAGAATATTTCCAGAAGCAGAACGAGTGACATCCTATGCTCGAGCCAGAACAATCCTCCGTAATAAAATAGAGGATCTGGTTGCCACGCGAAAATCAGGGCTCAACCGCCTCCATCTCGGGCTCGAATCAGGGGACCCCATCACCCTGAAAAAGCTGGGCAAGGGAACCACCCCTAACCAGATGATCAAGGCCGGACAAAAAGCCAAAAAGGCCGGTTTCGAAGTCTCCTTCTACGTCATCAGCGGGGCTGGCGGCAAAGAGCGCTGGAGAGAGCATGCTAGAGAAAGCGCCAGGGTTCTCAATCTGGCTCGTCCGGAGTTCATTCGCCTGAGGACCCTGACCATCCAACATGGAACCCCTCTGGAAGAAAAGCTGCGCAAAAGGGAGTTTAATTTAATCCCTCCCTTGGAGCGCATAAAAGAGGTGAAGTCGTTTATCCAAAGACTCAACCTGAAAGATTGTTATCTGGCCAGTGATCACTTGACAAATTATCTCTGGGCCGGACACGCTATCATCTACCGCGGAATCAGCGGCCATCTCCCTCAAGAAAAGATGGCCATGCTGGAAAAGGTCCATAAGGCGCTTATGGCCATCGAATCGTCACCGGCGCCGATAAAAGACTCCAACCAGCTGTACAGAGAAGGGATTATCTCCTCCCTCTAACCCGCTAACCTGATAGCCGGAACCTTGGTACGGGCTATTTTCTCGGAGAGCAAATTCCCCCTCCCCATCACATTGCTTCTCTGTTAGGGGACCGCCTTCTTTTTCCTTAGGGAAAAATCAAAGGTCCTTCTGGTAGACGCGAAATTTCTTATATATCTTCCCCCCCATCTTTTCCATTTCAGCGCGCACCAGCACGTTCGATTCCAGCTCATGGTGGGTATCGATTCTTTTCAATCCGAGTTCATTGGCGGAAATGAAAATCGCAACACCCATCAAGACGTCCAGCCCCCGCCCCCGATAATTTTCCTTGATGGCTCCCAGCAGCAAATCTAATTGCTTCGTTTTCTTCGCGGCCCTAAGGATTTTTAAAAATCCGAAGGGAAAAAGTCTTCCCCGGGCCTTTTGTATGCCGGCGGTCATATCCGGAATCCCCACGATGAACGCCACGACTTCATCTTCTCTCCTAACAGCTTTCACCAGCCTGGGGTCCAACACAGGCAAGTAGCGTTTCGCCAAGTCTTCCATTTCTTGTTCATCTAACGGGGTATAGCCGTATATGTTGCTCCCGACGTAGCACTCATTCATCAAACCGAGGATCGGCTTAATCCAGGGCTTGATCTGTTTCTTTTTTTGAAAATCGATGACTTCGAAATTTCCCTTTCTTTTAACTCGTTCATAGATTTTTTTGTAGAATTCAGGTATCTCGTCGGGCACATCTAACCTATAAACAAAATAATCCACATCCTTGGAATACCCCTGTTTTTCAACCATCCTGGGCATCCATTCATAATTATAATAGGTGGCGATAGTCGCCCTGTTTTCGAATCCCTCTATCAAAAATCCCTCCGGGTCCTGATCGGTGAATCCGTAAGGCCCGATAATTCTGGTCATACCTCTTTCTCTTGCCCATTCTTCAACTGCCTGCAAAAGGGCTTGGACCGCGTCTTCCTCTTCCCATGTTTCCAGGTACCCGAAACGAGCTGTTTTCATACCCGAGTAGTCGTTGTGTCTTTGGTTGATTATTCCCATTATCCGGCCCACCGGTTCTGTTCCTCTGTAAGCCAGCAACATAATGGTGTCGCTATAAGAAAAAGCCTTATTTTTTTGGGGGTTGAAATACGTCCGCTCGTCCATATAAATGGGGTGAACCCAGTTTTTGTGGTGGGCATGTATTTTTTCCGGAAGGTATATAAAAATTTTCCGATCCTTGCGGGATTTGACTTTTTTTACCGTTATTTCCATTTGATTTTTCTCACCCTATGTTTCATCTTCCATTTACCCCTATACTTTATCTATATTGAATATCAAAAATCAACCATAATTTTCCGGAAGCTTCCTGCCAAACAAAACAAGGGACCCGGCATCATTGACAAAAACGGAGATTCTCTATTCTCTCTCGGAACAAATATTTTCATGTTGCGTTGACAATTTACCTCTTTGAGTTGACATCGCAGGAGGAGAAGCATAAACTTTAGGATCAAATATTTGGTTGGTTTGTATTAGAAATGAAGGCCAAAACGTTCCCTCGCGGTATTCATCCTCATGAGCGTAAAGAATCCACGGCCGGGAAAAAATTGGAATTTTTGCCTCCCCCTGAAAAAGTGTTCATTCCTCTCCATCAGCATTTCGGAGCCCCCGCCGAACCTTTGGTCAAGAAGGGAGATGAGGTCTTTTTCGGTCAAAAAATCGGAGAGGCCAAGACCCTGTTCTCCGCTTCTGTGCATGCCAGCGTCTCCGGCAAAGTGGTTTCGGTGGATGGGTATAACCATCCATTGGGAAAACCTGTTCTATCTGTCGGACTCGCTAACGACGGCGAGGACCGTATGGCTCCGGAAATGCTGGAAACCGATGATCCCCTTTCCCTCACGCCAGATCAAATCCGCAAGAAAGTCAGGGAGGCGGGGATCGTCGGGCTCGGTGGAGCCGCCTTCCCTACCGCAGTCAAGATTACACCCCCTAAAGATAAGCCGATCGATACCATCATCATAAACGGATGCGAATGCGAACCTTTCCTCACCGCAGATTACCGGTTGATGCAGGAGTACCCAGATGACATTCTCCGGGGCGCCGAGCTGGTAAAAAAGGCAACAGGGGCCACACGCATCCTGGTGGGTATAGAGGACAACAAAAAAGAGGCCTTTGATCTCCTTAGGCAAAAGGTTGCCTCTTCCTTGATAGAGGTCGTTCTCACGAAAACCAAATATCCTCAGGGAGCGGAAAAAAACCTGATCTATGCCCTTCTCCAACGGGAAGTGCCCAGAGGAGGCCTCCCATTCGATGTGGGAGTGGTGGTCCAGAATGTGGGGACAACCAAAGCCATATGGGATGCAGTAAAAAAGGGAAAGCCTCTTGTTGAAAGGGCCCTCACCGTTTCGGGAAACGGAATTAAAGAACCTAAAAATCTTTTAGTCAGGATCGGGACCCCCTTTCAGGCTGCCATAGACTTCTGCGGAGGGCTGAAAGAGGCGGTGAACACCGTGATCGCGGGAGGGCCTCTGATGGGGCTCGCCCAATGGGCATTGGATACTCCGGTCATCAAGGGGACCTCCGGTATCCTGGTCTGGTCATCCCCCAAACCTGCGGCTGAATTCCCCTGTATCCGGTGCGCACGCTGCATTGAACATTGTCCGATGGGCCTGGCTCCTACACAGCTCATGAAATACGTCAAGTACGCCCAGCTCTCTGAGGCTGAAAAGTGGGGCGTGCTCGACTGTGTGGAATGCGGATGCTGCCAGTACAGTTGTCCGGCAAAAATTCCGCTGGTCCACTGGATTCGGCTGGGAAAGAACCAAGTTATGAGCTTAAAACGCAAAAAGAGTGCCTGATGTCAGATAATGCATTGGTCATCCAATCGTCTCCCCATATAAAAGATAAAGACTCTGTACCCAAAATCATGTACACCGTGATTGTCGCTCTTCTCCCCGCCGTTTTTGCCTCATTGTACTATTTTCGGTTACGGGCTGTTGGGCTCTATTTTTCCTGTTTGGTCACCTGCCTGGCTACAGAGGCGATCATCCTCTGGATAAGGAAAAAGCCGCTTCAGTCTCTATGGGA
The DNA here is from genome assembly GCA_964400735.1 of uncultured Eubacteriales bacterium. Taxonomy (GTDB): domain Bacteria; phylum Acidobacteriota; class Aminicenantia; order Aminicenantales; family Aminicenantaceae; genus CAYNVQ01. Next base: position 210,749 of record CAYNVQ010000002.1, on the reverse strand, counting down.
TGGATCCGCCATCATCACCGGACTTCTTCTGGCTATGACCCTTCCCCCCAGCCTTCCTCTCGACACGGCTATCATCGGATCGGTCGTAGCCATCGGTATCGGCAAACAGGTTTTTGGCGGATTGGGACACAACATTTTCAATCCGGCTCTGGTGGGAAGAGCTTTCCTCCAGACAGCATTTCCGGTTGCCATGACCACCTGGCTTCCTCCCGCTGCTTTGAGTATCGACACCTCCACTTTCGCCACTCCCCTGGCCAACCTGAAGTTCCAGGAGGCCGTTGCCCATGGAACTCTAACCTCTCTCCAGGATCTTTTTTGGGGAAATATCGGGGGGTGCTTGGGAGAGACATCAGCTGCCGCCCTCCTTCTGGGAGCCCTTTTTCTTCTCTACAAGAAGGTCATAGACTGGCGCATTCCCGCAGGGATCATTTCAGCTCTGGTCCTTTTCTCTGGAGCCTTCTGGTTGGCCGATCCCGGTCGGTACGCTTCTCCCCTTTTCCATATTCTAGCCGGAGGCCTTTTGATCGGGGCCTTCTATATGGCCACCGATATGGTTACATCGCCCGTCGTTCCCCAAGCCACTTGGCTATATGCCTTAGGGATAGGCCTTATAGTGGGACTTATACGTCTATTCGGAGGATTTCCTGAAGGAGTCATGTATTCTATCCTTTTCATGAACACTTTTGTCCCTCTTCTGAACCGGTTGTTCCGGCCGCGTATTCTCGGCGAAAGGAGGACCCCTGCATGAGCCTTTCTTCCAGAATGATCCTTGTTCTCACTCTGGTCGGGCTGATCTCCGGAGCATTCCTGGCCGGTGTTTCGAAACTGACCAAGGAAAAAATTGCCATGAACATACAGAAGGAAATCGAAGAGGCCATCATCCAAGTCATTCCAGGGACAACTCAGAACCAAAAATTGTTTGAGGAAGAAGACCTAACCGTCTACAGAGGGCAGGACGAAACGGGTCAAACGTCGGGCTATGCCGTTCAGGTAACTGGGATCGGATTTCAGGACAAAATTACCCTTCTGTTCGGGATAAATCAATCCAGGACAAAAATTATCGGGCTTACTGTAATCGACCAGAAAGAGACTCCCGGCCTGGGCGCTAAAATAACGGATAGAGACGTGTTCCTTCGCTTTTGGGAGAACCGGGACATCAGCCAGCCGCTCACCCTTCGCAACCCTCCGGCAGGATCTATAGAGGACCTGGCTCCCTCTGAAATCAACACCATAACCGGAGCTACCATATCTTCGACAAAGGTATTGGAAATCGTCAATTTTTCTCTAGAGAGGCTTAGGAAGCTGGAGCAGGAAGGCAGGCTCACAGAGGCACAAAATGGCAACTAAAAGTCTGAGCGCTGAATACCTCAAAGGTCTTTGGGACGAAAATCCCGTCTTCCGCCAGCTCTTAGGCATGTGCCCGACTTTGGCGGTCACCGGGACCGTCATTACCGGATTGGCCATGGGACTGGCCACATCCTTTGTGCTGATCTTCAGCTCTATCGTAGTGGCTTCGATCAAGAAATTGATCCCTTCCCAGGTCCGTATCGCTTCCTATATCGTAGTCATCGCCAGCTTCGTAACCATCGCCGACCAATTCTTGAAGGCTTATTTTTATCCGATCTCCAAGGCGCTGGGTCCCTACGTGCCGCTGATCGTGGTTAACTGCATCATCCTCGGACGTCAAGAAGCCTTTTCCTCAAAAAACCCTATCGGGCGGTCATTTATCGACGCCCTGGGCATGAGTTCGGGCTTCATCTTGGCCCTGCTTATCTTGAGCACCATCCGGGAGATTCTCGGTGCCGGCACTTTTCTCGGATATCAGGTCATGGGGCCATGGTTTAAGCCATGGATTATCATGATACTTCCCGCAGGCGCTTTCATAACCCTGGGATTACTGCTGGGAATCGCCCTGTTGATCGAGAACAAGACAAAGAGGAGACGATAACCGTGGAACTGGTGACGATATTTATCTCGGCCGTTCTGGTTCAAAATTTCGTCCTTTATTATTTTCTCGGAATTTGTCCTTTTCTGGGGGTCAGCAAAAAATTGGACTCTGCCGTTTCCATGGGATTGGCGGTCACTTTCGTGATGACCATCACGGCTGTCGTTTCCTGGCTAATCAACAACCTCATTCTGATTCCCTACAACCTGGGATATCTTCAAATCGTCTCTTTTATTCTGGTGATCGCTTCGCTCGTTCAACTGGTCGAGATGTTCATCAGAAAGGTCAGCCTTCCACTCTATCAAGCTTTGGGAATCTATCTTCCGCTTATCACCACAAACTGCGCCATCATGGGGCTAGCCTTGCTCGCCTCGCTGAATGAATACAACTTCGGGGAAACGGTCATCTTTGGGTTCGGTTCGGGATTGGGATTCACCCTGGCCATCGTGTTGATGTCCGGAATCCGGGAGCAGCTCGACCTCGCCGACGTTCCGGAGCCTCTAAAGGGGGCGGGAATCGCTCTTGTGGTCGCCGGGATCATGGCCTTGGCCTTCAATGGGTTTATAGGGATGCTGACATGATGGAAGTGACAATTCCTGTCCTCACGATGACAGCTTTGGGCTTATTGTTCTCTGTCGGTCTTGTTCTGGCTTACAAGAAATTGAAGGTGGAGGAGGACCCCAAGGTGGAAAAAATCTCAGAGGTTCTCCCCCAAGCCAATTGTGGCGCGTGTGGCTTCTCCGGGTGCCGGGCCTTTGCCGAGGCCGTCGTAAAGGGAAAAGCAGAAGCCAATGGCTGCCCGGTGGGCGGCGAGAATGTGGCTCAAAGTGTTGCGGATATCTTGGGCGTAAAGGCGGGAGAGCTCATAAAAAAAATTGCCCGGCTCCACTGTCGAGGAAGCAAAGAGGCCGCTAAAGAACGGGGCGTTTATTTGGGAATTTCGACTTGTTATGCTTCTCACTTGGTAGGAGGAAACAAGCAGTGCTCTCACGGGTGTCTTGGGTTTGGAGATTGTGTCCGGGTCTGTCTGTTCGACGCCCTGTATATGAGCGAGGAGGGCCTTCCTGTCGTCAGGGAGGATAGATGCACGGCCTGTGGTAAATGCGTGGATGCTTGCCCAAGGAACCTTTTTGAATTGCACCCCATGGCCCAGAATATCCTCGTCTTTTGCCGGTCAGAGGATCGGGGCCCGACAGCACGAAAAGTCTGCAAGAACGCCTGCATCGCCTGCGGGATCTGCGTACGGGCCTGTCCGGAAGCCATCATCCTGGAAAAAAATCTGGCCGTAATCACCGACCATAAAAAGATAAAACCGGAGAATATCCCTGAAATCGAAAAATGTCCGACCGATGCCATCGGTCGATTGAGAAGAGACAATGACGGATAAGGGCCTGGTTATCTCAACGGAAAAAGGACTCGCAGAAGTCGAAGTCAGCTGTTTCGAGGGGTGTCAGAACTGTTCTGCCCGTAGCCTCTGTATAGGAAACAAACAGAACAAGGGCCGTCTTTCCGCTAAAAATCCGATCCAGGCCAAACCCGGAGATGAAGTGAAAGTCGAAATTCCCGAAACGGGCTACAGCCAGGCCTTGAGCCTACTCTTCGGTGGCTTGCTGGCGGCCATGCTTATAGGGCTGGGAGCAGGTTACCTGACCGCACACTTCTTGTCTATTCCTTTATTCCCGGCCTGTCTCTCCGGGATCGCCATTGGCCTGATTTCTGGCGGGCTTTCGCTTTCTCTCGTCTTTCGCAGAAAAAACCAAACTCAGCTTTATCCTGTTATTATCGACATACTCAAAAAAGGAGACCACTATGGACCGGCGTGATTTTTTTCGGACAATCTTCATCGCTCCTCTTTTAAGCCCCTTCGTTTTATCCACCCAATCATCCAAAAACGACGTCCTTTACCTTATCGACAATAATCCGGAATCGATCCTGCTCCCTCTTCTGGAGGTGATGGAAAAATGGGGACTTGTTTCAGGCCGTCAATATTCCTTTCGCGACGAACATCCTCGAAAGGAAGCTCTAGGTCAAGCCCTTAAAAAGAACGGATGGACGCCCATTCCCTCACTAGAAAACGCCTGTCTCGTGCTCTCCTTCCGCCCTCTTAAAGACCCTGCGCTTCCTTCCTTCACTTTGGTTAGATCGGGTAAAATTTGGGACATCCGATCTTCTCATCTTTATTCGCTATGGAAGGAAAGAAATGTGCATCATGCTCCGTCTTTTTGCCTGACCATCCTCTCCTTTCAACCCAGCCCTTTGATCTTGCCCAGAGGAGAATCTGTCCGGATTTTCGGGAACGGAGAAAAGACCGAGGTGCTCTCCTTGAAAAAAGACCAAGATAGGACATTCAGGTTTCCAAGCGGTTTTGTTTCGGTCAGAATCCGAGGCGGAAAGATATGGGTTCCCCAGTCGTCCTGCCCTCAAAAGATCTGCTGTTCCGCCCTGCCTGTATCTTCCGTCGGGGAACGCATCGTATGCGCTCCCAATCACTTCTTTCTGGAGGTCTTGGGTCCGAAGCTGGTCGATACGATTATCGGATGACCTCTTTCACGTAGATATTTTTAAAAAACACCGGAGATCGGCTGTCGTGGTTCTGAAGGCCTATGAACCCCTTCCGGGCAAAATCTTTCACTTTCCCCCTCGCTTCGGCTTCCCAATCGAGCACGAGAACATCGTTCAGTTCCACCTCGATGCGATTCCCGACAAATGAAATCTTGAAGTGGTTCCACTCTCCAGGTAATCTTGCGGCATCTCGAAGCGGGGCTTCCGCATCATAGGCGGCCCCGGTTTTATGAATGCCTTTTGAGGAATCGTCTATCTGAATCTCGAATGAATGATAAATGTAATCGTCGCTTACCACCATTTCGGGTACTCTAAGAAAAATTCCGGAGTTGGTGAATTTGTCCGCGCACTTGTAATCCAATTCCAAGATGAAATCTTCATATCTATTGGCGGCATACCAGAAAAGCCCCATTCCTCCTTCTCCTTTCAAAACGCCTGTCTTCTCGTCCAACACAAAGTATCCGGGGCCGTAGTGGTTCCAACCATGCTTGGAGTATCCCCTCGGATTTCGCTTCAATATCTGTTCATACCCCTCGTAATAGGTGATGCTTTTGATATATTTCAAACCCTCTCGGATGGCTGGGGAGGGATTATCGATGTCTTCCTTCTTTTCATGCTCGATAGAAATATACCCGGCATAGTCCTGTAAGGTGAGCTCTGCCAGGATATCATGGATGTTCGCCTCTCCTTGTCCGAAAGGAACGTCATAAGCCTCTTTCGTCCCGAACTCATTAAGGTCCTTGAGGTGGACGTCCTGTATGCGACCCTTGAGCGCCCTCAACGCTTCTACTGGCTTTACGCCGCTCCGCATCCAATGCCCCGTATCAGCGCAGGCACCTATGGAAGGATCGAGACCGTCCACCCGATAAATAACGGTTTCTGGTCGGGCGTATTTCGAAGGGATGGGATGATTGTGGATGGCGACATTGATCCTGTACTTCTTGACCATTTTTTCTATCAGAGAAAAATCGTCATAACTCGGCTCAGTCACGATGGTGCGGATGCCCAGTTTCCTGGCAAAGTCGAAGACCTTTCCCATGCTTTCCTCGTTATTCTCAAAATTCACGACACCGTAACTGACCAGGACGAGGCCTAATTCCTTCAACTTCTGCTTGATGATTTCGATCTGACCGTCCGGAAGATTGTGGTCGAACCTCAGATCCGGAGTGCCTCTATCGAGCATTTGGCCCGGATACGGCTGAACAAATTCAATTTCCAGCTCTTTAATCTTTTCAAGTGCTTCGAAAAAGGAAAATTTTCTAAATGTCCAGCACTGGACCGCAATAGGAAATCTTTTGATCCTAACTCCCTGATATGCTGGATTCCCTTTGGGGCTAATCTGGTCCAAGCGTCCACCCCTAGCTTCAGGCGTAGGGGACCAAGCCATGACTGAAAGGGTGAAAAATCCCATCCAAAAGAAAGTTGCGATACGTTTTATTCCTTTCTCCATAATTCCTCCTCTGTCGTTTGGCATTCCCTCTTTTTTCCCTTGCTGTTCAGGCCTCCTATCTTCTCAAGGGACGGTCCTCCTTGACAAAGAGAAGGAATGCAACGGCACAAAAAACGGTCAGAAAGCAGGGGATGATAAATACGCCTGTCCAATTCGTTATCCCCTCCGCTGTAAAGAGATCTCTGATCCAGCCGGCGAATAGGCTTCCCAGGTAGCTCCCGATCCCATAGGTCACTAGCATGATCAGGCTCTGGGCAGAATGCCGTATATCCCTGGGCGCAATGGTGTCGACATAGATGAAAGCTGCGGCAAAGAAGAACACGAAACAGAAACCGTGAAGACTCAAGGAGGCGATAACCAGCCAGGCGGGCTTCCCGACGGCAAAAATAATGTAACGTATTGGCCAGGCCAACACTCCGAGGACCAGTATATTCCTGATTCCTATCCTGGTGATGAGATAGGGTAAAAGTATGGCCAACACAAAAATTTCGGCAACCTGCGCGATCGCCATCACTCCAGGAACGCTCGCGCTGCTCAGGCCGATCTTATCTGACGTTAAAAATGGAGCCGTCAAAACATAATAGAACATCAGCTCTGTCGCGACAACGAATGAGATGAACACGAAAGCCAAGAAATTTTTATTCTTCATCATCTTGAGGGCTTCGAGAAAAGCAAGCGGATTTGTGCCCTCTTTCCTGGGCGGCGTTGAGGGCAGCCAGAAAGAAAAAAGGCCCATAATAAGCGAAAAGGCTCCAGCCAGAAGCAGTGTGTCCCCGCTCAAAGATAGGCTTTCATGAGACTGTGAAATCTGTCTCCATCCCATCAGTGCCAGGCCAGCAACGATCCATCCGATGGTTCCCCACACCCGAACGATTCCGAATTCCTTTTCCGAGTTCTTAAGGTTGATGAAAGCCACTGAATTAGTCAAGGCCAGTGTCGGGGCATACAGGAGGCAATAGAAAAGCATCAGCCAGATCATGGCATGATAGTCCGAAATCCTCGATGTGTAGATCAGGATTCCTCCGCCAGCCAATTGAAGGATAGCGATAAGTTTCTGGCTGGCAAAATGCCTGTCGGCTATTTGCCCGCCGATGAACGGCGCGATGATCGTGGCCAAGGGTAATAGGCTATAAATTATCCCTACCTGAGTTCCCGTGAATCCGAGTTCGTTGAGGAGATAATCCGAAAGAACCGGGTTCCAAGCCCCCCAGATAGCATACTGAAGAAACATCATCAGGCCAAGACGAAATTTAACTTCCATTTCCGCCTCTCTTTTTCCTGTTCTGTCTGGACTTGCGTTTGATCTAACTTCTCCTCATCCTAATCGTCAAAAAGCTTCTGTTCTGTGTCCATCGTCCTAGATGGAATCACACCGGGAATAGAGACAAAATATATCTATTTTTATCCGTCTGTCAACAAAACGTGATTATTCAGAGAAATAGATCTTTTCTCTGTTTGACTTTTTTTGTCCATTCATCGAAAATTTATTCCCAATTTCAAGATAATCTGACATGCTACGAAAAACGCGAACGATTTATTGGCTCATTTGCATTTTCTTCTTCTTGACTTTGAGCTGTCGAAGGGCTGAGACGTGGGACTCCACCACCTTCCTCTTCTTTGACACCGTCTGCGAGGCCAAGCTTTTCTGCTCCCCTTCTCTCTTTAAATTATCCCAAAAAAAGATCCGAAGCATTTTTCAGGATGTGGAGGATAATTTTTCTCCTGACTCCAAGATTGTTTCCACGCCACTGGTCGAAACGCTTTTCGAAAAAGCTCTGCTCGTCTATCACCGATCATGCGGCAGTTTCGATATCACGGTTGCCCCTCTTTCAAGAGCGTGGGGATTTCGGGATGACTCATATCGTATCCCTCCTTTAAATGAGATCGAAAAAATACTTCGCTTCGTCGGGATGGACAAAATCGGCTTTGAAGATGGACATATTCAGCTTTCCCCGGGAATGGAACTTGACTGGGGGGGCATCGCCAAAGGTTTTGGCATCGATATGGCTGCAGAAGCGCTGATTCAAATGGGCATCCAGAATGGCTTTATCAATGCTGGGGGAGACCTTTATTGCTGGGGAAAAAATCCCGATAACAAACTTTGGCAGATCGGCATTCAGCATCCAAGAAAGAATGGGCTTTCCGCCGTCCTTATGCTCTCCGATTTGGGAGCGGCCACCACCGGCGATTACCAACGCTGTTTTATTCGGGAGGGTATCCGTTATCATCACGTCTTCGACCCCAAAACCGGCTATCCTGCCCGTGGCAAACAAAGCGTGACTGTCGTAGGGCCTCAAACTCTCTTCTGCGATGCCCTTTCCACAGCTCTTTTCGTTTCCGATTGTCCAGAAAAAATTCTCGATCAATTCCCAGACTACGGGGCATTTATTATCGATGCAGGAGGGAAATTTTTCACCATAGGGAAGCCTTATCCGGCTCGACCGATAAACTAACCTGGATTATTCACGAGTCAAGGCCAACCCACCCCACGCCAACCCGCCCCACCCTACAATATAGGTTCGCCTGAAGGGTAAAAAATGCCGATAGAATTAAGAAAGGATTTTTCGTAATAATTAAAAGCAATATCAGGATAATTCCTGATATTGTTTTAATAAAAAATGGTATCGGCATTTTTTATGAATAGCTCAGGTTAATCACCTGAAATATGGAAAAAATCTATACCGCACACCCTGGCTTTACAAAATGAATTCGTATAATAACGCGACTCAGGAAAGATCAGGAAATTTTGTCATACTGGCATCATATTTTCATCGGCATCAACACGTAAAGGTATTTAATTTCATCTTCGGTTGCCGGTTTCATCAAAACGGCGCTATTTTCATCTTTCAATTCTATCAATACAGTTTTTGACTTGATGGTGGTCAAGAAATCGATAAGGTATTGGGAGTTGAATCCAATCTCCATCCCTTCTCCTTTGTAGTCCACATCGACCTTGTCTCTCGCTTCTCCTATTTCAGGGTTGGAAGAAAATAATTTAATCTGATCCGACTCGATATTGAATCGTATTCCTTTAGATCTTTCGGTGGAAAGAAGAGAAACTCTCTTTATGGCGTCTGTAATCTTCTCTCTAGAAACTTCCAGTTTATGCTGATTTTCTTTTGGGATTACTGCCTCGTAGTTTGGAAATTTCCCTTCTATTATCCTGGATATGAGAGTTCTGTTTCGAACCTTGAAAAACAGGTTGTTATCGTCTTGATCGAATTCCACGTTTTCATCTTCGAACTTTCTCAGCTCATTCAATGTTTTTTTGGAGACAATCTCTTTAACCTCGTTTTCTATCTTCATCCCATCGAGAGGAAGCTGCGTGTAGGCCAATCGGTGTCCATCTGTACTCACCAGTTCCATCTGTCCCTCGCCCAGAAGCATCAAGGCTCCGTTCAGGTAATAACGCTGTTCCTGGGTGATGGCGAAATAAACACGATCGATCATTTCCTTCATTTTTTCTAAGGGAAGAACGATATTTTTCTCGAACTTAGGCTCAGGTACTTGTGGGTAATCTTCTTTAGGTAGACAAAGGACTTTAAATTCGCTCTCGCCTGATGTGATCTCCATCATAAGATCTTTGCTTTCGTTGAACAGTACCGGTTTATCTTCTGCCAAAGCCCTTACAATCTCAAATACCTTTTTTCCGGATATGGTTAGGGATCCTGTCTCTTCAATGTTGGCAGGAAAATGAGTTTTTAAACCTACCTCAAGGTCCGTTCCTATAAGCTCCACCTCATTCTCGGTTGCATTGATCAATATGTTGGCAAGAATAGGCATCGTATTCCTCTTCTCTACAATTCCTTGAAGAAGCTGAAGCTCGCTAAGTATATCTTCTTTGTTGATCGTAAATTTCATTTTTCCACCTTTCCACAGCTCTAATTCTTATTTATATATATAATTTAGATTAAATAATAAGAATAATAAAATCAATGAAAATGTGAAAAACTCCTCTAATATATTGATTTTCCTAATGGATTTGGTTGATCAACGTGTTCATTTTTTTGTCGAATTCCTGATCTCTTTTTCTTAATTTCTCTATTTTCCGTATGCTGTGCAAAACCGTTGTGTGGTGCTTTCCACCGAATTTCTTCCCGATTTCCGGAAGAGAAGTATTTGTCAATTGTTTGGAAAGGTACATAGCCACCTGTCGGGGAAAGGAGATCTTGGGAGAGTTATTTTTGGATTTGAGTTGCGAGATTTTTATTTTGAATTCATGCGCTATGACTTTTTGAATCTTTTCCACATTGACGAGGGTTGCCGAAGAATCTAACAGAGTCTTTAGGGCCTCTTTGGTCAAATCGAGATCGATGGCCTCGCCTTTGAGGGATGAGTAAGCAAGGACCCGTCTCAAATAGCCTTCGAGTTCTCTCACATTCGAGCTGACCTTATCGGCGATATAAAGGGCCACGCTTTCTGGTAGAGAGATGTCTTCAAGTTCTGATTTTTTCTTGAGAATGGCTATTCTTGTTTCGATATCGGGAGGCTTAAGGTCAGCGATCAATCCCCATTCGAAACGGGAGCTAAACCTTTCCTCCAGGTTAGGAATTTCTTTGGGAGGACAGTCGCTCGATATGACGATTTGTTTTTGGCTGTCATAAAGATGATTGAAGGTGTGAAAAAATTCTTCCTTGGTTCTTTCCCTTCCTGAAAGGTAATGGATATCATCCATCAGAAGGACATCGACACCACGATATTTTTGGCGGAAATCCAGAATTTTCCCGTACTGTAGATGGTTGATCAAATCGTTCATGAATTTTTCTGTAGTGATATAGAGGATCTTCAAACGATGATCTTTTTTAAGCAGGCGGTGACCGACTGCATTCATTAAATGAGTTTTGCCTAAACCTGCACCACCATAGATATAAAGAGGATTGTATGATTTAGCAGGATTATTCACAACGGCAGAAGCAGCGGCATGGGCGAACTGATTGCAGGAGCCGACAACAAAATTTTCAAAGGTATAATTGGGGTTTAGATTTGGGTTGAGAATAGCTCCCTGCTTGGAACGGCGCTCGTAAGGAGAGCGCCTCATGAATTGGCTGGGAGTATCTTCAAAAATATATTTTATCTCGAAGACTTTGTGGAATAAATCGTTAGATATTTTGTTAATCAGGGTCAGGTAATGGAAGGACAGCCAATCCTTGAAGTATGAATTAGGGACCTTGATATAGAGAGAATTGCTTTCTTGACCGATATAAACCGTCGGATCAAACCAGGTCTCAAAGCTGCTTTTATCGATTTCCTTGCAGATAGCCTCCAAAATTTGAAGCCAAGGATTCGTTTTTTGTTCGATTTCCATTTGTAAGAGCGAGATTTCCACAAGTTTTTCCACATCTGTGGAAAACCTTCTGCTGCGCTGGTGAATTTTGTGGAGAAGGCTCGGACATCATAGCACTACAAAATATCAATTTCAAGAGAATTGTTGTTTTTTATAAATTTCTTAAACAGAAAAAAAGACGAACGCTAGAAATCGAATCCTATCCAGAATTTCGTATCGAATTTTCCGAAGGCCTGTATATCGAAAGGACTGGAAAAATTGGGGATTTCGAGCCTTTTGGCCCATTCTATATGCATGGGAAGACCAAGGAAGAAAAACTCGATTCCAAACCCGAAAGAGCCAAGGGCGTCTGCTTCTCGAATTATGGGGAGTCCTTGCTGGTCGTAACCCTCGAATGTATAAAATTTTGCAGGGTATCCCTTGAGTTTTGAACGAGTCATGTCCAAGAAGCCCACGCCGCGAATCGGGCCGATCTGTCCGATAATCGTATTGGCCGCATTCACCAAAGGAAACCTGAATTCGAGGTTTGCGTACCAGCCTTCGTTGGCCACGATGTTGTAGTAATAGGATGAGCGGACCTGGTTGTTCCCCCCATAATACAGAACATAAGGGTTTCTTCCCCTGCTGGCGAATCCGTTGATACGGAAGGCGAACAACGTATCGCCCCCTATAGGAAAATATTGGCGGATATCAAGCTGAGCAGTCGTGTTTCGGATAAAACTGTTGGTCACGGGTATCGTTTGGGTGATACCGATACGGAATGTATTTCCTGAATAAGGGCCGTAATATCTGAAGTTGGTAGTCTCTCCAACAAGGGCTAGGGAAGCAGCGAGAGAATTTCCATTGTAAAAGTAGGAATAGGCCATATTCGACTGTCCGAGGAGTTGGTTGATGTAAGGATCGAAAAAGTCTTCTTCATAATGATAAAATCCCAGGCTGGCCTCTGTCCTCAAGTACCGGTTGAAGGGATAATAGCCATTGACGGTGGCCCCGGAAATGGTTCTTATGGCCATGGCATCCTGGTAGGTTAAATATTGGTAAAGGGTCGTGTCGAGATAGCTGTAGGGAGTGTAATAATAGATGGTGTACTGGAAGGCGTTGGCCATGTACTGGAATCTTCTTTTCAGGTTTGCATAGGAAAACTCGTAGGAGCGGAAACTCCTTACCTGGTAGGCGACGAGAGTAAAATTATAGTCGCCCATAAGATCGGAGAAGGAAAGAGCTGTACCGCCGTAAATCGATCCATCGGTGGATATGATGGCCCCAATTGGAGGGCGGTTGTTCAAAAAGAGTTTTCCCATTCCCTTGTAGGGCTCTATTTTTTCTTCATCGATGGATACTTCAACTATGGGCTCGAACCTTTCGAAATCCTTAGCGTCATCCATTTCCGCGAAGGTAACGGTCTCTTCCACTTCGCCTTGGAGCTCGCTCTTGAAAATCTGGAAGGCTCCTTTGTTGAAGGAGCAAAAAAGCAGCGTGTCGGGCTCATTCGGCAAGGGGGAGGCAAAAAAGTTCCCGGTTCTCACATCGGTATATCTCTTGAGTTCTCCTGTGTCCAGGTTCAGGGAATAAATGTTGTAGGCTTCTCTCATATCCCCAGTGAAGAAGATTTCTTTCCCGTCGGCCGAAAATTCGGGAATGATCGTATTTCCCTTTCCGAAGGTCAATTGAGTTCTTTTTTTCAAATCGTCGGTCGGAGATAGAAAGAGCTTATCGTAAATGTCCATCCGGATAGTGTAGGCCAAGTATTTTCCGTCACGGGAGATGGTGGGCGCCTTCTCAAAAAGGTCATTGGCTGTCAGGTTCTGAACCTCACCCGTAGATAGATTTATCTTGAAAATGTCGTGGAGCCCTTCTTCAAATGCGGTAAAAAGAAGTTCCTTTCCTTCAGGAAAAAAGCAGGGAGAAGATGGCTGGTCCTGCTGAATCTCAATATTCTCCAGGACTTTGTCGGAGATGGGGTCGACGATGAAAAGGTGATGTTTTTGTCCGGCACGCCCGAAAAAAGCGATCTTATCCCCATCCGGAGACCAGGCGATATCGCGTCCCTTGGAAGGGTCCACTTCGAACTTGATGCTTTCATATTTGAGCGTGTAACCTTTGGTGAGATTTTTCACCGCACTACCGTCTTTGGTGGAGAAAAGAATGATGTCGTAATCGAGATTTTTGTAATTCGCCAGCAATGCAGCCACAAGATCACCGGAAGGGGAGGGGGCAATGGAAAAAGCGAAGTAGTAAGGATTCAAGGGGAACTCAGGCCCGATCGGGAAGCTGTAGTCTTCCGGAATTTCTCTCGTCAGGAAACGCTTATGTTTGTCTCGGAGATATTTCTTGAACTCATAATTGAAATCTTTGATGGATTGATCGAAAGCCCGTCGGATGGGATCCTGCCTTCCTATGAGAGGGGCATTCTTGAGGGAATGCCAGAAATCTCTGATGCCGTTTTTCCCGTATTTGTCTTCGATGAAGTTAAATATGGCATGGCCGAAATCATAGTCTGGCTGGCGGGGCAGAGGGTAGCGGGAGTAAAGGTGGCCTCCACCGACGAGTTCGGGAATTCGGTCGTTGAGCGCAGCATCCCGGACGATCATGGCTGACCAAGGGGTCCATTCTTGGGTATTGTATTCACAGTAACCCTCGAATACCCACAGGGGAGGTTGGGATAAAGCATACAGGGCGCCACCTGGGGATCCCCAGAGAATGTCATACTCGAAGACATGAGTCAGCTCATGCTCGATCAGGTCTTGGATCTCGTCGATGGACATGTCGCCCTGAATGGCGATCCGATAGAGGAGTGGTTCTGCCACTCCGAGTACGCCTTCAGGGAGTTGGAAAAGATTGGTCTGGTAAAAATCCGTCGAGGTCCTGTAGTAAAGGAGGGGCACGGAAGTGGAAAGCTGATGTTTGATGTCTTCGCTTATGCTCTTGTAGGCGCTCTCGGCAAGGTCAGCAATCTTTTTTAGGTCACGGACGTTGTCTGTGTAATAATAGATATTGAAATGATCTGTTTTATAGACCTGCCAGTCAAAACGTTCGTAAAGGACCTTGTTCTTCCCATAATAGGGGATATAAAAGACTTGAGAGAAACTCAGGGATACACAGATCAATCCTAGAAAAGAGAGAAAAAAGGATTTTTTTAGAAAACGCATGGGGTCTCCTCTTTTTTACTTGATAAGATATCTTTCTTGGATTTGTTCTTCTCCCAGAATCTGACGGAAAAGCTTTTCTTTTATAGTCATCATCAGGTCGTAGAATGCAAAATAGGCCGTTTGGTTGGGATTCTGATAGGCTTTGTTTTCTTTAAACGTTCTTTTATAGAGGGTTTCTCCTGAGGCCGAGTCGATAAGGAAGAGTTGAAAGGAGAGAGAATAAAATCTGCGTTCTTCGATACGGGATTCTTCTGGAAAAGGGCTCTCAAAACGCCTCTTTTCGGCGGATTTTATGGCCTTTCTTATTTCCTGGGTATATTCCACGCTTCCGGTGAAAACAATGGCTTTCTTTTGATCGGAAAACAATCCTTTCCAGGAATCCTGCCTTTCGAACATTTCGGCGTTTTCGATGTCAATTTTGCGGGAAGAGATTTTTTTGTCCAAATTTAGCCCGAATTCGGCGATGAAATAATCGGCGAGTTCTTTATTGATATCGAAGTCTTCCGCTTTATCCTTGACAAAGAAATCAGCGACGATGATCTCATTATATTGTTCAAGATTTATGGGCGATTTCCGAGGCATCTCTATTCTCATCCGCAGATGCTCTCCTGTCTGACAAGAAATCAGCCATAGAGCGAGAAAAAAAATGCCGCACAATAGAATGAGGTTACTTCTTTTTGGCTTTTTTGGTTTGGCTATCATTTTCCTCATCTTGATCACTGGCTTCGGTTCGTTTTTTGAATCTTTCATAGTTGGATTGAATGTATTCATTTTTAGGGCTCAGCTCAAGGGCAATCTCGTACTCCTTTTTAGCTTCCGCCCACCTTCCCTTTTTTTCATAGGCTACGGCAAGGTTATTATGGGCGGCTGCTGAATCCGGATCTGATTCCAGGGTTTTTTTCCACCGAAAAATTGCTTCATCCCAGAGATCTTTTTGAGCCGAGAGTATTCCGAAAGAGAGCTCGGACTGAGGTCGAGAAGACCGGCACTCGAAAAGGAGAAGTAAAAACGGAAGAAGGACCAGAAACAAACAAAGTTTTTTCTTCATATCTTTCCTAAACAAAGATACTTTTTTTGCCGAAATAGGTCAAGAGGCCAAATTTTTTCTGCAATATTCGTACCAAATTTAGTAAGAAGTGGACGACAGATCCTTGGGGGAAAAGCCATATGGACAGAACTGGGATTGAAAAATATGTAAAGGATTTATACGGTGTGGAAACAATCCTTTGGATTTACGTTCGGAAAGCCGGGACTCGATCAACCATTAAGCAGTAGGAGGCAAAGGTGTTGGCTTTTTTTCCCATTTATGGTATAAATTCGTTTTCTTGAATCGCTTGATATAGAGAAAGAATAATGGCTAAAGTTTGTGAGATTTGTGGAAAAGGACCCGTTTTCGGGCAGAGCCTGAGTCATTCACATAAGGCTTCTAAGAAGAAATGGAAACCAAACCTGCAGAAAATCAAGGCCCAGACTCCCTCCGGATCGAAGCGGATTTGGGTTTGTACAAGATGCCTTCGAGCCGGCAAGGTCAAAAAGGCCGTTTAAACTCTTTTAACAAAAAGAATCTCTTTAATTCCCGAAATTTTCTTTATGATTTGTTCTAGATGATTGATATCTTGAATTATGAGGGAGAGCTTGATCTGTGCCCTGTTGTCTACAAAGGTATCGACCTGAGCCTTGGAGATATTTCCTCCCAATTCAGCAATGACGGTGGTTAGCTTGGCCAGAACGCCGGGTGTGTCTTGGCTTTTGATCACGATTTTGCTTCGGTAGGAGCCTTCGGAGGCAGAGGAAGACCATGAAGCATCCACAAGGCGCTGGGGATCGAGCACCTCCTTTGTCACCAGATGGCAGCGCTGGGCGTGAACAGTGGCTCCTTTCCCTGAGGTGAGGTAACCAATTATCGGCTCTCCCCTGATGGGAGAACAGCATTTAGCGAGCTTGATCGAAGCCTGATCGGTGTCTTTCAGCTCGATAAGGGGCTTGGATTTTTTGGAAACCTTCGCGACCACTTTCTTCAGAATGGTTTCTTCCTTTTTTTCCAGTTTCTCCGCATGGAAGAGCTTTTCCATGAGTTTGCGGTTTAGAATGACCTTTCCGGATCCTATAAGGGCATAAAAATCATCGAATTTTTTTGCCCTATGGGGAGTTTCTTGCGAGAATCGCTTTAAAACGCTCTTTTCCTTCAGGGCCGACGATGGAAGTTTGTACTCTCTTGTTTTTTTTGCCCATATTTTTTTCCCGAGAGCGATATTTTTTTGTTTGTCCTGCCGGTTGAACCATCGCTTTAAGATGTGTCTAGCTTTTGATGTTGTTGCCTGTTGAAGCCAGTCTCGACTGGGTTTTTTAGAAGCGGATGTGAGAATTTCAACAATATCCCCGGTTTTCAGTGTCGTTTTTAGGGGAGCTTTTTTCTGGTTGACAAGGGCCTCTTGAGCGTGTATCCCGATTTCAGAATGAATTTTGAAGGCAAAATCCAAAACCGATGCGCCTACAGGTAGAGTGACAACCTTTCCCTTGGGAGTGAAGACATAAACCTCCTCTGGAATGAGGTTGATTTTTAGGTTTTTCAAGAATTCCCTCGGGCTCTTTTGCTCCTT
The DNA here is from genome assembly GCA_964400735.1 of uncultured Eubacteriales bacterium. GTDB lineage: Bacteria > Acidobacteriota > Aminicenantia > Aminicenantales > Aminicenantaceae > CAYNVQ01. The sequence goes on along the minus strand of CAYNVQ010000002.1, from coordinate 193,759 downwards.
ATACAAATCGACCAATTCGCGCAACCAATGGAGTCGAGCATCTTCTTTCATGATGGTGCGTTGGTCCTTTTCCTTGTATTTCCAATGGGCCGAAATGCCGTTTTCGGCCATGTTATGCATGGTCTTGGTTCGTACCTGGATTTCGATGGTGTGCTTTTCTTCGGTGATGATCGTGGTGTGAAGGGCTTGGTAGAGGTTGGGTTTGGGCATAGAGATGAAATCCCGGAAGCGATGGGGAAAATGAGGCCAGTTCTGGTGGATAATTCCCAGGGCTGCATAGCAGTTTCTGACAGAGTCCGTGATGATCCTGATGGCCATGAAATCGTAAACCTGGTCGAAATCGATGTTCTGGCGTTCGATCTTGTTATAGATGCTGTAGAGCCTTTTTATCCGGGAAAAAATTTCTACCGGGATTTCATTTTCTTTCATCAATCGTTCAAGCCTTTTTTTTATCGTCCTTATCTCTTTCTCTGCTTTTTTTCGTCGAGGCTCTATCAAAGAGGCCATCTGGAAGTACTCTTTCGGAGCGACATAGCGAAAGGATAAATCCTCCAACTCTGCCTTTATCCGGCCCATGCCGAGCCGGTTGGCTATGGGAACATATATTTCCAGGGTTTCCAGGGCGATTTTTTTCTGTTTATCTTCGGGTAAGTATTTCAGGGTCTTAAGGTTGTGGACCCTATCGGCGAGTTTGATAAAAATGACCCGCAGGTCATCCGTCATGGCGAGAATGATCTTTCGGATTGTCTCAGCTTGTCGGGTTTCCGGAGAAACTTCTTGGACTCGGCTGATCTTGGTGACGCCTTCGACAAGATCGGCAATTTCTTTGCCGAAATTCTTCTGAAGGTCTGCGGCCATCACATCGGTATCTTCCAAAACATCATGCAAGAGCCCGGATGCAAGGGTCACGGCGTCGAGGTTCATGCTCGCTAGCATTTTGGTGACTTCTAAGGGGTGACTTAAATAGGGCTCTCCTGACCGGCGTACTTGTCCTTTATGGGCTTTGGCCGCGAACACGTAGGCTTTTTTCAGAAGAGTTATCTCCTTCTCTGAATAGAGAGAAGAAACAACTTCAAGAATATCGTCAAACCTGATCATGAAGCTAGGCCTTTTTTAAAATCTCCTTTTTTGATTATCCAGGCTACTGCCTCCCGTAAGTCTTGTGCCACATAGGCAGGCTCTATTCCTTTTGCCCTGAGTTCGGGAAGGGCTTTAGGCCCGAAACCGGTCATGACGAGGATGGGGGTCGCCTTGATATTTACTCCGAAAAGGATGTCCTCCACCTTGTCTCCGATCATGAAAGATTTCGTGGTGTCGATATCCAAATCTTGATCAGCTTGTAGGGCCATCCCGATGTTAGGCTTACGGCATGAGCAATCCTTCCTGTATTCCTGCGATTCCGAATGGACGTAGTGGGGGCAATAATAGATCCCGTCGAAGTGGGCGTTTTTCCGTGCGAATTCGAGAGCCATTTTGCGATGGAGATCATGAAGATTCTTCTCCTCGATGAATCCCCTTCCCACACCTGATTGGTTGGTAACGATAACAGCCAAAAGACCTGTCGAGTTTATCTTTTTAATGGCCTCGAAGCTGTAGGGAAAGATTTCGATCATGTCGTACGAATTGGGATACCCCACATCCTTGTTGATCGTTCCATCCCTGTCGAGAAAGACAGCGCTCTTTTTCAAGTTAAGTATTTTTGACAAAGTTGGTAGACCTCCTGGGATGAGATGTCCAGCATGCAGCGATGGTCGAACGGACAAACTCTGTAGGAACACGGCCAGCAAGGAGCTCCTTTGTGGATGATGGAGGAAGGCTGTTGGTAAGGACCTGTGCGGCTGGGGTCGGTGGGGCCGAAGAGGGCGACGACAGGAACCTTGAGGGCATTTGCCAGATGCATAGGACCAGAATCGTTCGTTATGAATAAATCGGCAAAGCTAATGACGGAAACCAGGCGGGAAAGAGATGTTTGTCCGGCCAGGATGAAAGGTTTTTTATCCATCATGGAAGAGATAGCCTCGGCCAGGGGGCGTTCGCCTGACGAGCCAACGATCAAAATCTGAGCAGGGATTTCCTTTAACAAAAGGGAAACCAGCTCGGCGTATTTTCTGGCTGGCCATCTTTTGGCGCTCCCATAATAGGCTCCGGGATTGACGGCGATGACAAGTCTCTCAGGATCGATGTTTAACGATCTGAGCCACTCGGCGGTTCGGATCTTTTCATTTTTGTCGAGGGGAAATTCCAAATCTTCTGAGAATTTTTTCAGCCCAGATCGGTAGAGAAGATCGAGATAATAGTGTGCTTGGTGGGGTCGATCTGCATTATTTTGAATGGGGATTCTTTTGGTGAGTAAAAAATCGCGGCCATCTTTTTTGTATCCCCATCTTTCCGGAATACGACCCAAATAAAAATGGAGGGCGGAGGCTAAGGAGTTGGTGAAAAGGATCCCTAAATCGAAACGGGACTCTTTTAACTTCTGGGCAGAAATGAATAAGCCCTTCAAACCGTTCTGCTTTCGAATGGCAATGGTCCCCTCGCAAAAATCCCCTGTGGCGAACAAATCTTTGACCCAATCTCGGGCTGCAATCCAAATCTCTGAGCCGGGATAATTCCTTCTCAAGTTGTTCAGGGCAGGCAATGCAAGAACAGAATCACCGATCCAATTCGGCGCCCGGACCACTATTTTCATGGATTCCATTGTATTCTCTCCTGAGAATCTTGTCAAAATCAGGGGCAGGGAGGAAAACGGATTCCGTTCAGTGCTGGGGCAAGAAAAATATAGGGATCGTTGATTTTGCGCTTTTTTAGAAAGGAGAGAAGATATTTTTTACTTTTGCGGGATTAGAGGAATATAGGCATTCTGTCCAGAAATCGAATGAGTTATTTTTTAGATTCAGAAGAAGATTCCTCTTTTTCCTTTGCCGGCTTTTGGTCTTCATCCCGTTTTTTTTCGCTGCTGGACTTGGGGTGTTGGCTTCCTTTAGCGGCGTAATCTGTGACGTACCACCCGCTGCCCTTGAACTGGAGAGCAGGCGGAGAAAGGATCTTTTTCAGAGGGCCTTGGCACTTGGAGCATTTCTGTGGGGAGGGGTCATTCACCTTCTTAAAGATTTCGAGGATTGTCCCGCACTTCAAGCATTTAAATTCGTAGAGAGGCATGATTCATCTCATAACAGGAAAAAGAGTATACCATAAAACGGCTTTTTTATTAAGGTGCCGGTGGATATGAGACGGACCCTGATTTCCGTGATAAGAACTAGAAAAAGTCGGGAAATAGGGTTATTCTCCCAGGAAGTGAAAACGGGCTGATCGACAAAGGGAGAGATCCGATGGGAATATCGGTCCAAATGCCGTTCTTTCAGAAAGAGGGAGGAAGCTCTGCCCGAATTTCCGTCAGTGAAAAACGATAGCCTCGAAAACATAAATATCTGCGCCGGATCTCCAGGCGGTTTTAGGAAGACCAGCTTTCAGGCAGGCCTGCTCCAGGAAGGTGGTTTGATCCCAGTTGTTTTCAGTGGCGACCTGGGGAAGAAGGAGCCCCTTTTTCCCCTGCATCTCGATTACCAGGCCGTGTTTTCCCACTGTGACAGATTGAGGTTCGATGATTTTTTTAAGCGGGGAGAGGACAGAAATCTCCACACTGAGGGAATCGAGCTCCTCAGGGGTAATAGGAAGAAAACGGGAATCATGGCAGGCGGCATAGGCGGCTGCCTCCATCACAGCCCGGTAAAGGGGCATGATGGGCTCGATAAATCCTATGCATCCTCTCAACAATCCGCGCTTTTTAATGGTCACGAAGGCGCCTCTGTTCTGTAATAGATGAGAACCGACTGGCCTGTACTCTGGAAATTTATTCTCTCGAACGTACCGTCTGATGGTCGCATTAGCCAAGTTCAGAAGTTCCTTTTTTTCCTGATTGGAGAGGGCGAAGACTTCCTCGGAAGGCTTGTCGACCAGGGCGGCAGCGAGATAACCGACGACGCGAGAGTCGTCCCCACTGGCGGTCGAGGAGTCAGCGTAGTCTAGGATCTCCACACGGGCTTTATCCTTGGCATAAAGCAAAACCGCAGTCACGGGCCCGCCACCACACATGATGTTTTCCCCCGCTTCACACTTCCTCATCAGGGTGGCGGTTTTAAAATCTTGAATGAGGGAGATGGTCTCATGGTCTTTTTTGTTTGCCTCTTCTTTGGACAAGAAGTGCGAGAGGTCAGTCGAGGCAATTAGCAAAACCTTCTTTCCGCGAAGCGTTTTCTTTAGGCCGGCCGCGAGGCGCTCGATGGTATTTTTTTGGGGATATCCCATGACGATAGGAACAATTTTGGCACGGGGCAGCGTTTTCTGCACAAAAGGAATCTGGATCTCTACGGCATGTTCGCCGCGATGGGCCTGGGCGATATAAGTGAAACCTGTGGCTTTACTGATTTCAGCCGCAAGAGACTCATCAACCTGGGCGATTCCTAAAGGAGTCTGGTAGCCTCCTTTTGGGTAGATAGAGCATCCTTCAAATCCAAAGCGGTGGGAAGGGGAAAGGATAACGACCGTATCGTAATCCTGTCCTAGAATAAGCTTGTAGGCATAAGCAGCCACTTGGCCCGAGTAGATATATCCGGCATGGGGGACGATGAGGGCCAACACCTGCTTGCTAGATAGATCAGGGGGCCTGGCGTTTTGAAGAAAGCTTTCGATCTGTGTGGAAAGAGCATTCGCTTCTTTTGGATACCAAGATCCGGCCAACAGGGATTTTCTGATTTCTTGGGGGCAAACAAGGGAAGTCAAAAGTAAAAGACCTATTGTTATGAATAAGAACTTTTTTTTCATCGGACCACATCCTTGAAGGAAAAGTTATATAGAAAAATATACTGGGAATGCCTTGAAAAATCAATCTGTTCTGGATTATTCGCGAGGAAAAGGGACAACATCCCCCCGTCAATCCTCCCTCCCATACGTTTAAGGAGGAGCAAGTGGCCCGTATAGATCTGGTGAACTGCCGGCCCAAGCTCCCAGAGCTGAAACAAAGGCTTTGGGTGAGGCTAGCGTAGGTTGGGATGGTTGGCCAGAAGGGTGTAAAATTTCGAATAAATGGGAAAAATATTTTCACGAGAGTTTTCAGCCTATCACGATAACTTCCTGCTATGGCTGTCATAAAAAATTCAATCAACCTTTTTTATGGATAATTCAGGCAGGTTGACTTTTTTAAGGATTTAGATAAAATTGAAAAAGCGAAGATGAAAGAATTTTTTAAATCCGTTTTTGTGATTTTGCTCGCTTCTTCGGCCTTTTTGATTGGTTTTTCGCTGGGCAAGGAGAAGGTCATGTCCCAGATTTCTGACTTTCAGGAAGATATTGAAGAGGTCGACTGAAGGACAAAGAGATATTTTTTTCCTGGGATAAAACCTTGTGCCATCCGGAGTTGCTCCAGATCCGATTTCATTTTTTGTCCTGACATTGAAAGGGACTCCCTGCTTTTATGATGTTGAATGCCCTTGATGGTATTTATGCATCGGTTGACTAAACCTGGGGTGAAACCTATAATGAAATTTTATAGGAAACACCATCTTCGAGGAACCGAATGACGCTAGCGCTTTATGGAATATTGGTTGTTCTCGCTCTTTTTATCGTTCTCATGGTCTTTAATCCCAACCTGTCCTGCTTCGGGCGACGGCTGAGGTCTCCGCTGTACCCCATATTGCGGCAGAAAAAACAAAAAAGGCAGCAAACTTCGGATTATGGGTTCAAGCTGAGGGAGCAAGAGGAGAGAGAAAGCCCTGTAGATAAACGGAGGACAAACCTGGTGGGAGCTTCTGAAGATTATGGATTCAGCCTGGGCCGCGAGATAAAAAATCGGACTGCACGAGGGAGAGCTGAAGAGGAAAAATCGGTGTCAGATGAATACGGATTTGACTTGAGAGAATCCGCCGGCGGCAAAAAAAATCAAGAAGTGACGGATCCGAAGAAGGGAAAGAAATAGGTTCCTGTACTTCCAGGCCAATCGGGCAGAAAGAAAGGATGAATCATGCAAAAGGCTCAGGTCATCGCGATCGGCTGCCTGGCGTTTCTTCTCTCCTGTTGCCGGCCTGCTCTCCTGTCGATATCCCCTTTACCAGCCCGAGTCGAAAGGATCGAGGGACATGCGTCCCTGACGATTTTGACCGGTCAGGAAACAGCCAGATCGAAATTTTCTTTTCTTTTCGCCCTGCCCGATAAAGGGAGGATCGAGGTTACCGGCGCATTGGGCAGAGTTATTTACCGCCTGCTCGTCGATGGAGGGGAGGCCTATCTCATCGTCCCATCCAAAAAGGTTTATTGGCAAGGCCAGGAAGAGGAAATCATCTATGAGTTCCTCGGATTCCGGTTGAACTTGGCCGAGATGATAAACCTTTTCAGCGGGGATTGGGGGAAGCAGAGCCAGATTATTTCGGATGACCTGGAAAGCTGGTCCTTAACAAGAGACCGGAAGAACAGGATCAAGTCCGGAAAGAGAGGAGATCTCTGGTTTGAAGTGGAAGAATTCATCGATGACACTCCATTTGCTCGGCGTATTGTCTTTAGGCACACTCTGAGTTCAGGAAAACTAAAAATCCTCGGTCTAGGCCTCAATAAGCCAGTCAGGGAAAATGTGTTCTCTAAAAAATTCAAAGAGAAGTACCAGCCCAAGACATGGAAAGAAATTCAAGACCTGATCCACCATGCGCGTTAAATCCTTTGCTAAGATTAACCTGGGGATTGAGATTCTGGGGAAGAGAAAGGATGGCTATCATGAGGTTAGGACTCTGCTTCAGACGGTGGATTTGTATGATGTCCTGGAATTTCATCCTCTGTCTCGAGATGCCCTTATCTTAGAAGGAGACGACAGAACCGTTCCCTGGGATGAAAGAAATCTCATACATCAAGCGGCCGTTCTTCTGAAGGATCGACTCAACTTGAAGCAGGGAATCAAGGTTTTAGCGCGAAAAATGATTCCCCCCGGCAGCGGCCTGGGAGGTGGAAGCAGCAATGCGGCCAGTACTCTTTTGGCTCTGAATGAGATCTGGGGAATAGGGTTAGAGAAGAAGATCCTGATGGAGATGGGCGCTGTTCTGGGTGCGGATGTCCCCTTTTTCTTAGAAGGAGGATTGTGTTTGGGCCATGGCAGGGGGGAACGGATAATTCCTCTGGAGGACCTGGCGCGTTTCTTTTGTGTTCTGGTCATTCCTTCCTTTCCCATCTCGACGGCTAGGGTCTACGGGCAGCTCCCTTCCTCCTTGACTTCTCAGGGTAAAGACAGTAAAATTATCAGGTTTTTGAACAGCCGCAAAGTTGGCTTTTTGAAAAATGAATTAGAAGAAAGTATTTTCCGTCTTCATCCTCAGATAAAAGGCATCAAGAACCTCATCCAGGAGCTGGGTTCAGAGTTATCTCTAACCAGCGGGAGCGGCTCGGCTGTTTTCGGCCTTTTTTCAGAGAGGAGAAAGGCAGAAATAGCCATGGAAACCCTCGGGGAAGACCATCGAACAGTCCTCGTAGAGACGCTATCGCGGACGGACTGTTGGAAGGAATGGCTCACTGGGGTGTAGCCAAGCGGAAAGGCAGCGGACTTTGGATCCGCCATTCGGAGGTTCGAATCCTCCCACCCCAGCCATGTCTCTCCTGATATCCTTTACAGAGAGGAAAGGCTTCGGAAGGAGATGCCGTGAAAGAAAAAAATGATATGAAAATTTTTGCTGGATCCTCCAATGTGGAGTTGACTGAGCAGGTCGTGGACTATTTAAACATCGATATGGGAAATTTTGTCCTGGAGCGATTCAGCGATGGAGAGATACATTTTTTTGTTGACGAAAACGTCCGCGGAGAAGACGTTTTTGTTGTCCAGTCGGGATCCTTTGATGCCAACTTTCATCTCATGGAGCTGTTTGTGATGATAGATGCCTTCAAACGGGCATCGGCGGAGAGAATCACAGCGGTCATTCCCTACTATCCCTACGCGCGACAGGATTGGAAAGACAGGCCCCGCGTTCCGATATCCGCCCGATTGGTTGCCGATCTCCTGGAAGCCTCAGGAGCCGACAGGGTTTTGACCATGGACCTCCACTCTCCCCAAATCCAAGGCTTCTTCTCTATTCCTGTAGACAATCTCACCGCTGCTCCCGTTTTAGCCAATCACGTCCAGAAACTGGGATTGAGTGACCTGACCGTCGTGTCCCCAGATGCAGGAGGCGTAGGAAGAGCCAGGGTTTTTGCCAAAAGATTGAAAGCCAATCTGGCCATCATAGATAAAAGACGTCCTGCTCCCAACATCGCAAAAGTAATACATGTCATTGGGGACGTCAAAAACAGGGATGTGGTGATTGTCGATGACATGGTGGATACGGGCGGAACTTTGGTGCACAGTGTGGATGCCCTGCTCGAGAAGGGGGCTCGGAGGGTGTACGCGGCTTGCACCCATCCTATTCTTTCCGGGCAGGCCATTGATAAAATTGAGAATTCCCAGATGGAAAAACTCATCGTGACCAACACGATTCCGCTGAGAGAAGAGGCAAAATCATGTAAAAAGATTATGGTTCTCTCCGTTGCCGAGCTTTTCGGAGAGGCCATTCGAAGAATAAGTCGAGGAAGTTCTGTAAGTTCCTTGTTTGAATAAGGAGGAAAAGATGCATGTAACGATCAAAGGCGAAAAGAGAGAGCAATTTGGAAAAAACGCCTCTCGCAGGTTGAGACGAGAGGGGAAGGTACCGGCTGTTCTGTACGGCGGAGGGGTTTCCAATACACATTTGGTATTGAACAAAAAGGATGTCTTTAACATTCTGAGATCTGAAGCAGGAGAGAACACGATTTTTAAGACCGCGTTTGATTCCAGGGCCGTCGATACGATGATAAAAGAAGTGCAAATAGATCCCGTTAGAGACGAAATTCTCCACATAGATCTCATCCACATTGCCATGGACAAGGCAGTGAAAGTATCTGTTCCGGTGGAGGTGAAGGGCGAAGCGGTCGGTGTGAAATCGGAAGGAGGATTCATCGACTTGGCTATGAGAGAGGTCGAAATAGAATGCCTCCCTCATAATATTCCAGATCATATTGATATAGATATCAGCCCTCTGCATCTGCATCAGTCTATCAAGGTGGAGGAGGTCCCCTCTCCGACAGGAGTGAAGATAGTGAGCGATCCCCATGCCGTAGTTGTTCTTATTGAGGCACCTACAAAAGAGGAAGAAATTGCTGTGAAGGAGGAGGAAGAGGAAGAGGTTTCCGTTATGGCCGAAGAAGAGCAACCAGAAGTCATCAAGAAGGAAAGAGTGGAGGAAAAGGAAGAAAAGGGAGAGAAAGAGAAAGAGAAAGAGGAAGAGAAAGAGAAAGAATAGAGGCATTTCTTGTGGGTTGTTGTTGGACTCGGAAATCCGGGGAGGAGGTACGAGTCGACCCGTCATAATGTGGGATTTGTCCTGATAGACAGAATTTCTCGACGATGGAACGTGAAATTGAAAAAAAGCAAGTATTTCGCCAAATCTTCACGCCTCGAGAGAGAAAAGGGAGCCCTTCTTCTTGTCAAACCCTGGACCTTTATGAACCGGAGTGGACTGGCGGTAAAAGCCCTGATCGATAAAACCGGAGTGAGCCTAAGCCACCTTGTGATGGTCTATGACGATCTCGATATCCCCTTGGGGGAGATAAGGGTGAGAAAAAAGGGGGGGCCGGGAACTCATAACGGAATGATTTCTGTCGTCCAGGAGGTAAAATCCACTCAATTTCCCCGCATCCGAATCGGCATCGGTCCTTTGCCTGCCGATGTTGAGGCGACGGACTTTGTGCTTTCTGAATTCAGGAAAGAGGAAAAGCCGGTTTTGGAGCGAAGCTTGGATAAGGCAGAGGAAGCCTTGGATTTAATCTTGAATCGGAGCGTCGATGAAGCGATGAACTGCTTCAATCGATCGGTAGGCAATTTAAAAGATACGTGACGCGATAAAATCAAAATGAATGAATAAAACAATGGACAGATTCATGAATATATATTATTCTGACATATTGACTTAGGAGTAAAGGTGTAAAGCTCCTTGTTCCCTCGAATAGAGAGGGAGCTATAAATCCATAAGGAGGTGTCCGTGAGACAATACGAAACAGCATTTCTCATTTCCCCTAAACTGGAAGAAGAAGAGATGGAGAAGCTCATCCAGAAAATGGCGGAGGTAATAAAGAAAAGCAAGGGAAAGATGGTCAACATTGAGAAATGGGGCAAAAAAAGACTGGCCTATCCCATCAACGGGTTGGAGGAGGCCTTTTATGTATTTTTCCACTACCAAGGGGAAACGGCTATTCCCCTTGAACTTGAAAGACGGTTTCGGCAAACCGAAACCATCATCCGCTACCTGACACTAAGAGAAGAAATCCAACCTCCCCCTAAAAAAAAGACCAAGGCGGTGAAGGAAGAAAAACAGGAAGAAGGGGAAATGAAAGAGAAGGAGTTGGTGAAAGAAGAGGGAATTCCGGAAGAAGAAGACAAATCCGGTGAGGAGAATTAAAGATGGCAAGAGAACAACGGGATAGAAGTTCTTTTCGAAGATACTTTCCGCCCAAGAGAAAGTATTGCCGTTTTTGCGAGAGAAACATCAAGGAAATCGATTATAAAAATGTCGATATTTTGAGAAGGTATGTCCCGGAGAGAGGAAAAATTGCGCCGAGGCGTCTGACCGGGACTTGTTCCTATCATCAACGCAAGCTTTCCACGGCCATAAAGAGAGCCCGGCTTCTGGCCTTGCTTCCTTATATAGAGGATTGAGCCGATGAAGATAATTCTGAAGGAAAATATCGAAAACATTGGAAAGAGAGGGGATATCGTTGATGTGGCGGCTGGCTATGCAAGAAATTATCTCGTCCCCAGGAAACTGGGGATCGAAGTGACGGCTGCCAACATCAGGATGATTGAGATGCAGCAAAGATCCTTGAAAAAAAAGCTGGCCCAAGAGACGGTATCCTTTCAAAACGTGATCGACAGGATCAACCAAACGTCTCTTTCCTTCGAAAGAAAAGCAGGGGAAAAGGATGTCATCTTTGGCTCGGTCAGTATTACCGATATCAAGGAGGCCCTGGATAAGCTGGGATTCGAGATCGAGAAAAGAAAGATTCTGCTGGAAGAGCCGATTAAACGGCTGGGGAACTATACCATACCCATTAAGATTTTTCATGAGCAGCAGGCAGAGCTGAAGATCGAAGTGAAGAAGGAAGGCGAGGAAGAAACGGAGAAAAAGGAATTAGAATCGGAAGAGAGCAAGGAAATAGTGCCAGCAGAGGAAAAACAGAAACAAGATATAAAAAGTGAAGAAAAGACCTCAGAAAAAGAAGAAGTCCAGGTGGAGAAAGAAGAAGGAGACAAGGAAGAAAAAAAGGAGGAGGAGAAGCCGATAGAGAAGGAAAAACTGGAGCATGAAGAGGGGAAAGATTCCAGCGCGGAGAAAAAGGAAAAGGAGGAGAAAAAGGAAAACGAGTAGAGGCAAAAGTGGAACTTGATTTGATGTTTTTGAAAAAAACCCCACCCCATAGTGCAGAAGCGGAAAAAACTGTTCTGGGAGCCATCCTGCTCAACAACAAAAACCTCAATGTCGTTCTTTCCATCCTGACCATCGAAGATTTCTATAAAGAGGGAAATCGAAAGATCTTGGAGAGAATATCACGCCTGGTAGATAAAGGCCATCCCGTCGATCTCCTTTCACTGAGCGAAGAGCTAAAAAGGGCTGGAGAGCTGGATGAAGTGGGGGGGGCCTCCTATCTTTCTTCTCTTATGGACGGAGTACCGAAGAGCCTCAATGTGGAATACTATGCCCAAATCATCAAGGAAAAATCCCTTTTAAGGAGGCTTATTCTTTCTTCGGCAAAGATTATTTCTTCGAGTTATGAACAGAGGGAAGATGCCGATCAGCTGCTGGATGAGGCACAAGCCTCCATCATCGAGGTGGCTGAACAAAGAATAAAACCTGGTTTCATTCCGGTTGGAGCCCTGACCAATTCGGCCATTGAATTCATAGATAACCTTCGCCACCGACAGGATGTGGTGACGGGGATACCGACAGGATTCAGGGATTTAGATGGTCTGACTTCCGGGTATCATAATTCTGAATTTATTGTCGTAGCCGGACGACCATCGATGGGAAAAACGGCTCTTTGTTTGAATACGTCTTTACATATCGGCCTGCGGACAGATTATTCGGTGGGTTTTTTTTCACTGGAGATGGCGAAGGAACAGATTGTCATACGGCTGATGTGCGCGGAAGCTCAATTGGACATCAAAAAAGTGAGAACAGGGTTTATCGGAGAAAGAGAGTTTGAACGACTCAAGTTGAGCGCAGAGGAACTTTCCAAGGCGAAAGTATTCGTCGACGAGACGCCGGGGCTTACCATGATAGAAATGAAAGCCAAAGCAAGACGCCTTAAAATGGAACACCACCTTGATCTAGTTTTCATCGATTATATGCAGCTGATGCGCCCTGGCAGTAGATTCGAAAACAGAACTCAAGAGATATCTTATATTTCACGCTCCTTAAAAGAACTGGCCAAGGAACTCCAGATTCCGGTCGTCGGCATATCGCAGCTTAGCCGGGCTCCTGAAAAGGGCCGGCGCGAGCCCGTCCCTCAGCTTTCCGACCTGAGAGAATCCGGGGCCATCGAGCAGGATGCCGATGTGGTCATCTTCGTCTACCGGCCTGAGTTTTACCATCCAGATGATGAAAATCTCAGGGGGATCGCTAAAATCCACGTGGCCAAACAACGCAACGGTCCGACTGGAATCGTCAACCTGGCTTTTATTAGAGAATACGCCCGGTTTGCGGATATGGAATTCCAGGCCTTCGAAGCATAAAATGGAGTCTCTCACGAAAAAATCCCTTTTTTTCTTTTTCTTCCAGCAAGTGGGAGAGGTGGGAATCATTCTGAGCCAGACATTTAGAGGGTTTTTCACCAGGCCATGGGAGAAGAAAAACTTCATACAACAACTCGAGGAGGTGGGGGTTAGATCCCTCCCAGTGGTGTCCCTGACCGCTGCTTTCGGAGGGCTTGTTTTCGGGCTACAAACCTATATTGGATTCCATAGGTACATTGGGCCTGGTTCTGAGGCCTATGGAGGGCCGATCATCTCATTAGGGTTGGCCAAAGAATTGATTCCGATATTGGTCGGGCTCATGGTGTCCGGCAGGGTGGGGTCGTCAATGGCGGCTGAAATCGGAACCATGAGAATCACCGAGCAAATAGATGCTCTTATCAGTTTGGGGGGCGATCCGATTCGTTATCTTGTCGTCCCCCGCACCCTTGCCAGTATCGTTATGCTGCCTTGCTTGACGCTCTATGGAGATATCATAGGAATGTTTGCTGGCTTTTTTTATAATACGTTTCTAATGGGGGTGAACAGGTACATCTATATCCGGAATACTTTGATCTATATGGAATTTTGGGATGTCCTCAGCGGATTGATAAAGGCCGCGGTGTTTGGTGCCATCATTGCCATCATCGGGTGTTGGCAGGGATTGAAGACAGAAGCAGGAGCAGCAGGAGTGGGAAGGGCAACGACTCGGGCTGTGGTTATCTCCAGTATCCTTATTCTTATCTTCAATTTTTTTCTCAGCAAAGGACTTCCTGCGAACCTGTAACCATGATTCGAATCGTCGATTTGCACAAATCCTTCGGAGGGAAAAAAGTCCTTCAGGGAGTGAACTTGAACATAGAGAGAAGCGAGACCGTAGTGATCATCGGTCAAAGCGGTTCAGGAAAGAGCGTTTTGATCAAACACCTCATCGGGCTCATCAGGCCGGATAAAGGAAAAATCTATCTGGACGGGAAAGAGATCACCTGCCTGAACGAAGCTTCTTTTCGAAGAATTCGCCGCAGGTTCGCCATGCTTTTTCAGGGGGCAGCCCTTTTCGACTCCCTGACGGTCTTGGACAATGTCATGTTCGGACTGAAAAGACATACCGATTTTTCTTCCGAGGAAGTCGAAGAAAGGGCCCGGCAGGCACTTCACAAAGTGGGTTTAAGGGGAATTGAAAACCAACTGCCTTACGAGCTGAGCGGTGGCATGAAAAAAAGAGTGGGCTTGGCCAGGGCGATTGCCTACCAGCCCGAAATAATCCTTTATGATGAGCCTTCAACAGGAATCGACCCGATCAGGGCGGATGCCATCAATGATTTGATCATCCAGATGAAAAAGGACCTCAAGGTTACCTCGGTCGTCATAACCCATGATATGGTCAGCACCTATAAAGTGGCGGACCGGATCGCGATGCTCTATCAAGGAAAAATCATCGAGACGGGAACTTCGGAGGAGATCAGGAATTCTCCGAATCAAGTCGTTCAACAGTTCATCAATGGAACGGCTGTAGGACCGATAGAAAATTGGTGATACAATAGGATGAATGAAAAAAAGAGAAGTTGAAATGGGAATTTTCAGACGAAAAAGCAAAGAAGGAGTCAGTCGTGACAAGGAATCGAGACTGGTGATTTACAGGCAAGAGATCAAAATTGGTTTATTCCTGGGGATAGGGCTGGTTATCCTCGCTTTATTCGTTTTTATCGTAGGAGATCTCAGCAATCTTTTCCAGAAAAAAGGATACACCTTGTATGCCTATTTCCAGAGCGTGTCCGGACTGGAGAAAAAAACCGTGGTCCGTTTGGCCGGCGTGAAAGTGGGATCAGTTGAAGACATAAGACTCAAGGGGAATCAGGCAGAGGTGAAGATGTCCATTAATCTGGACATCGAGATCAGCAAGGATGCAACGGTCACGCTGGCTTCTCTGGGACTTTTGGGGGAGAAATTTATAGAGATCATTCCTGGGAAGGGAGAAGAGATGGCTCAACCGGGCGATAGCCTCGGGAGTCTTCCTTCAGTGGGATTCGACCAACTGGGAGTGATGTTGTCTTCTCTTGGAGACGAGATCAAAGAGACCAGCAGGAGTTTGCGCGAGCTGCTGGGAGAGGAGGAGTCGCGCACAAGTCTTAAGGAAATATTTCAAAATATTTCCTCTTTTTCGTCGGAATTGAATGATTTCCTTCAGCAGAACAAGTCCAGTGTTTCCAGAGGCTTGGAGAGATCCTCTGAAGTAATGGATAATTTCGACCAGAAGGTGGAAAAAATTTCTGAGAACCTAGATGAGCTTATTCATATGCTGAAAGAGACGGTGGAAGAAAATAGGGGAAACTTGAAGGAAAATTTCCAAGGAATTAAGGAACTTCTGTTCAAGACCGAGGAATCTTTAAGGCTCTTGAACGAGGCGCTGGAGAAACTCAATAAGGGAGAGGGGTCGTTAGGAAAGCTTATTCAGGATCCTGAACTCATCCAAAAAACGGAAGAAACCGTGAACGAGGTCCGAAAAATCGTCAGGCCTGTATCTTCCCTGCGGATGAACATGGGGCTGAGAACTGAATATTTCGCCAAAAGCGAGTTGCTGAAAGGATCCCTTTCCTTTGCGGTTTGGCCGTCGTCGGATAAATTCGTGCTTGCCCAGATCGTCCAAGATCCCTGGCAAGATAGATTCACCTATACCGCCCAAGGAGGGCTGCGGTGGGGGGCTTTTGCGCCCAGAGCCGGTATATTGGAATCGGAATTCGGTGTCGGCCTGGATTTCTATACACTCGACGACCGATTGGTATTCACCCTGGAGGGATTTGATTTCAATCGTGAACCCCGTCCACGCTTCCGGGCTTGGACAAGTTTTTTAGCGACAAAATACATCCATTTTCTTTTGGGCTGGGATGATTTCACGCTGTCCGAAAAAAGGGAGCTCTATTTTGGTCTGAGGTTCGGTTTTTAATGAAGAACAAGACCGTTTTTATCTGCCAAAGCTGTGGATTCAACTCGCCCAAATGGCTGGGACGGTGTCCCAGTTGCGGCGAGTGGAATTCTCTGATCGAAGAGTTGGAAGAAGAGGGCCAAGCGGAATACTCCTTTCCCCCTTCGGAGCCAGTCCTGTATAAAGAAATAAAAGGGGCAAAAAAAAAGAGGGCGGAGACAGGAATCAAGGAGCTGGACCGGGTTCTCGGCGGGGGGGTAGTGCTGGGCTCCTTGGTCCTGATCGGTGGAGAGCCAGGAATCGGCAAATCCACCCTTCTTCTCCAAGTAAGCCGGGACTACAGTTTAAAAGGGGAAAAGGTGCTTTATGTTTCTGGAGAAGAGTCCCTGGAGCAGATCAAAATGAGGGGAGAAAGGCTGGGTGTTTCAGACGGAGAGCTTTATCTATTGGCGGAAACCAACCTGGAGCGGATTGTGGCTCAGGCTGGAAGGCTGAAGCCCCATATCTTGGTCATGGACTCCGTGCAGACGGTCTATTCCTCGAAACTTTCTTCCAGCCCGGGAACGATCAGTCAGGTCCGGGAAGTCACCAATCAAGTCTTTCGATTTGCCAAAAAAAACCAGATTTCTTCCTTTTTGATAGGCCATATCACCAAAGAGGGATCTTTAGCTGGCCCTAAGTCGCTGGAGCATATTGTCGATGTGGTTCTTTATTTCGAAGGAGAGAAAGAGCACAGTCATCGTGTGCTGCGGGCCTTGAAAAACCGCTTTGGCCCGATTTCGGAGCTGGCCATTTTTGAGATGGGCAACCGAGGGCTCAAGGCCATTGTCAATCCATCGGCTTTCTTTTTAAAGGAGCGGCCAGCGGACGAGACCGGCAGTGTGGTGGTTTGTACCATCAAAGGATCGCGGCCATTATTAGCGGAGATTCAAGCTCTTGTTTCTCCCACCCTTTTTTCCGGAAATCCTAGGAGAATGACCATAGGATTGGATCATTTCCGCACGGCCATGTTGTTGGCCGTGATCGAAAGAAAATTGGGATTTGGTTTTGGTGGAGAGGATATTTATCTAAATGTGGCCGGAGGATTGACCTTGGACGAGCCGGCCGTGGATTTGGCCTCCATCATAGCTGTCGTCTCCTGCCTGAAAAACAAGGCTGTCCCTGCTGGATTCGCTCTTTTCGGTGAAGTGGGATTGAGCGGTGAAGTACGTTCTGTCCCTCAGCCTTTGGCCCGGATCAAAGAAGCCGTATCCTTGGGCTTTCATTCGGTCGTCCTTCCTAAAGGAAACCTTGCCCAGTTGGAACGGGAAAGGGTGCCGGATGTTGATTTGGCGGGAGTCTCCAATATAAAAGAAGCTTTGAGCATTATATTTTAATATTTTTTATAAAGGTAATAAAATGGGTATTTTATTATTTCGTGTAATCGTCGTAGCTCTCATTTCCGTTGCGGGCTATTTTTTTCCTCCGTTCAACATTTCCCGTTATTACGGAGTTTTAACCGGATTCCTTTTGAGCGTCCTTCTTGTGTACTTGGAGACAAGGATTAGGCGCAGCCCGTTCGATGTTATCTGGGGGGGGACTTTGGGAACGATGGCCGGCGTGGTGATCGGCTGGGGATTGGGGGCGATTTATCAAAGCCTAGGACAGGAGGCCGAGACGACCACCTTTATCCGCATATTTTTCTTGGTCATCATGCCTTACATCGGATTTCTAGTTGGTACCCGAAAACACGAATGGCTCGACCCGACTTATCTCACCAGCTTTTTTAAGGAACACAACACCGGAAAAAGCTATAAGATACTGGATACAAGCGTCATCATTGATGGCCGCATATCGGACATCTGTGACACCGCCTTCATAGAAGGGGATTTGGTCGTCCCCCAGTTCATCCTCAAAGAGCTTCAGCTTGTCGCAGATTCCTCCGATAGCGTTAAAAGGCAGAGGGGAAGGCGGGGGATGGAAGTTTTGGACCACCTTAGGAAATCTTCTCAAATCTCGGTTGTCATTACAGAGATAGATTTTCCTGAGGTTAAGGATGTGGATTCAAAATTGATAGAGCTGGCCAAGAACATGGATGCCAAAATCATTACCAACGATTTTAACTTGAACAAGATCGCTCAATTACAGGGAGTTCCGGTGCTCAATATCAATGAACTGGCCAATGCCCTGAAGCCGGTTGTGCTTCCCGGAGAGACGATCAATGTGTTCATCCTCAAAGAGGGAAAAGAAAAAGATCAGGGAGTCGCGTATCTGGACGACGGGACCATGGTGGTTGTCGACAATTCGCGCAAGATGATGGGGCAGAATGTGGAGATTACCGTGACTTCTGTCCTCCAAACAACCGTGGGGAAGATGATCTTCGGTCGATACAACGAAGAAGAAGCTAAATGAAGAGGGTGACGGCCATAATTGTAGCCGCGGGAGAGGGAACGAGGTTTGGCTCGGCCAAACAGTTTTCCCTTTTGAGGGGGAAGCCGGTTTTGGACTGGTGCTTGGAAAAATTTGAGAAAAATACGGCGGTCGATGAGATCGTTCTGGTTCTGAGCCGTCTTCATTCGGGAGATGAGTATCTCCAAAGGTACAGAAAGATTGTCTCTATTGCCAGAGGCGGGGAAAAAAGACAGGACTCCGTTTATGCTGGCCTTAGGAACGTGGATGAAAGCCGGGTGGAGGTTGTCCTTGTCCATGATGGTGCGAGACCGCTGGTTGACCAGAGCTTGATCGGGCGAATCATTGCCGAGACCAGAGAAAAAAGTGCGGTGATCCCCGTGATTCCTGTAGAAGATACCATCAAACGCGTGGAAGGCCAAAGGATTCTCCGGACTGAAGCGAGGAACCAGCTATTCAGGAGCCAGACTCCCCAGGGGTTTTCTTGTTCCTTGCTCAAGGAAGCCCTCCAGAAGGCGGTGCATGACGGATACTACGGAACGGATGAAGCTTCCCTTGTGGAGAGGCTGGAAAAACAGGTCTTTATCGTGCCGGGCGAGCGCCGAAACATAAAAATCACCACATCCGAGGACCTTAGAGTGGCGGAGGCTCTGATTGGGGATTAAGATCGGGATAGGCTATGATATCCACCGGCTTCGACCGGGAAGAAAGCTCTTCCTGGGCGGGGTGGAAATCCCATTTTCCCGAGGAATGATGGGACATTCGGACGGGGATTGTTTGATACACGCCATCATCGATGCCTTGCTGGGAGCTATGGGCGGAGGGGATATCGGACAGCTATTTCCTGACACAGACCCGAAGTATAAAAATGTCCGGAGTATCGAGCTGTTGAAAGAAATCATGAGACTGGTCCATAGGAAGAAAGGACGAATCCTCCATATCGATACGGTCGTCATTGCTGAATCGCCCAAACTTGCCCCTTATATTGCTCAGATGAAGAAAGCTTTGTGTTCGTTGATGCGGATCGAATTAAACGCCGTGAACATAAAGCCCAAGACCAACGAAGGGATAGGGCAAGTGGGGAATGGAGAGGCCATTGCGGCACTGGCCCAAGTTCTCCTCGAATTCTAATGCCTTCTCCTATTCCCGGAAGAGCTTCTGTTGGGGTGATTTCCATTGGCCCTTTTCGGCATCTAGGGGGCAGCAGCTTGTGTTGATTGGAAATTGAGCAAACAAAAGAGAAGGAGATAAAAAAAGGCTGCAACCCTCCCTGTATCCGGGATGGTTGCAGCCTGGGAAAAAAAAGGGGATGGGTTAGAACAGGCTTATCCAGTTTTGGAAAGCACGAGATGGCCATCTGTTTCAGCCGTGGCCACCACGGTGATTTCGTAATTTGTTTTGTTCTTCATCCTGGCCATATCCACCAAAGCTGGGGATATCATTAGATTGAACCCCACGAAGGTCAGCAGGACAGCCGCCAAAAGTATCATTATTTTTGTTTTAAGCTTCATCAGAGCCTCCTTGTTTTTTCATCTTCGCCTATTTATTAAGCAATAAGCGTGCCAACCCGTTTGATCAGAGGAGTGTTGAGAGGAAGAGCAAAGAACGGCCCAAAAAATGTTTCTTGGGCGGACAAAAGGTGTCCGAATTGGGACATTTCAGCGGAGTTTTCTTATCCCTACCCCCAACCTCCATATGGAAAAGGGGATACGGCATGACGATCTGCAAACTCAAAAGCCCGACCTGGAGTGTGTCCTGTGATCTTCCTTGCTGGGGGTATTATCCTGCTGGAAAACGTGCCTGAGGCCATCCGGAATTATTCCCGTTTTCTTCCTCTGACCCAGGCCGGCAAACTCCGGAAGGGATTTTGATCCTGCGATATATAGTCTCTTCACCGAACCGAGGTCATCGAGCTGACATGTTTATTCCCAATGGAGATACCGGCTAAGACCGAAACTCCGTCGGTCCTATCGGATGGATCAAGTCTTCAAGAGCGGACCAACGGATGTTCTTTTGAGGAATACCCTATATACGAGGGGATGAAAAGCCAGCATGGTGAAAGAATAGAAGATATCTTCAAGCGGGATCGTGGTGATTCTCGATTCCCAAATAACCTGGGGATGGGCATGTGCCTATCCGCAAAATAACAGACCAGATTTTCGTAGATAAAAAGGCAGGAATTGGGAATCATCAAAAAGAACAGTATTTCCTCGAGAGGTAGTCCCAGAAGCCGGGTTCCCATGGTTTATGTGAGGGAAAATCGCCAGGCCCTCGATCGGGAGCCCAAATATCCAAAGCCAAAAAGACGATATCGACGCTAAAAAATGCTGCTAGGATATAAGGTATGCGGCGGTAAAACTTCGCCTTTTTCCGGAAACTGAAAAGAAACGGACCCGAAAATACAAGAATATCGATGAGAAGATGTCTATACATAAATGATGTGCCGGCCCTTATGTTTTTCGTTTCAACGAGAATTCCAAAAGCTCGTACAGGACAGTCTGGTATTTGTCAGGGATATTCAATCCAGCGATTTCTTTTTCCAGTTCTTTTTGCAGCTCGTTCATTCTATGGGCGATGATTTTATCGACGCCATATCTTTCCATCATGTCCCGGACTTCTTGAACCATGCTCAAGGAAAGACAATCATTCCCACAGATGCGCTCAAACCGTTCCATGTCCTCAGCCCTGACTTTCTGGCGGAGGTAATGATAATAGAGGGTTTTTTTGCATTCTTTGAGATCCGAACCCACGGGCTTTCCAAGCTCTTTTTCCGAACCGTACAATCCCAGTTCATCGTCCTTGAGCTGAAAAAGAAGTCCGAAGGCCTGGCCGCATCTCTCCAAACCTGCCAGCAGCCGCTGGTTGGCTCCTCCCAATATTCCGCCTGTCTTCAGAGGCAAAGAGAAGGAATAACGGGCGGTCTTATACAGATAAAGCTGCATAATATCTTGAGCCGCAATATCTGCTTTGGTTTCGCCGAAAAACAAATCCTGCATCTGGGCCAACCCGACATAACACAACTCCTGGGACCAGAGACGGATGACCTCCTTCTTGATGGCTCTGGTAACTTTGAGCTCGGAGAACAACTCGAAGGCGAGAAAGAAACCGATATCTCCCAGGCATATGGCCATTCCCTGTCCGAAATGAATGGGATCGGTGACATCCTCTTCCTTTCCCCGCTGGACATACTGGAAAAAAAGAGAGGGAAGGCCCCGCCTGTAATTGTCTCGGTCGATGATATCATCGTGAATCAGAAGGGCAGTCTGGATAAATTCGACCGCTGCGGCAGCCGGAAAAATGATAGACGAGGTTTTGCCCCCACACATTTCATAACCCAGACATACCAGACCGCTTCGGACCATCTTGCCGGATTTCACAAATGGCGCAAGCCGAGTCAAGGCATCCTTCCCCCAAGAATTCACATCGGAAAATTCCTGTAATTTTTCCTGAACAAACCTGTCGATGAAGCGAACAACCGATTCTTTCTTCCGCTTGAAAAATTCCATGATTTAGAGCCTGGCGCTGAAAAAATTGTTGAGGGCCATATGCCAAATCCGCATTTTTGATGGTCTGATCTTCTTTTTATACACGATCAGAGGATTTTTTTCTATCCTATCCGCCGTCCATTTATACATCTCCGAAGCTGTTTTGATCGGAATGAGGCATCGCCGGGGAATAAAACGGAATCCCTGTTCAGCCTGTTTTTGCCATTCCCGATAACGCCCGATCTGTGCCCTGATAAATCTGTCGAAGCCAGATCGATTCTTGAGAACATCTTTTAAGTCCAGACTGTTCAACCCATATTTCTCCACCTCTTCCTGGGGAAAATAATTTCGTCCAAAGGCGTGATCTTCGACTATATCCCGGATAAAGTTGATAAACTGCATAGAACGGCCCAGTAGAGTTGCTGGGGAATACGAATCCCGGTCGAGTTCCATTATTGCCGCCATCATCAATCCGATAACCTCTGCCGAACCGTGAATGTAGATCAAGATTTCCTTCAATGTCGCGTAGGTCTTTTTTTCGAGATCCATTTTCATGGAAAGAAAGAAGGCCTCCACCCAATCGGTTTGAAAATTTTTTCTTCTCATGAGATCGGTGAAGCCATCCACCACTGGATTATCGACTGGATTCCCGTTCAGACTGCACCGATAGCTTTGCCAGAAGGCATAGAAATTCCGGGATTGCTGAGGTATCACGTCGACAAAGTTATCCACAGAACGGACAAATCCATACAGTCGAAAAACGTCCTCTCTTATATGGCGGGGAAAAAAAAGGCTGCTGGAAAAGTATGTGCGGCTCCCACGTCTGAAAATCTCTCGGATATCCCGTTCAGTCATGGTCCCGTTGGATCCGGTCTGCCAGCACCTCGGCCGAAATCAAGATCATGGGGATTCCCCCTCCCGGATGGGTGTGCTGGCCTGTAAAATACAGGTTCCTCGCCTTTTTGCTTGCATGTGCCGTTCGGAAAACAGCCGTCTGGAAAGGCGTGTGGACCAGACAGAAAGCCGAACCTTTCCAGGGATTAAGGAAAGGATAAAATCCTGATGGGAAAAAACGCGTTTCACAACGATAGCGGTATAAAATATTTTCCACGGATATTTCATACTGTTTCTCCGCACGAGACAGATAGCGCAGGCCCTTCTGAAACCTCCTCTCCTCAAGCCTATTGGAGGTTTCCGCGTTTTGGTCCAAATCCGGGCGGATATCCAAATAGCCCTCCTTATGAAAGATCCGGCAAGATGGGTCCAGTCCAATCAGATCGTAATGATCTTGCGGAGTCTCTCCTAATCGAGCGGATAGGTGGTCGAGTGCTGGAGGCATCAAATACCAGCTTGGCTCCATGTCGAAAAAGAATCCGCTCTGCTCGTAAACCTGGGCCCTCCTGCCACCAGGGCTGTTTTTTTCAAGAACAATCACCTCCCATCCTTTATGGGCCAAAAGACTGGCTGTCGCCAATCCGCTGTAACCGGCACCGACGATATTCGCTTTCTTTGGCGTGGGTTATTCTTCCCTTTTCTGCTGATTCTCCTTTCGGGTCAGAATCGAAACCACCCGTTCGATCAAATACATGGGCGTGGAGGCACCCGAGGCAATGAATACGGTTGCATCCCCAGGGATGGGAAATCCTTCGACCCTTTCGGGATCGTCGACCAGGTAAACACAGCTTTTCGTGCCGCTCGCCAGTGTGAAGAGGTGTATGGTGTTGGCGCTGGTCTTGGATCCTATGATCAGAATGTAATCATATTTTCCGGCGACGCTTTTCATTTCCTCTTGCCTATCGGTGGTCGGCCGGCAGATGGTGTCGACGAATTTAACCTCGAGCCCCAAGGATTCCAAAGCTTCCAGGATGGCGAGGGCTTTGGTCCGAATGAATGTGGATTGGACAACGACTCCCACTTTTTTTATGCCGCTGAAAAGGTCCCTTCTTACTTCTTCCGGACGGCCAATGATCAAGGCCTTGTTTACCTGTCCGGCAATTCCTTTGGCCTCATCATGTCCCTTTTTGCCGATGATGACAGGAAAGTATCCTTCATTTTCGAGTTTAATTATTTCCCTGTGAATCACTCTAACCATCGGGCAGGTGGCGTCGATATAATCGATCTTTCTTTTTTCCAGATTTTTTAAGGTAGACAGCGGCACACCGTGGCTTTGAATGATCACGGTTCCTTGGCTATCGATCCGGGCGCTATTGCCTATGATATGCAGCCCTTTGTTTCTTAAGTCATTGATAACATGTTCATTGTGGACGATCTCTCCCAACATGTAATAGGCCTTTTTCGGATTTTTTTTAAGCAGCTCCTCCACCATGGTCAGCGTCCGCTTGACACCGACACAATAGCTGAGGTTTTGGGATAAGGTTATTTGCATAATCTCTTTTCTTTATGCCAAAAGCTATCAATCCACTTTGTAAGGGGCAGGGGCAAACAAAAGTTCGAATGCATGGCCCTCACACTTGGTAGAATTTTGGTGGTGAAAGCAGTGGGCATTCGCGATACGCTTGAAATAAAGAGTGCTGGCCCCGAGTCTGATCCCCTTGATCCTCCGATGGGACATGATATTGTGAAACAGGATATCCCCGATTCCATGAAGAGTGACCCCAATGACCATGGATGCGAGGTAAAAAATGCCCTTAATATCCCCGATGGGAAAGAGTACGATGTCTATCCCCCTGAAAAAATCGGCAAAAAGGTCGTTTTCTTGAAATTCGCGATCCCTGGGCTGGTGAAGATCTTCATGGAGGATCCAGAGAAAGCCATGCATGACATATCGATGGGTAAGCCAGGCGACGAATTCAATAAAAAAGTAGAGAAAGACAATGATAACGGCGCTAATAAAAATATCGAGAATCATGGTCTCTTCGTCTTTTTCCTGAAAATTCTGCCTTCAAACCAGCGTTCCCGATCTCATGGATGGTGTTCCATGACTGAAAAAATTTTATACCAGAATCAGTCCCAAAAAGCAAAATCCTGAAGGGGATCGTAAACGTCTTTATCTCCAAAGCGATCGAAATTGGAAGCATCTCAAAAACCGTGATAAAGCAACTGGCAGGAAAGCTGAAACGTCAGCCCGCTGGTTTTCCCCAGCGAGGAAAACCAGCTTATTCCTCGGCTCGCTCTCCAACCTGCCAGCAAAGCTTGCTTTCCATGCCCGCTCGCCTCCGGATGGCTTCCTCTTCAGCTTCCTTGCCAGATTTAAAATCATCACGGTTTTTGAGATGCTTCCAAATTTCATTTTTTGGCGAAATGTATTAATATGTTTCCGATGGAGAAAGTAAGAGTTCGGTTCGCCCCCAGCCCTACGGGTTTTTTGCACGTGGGGAATGCCCGCACAGCCCTGTTCAATTGGCTTTTCGCCCGGCAGAAGGGAGGGCGTTTCATCTTGAGGATCGAGGATACGGATATCGAACGTTCTGCCGCCGAATACGAAGAAAAACTCAAGCAGGACCTGATCTGGCTCGGCCTGGACTGGGATGAGGGGCCAGATAAGGACGGAGACTTCGGGCCTTACAGGCAGTCTCAGCGGCTGGAAAAATACCGGCTTTATACTCAGGAGCTTCTGAAGGAGGGGAAGGCTTATTATTGTTTTTGCTCTCCCGAAGAACTGGAAAAGGAGAGAAAAGAATCGCAAGCCAGGGATGGAATGGCGGTCTATAGCGGAAAATGCCGGGTGCTTTCCCGGAAGGAGGCGTTCAGTCGAGTTCAAAAGGGAGAAAAGGCGGCCGTGAGACTCCGGACTCCCGAGCAGGGAGAGTTGACTTTCCAAGATTGGATAAGAGGGGAGCTGAGATTCGACTTGAGGCTGATCGGAGACTCGATAATCATCCGTTCCAACGGGCTTCCGGCCTACAATTTTGCCGTAGTGGTGGATGATGCCCTGATGAAGATCACACATGTGATAAGAGGGGAAGATCACATCTCCAACACACCGCGACAGGTACTCCTTTACCGTGCGCTTGGCTTCGAGGTTCCGAGGTTTGTTCATCTTTCTTTGGTTATGGGAAAGGACAACACGCGGCTGAGCAAGCGCCACGGGGCCACTTCGATTGACCAGTTCCAGAAGGAGGGCATTCTCCCCGCCGCCCTTTTCAATTATCTAGCTCTTCTGGGATGGGCTCCGCCCGATGATCAAGAGATTCTTTCTTCTGAAGATTTGATCCGTCTGTTCAACCTTGAGAAGGTCAGCCGTTCGGCCGCCATTTTTGATTATGACAAACTCTATTGGATCAACCGTCAAAAGGCCAGAAGACTCACGGCTCGAGAGAAAGCCGAGATGGCCTATCCTTACCTTAGAGAGGCTGATATTCTGCCAGTTTATATGAGCGAGGCTCACTGGAATTGGCTGGAAAAAATTGTCGAGGCCTTCATCGAGCGGGTGGACCGTTTTTCGGACTTTCCTTCCCGTATAAATCCGCTTATTGACTTTTCCCCTCAAGAAATCGAAGAAGAGACCAGGCTCGAGCTGGAATCTAAATGTGCAGAGGAAGTCATCCGGCGCTTCGGGGAAAAAATGAGGGATGTAAAAAACTTCGATTACACCCAATTTGTCGCTCTAACCCAGGAGATAAAACAAGAAACGGGGTGCAAGGGAAAGGACCTTTACCATCCGCTCCGTATTGCCTTAACCGCCAGGAGATCTGGCTTGGACTTGGATAAATTCATTCCTCTTGTCGAGGAAGGAGCAAGACTTGATTTACCCCGGAAGGTCAAAAAATGTTCCCAGCGTATTGCAGAAATGACGGCATTTCTGAAAGGATCTGGATTTCCTGCAGATAAGGAGTAAACCCATGACGAAGAACTCGAAAGAGACAGGGGAAAAAAAGGCAGGAAACGAAAACGAAACGGGTTATAAGGATTTTATTCGCACCATTATCGACCGGGACTTAGAGGAGAAAAAAAATCAGGGCCGTGTTCACACCCGTTTTCCTCCCGAGCCGAACGGGTACCTCCATATCGGGCATGCCAAGTCTATATGCTTGAATTTTGGCATTGCGGCCGAGTACGGAGGGCTGTGCAACCTGCGCTTTGATGATACAAATCCGAGTAAAGAGGAGACGGAGTACGTAGAATCGATCAAGGAAGATATTCGCTGGCTGGGATTCGACTGGCAAGACCGCTTGTTCTACGCTTCCGACTACTTTGAGCACCTGTATGATTACGCTAAGCAACTGGTCAAAAAAGGAAAAGCTTATGTTTGTGAACTGAGTGCGGATGAGATCCGGGAATACAGAGGAACATTGACCGAGCCCGGAAAAAACAGCCCATACAGGGACCGCCCGGCAGAGGAGAATTTATCCCTTCTAGAGCGCATGCGCGACGGAGATTTTCCGGATGGATCTCGCACTCTCCGCGCGAAAATAGACATGGCCTCGCCCAATCTGAACATGCGGGATCCCGTTATGTACCGAATCCTCCGCGCTTCCCATCACCGGACGGGCGATAAGTGGTGCATTTATCCCACCTATGATTGGGCCCATGGGCAGTCGGATTCGATCGAAGGCATCACCCATTCCATCTGTACGCTGGAATTCGAAGACCATAGGCCGCTCTACGACTGGTTTCTTGACCAGCTGAACGTCCATCATCCCCAACAGATCGAATTTGCCCGGCTGAATCTCAGCTATACCGTGATGAGCAAGCGCAAACTTCTGCAGCTGGTGGAAGATGGTTGTGTCAGCGGATGGGATGATCCGAGGATGCCGACCCTGTCGGGCATGCGGAGACGGGGCTATACGCCGGAGTCCATCCGAGATTTTTGCGATCGCATCGGTGTGGCCAAAAGGGAGAGCACAGTGGATATCGCGCTTCTCGAACACTGCCTGCGCCAAGATTTGAACAAAAGAGCACCCCGGGTGATGGCTGTCTTAAGGCCATTGCGGGTGATCATCGAAAACTATCCGGAGGGGCAGGTAGAGATGCTGGACGCCGAAAATAATCCTGAGGACCCGGGTATGGGCACGAGGAAAATTCCCTTTTCCCGGGAACTGTATATCGAACAGGATGATTTTCTGGAAGATCCTCCAAAGAAATTTTTCCGCCTGTCTCCGGAGAGGGAGGTCCGGCTGAAACATGCCTATTACATAAAGTGCGAGAAGCTCGTCAAGGATGTCCAGACGGGCGAGATCAAGGAGCTTCGATGCACCTACGATCCTGAGACCCGGGGTGGATGGTCAAAGGATGGACGGATGGTCAGGGGAACCTTGCACTGGGTTTCTGCCTTCCACGCCATTCCTGCCGAAGTCCGGATGTATGAACATCTTTTCGCCGTCGAGAATCCTGCCGATGAGGGACAAGATAAAGATTGGAAGAGCTTCCTGAATCCCGATTCCCTCCAAGTCTTGGAATCCTGCTGGGTGGAACCAGGCCTTGCTGAGGCAATGCCAGGAAGCGTTTTTCAATTCCTCAGAAAAGGGTATTTTTGCTTGGACGCAAAAGATTCGAAGCCCAAAGAGCCTGTGTTTAACCGGACCGCTACGCTTCGGGACACCTGGGCCAAGATCGAGAAAGCCCGGGAAAAAAATTGTCTTGAGTAGATCAAGAAAATAAGGAATCAGCCATTGGAGAAGATCACTCGTCTGAATTCTCTGTTGGAAGCGGTAAGATACAGCCCCGAGAAGGTCAACAGGATTCTCATCCAGAAAGGAGCAAAAAAACCGAAGATTTTGGAGATTATTCTTTTAGCCCGAAAAAACCGTATCCCTTTCACCTTTTCACCTGCGAAACAGCTGAGAAACATCGACAAAAACCATCAGGGAGCCGTGGCGTTTTTAGCCTCGGGAAAATATGTCCCATTGGAATCCATCCTGGCTTCACCAGGAAGTCCTTTTCTGATTCTCCTAGACGGCATCGAAGACCCTCAGAATTTGGGGGCCATCATCAGGACAGCCGAAGGGGCGGGTGTGGACGGAATCATTTTGCCTGAAAGGAGGGCAGTGGCTCTTACCGGAGCAGTGGTCTCTGTCGCGGCTGGAGCGGTGGAGCATATGAAGGTGGCCAGGGTCAAGAATTTGGCCCGAACCATGGAGGAGCTGAAAAAAGGGGGGATGTGGCTGATCGGTGCTGAAGGAGGAGCGCCGGCGCAATGGTATAATTTCGACTATACCCTTCCGGTTGGGCTGGTTTTTGGCTCAGAAGGTAAAGGATTACGGAGGTTGGTCAGAGATAGATGTGATAAAATCCTTTCCCTTCCTCTTTTCGGGAAAATGACTTCCTTGAATGTGGCCGCAGCGGCGGCCATTTTTATGTATGAGGTCGTCAGGCAAAGAAAAAGAACGTAGGGCCATGAATAAATCAAAAGCAAAGCCAGTATATAAAATTAGGAAAAAACAAATGGCCGAAGACGTGGCGCTGTCGAAGGACGATATTCTGTACAGCGTGGGTATACGGGCACCCAAGAATAAAAGTCTTTCGGAGAGGCAAGTTCTCGAATCCGTACAGAAGGGAGATAAAGAATCTTATGGGGTGATCGTGAAGAGATATATGCAGTCGGCCTATTATATCGCTCTGGGTTTCCTCCACAACCAGCAGGATGCCCTGGATGTTTCACAGGATGCGTTCATCCGTGCCTTCCGTAAGATCAAGACTTTTGATACAAGGAAGCCTTTCTTCCCCTGGTTCTACCGGCTGATGAGAAACCTCTGTATCGACCATATCAAAAGAAAAAGACGCGCGAAGGAAATACCCCTGGATGATGTCCAAATCCTTTCTGCCGAAAAGGAGAACGAGGAGCTGAAAAAAACATTATGGAAGGGAATCGAGGAACTTTCCCTGGAGCAGAGAGAGGTTATTATCCTGCGCTATTTTCAGCAGCTATCCTATGCCGAAATCGCAGAGCTGACCGGAAAACCCCTGGGAACGGTCATGTCCTCTCTCTATTATGCTAAAAAGCGGCTCAAAGGGATCGTCGGAAAATATTTAGGATATGAATAGAGGTTGATCAGGAGATATTCATGGATCATCAGAAAATAAAGGAACTCATTTCTTCCTATCATGATGGCGAGCTGGATGATGCCCAGAGAAAGATGATCGAAAGACATTTGGAACAATGCGAGGAATGTCGGCGGGAGTATGAGGAAATGGGTAAATTTGAGGAGGTGATGCAACAAATGCAACTCAGGAAACCTCATAAAGAAGTGTGGGAAGATTATTGGAGGATGGTTTACAATCGTCTGGAGAGAAAGATTGGATGGATTCTTCTTTCCATCGGTGGTATAATTCTGTTGTTTTTTGGCGGTTATAAAGCTGTGGAAGGGATTATTCAGGACGCTTCCACTCCGCTGATCCTAAAGATCGGGATCCTTACCGTTCTTGGAGGAGTGGCTGTCTTGCTGGTATCCTTGCTCAGAGAACAGCTGTTTGTTCAGAAGAGGGAGCGATACAAGGAGGTCGAAAAATGATCTTGGTTACCACGGATTTTGTTCCAGGTAAGACGATTAAGAAGAATTTGGGATTGGTACGAGGAAATACCATTCGCGCCCGCCATATCGGCAGGGACATCATGGCTGCGCTCAGGAATATTGTGGGAGGTGAGATTCGTGACTACACCAAGATGATGGCCGAATCCCGTGAGCAAGCCATAGACCGGATGGTCGAAGAGGCCGAAAGCCTGGGAGCGAACGCAATCCTCAACATCCGTTTTTCCACGTCGATGATCATGCAGAGCGCTTCAGAGATTCTGGCCTACGGAACGGCTGTTATTGTAGAATAGCTGATAGGCTCGAAATAAAGCATTGATGAAAAAAGCTTTCCTTGTCTTTTTTCCTCTTCTCCTGCCCTTCACCCTTTTTTTCTCCAAGGATGGCCGTTTTGACCCAGTTAGAACGGAAAAAGGAACCCTTTCTATCTATTTCCTGGATGAACAGGTGGGATACGAGGAATACTCTTGGGAAGAAGGCGAAATAGGTTATTCCCTTACTGTAAGGGGAAGGATGACCAAGCCCATTGCCATAGAGATCGAAAGACTAGAGATTTATTTAGATAAAAGTTTTATCCCCAGACGGTACTTTTTTAGGGGGAGAGTGAGCGGAATCGATCAGGAAATTCGAAGTGTCTTTTCGGGGGGGAGGGCTGTAAATACCAAAAGGGTGGGCGGTTTGGAGCAAACAGAGACGGTGGAAATCAGACGAGACGCCTTTCTTTTGCCCAACCCGGTTTTTGCCCCTTATATGGTCCTGACCAAAAAATTCCGATGCAACCTTGAGGAAAGGATCGATCTGTCGGCTTATATCATCCCTCAGATGGAAGTTTCCGCCATTCTCGAACCGATGGGAGAGGCGCCTTGCAAACTGAGAATGAGTTTGGGCCAAACACAGATCGAAATGGACACCGATGATGAAGGAACCCTGTTGAAGCTCACTTCCCAGAACCTCAAAGTGGTGCGGACACAGGTTGGAGTGCCTATTCGGTGACCTCAATAACGAAGATTCCTTTCCAATTTCCCGGTCGAGAATGAGAGGGGAGTCGCTTTAATCGGCCGCGAAATATCCTGTCGGCTTCGGGAGTAAGATACCAGCCCCTGGAGCCTCATTTCCGTTGCTCCAACAACAACTTTTGGTTTGTTGCGTTCAATACGTATTCACCGACAATTGGTGGCATCCCTTCGGGGGACCCCTCTATCGAAGATCTTGTTCTTCAGGTAGAAATGAATTATAGGGTGCCCCCGCTAAGAACGTCCCTATCGTTATCCTCCAAGGTTGATGCGTGAAGACTGAGTTAGGTTGGGTAGGAACCCTCCGATGTTGCCTAAACTATCCTCCCATTGCACTACGCGGCATTTTGCAGTTCAGTCATCAAGGTTTTGGAGATGATACCCCTTTTCGAGAAAGAGTTGCCAGTTCCCTGTTTTTCTTATAGAATAAGCGGGTAAATTCAATCGTTTGCTATATATCCAATGGAAGAAAAGAGAGATTTTTACCAATTGGAAAAGCCTATCGCGGCGCTCAAAGAAAAAATCGACGAAATTGAAGAAAGCGACGACTCGGACAAAAAACATAAGATTGAGGATTTAAAGGCGCTGATTGCGAAGGAATGGAAAAAGATCCGTCCTAAGCTGTCCCCGCTTCATATCGTTCAGATCGCCAGGCATCCCAGGAGACCATACACGTTGGATTACCTGGAAGCTCTTACTGAGGACTTCATGGAACTTCATGGAGACCGGCGGGCTGGCGATGACCCGGCTATCGTGGCAGGATTTGGATTTTACAAGGGGTACACTGCCGCATTCATCGGCCACCAGAAGGGACGGGCCACGCGGGAGAGGCTGGCACGGAACTTCGGCCAGCCCAATCCAGAGGGATACAGGAAGGCCTTGAGGGTGATGAAGCTGGCGGAAAAATTTGGCTATCCTGTCGTCACGCTGATCGATACGCCCGGAGCCTACCCTGGAATCGAGGCTGAAGAAAGAGGTCAGGCTGAAGCCATCGCCTACAATCTCAAAGAAATTTCCAGGCTAAATGTTCCTGTCGTCAATGTGGTCATCGGAGAAGGAGGAAGCGGTGGGGCTCTGGCCATCGGAGTCGGAGACGCAATTTTAATGCTGGAATATTCTTTCTACTCGGTGATCTCGCCCGAGGGGTGTGCGGCGATTCTATGGAAGGATCAGAGTGCTATGGACCGGGCCGCCGAAAACCTCAAGTTCTCATCCCATGATTTACTCAAATTAAGAGTCATCGAAAAAATTATCCCTGAGCCTCCGGGTGGAGCACATATCGACTATGAACAGACATTCAAAAACGTGGATAAGAAGCTTAGCGCTACCCTTAAAAAGCTCAAAGGGATGTCTCCTCAAAAAAGGATTGACGAGCGATACAAAAAATTCCGTAAAATAGGAGTTTTTGTCCAGAAATGAGCCCCAAAGATAACCAGATCTCCAGCATTAAGGGCACCCGAGACATTTTGCCCCAGGAGGCACGAAAATGGCAAAGAGTGGAGGCCACAGCCAAAAGGATTTTCGAGCTGTATGGGTACAGGGAAATCAGAACGCCGGTTTTTGAAGCCACGGAGCTCTTCGTGAAGGGGACAGGCGAGACTTCGGATGTGGTGACAAAAGAGATGTATACCTTCATCGATAAAGGCGGGCGGTCGCTGACCTTGCGCCCGGAATACACCCCTTCGATCGTGCGCTCGATCATCGAAAACCGGCTTTATCTTCAACCCCAGCCCCTGCGCTTCTATTTCATGGGACCTATGTTCCGTTATGATAAGCCCCAGAAAGGACGCTACCGTCAGTTTCATCAAATAGATATCGAGATCTTCGGAGAGGAAAGCCCAGCCATTGACGCCGAGAACGTGGAAATGGCCGACTTTCTCCTGACCAGCCTTGAGATCACCGACACCGAGATTTTGGTGAATTCAGTGGGCTGCCGCAGATGTCGGCCTTCCTACCATAAGGACCTGAAGATCGCAGCCGAGAGAGAGAGAGAGAGGCTATGCGTGGATTGCCAGCGGAAAATCGAAACCAACCCCTTGAGAATTTTTGACTGCAAGGAGGAGGCCTGTCGGCAAGCCACAGAGGAATTCCCTCGGATCACGGATTATCTGTGCCCGGAGTGTGAGGAACATTTCAGACTGTTCTGTGCCAACCTCGATCAATTCGGGATAGAGTATCGGGTCGAACCGCGGTTGGTCAGGGGTTTGGACTATTACACCAAAACCACCTTTGAGATCATATCTTCCCGGTTAGGAGCACAGGATGCCATTCTGGGAGGAGGCAGATACGACGATATGATGAAGGACTTCGGAGGACCCGATATATGCGGTATCGGATTTGCCGTGGGGATGGAAAGACTTGTTTCGCTCCTCCCCTACCAAAAGGAGG
The DNA here is from genome assembly GCA_964400735.1 of uncultured Eubacteriales bacterium. GTDB lineage: Bacteria > Acidobacteriota > Aminicenantia > Aminicenantales > Aminicenantaceae > CAYNVQ01. The sequence continues at coordinate 160,310 of CAYNVQ010000002.1, read as the reverse complement.
AAGAACCCTTTCTCTATTTCGTCTCCTTGGGAGATGAAGCTGTCAGGAAAGCCATGGTTCTGGCAAGATTCTTCCGGAGAAAGGGCGTGGAATGCCTGGTGGAATACAGAGAGCGAAACGTGCGAAATCAGATGAACCGGGCAAATAAATTGGGAGCCAAATGGGTGTTGATTATCGGGGAAGCCGAGATCGAAAAGGGAAGATACCAGCTCAAGAAGATGGAGACAGGAGAGCAAATAGAAGGAAACCAGGAAGAAATACTCCAAAGACTGCTAAGAACCGAGGAATAGATATTCTCTTGCCCTAAAAGGAAAAAAGGCATGGAAATCGACAGACTTGCCGGATGGAAAAGAACAGCCTACGGTGGAGATCTCCGTTTGATCCATGCGGGCCAGGCAGTGACCCTTTTCGGCTGGGTCCACAAACTGAGGGATATAGGAAATCTCGTGTTCATCGATCTAAGGGATAGACAGGGGATCGTTCAGATCGTGGTGGGATCGGAAGACGGTTCCCTTCTGCGAAAAGCCAAAAAGCTCAAAATGGAATATGTGGTAGGCATCAGGGGAATCGTGAGGCCCCGGAAAGTCAAGATGCGCAATCTGCAGCTTCCTACAGGAGAGATCGAAATTCAGGCTCAGGAGCTGAAAATCCTCAATATTTCGGACGTTCCTCCCTTTGTGGTGGCAGATCCCCCTCAGGCGACCGAGGAGCTCCGGTTCAAATACCGTTATCTGGATTTAAGACGGGCTTCTATGCAGCGCAATCTTATGCTCCGACATCAGGCGGCACTCGTGGTCCGTAATTTTTTGAGCCGGAATGGATTTTACGAGATCGAAACTCCGTTTTTAACGAAGTCGACCCCCGAGGGAGCGAGGGATTTCCTGGTGCCTAGCCGAATGTACAAAGGAAAATTTTTCGCCCTTCCGCAATCTCCTCAGCTTTTCAAACAAATCTTGATGATCGCAGGTTTTGACCGTTACTTCCAGATCGTCCGCTGCTTCCGAGACGAGGCTTTGCGGGCCGACCGTCAGCTCGAGTTCACCCAGATCGATATCGAGATGAGTTTTGTTTCCCGAGAGGATGTGTTTGACATGGTCGAGACCATGCTCGAGGCAGTTTTCGAGTTGATCGAGGTCAAGATCGAACGCCCCTTTCCCCGTTTGAGTTACGACGAAAGCATGGAAAGATACGGCACGGATAAGCCAGATTTACGCTTTGGCATGGAAATTGAGGATTTAACAGAAATCGGTGCCCAGATCGATTCTCCCCTCATTCAAAGAACTATCTCCTCGGGCGGAGTTCTTAAAGGACTTCTGGTCCCCCAGGGCGCCAGGCTATCTCGCAGCCAGCTTGACAAGATTGGGGAGAAGGCCAAAGGAATAGGGGGAAAGGGAATATTCTGGATAAAAAAACAGGGAGAGTTCAAGGCCAGTCTTCACCTCGATGAGAACGCCTGTGAAAACATCTGGAAAAAGATGGGAGGGGCGGAAAATGACCTGGCCCTTTTGGCTGCTGATGAAAGATTGACCGTCCTGAAGGTTTTAGGAGAATTACGATTGGATCTTTTTCTGGAACAAGCCCGACAGCCCAAAAACTTCAAATTCACCTGGGTAACCGATTTCCCTTTGTTCGAATGGAGCGAGGAGGAACAACGTTTGGTTTCCATGCACCATCCCTTCACTTCTCCGCATGAAGAGGATCTCGATATCCTGGAAAAGGATCCCCTTCGAGTGAAAGCCAAGGCCTATGATGTGGTTCTCAACGGTGTCGAGATCGGTGGGGGATCGATTCGAATCCACAACCTGGATGTGCAAAAGAAGATTTTTCAAATTCTCGGATTGAAGAGAGAAGAGTTCCAAGCAAAATTCGGATTTTTTCTGGAGGCTCTGCGGTACGGTGCCCCGCCTCATGGAGGGATCGCTCTTGGTTTCGATCGCCTTGTCATGCTTTTAGCCGGACAGGGTTCGATAAGGGATGTAATCCCCTTTCCTAAGACAACGAGCTCATTATGTTTGTTGACAAACTCGCCTTCCGAAGTCGGAGAGAAACAGCTAGAGGAACTCGGTCTTGAGATAAAAAGCAATAAGTAGCTTGCTAGATATATTTTTGCTGGCCCTTTTTTTTCAGCCGCTCGACAATTTCCTTCACTTTTTGGTCAAGATCTTTTCGGCAGATGAGGAGGGCATCCTTTGTATTCACGATGATAAGATCTTTTATCCCCACCAAAGCCGTTATTTTTTCTTGGTTGAACAAAAGACAGTCTTCTGAATCAACGATCAGACATTCACCGCGCAGAGTATTTCCATGGGGATCTTTTTCCCATATGTCGGTAAGGGAAGACCAGGCCCCCACGTCCGACCAGCCAAAATCCCCTCGGCACATCCAGACCGGGTGAGCCTTTTCCATCAAGGCATAATCGATCGAGAGAGAAGGGATTTTTTCGTAAGCCTTTGACAAAAGGATTTCATCGCCTTCCTTCAAGGCTTGGATCATCATTTTCCAGTAGGGAAACATCTGGGGAGCGTACTGCTCGAGCTTCTTGGGGAAGACCTTGGCTTGCCATAAAAACATACCCGAGTTCCAGAAGCAGTTTCCAGCCTCCACGAATTCCTTGGCTTTTTCATAGCTGGGCTTTTCTTTGAATTTTTTGACAGCGAAGAAGGTTTCCTTTTGAATCTCGTGAGAAGCATCCTCCTTGAATTGGATGTATCCGTATCCGGTCGCTGGATAGTGAGGAGGAATTCCGAAGGTGACGATGAGATCTCCGGAGAGGGCGGCATAAGCGGATGCCTCTATTTTTTGAAGAAACCGCATTTTATCCTTTATCAAATGGTCGGCGGGCAAAGCGACTATGACGGCTTCAGGGTCCTGAAGGAATATCAGGGCTGTGGCTAGGATTAGGGAAGGAGCGGTGTTTTTTCCTTGGGGTTCGACGATCAAATTTTCCTCTGGGAGGGAGGGCAAAAGTCTTCGCAAAACTTTGGTTTGACCCGCATCGGCCACGGTAAATATTCGGGATGGAGGGATAAGAGGAGAGAGACGCTGCATGGTTTCCTCCACCATCGTTTTTTCGCTGATGATGGGAAGGAATTGTTTGGGTTTCCCTTTGCGGCTCAAAGGCCAGAAACGTGTCCCGACCCCGCCTGCCATGATGATCGCCCTGATGTCCATTGTTCCCTCTTTAATAATTTAATTTGAAGCATTCATAAAAAATTGCGTTGCCAGGTGTAAAACCTTTTCACTCCTGACAACCTCGTACTCTTGCCTGTTAATTGTCACAAAATTCTCCAGAAATCGCAACATCGCAAAGTGAATTTGAGTGATATTTTTTGTTGCAAAGGTCAGTCAGAAATGGATGGCCTTTTCTTTTTTTTTCAGAATCTGAGCGGGGAGAGAGGAGTTTGCTTCTATTTCTAGAAAACGATCCCCTGCTGAATGTGATTGCCTTTGTTGGAATGACCTGCATCTAACTTGACATACAGTATCAATTTATGTCTAATTCAAGCATTACATTTGGAGGAGGTAAGGGATGAAAAAACTACTTATGATTTTTGCTTTGGTCTTTCTGCTTTGTTTCACTTTTGGCTGCCAGAAGGCTGAAGAGGTTGCTGAGGAGCCTGTGGTTGATGTTGAAGCTGATATTGAAGCAATAAGAGATTGGGTCAATGGAAACTACGCTGCAGCTGATTCAGGGGATATAGAAAGTTATTTAAGCTTTTGGGCAGAAGATGTTATGTGGATGCCTCCCAATGCACCGATTATGCAGGGAAAAAGCACAATAAGGGGATATGTGCAACCCTTCTTTGAGCAATTAACCATACAACATAAGATTTCGATTGAGGAGATTAAAGTAGTTGAAGATTTTGCTTTTACGAGGCTTAATTCGAAAGAGAAGTATACTCCCAAAACAGGAGAAGGCGAGCCTATGGAATTAAATGTCAAAGCCATCTTTTTACTTCAACGTATGCCTGATGGAACATGGTTATGTACTCATGGTATATGGAACAGCAATGACCCACTTCCTCCATTAGAGGAAAACCAATAAGGAGGACAACATGAAAAAACTACTTTTGATTCTACCCTTGGCTCTGATTCTATGCTTTATGGTCGGCTGCCAGGATAAGGCAGCGATGGCAGAGCTTGAAGAGTTCAAAGCCCAGGCAGCGGTTGAGGAGCAGAATTTGGAATTAGCCAAACAAATGTTCGAAGCATGGAGCAAAGGCGATACCGAGGCATGGAAGGGATTTTTGACGCCAAACTATGCTTTTTACTACCCTTCAGGAAATCCAAAACCTATGTCTATGGAAGAGTTAATAGGCATGATAAATGCCCTTAGACAAAGCTTCCATGATGTCAATTTTAGAATGGATGACATATTTGCTTCTGGAGATAAAGTCATATTCAGGTTTATTGAAAGAGGGACTCACACAGATGATTTCATGGGCATGCCAGCAAGTGGAAAAACATTTGAATCCAGCGGCTATTTAATAAGCCGATTTGTAGATGGAAAAGTTGCCGAACAATGGGAAGAATTCGACATGCTCGGAATGATGCAGCAACTCGGCATGGAGCTTAAGCCGAAGGAGGAGAAGTAGTCTAAAGCTGGTATCCAACGAATTCGCACCAGCAAATAGGGCTTAAACCTATGCAAAAAACACACCCTGACCACACACTCCCTAGATCTGCTTTGATTCCTTTTTTATCAACGTAATTTCTCTAGAATAACGCTGACCTCTGGGGGGCCTATCATTTCACTCCATCATACTCTGACAACCGATAATGTTCTGCCGTTATCTCTGGGGTTGTTTCTTTTCAATTGAATTCGGACGGCTCGCGGAATTAGCTTGAGTCGGCAGTTCATTTCAGCTTCGTGCTTCGCTTCTCTGCCGCTTAAGCACACGTCCCAACCGGGCCCCTTGCCTCTTTAATAATCCAGACTAAATGAAAAAAGAAAAAACAACAGCCGTCAATCCGGCTAAAAAGCAGTAATAAAAGAATGAATAAAATTTACCTCGGAGGATGATGGATACCAGTAAAGATAAAGCTATATAGCCGAAAACAGCGGAGACTAAAACTCCGGTGAGTATGATCGACCAGGGCTGAGAATGGATGTCGACTTTGCTTATCTGAAAGAGGGCTGCCCCGAAAATTGCTGGGATAGAAAGGAGGAAGGAGAAACGAGCGGCTTCTTCCCTTTTCCAACCCAAGAACAGAGCTCCGCCTATAGTCAAGCCTGAACGAGAAAAGCCTGGAACGATGGCCAGACCTTGGAGAATTCCTATGATCAGAGGATGAACGAGAAGGTTCTTTTTTTTCTCTTTTGCAGATTTCGTCAAGAAGAGGTACCCCCCGGTGATGATCAGAGCCAGGCCGACGATTCGGAGAGAGGCAAAAAGAGATTCGAAAAAGTCGCTGAACAAATAACCGATTAAGGCCGTGGGAACAGAGGCCAAGGCCAAGGCCAGGAGCAGCTTCAACCCAGGGGTCTGGGAGCCTTCCTTGGGATTCCGGATAAATAAAAAGAAAGACTTTAACAAGCCCAGAAGTTCCTTGCGGAGAAAGATCAGAAGAGAAAGGAGGGTGCCCAAGTGGAGCATCACGTCCACAAGGATCTGTGGTTCTTTCAGGCCGAACAGATTTTGAAAAAGGACGAGGTGTCCTGAACTGCTGACGGGAAAGAATTCAGTCAAACCCTGGATTATCCCTAATAATGTGATTTCGGCGTAGCTCAAGCGTTTTCCAATCTTTGGATGACTTTTTCCACCGTTTTTTCGACTTCGTGGCGAATGGCCTGGAGGTCATTTTCGGTTTGAGCTTCGAAACGAAGAACCAGGACTTCTTGCGTGTTTGAAGCCCGGACCAGTCCCCAGCCACGGGGAAATTCGGCCCTGACTCCATCGATGTCGACGATGGGATACTTTTGGGCCAGCTCTTTTTTCACTTCATCAACGATTTTAAATTTAACGGCATCCGAGGCATAAACCCTGATTTCAGGCGTGCTGAAGGTCCTGGGGAGGTCTTCCAGCATCTCGGAGAGATTCTTATCTGAGCGGGAGAGAATTTCCAGGAGACGGGCCGAGGAATAGATAGCGTCATCGAAGCCATAGTACCGGTCGGCGAAAAAGATGTGCCCGCTCATTTCCCCTGCTATCAGGGCTTTCTCTTCTTTTATTTTTTTCTTGATCAGAGAATGCCCGGTTTTCCACATTATCGGCCGTCCCCCGAGTCTCTCGATCTCATCGTAAAGGAGTTTAGAAGCTTTGACTTCACTGATAACCGCAGCGCCCGGATGAGAGGGGAGAATGTCCCGGGAAAAAATGATCATAAGTTGGTCGCCCCATATGATATTTCCCTTATCATCGATAACTCCAATCCTGTCCGCGTCTCCATCATAGGCCAGGCCAACATTTGCCCGTGTCTCCTTGATTTTGGCGATCAATGTTTCGAGGGCTTCGGGAAGCGTCGGATCCGGATGGTGATTCGGGAAGGTGCCATCCATGTCGCAGAAAAGCGGGATGACTTCACATCCCAGTTTCTCGAAAATGGGAACAGCCACCACTCCGCCCGTGCCATTACCGGCGTCTATAGCAACGGTGAGAGGCCGGGAAATGTCGATATTTTTAATTAAATAATCCTGGTATTCGGGCCGGATGTCATAGCTTCTCCTGGAACCGGATTTATCATGGATGAAGCCGTCGTTTTGGATGATGCGGAGGATATCTTGGATGTCAGGGCCGTAAAGGGTTTCCTCGCCGGACATTATCTTGAAGCCATTGTATTCCGGGGGATTGTGCGAGCCTGTTATGATCACGCCGCCTTCCATTTTTTTATGGAAGATGGTGAAATAGAGTAGCGGTGTGGGGATGGTTCCGAGGTCGATAGCATCGCATCCTGTGGACAGCAATCCTTGGATCAATGCTTCCGAAAAACCGGGAGAGCTCAACCGGCAGTCCCTCCCTATGGCAACAACTCTCCGATCACGTTGGCGAAGGTAGGTGCCGATTGCTTTTCCCAGGATTTCGACAGATTCCTGGGTAAGATCCTTGTCGACGACTCCTCGAATGTCGTACTGCCTGAAAATTTCTGGCTTGAGTTTCATTCCGCCCTCCTGTCCCTTCTCCAAAGACGATGGCCCTTAGACAATTTTCCGGATCCGTTTTTCCGATCCGGATTCAACCCAGATCCCTCTTCAGGGGTAAATTTTTTATGTTTTCCTGTATGATTTCCCATTTTTGCTGGGTGGAGAGGATAAATTCGATAAATTCACGTACAGCGCCTTTTCCTCCGGGATTTTGGCAAATGAAATGGCTTTGCTTTTTGAGTTCGGCGTGCGCGTCGGCCACAGCCGCTGAAAATCCCACCGACTTGATGACTTCAAGGTCCCCGAGATCATCTCCGATATAAGCGACTTCATGGGCATCTAATCCATTTCGGTCCAATAAATCAAAAAAAATCTTTTTCTTGTCCAGGATTCCTTGATGAAGCTCGGCGATTTTCAATTTTTTCGCCCTTATTTCCAGAGATTTGGAGGTTTTTCCGGTGATAATGCCGGTTTTTAATCCTGCCAGGTGGGCCAAAAGAATGCCCAGACCGTCCCGCACGTTATAGGCCTTGAGTTCTTCGCCATCGGGAAGAACCAAAAGGGTGCCGTCTGTCAGCGTGCCGTCCACATCCATCAAGATCCATTTTATTTTCTGAGCACGTTCCTCATTTCTCATCAGAACATCTCCGTCCGCCAGAGGTCATGAAGGTGAATGATGCCTTCAATTTTGCCCTTTTTGTTTTTGACGACGAGCGAGGTGATTTTGTTTTCCTCCATAAGGTTTAGGGCCTTGGTAGCCAGATCGTTTTTATCTATGGTTAAAGGGTTCTCCGTCATACAGTCTTTGGCTCTTTTTTGCATAAATTTCGGCCCATATTTTTGTAACGCTCTTCTCAAATCTCCATCCGTGATGATGCCCACCAAATTCTCATCCCGGTCGATGACGCAGGTCATCCCTAATTTTTTTTCTGATATTTCGTCTATGACGCTCTTCATGTAGATATTTTGGGAAACTCGCGGAATACTCCTTCCCTTGTGCATGAGATTTTTTATTTTGATCAGTCTTTTGCCGGCCTCACCCTGGGGATGGAAAAAAACAAAATCCTTTATACCGAAAGCTTTTTTCTCCATTAACGCGATGGCTAATGCATCCCCCATGGCAAGGGCTGCAGTGGAGCTGGCCGTGGGAACCACGCCCGCCGGGCCGGCCTCCCTTTCCACCCGGGTTTCCAGGACGATGTCGCTGTATTTGGCCAGCTTAGAATTTTTATTCCCCGTGATGCCGATCAATCGGATGCCAATCCTTTTCACGAAATCGAGAAGATAACAGATTTCTCTCGTTTCCCCACTATAAGAAATTGCTATCAGGATATCGTCCTTGATAATCATTCCCAGGTCACCATGACCTGCTTCGGCAGGATGCATATAGAGAGCAGGCGTCCCGCAGCTGGACAGGGTGGATGCGATTTTTCGGCCAACCAGCCCTGATTTACCCATTCCCGTGACGATAACGCGGGATTTTGTCCTTGAGAGAAGCTCGACAGCAGCGGCGAAGTTCTCATCCAGCCTGGAGGCCAAAGATGCCACCGCTTCCGATTCTAATTGAAGAACCTTCTTTCCTGTATTGATAATATCTTTTTTTTTCATCGCTTTTGATCCCGTGTTGCTCAAAAAAGCCTTGTCATCGATCCCTCCATTATTCCTCACTTCTGAGGGCCTTTTTTAGGCGGAGAATGAGAGCCAGAATATCACGTAAATTATTTATATTCAACGAGTTAAATCCGTCCGACAGCGCCTTTGAGGGATTGTCATGGATTTCCAGAAATAGCCCGTCCGCACCCACGGCGATCCCGGCCGCAGCCATATGGGGAATGAATCGAGCCTCTCCTCCTGAAAAGTTACCCATTCCCCCCGGTCTCTGTACACTGTGGGAGGCGTCAATAACCACAGGAAAGCCCAACTCTTTCATTATGGGGATAGAGCGGACGTCGAAGACGAGCTGATTGTAGCCAAAGGAATATCCTCTCTCTGTAAGGATGACCTTCTCATTCCCCTGGCTTAAGACCTTTTCGACCACGTTTTTCATGTCGTGAGGGGCGAGGAATTGCCCCTTTTTGATATTGATGGGCTTTTTGGTACGAGCGGCTTCGATAAGGAGGTCTGTCTGGCGGCAAAGAAAAGCAGGTATCTGGATCACGTCCAGGACCTGCGCAGCTTTTTCGACTTGTATGGTTTCGTGGACATCCGATAGGACAGGTACATCGATCCTATCTCTTATATTTTGAAGGATTTCTAATCCTTTTAGGAATCCTGGCCCTCGATAAGAATCTATAGAAGAACGGTTCGCTTTGTCGTAGGATGCTTTGAAAACATAGGATATGCTTAGCTCTTCACAGACGGATTTTATTTCCTTGGCCAGAAAAAGGGCATGTTGTTCGGCCTCCAGCACGCATGGGCCACCGATCAAAAACAGAGGATGGTTTTCTCCTATCTTAAATTTTTCGCTTATTTGGACTTCTTTTTTTGCGGTATGCATAACTCGCTCCGATAAAAGCCTTGAAAAGAGGATGGGAATTGATGGGTTTCGATTTAAACTCGGGATGAAACTGGCAGCCTAGAAACCAGGGATGATTTTTAAGTTCGACGATCTCTACTAGGCCATACTCTGGATTTTTTCCCGCTAAAACGAGGCCGGCTTTAGTCAGAATATCTTCATATGCAGGATTGAATTCATACCGATGGCGGTGACGTTCATAAATGTTGGGAAGGCCATAAGCCTTTTCTGCAATCGAACCTTTCTTCAATCGACAGAGGTACTTTCCCAGTCGCATAGTTCCCCCGAGGTCCTGAATGCCCTTCAATTCTCTCCATTTGAAAAAGATTTTGTGGGGCGTTTTCGGGTTGAATTCTGTGCTGTTAGCTCTGGGGAGGGATGCCAAGTGCCGTGCATATTCGATGGTGGCACACTGCATTCCCAGACATATGCCGAAAAAGGGAACTTTTTTTGTGCGGGCGTAGGTCACGGCATTTATTTTTCCCTCGATTCCGCGGATGCCGAATCCTCCTGGCACTAGGATCCCGTCTGCGAATTCTAAAACATCTGCGGGATCCTTTTTTTCCAGCTTCTCGGCTTCGATCCACGATATGTTGACTTTGAGCTGATGGGAGGTCCCGCCATGATGAAGGGCTTGGTTCAGGCTCATGTAGGAATCCTGAAGCCCTGCATATTTACCGATCAAGGCGATATTCACTTCGTCTTTGGGAGATTCCATCTTCTCCAGCATCTTTTTCCACTCGGTCATATGGCGTTTTCTTTGGGGAAGTTTCAATTCTTTGAGAATGATGCTGTCTAGGCGTTCTCGGGCAAAAAGCAGAGGGATTTCATAGATGTTCTGGACATCTCTGGCCGTGATAACTGCTTCCAGGGGTACATTGGTGAAGAGAGAGATTTTGGCCTTGATATTCTCGTTGAGGGGCCTGTCAGTGCGGCAGAGAATGATATCTGGTTGGATACCTATGGCTCTCAATTCCTTCACGCTGTGCTGGGTGGGTTTTGTTTTGAGCTCTCCCGAGGTTTCGACATAAGGAACCAGAGTGAGATGGACGAAAAGGGTATTTTCCTTACCCAAAGTGAGCCTCATTTGTCGAATGGCTTCCAGAAAAGGGAGGCTTTCGATGTCTCCGACTGTCCCGCCGATTTCAACGATGACGATATCGTTCCTGTCGGCCACTGCGTAAAAAGCTTTCTTTATTTCATCCGTTACATGGGGGATGACTTGAACCGTCTTTCCCAAATACTCTCCTTTACGCTCTTTGCGGAGAATCAGCTCGTAGATTTTTCCGGCTGTCCAGTTGTTGGCCTGAGTTGTTTGGGTGGACGTAAAGCGCTCGTAGTGCCCCAAGTCTAGATCGGTCTCGGCGCCGTCCTCGGTGACGTAGACCTCTCCGTGCTGAAAAGGACTCATCGTTCCCGGGTCGACGTTCAGATAGGGATCGAATTTCTGGAGGGTGATCTTATAGCCGTGGCTTTCCAAGAGCATTCCGATAGAGGCGGCTGCGATTCCTTTCCCCAGAGCGGATAAAACGCCTCCTGTGACGAAAATGAATTTAGTCATCTGCCTTTCTCGATAAATTTCTCAACCTTGATTATATCCTCGGGCGTGTCTACACTCAAGGTCGGAGAAGCGATTTTGACGATTTTTATTTTGTATCCGTTCTCCAGCGCCCGAAGCTGCTCCAAACCCTCACTTTTTTCCAGCCAGGAAAAAGGAAGCTCCTGGAACTTGAGTAAAAACTCTTTTTGATAGCCGTAAATGCCTATATGCTGCCAAAAGTGATCTGTGGATTGGAAAGGAACGGGAGATCGTGAAAAGTAGAGGGCGTATCCTTTTTTATCCAAAACAACTTTGACAATGTCTTTATCGCGCTGTAAATTAAGGTCTGTAACCTTGGCAGCAAGGGTGGCCATAGGGATAGATTCGTCCTGAAGGGTTCGGATAAGTCTATCTATCATTTCTCCCCGGACCAAGGGCTCGTCTCCCTGGATGTTGATGATTACCGGTGTTTCCAGTTTTTTGGCTACCTCGGCCACTCTTTCGGTTCCGGTCTGATGATGAGGGGAGGTTATGTACGCTTCGGCGCCAAAATTTTGAGATGCCGTATAGATCCGATCGTCGTCCGTAGCGATGATCAGACGTTTGAGGAATTTTGCCTGTTTTGCCTGTTCATACACCCATTGGACAAGATATTTTCCAGCAATCGTAGCCAAAGGCTTGCCGGGAAAACGGCTGGATTGATACCTGACCGGAATGATTCCCGCAGCTTCTCTCAAGGTTTAGGTCCAAGCTCCTGATCTTTTTTGTCAGACAGAGGGGGAGAAACGGTGAGTTTAGTCGGCTCGCTGGTTGTTTGGCAGTTGGCTTCCAGGTAAGCCCCCTCTTCGACTACAAGCTTGGGCGTGACGATAGTCCCAAAAATGCGGCCGCTGGAATTGACTTCAACCCTTTCTAATGCTTGAATGTTTCCCTTGATTTCGCCGTTGATGATGATCTGTCCTATTTTGATGTCAGCCTCGACCTTTCCGCTGTCTCCGATAATCAGAGTAGATTGGGAATTTATATTCCCTTTGAATCGGCCGTCAACACGGAAAGTTCCTTTGAATTGCAAATCCCCCTTAATTTCTGTGTCTTTATCAAAAAAACCAGTGATTTTGCTTTCCTCAATTTCCCTTTTCTTTTCTTTCATGCGGTCACTCCTTTTATTTTTTCAAATATCCTATTCAGATCCTCTAGTGAGAAATAGAAGAGCTTGATGGTCCCTTTCTCTGTATTCCCAGAGATAGAGACTTTTGTCCCCAATATTTTGACCATTTCATCTTGAAGGGCCAGCAGATCAGCGTCCATCTCTTTTTTGGACTTGGTGATGGCAGGGTGCTTCTTCTTAGCCATCATCCTTTCGACATCCCGGACAGAAAGGTTTCTCTCAATAATGAGGCGGGCTAGGAAGACCTGTTGATCGGGGCTCTCAAGGGTGATGAGTGCCCTTGCGTGTCCCATGGATATCTTTCCATCGGCCACCATTTTTTGAACTTCCGGAGGAAGTTTGAGTAGGCGAACGATGTTGGCAATGGATGTCCGATCCTTGCCCACCCTGTCTGCCACTTGCTCCTGGGTATAATTCAGCTCCTGGATAAGCTTTTGGTAGGCATGAGCGATTTCAATCGGATTGAGGTCTTTTCTCTGCAGATTTTCCACGAGAGAAGCTTCAATTTGCTCATTTTCGGAGAGGTGGCGGACTATCGCCGGTAGATTGGTCAAGCCGATTTTTTGAGCGGCCCGCCATCGTCTCTCCCCGACGATGATTTTGTAGTGGTTTCCTTCTGGAACAACGACGAGGGGTTGGAGCACACCCGTTTCTTTTATCGAGTTGGCCAATTCATCAAGTGATTGAGGATCGAAGTCTTGTCTGGGCTGAAGAGGATTAGGCCTGAGGTCCTCCACATCCACATCCACATATTTCTCGTCTTTCAGGATGCTGTAGTCTTCAGGTAAGAAAGCCTTTAGGCCTTTGCCCAATGCTCTTTTTTTCATCGTATTATCATCTCCCTGGCTAGATTTAGGTAGGATTGAGCGCCTTTCGATTTTATATCATACAGAAGAATCGGTTTTCCGAAGCCTGGGGCTTCGGCCAGTTTCACCGAGCGGGGGATAACGGAACTGAAAACGATATCCCCTAGAGAATGACGAACTTCCTCGGCCACCTGCTTGGAGAGGTTGGTTCGTTCGTCGAACATAGTAAGGACGATACCTTCCAGATGTAAGGAAGGATTGAGGTGGCCCCTCACCTCGTCAAGGGTGCGGAGAAGGTCCGGAAGTCCTTCCATGCAGAAAAATTCTGTTTGGATCGGAATCAAGACGGAGTCGGCCGCGGAAAGAGCGTTAATAGTCAGGTAACTGAGGGAAGGTGGACAGTCGATGATGATGTAGTGGAATAGGCTTCGGACGGAAGACAACGTGTTTTTTAATCGCATTTCTCTTTTGTCTTCAGGAAAAACCTCGGCTTCAAACCCGGCCAATTCTGGAGAACAGGGACATATGTATAAATTATCCAATTCGGCAGGCTGGATAAGGTCCATAATGTACACACCATTCATCAGGGCCTGGTAGATTCCCTTTCGATTTTCTTTCGATTTTCCCAAACCTATTGTCGCCATACCTTGTGGATCGAAATCGACCAAGAGAATCCTTTTGTTATTCAAGGCTAAGGATGCAGATAGGTTCACGGCAGTGGTCGTCTTTCCCACGCCGCCTTTCTGGTTAGCGATGGCCACGATTTTACCCATGATTATGTATGTGTTCCACGTGAAACCTTTTTGTCTTTCGCTTTTTTTCTCAGACCGATGGCGATATGGAGATTGATGATGGAAGCGGGTGTCATGCCGGGAATTTTTTTCGCTTCTCCGATAGTTTGAGGAGTGTATTTGTTAAGTTTTTCAATCAGTTCCGCTGTCAAGCCTGGAACCTTTTGGTATGAGATATCGCCGGGGATCTTTTCATCATCTATTCTTTTGATTCGAGCAATTTCTTTTTCTTGTTTTTTCAGGTATCCTTCATATTTGATTTCCGATTCGAGGAACCTTTTTTCTTCATTGCTCAGCGTCATTTTTGATGGCATATATTCTATCACATTTTCTATCTTCGCTTCAGGCTTTTTTAAAAGATCTTTAAGAATGATCTTTTCCCTTTTTTCGGAAAGGACTTTTTCCTGCTCGAGAAAACGCATCATCTTTTTTATTCTTTTTTGCTTGGCCAGGAACCGGCGAAAATTATTTTCCGGTATCAATCCCAGAGAATGGCCATAGGACATGAGCCGTTTGTCTGCGTTATCGATGCGAAGGTTCAGCCTGTGCTCAGCTCGGGAAGTGAACAGGCGGTAGGGTTCTTCTACGCCTCGTGTGATGATATCGTCGATCAGGACAGCGATATAGGCTTCATCCCGCCGCAGGATGAAAGGGTCTTTTCCTTTGATTTTTAGGGTGGCATTAATCCCAGCCATCAGGCCTTGGGCCGCCGCTTCCTCATAGCCCGAAGTGCCGTTGATCTGGCCGGCTAAGTAGAGGTTAGCGATGGTGCGTGCCTCTAAAGTTGGCAAAAGCTGGGTGGGAATCACGGCATCGTATTCGATACCGTAGGCAGGGCGGAGAATTTTGGCCTTTTTCAAACCTGGAATACTCAATAAAATTTTTTCCTGTATCTCTAGAGGAAGGCTTGAAGAGAGGCCGTTGACATAGATTTCGGCTGTGTCCAAGCCTTCAGGCTCTAAAAAGAATTGGTGTCTTTGGTGGTGAGGGAATTTGACCACCTTATCTTCTATGGATGGGCAATAACGGGGGCCAATTCCCGTGATTTTACCGCTGAAGAGGGGAGAATAATCTAGGTTAGCCCGGATTATTTCATGGGTTTTGGCGTTGGTGTACCCTATGTGGCATACAATTCGGTTCTTCAGCCTTTTTGTTGTGCGGAAGGAAAAGGGAACGGGATTATCGTCGCCAGGCTGGGGTGTGAAGCAGGCCCAATCGATATAATCCTTGTGAAGCCTCATGGGTGTCCCTGTTTTCAGTCGGAATATTTCGAATCCCAGGCTCTTTAGGCTCTGGCCAAGGGCAACCGAAGGTAGCTCATTGGCCCGGCCCGCAGGGTAGCTGTGGAGTCCCATATGGATGAGCCCGTTCAGGAACGTTCCGGGAGTCAATATGACTGCTTTGGCTTGAAGCCTGGTGCCCTCCAGGGTTTCGATGCCCCGGACTTTGTCGGATCGGGTCAAAATTTTGGTTGCCATTGCCTGAAAGAGGGTTAGATTCGGGACTCTTTCCAGCCAGCTTTTCATGGTCAGCCTGTAGAGGGCCTTATCCGATTGAGCCCGCGGTGCTTGAACGGCTCCTCCTCGGCTGCGGTTCAAAAGGCGGAATTGTATCCCCGTTTCATCGGCCAAAAGCCCCATGAGTCCACCCAGCGCATCGATTTCCCTGACCAATTGGCCCTTGGCCAGACCTCCGATGGCGGGGTTACAGGACATCTGGGCGATGGTCTCGAGGTGGATAGTGACCAGGCAGGTTTCCAGCCCCATAGTCGCACATGCATAGGCTGCTTCACAGCCTGCATGACCTGCTCCTACTACGATAACGTCATAATCCAATGCTTGACTTCCTTGTCCTAGTCCAAGATTTTTTTGGCTTTTTTTAGAGATGCCAGGGCTTATTCTCGCTTTCTTCCTGTCTTTTTATCTCTCTCCTCCTTTTTTAACCTTTTTCCGGGCGTCATATGAGCCCCTTGAGAATTTTAAGCTAATTTCAGGTTCGCCGGAAGAAGTAACCGCGAAGATCACCGGAAATCCTCCTTCATCAGTACCGACTAATAACATCCTGTTGATTTTGAGGTTCTATCAGATTGTTTTTCCTATGTGCTCGGTCTAAAAATTTCTAGAGGGAAAAAGAAAAGATCCTCGGCTTTACATCCTGCTGAGTAAAACTGCTGTGGTCCAGGCTATCCCTGAGAGCCCGGAGGCGGAGTTTATTTTTTTTGTTATGCACAATGAGCTGTTCTCCAAAAGAATGATATCTATTATATCTCTTGAGGAATCGAGGGTCAATTATCCTGTTTTTGGGAACGATTGCATTCCGGACGAATATCCATAACAATGAAAAACACAAAAAAATGGATGGGTTGGCTTTTTCCTGTTATCGGGCGTATTCTGGTTTTTCTTTTTCTCGGAGAACCCGGCAAAAAGCGTGCTGTTCCGGTGGTCTCGATTGGTTGGGATGGAGCGGATTGGACCATCCTTCACCATTTGTTCGAGAAAGGTATGCCTCCTTATCTTCAGGCGTTGGTTCAGGAGAGGGGGTAGGGAGTTTTAAAGACGAGCCGACCCACGAAGTCTCCGTTGATCTGGCCATCCATCGCATCAGGCATGCCCATGGTGATGCACGGGATATTGGATTACCGATATGTAACTGAAAACAATATCGAGATTCCTTATTCGGGAGGAGATGGAAGGCCAAGACGCTCGGGAATATCCTCAGAAGGGGAATGGTATACGGAAGCAAGCGTCCATTATCATTTGCCGACGCAAAAACGGCTAAAAATCCTTTCTAACACGTCCTCGTTACGTATTTCCCCAGTGAGTTGTCCAACAAGAGGAATGGTTTTGCGTATTTCTTCGGCATAGACCTCTTCCGAATATCCTTCTTTTATAAGGTGTTTTGCCTGGGAGAGAGAGGAGAAGATCTCCTCCAGAAGAATCTTTTGTCTCAGATGGAGGATAATTTCGCTGTTTTTTTGGGGAGGAGGAATGAAATAGGAAGAGATGGATTTTTTTAAAGTGTCCAGATTGGTCCCCTTCAGGGCAGAAATGCCGAGCGAGGGAATGTCCTTTGTGATACTTTTGATTTTTTCGATATCCAACCTCACCGGAAGGTCCATCTTGTTGAAAATTAGAAGAGCCTTTTTGTGACGGAATTCTTTCAGAAACCTGTGATCCTCCGGCGTTTCCGGCCGTGATACGTCCAGGACGAGCAGAATTCCGTCTCCTGATGCGGCCATCTTTTTTCCTCTTCTTATTCCTTCCTCCTCGACGGGATGGGAGGGACGACCTATTCCGGCCATATCGGTCAATGTAAAGACGGTATCCCCTATCTTCAGTTTTTCTTGAAGATAATCCCGTGTCGTACCTGGATAGGGGGTGACTATCGCCCTTTTTTTTTGAAGGAGGGCGTTGAAGAGAGTGGATTTGCCCACGTTGGTTCTTCCGGCAATGACCAAGGAGAGCCCTTCCGAGAGGGCCTTTCCCAGATCGTAGCTGGAGATGAGTTTTTTGATAGTTTTTTCCGCACGAGCCAAGGTATCTCGAATGGCTCGAGGGGATATCTTCAGGCCTTCTTCAGGAAATTCGATGGATGCTTCGATCTGGGAAAGGAGGTGAATGATCTGGCGGCGCAGCGAGTTGACCATTTTGGACAGGCTGCCTTCGAGCTGGCGGAAAGAAATCTTGGCCTGCTGGATGGATGAAGCCGTTATGAGGTCATGAACAGCTTCTGCCTGAAGGATATCTATTCTTCCGTTGAGGTAGGCCCTAAGGGTAAACTCTCCGGGGCTGGCATGTCTGGCCCCGGCCTTGACGCCCAGTCGAACAACTTCTTCCAGAAGGATTGGGCTTCCGTGACAACTGATTTCCGCCATATCCTCTCTCGTATAGGTACGGGGGCTTGGGAAAAAGGTGAGATACGCCTCGTCGAAAAATTCTTTTCGCTCGAAATCGTACAGATTTCCGAGGATCATACGCTGAGGAGGTATCTGATTCAGGGATCTTTTAGGCTTGAACAGCTTTTGAGTGATAACGAGGGATTGACTGCCGCTTAGGCGCACGATCCCCAAGCCTCCATACCCTAGCGGAGTAGAGATAGCGATGATCGTGTCATCCAGCATGATGAGTATATATTAGACATAATGAGGACATCAGTAAAGAGGGGATAAAATGAGGCCGATATACTATATAACCTATAGAATCTATGGGAATATGTCATTTTAATCAAGGGGGGCCGTCATCCATCTTTCAAAGATATTTTTCTTTGAGGAAAAGCCCGCAGCTAAAACCGGTACTGTTAGCAGAATGGTGTGAATGGACGAGAGAGACTATTCCGTTTGATTCTTGGCCAGATAAATCTTTACCTGTTTCATGAATCCCTCCCCGATGCTTTCCGATGTGATGCCTTGGACTTGGTTGGCCGCGATGTGGACGATTCGTCTTTCATAGGGATTCATGAAATCCAGGATTTCTTTCTCTCCGGTTTCTAATACCTTTTGGGCGATCTGTTGGGTCCTTTCCCTCAGTTCCCTTTCTTTTCTTTTCCGGAAAAAGTCACAGTCGGTCTGCACCTTTTTCGGGGAGAGCTTATTGAGCAGATGCTGGAGGGCCAAAAGCAGGGAACCGTCTTTGCGAAGCAGCAGGTACTTATCTATTCCCTCGAAAATGATGTACAACATGTCGTTTTTTTCTTTCAGTTGAAAACGGATGTCAAGTGGATAGAGCGTGAGGAATTTATCCAGGAATTGAGCGGCAGGATAATCCTTCAGCGGTTTTTTAGGCCAGGTCCGTATGACGACTTCCTTGCTCCCTATTCCGAAAAGCTTTGTCTTTTCGGTCACGACTTCATAATTGAATTGGGATCTGGGGATTTTCAGGGTGTGTTCGGCGAGACTTATGGCGTCTTCTAGATTTCGCCCTTTGAATTCTTGGTCTTGGTTGTTATTTTTTTCTTCTTTTTCCATGGGTTTCACTTTTTTGTTTTTTCCGAAGCCGGTTCATGATGTACTGTTGGCCGATCTGCAGGACGTTGTTGGTGAGCCAATAAAGGACTAGACCGCTGGAAAAATTCATGAAAAACAGGGTCATGACCACGGGCATGATCAACATCATCTTCTGTTGAGTGGGGTCGGCCGATGTGGGGGTCATCTTTTGGTTGATATATTGGGTGATGCCCATCAGAATGGGTGTCACATAGAAGGGATCCTTGACCGAGAGGTCGTTGATCCAGAAGATAAACGGGCTTTGTCTGAATTCGATCGACGTCCTGAGCATCTGAAAAAATCCCCAGAATATCGGGAGCTGGATCAGTATAGGCAGGCAGCCCCCAGCCGGATTCACCCCTTCCTCCTTATAGAGCTTCATTATTTCTTCATTCATTTTTCGGCGTTGCCCGATGTCCTGTTTGGCTTTTTTGTATTTGGCCCTTATTGCCTTCATTTTGGGCTGAAGCTCCTGCATTTTAGCCATGGATTTGGTACTGCTGTAGGTTAGAGGAAAAAACAATATTTTGATGATGAAAGTCAGAATGATTATACAGAACCCCCAATTGGGGATCGCTTCATGGATGTATTTGATGGCCCTGAGCATGATTTCGGCTATCCATCCGAAAATACCGAACTTGATCAGTTTTTTGGCGTTATGTCCCAGTTCGGTCAACCGGTCGATATCCTTGGGGCCGATGTAAACCTTTTCAGGGAGATCCAGTGAGAGGAAATAATAGGGTATCTGGCCGATGTCCTCTTTCGTAAAGGCTGCGCTTATTTTTTGTGGGGGAGCGATGAAGACGGCCGCGAAATAATTGATATCATAGGCCACCCAGTCGGCAAAGTTATAGTAACCCTTTTCAGGGGTGTATTTTCTCTCTTCCAGCCGTGTGACCTTTCCTCCCGTGTAAACGCTCACCCCTGGATTGCCGCCCCCTATTCTCTGCTTCAGTTCTTGTTCACTGAGATTTCCGAAACCCGGCCCCCAAAGGATTCGTGGTTCGATTTTTTGTCCCTGTTTCCAGACATTAACCTGAATGTCGAAATCGTAGGTGCCTCCTTCGAAGGTGAAAATCTTTTCAACCCTAGACCCGGTTTCTGTTGAGTATTCAAACCGCAGCTCCCCTTGCTGCCCATCCTGGAGTTCCATACCCGGAGAGGAAGATTTGTACAGGGCACTGTTGACCGTATTGTCGAAATCTGTATCGTCGGTGCTCAAGAGAAAAGGATACTGGTCCAATTCCGCTGATCGGACGGAAATAAGTTCTAGATTTTCTTTGTTTTCATCCTGATACTTTTTCAGCCTCCAGCTCTTCAGCTGCCCCCCTCTATTGGTCCAGACGGCACGGTAGAGGGGAGTATCGACCACGAACTGTTTTTCCATCTCTTCAGAGATGGGCTGGTATAATTCTTCTTTTTCCTGGGAGGTCTGGGATTTCTCGATAGGTTCGGGAGATTCTTTTTGGGCTTGTTTCTGGACAGGAATTTTCTGAATTTCAGCCGGAGATTCAATTGGTGTTTCCGGAGGGGGTTGTTTTTTTACAAAAACCAATTGGTAAAGAAACAGCACGAGAAAGGAAAGCACAATGGCTAATAATAATCTCTTTTCCATAAGAAGGTCCTTTAAGGAACGGGATCGACTCCTCCGGGGTGGAAGGGGTGGCAGCGGAGAAGCCTCTTGGTTCCTAATAAAATTCCTCTGAGCAGTCCGTATTTCTGAATGGCCTCATAGGCATAGGTGGAACAGGTCGGGGAAAAACGGCAGTGATTTCCGAGGAGGGGAGAAAGAAAGGTTTTGTAGCCACGGATAAGAAACAATACCGCTTTCTTCATCAGGACTGTTTATCTATGGCTTTGAGAACAGCCACATAGGATCTCTCAAGGCCTTTCCAAGCGGCCTCATGAATTTCCCTTTGGGGGATAATAATCATATCCAATGGTTTTTGAAGCAATATCTTATTTCTCCGGAATAAGGTCCGAAACCTCCTTTTTATCCTGTTCCTCTGGACTGCGTTTCCTATTTTTTTACCGGCAACGACGGCAACTCTTGAGTGAGCAAGCTCGTTGGAGAGGTAAATAAGGATGAAATATTTTCCTCTGTAACGCGTGCCCTTTTTATAAAGATAATTAAAATCTTTTTTCTTTCTTATTCTCTCTTGAGGCGAGAAGTTTTCACCCATCAAGCAGCAAGTTTTTTTCGTCCCTTGCTTCTGCGGTTCTTGATGATGCGCTGGCCGCCTTTGGTCTTCATGCGTACGAGGAAGCCGTGATTCTTCTTCCGTTTTCTTTTGTTGGGCTGAAACGTTCTTTTCATCTTGCAAACGATCTCTTAAGGATGAAACAGTATGGTAATAAACCTTTTATTTTCTGTCAAGTGAAAAAGGGTTGTCATTCCAAGTTTGAGCTGTCGCATTTTTCCTCGTTCGAACGGTTGTACTCGAGTGTTTTTCTCGCTTTACTCATAACTGACCTTTGAGGATTTCCCGGTATCTATCGGATCTTTATCGATACTGGACCATGGCTTCCTCATCAGATGGCTTGGCATCCGAGGAGGCAGTGGCTGGTTTAAGGATGCAACATTAGGGAGGGAAAAATTTGACTCTAGGGTAATTATTAAATATAATATCAGGGCATCATGGATTCATTAAAGGTTGGCGATAAGGTCATTTATCCCAATCAGGGACTCGGAATCATCGAGAACATTCTGAGAGAGAAATATTTCGGGGAAGAATTCCAGATTTACCACGTCAGGATCCTAGCCAATAACACACTGATATTGATTCCCTCCTCAAACGCAGAGGAGATCGGAATCAGGAAGCCCATCTCTCAAGACTCTGTAGAGGAAATTTTTAATTTTATCAGGAACGGCGGAGTCGATGTGACCATGAACTGGAAGGGCCGATACAAGGAGCATGTTACCCTTATGAAGTCGGGAACGATTCAGGATATGGTGCTCGTTTTGAAGAGCCTGTTTTATCTCCAACAGATCAAACCGCTGTCTTTCCGAGAGAAGAAAATGATGGAAAAGGCCAAAGAACTTGTCGTTGCGGAAATCTCTGAAGTCGCTTCTATTCCTATCTCTGAGATTGAAAACCAAGTTTTGGAGATGCTTGCTGATTGCGTCAAGAATTTCCATCCTCATGTAGATTCTTGATTCCCTTCCTTTTTATCAATTTGACTCAGTTTGCTGAAGGAATGTCCCTCTCGGAAGGAAGTCCCTAAAATGGGAAAAAAGCCTCAAAAAGCGAAGACTGTTGCCACCAATAAAAAAGCCTTTTTCAATTACGAAATCTTGGAGACCTTCGAAGCGGGAATAGCTCTGCTGGGCAGCGAAGTCAAGTCCATCAGGGAAGGGCGGATAAGCCTGAAAGAAAGCTATGCAGATATCAAGGAAGGGGAGATCTTTCTTATCAACTGTCATATAAGCCCTTATGAGGCGGCTAACCGATACAATCATGATCCGAGGCGGGAAAGGAAGCTGCTTCTCCACCGCCGCGAAATCAAACGTTTGACAGGAAAAGTTATAGAGAAAGGATTGACGCTGGTGCCGACAAGGGTTTTCATAAATGCAAAGGGAAAAGTGAAAGTAGAAATTTCCCTGGCCAAAGGAAAAAGAGTCTATCAGAAAAAGGAGGCCATCAAAGAAAGGGATATCGAGCGGGAGATGAGGGCCGAATTGAAGAGGTGGCGTTAGGGTTGGTGCTTTTCCGTTTTGAAAGTGACGATGAGCGGAGCATGGTCAGAGGGTTTAGGCGTTCGCCGCCGGCGGGGCCAGAGATCGACCTCCACCGTCTCTATTCGGGGAAGAAGCGATTTTGTGCCCAATAGATAATCGATCCTCATTCCCTCATTTTTCCAGATGGCCCCTCCGACATAATCCCACCACGTGTATTGAATGCTATCCGGATAGATAGTGCGAAAGATGTCGGAAAATCCCCAGTCGAGGATTTTATTAAAGGCCTTTCTTTCTTCAGGCATGGTACCGATGGTATCTCGGAGGGTTTCAGGGTCGTACACGTCCCGGTCTTCTCTGGCTACGTTGAAATCACCCACGAGAAGGAGGGGGTCTCGGGGAGAGAAAGAAGCTTCGATATAAGAGAGCAAATTTTCATACCAGGCCATTTTGTATTCGAATTTTTCTTCCCCCCTGAGTCCACCGTGCGGAGCATAGATATTGAGAATGTGGATATTTTTTATTCTGACTCCTATGAGCCGGCTCTGTTCATCCCAAACCGCATCGGCAAATCCCTTTTTTGTGTCATCAAGCGGATGACGGGAACAGATGGCCACCCCGTTATACGCTTTTTGCCCTAATACCTCACAGGCAAACCCAAATTTCTCGAAATCTTTGTAGGGAAAAGATTCTCCAGTCGACTTAAGTTCCTGGAGACACAGCACATCAATATCCTGATTCCTGTGGTTCAGCCACTCGCTGATTAAATCCACCCTGACCCTGATGGAATTGACGTTGAACGTACAGATTTTCATTTTTTTTCTTGATTGGGCCCCAGAAATCTATGGGAAAGCCGGATGGCTTCCACCATGCTTTGAGGATTGGCGAGGCCTTTTCCGGAGATATCAAAGGCTGTCCCATGGTCGGGTGATGTCCGGACAAAAGGAAGGCCCAAGGTGAGGTTGACGCCCTGATCAAAGGCGAGTAGCTTGAAGGGGATCAAACCCTGGTCATGGTAGAGGGCGATAACGATTTTGTCGGGTTCGTTTAAGGATTTCCGAAAGACGACATCAGGAGGATACGGGCCGCTGATGGACAATCCTTCTTTTTTTGCGGTTTCTATAGCCGGGATGATCTCCTCCCTTTCTTCCGACCCCATGCGCCCTTGCTCTCCGGCGTGGGGGTTCAGACCGGATACCATAAATTCATGGTTGCGGGATAGGATACGTCTAAGGTTTTTATCGAGCCTGAGAAAAAAATCAAAGAGGGATTTTTTCTGTACCTTTCCAATGGCTTGTTTCAACGGGATGTGATGGGTGTAAAGGGCCACCTTCAATTTTTCCGACCAGAAAAACATGATCGCTTCAGGGTAGTGATAACTAAGGTAATCAGTGTGTCCAGCCCAGCGGATGCCAGCCAGCTCCCAGGATCGCTTGGAAACCGGGGCGGTTACGATAGCCTGGAGATTTTCCTCCTGGGCTTCCCGTACGGCCTGTTCGAAATACATGAAAGAAGCCTTCCCGTTAGTGGAATTTGGATTTCCCTTATCAGGAGACAGCCTGGGAAGTTCGATGTTATAAAGGGAGATCGAGGAGCCGGAATATTCATTCTTCATTCCCGTTTGAGGGAGCAACGACACCGACAGATTCAATGCATCCCTCTCCTTTTCTGCGATCATCCGGGATCCGAAGAGGATATAGTGGGCTGGCGGTAGAGAAGAGAGGGAACAAAGCGCCTTCAGGGCAACCTCGGGACCGACCCCTCCGGGATCCCCAAGAGTGATGCCGATCTTGGGAAGGATCATTTCTTGCTTTTAGTCGATGAGTCAGTTTCCTTGATGTCTTCAAGCTTGTACATATATTTTATGCATCTTTTGAAGACCAGAAGATTTGGTTTATTCTCCCTGTTGAGCTTTATACAGTGCCGGTCATACCACTCGATGTATCCTTCGACTGTTTCGCCTTCTTGAAGTACGAGGGCCATGGGGGTTTTTTTGTTCATCTGTTTGAGATAATAGTAATTTTCGGCATGGGTCTCGTAGCCGGGGTGCTGCTTTTTTTTGGCAGACTCTTTGCTCATTTTTTCCTTGTATTCGGTGAGGTTGGGTCGGATAAGTTTTCTGTTCATAATTGTACTCCTAGATTCAGGCTGAGAACAAAGTCTGGAACTTACCTTTGTTTTTTATCCTAACACCTTTTCGTGAAAATATCAAGCTTTGTCCACAGGCAATAGACAGATAATTGATCCGATCAGACAAAACCAGGAGCGAGTTAGGTCGTTTTCCCGATGCCTGCTTTTTTCAAGGCTTCGTACCAGTTCTGGGCCATGGCTTCGTAGCCCTCTTTTGAAGGATGGACTTCGGGAAGAAGATGGGGCGAGCCGAGAAATAGAGAAAAATTGTCCACAATGGGCAGGTTTTCCTCCAGGGCGATTTTTTCGATGAGAGGATTGATATCTTCCTGCACCCTTTTTCTGGAGGAGGAATTAAAAGGAAAAGGGGTTCCCTCAGGAATAGGAGGAATGGTAGCGAGGAGGAGGCTGGGGGGGGATCCGATTCGTGTTCTCCATTCTCGGAAGAGATGGATGGTTTCCTTTATATTCCGGTAAAATTCATCAGCCGACACCTGGTCCTGGTCGATACGGATGTCGTTGGTTCCCAGTTGGAGGAGAATGAAATCCGGTGAGTTCTCAGCCCAGACGGTTTGGTTTTTTTTCAAAAGCTGAAGATACTCTCTTGAATTGTGGCCGCTTCGGCCCCGGTTTATGACCTTGTTCCGTATTCCCTCCCTGTTAAGGATTCTGTGCAAAAATCTGGGATAGCCGAATTCGGTGATGCTGTCTCCAGCACAGAAGATGATGATTCCTTTGGAGTTAGAGCCGCAGGAGGGCAATATGAGCGTAGACGCCATCATTAAACCGATAATCAATACGAGAGCGCTGTATTTTTTATTTCTCAAATTTTTACCTTTTTGAGCGTCTGAAAGATGAGCGGAAGGACAATAAGGGTAACCAGCGTAGAGGTGATAAGCCCCCCGACGACCACGGTTGCCAGCGGCCTTTGGATTTCAGCTCCCGGTCCTTGGGCTAAGAGGAGAGGAAGAACACCGAAAACGGTGGTGAATGTCGTCATCAACACCGGACGGAGCTTGATGCTTATCCCGCTATGCACAGCGTCTCTCAAAGTCATCCCCTGCTTCAGGTTGCGGTGAAAGGCAGAAAGGAGGACCAGTCCATCCTCCAGGGCTATCCCGAAGATAGCGATAAAACCGATGGAAGCCGGAACACTCAGGTAGAGACCTGAAAATTTCAAGGCCAGGATGCCTCCGGTCAAAGCCAGAGGGATGTTTATCAGGATTATCAGCACTTCTTGGAAGGAGTAAAAAATGGTGAAGAGAAGGAGGGCCACCAAGGCAAGCATGATGGGAGTGATGATGGCAAATCTACGGTTGGCCCGTTGCTGGAGCTCGAATTGTCCCCCCCACTTGATCAGGTATTCAGGAGGGAGCTGTATATTTTTGTCAATTTTTTTTTGGGCTTCACCCACAAACCGTCCGATGTCCCTTCCCCGGATGTTGCACTGGATGGTGATGAATCTTTTATTGTTTTCCCGGTTGATCACCCTGGGCCCGATGGTTTCCTCAATCGATGCGATCTGTTGCAGTGGGATTTGTCCTCCTCCGGGAAGAGGAATCAGGAGATTTCCGATTTGTTCGATGTTTCCCCTGAATTCGGGTTTGAAGCGGAGGAATATGTCGAATCTTTTCTGTTCTTCGTAGATTTGCCCCAGGACGATCCCGCCCACGGATGCTTCTATCGTTTCCTGAATATCCTGGGTGTTCAGACCATAACGGGCGGTTCTTTCCATTCGGAGAATGATCTGTATATGGTTTTGTCCGGTGAATTGTTCTACCTGGACATCGGAGGCCCCTGTTATACTTGCAATCAGCTCTTTGACCTGTATGGATTTTTCTTTGAGGGTCTCGAAATTTTCTCCGTATATTTTCACGGCGAGCTGGGACTTGACTCCAGTGATCAGCTCATCCAGGTTGTGGGCGATGGGTTGGGTCATGTTGAGGCTCAATCCGGGGAATTTATCCAGCCTATGCTCGATTTCCTCGATGAATTCCTCCTTGTTGCGGAAATGCTTCCATTTCTGGATAGGGTTGTATTTAATGAGTATCTCCGCGTCGTTGACAAAGTGAGCATGGCTTCCGACCTCTCCCCTGCCGATACGGGTCAAGACCCCGGTGACCTCTGGAGTTTCCTTGATGGTTTTCTCGATTGATGTGGCCATTGAGATGGTCTCCTGGAGGCTGATGTTGGGGTCCAGGGTCACCCGGAGGTGGAGTGTTCCTTCTTCCAAGTAAGGGATATATTCTCTTCCCAGAAAAGGGATGATGATGACTCCGGAAAGAAAAATGAGGAAGGTGGCCAGAAAGACCGTTTTTCTATGCCTTTCACAGAAATGGAAAAAGGGAAGATACAGTTTTTTGAGCTGCCGGATGAGGATGGGCTCCTGAGATTGAGCTTTTTTTTGTTTGAGAAAAATAGAGGAGAGGGCCGGAGCGGAAACTAGAGCGAAAGTCAGGGATCCTGCTAGAGCAAATGAGATAGTATATCCCATGGGGCGAAACATAATTCCTTCAACACCAGTGAGGGTAAAAATCGGCAGGAAGACGAGAACAATGATGGCGATGGCAAAAAAGAGGGGCCGTCCCACTTCCTCTGCGGCCGATACGATGGCGTGCGCCTTTGATTCGTAGGATAATTGAAGGTGGCGGTGGGCGTTCTCCATCAAAATAATGGTGGCGTCCGCGATCAGTCCAATGCCTATAGCTAGTCCACCGAATGAGATCAAGTCCGCCGATAGGCCAATGCGCTGCATCAGAATGAAAGAGAAGAGAATCGAGAAAGGCAGGGAAAAGACGGTTATTAGAGCCGAAGAAAAATCTCCCATAAATAAAAATAGCACTATGATGACCAGGATGATTCCAAGGATCAAGTTGACTCCGACCGTGGAGAAGCATTTTTTTACCAAAGAAGCCTGGTTATAGAAGGGGACAATCGTCACCCCCTGAGGAAGGGACTTTTTTATCTCTGCGATCCTTTCCTCTAGATTCTTGATCACCCGGGCGGTATTGGACCCGAAGAGCTTAAGGACCATCCCGACGACCTTTTCCCCTTCCCCGTTGACCAGAGCTGTTCCTCTTTTTATGGCAGGAAGGATTTTGACGTCGGCTACGTCTTTGAGATAGACAGGTGTTCCCTTTTGATTGGCCACCACAATATTTTCGAGGCCTTCTATGGTTTGGATCAATCCCACGCTTCTGACGATGTACTCCTCCTTGCCCTTGGTGATGAAGCTGGCGCCCATGTTCTGGTTGTTTTGTTTGACCCTTTCTGAGAGTTCTGAAATCGACAGGTTGTACTCAAGGAGCGAGTAGGGATCGACCAGAATCTGAAACTGCCTGACGTCTCCTCCTATGCTCAAAACCTGGGAGACTTCTGGAACGGATTTGAGCTCATATTTGATGAGCCAGTCCTGAATAGTCCGGAGCTCGAGTGTGGAGTGATCCTCGCTATCTAGATAATAGAGATAGACCAGGCCCAGTCCGGTGGCGATCGGGCCCAGCACTGGATTGTGCGCCTGTTCCGGGATGCTCTCCCTCGCTTCGAGAAGTCTTTGGGAGACGAGCTGACGAGCCCAGTAGATGTCGGTTTTCTCCAGGAAGTAAACGTTGATGATGGACAGGCCGAAAGTCGAAAAGGAGCGAATGTTCTGGACTTTGGGGAGACCGAACATGGATGCTTCGATGGGGTAGGAAATCAGCCTCTCGACTTCTTCCGGCGCCATCCCGTGGGCCTCTGTGTAGATTTGAACCAACGGGGGAGAGGGGTCGGGAAAAACATCTATGGGAAGCTTCTCCAGGGCTAGCGCTCCCAAAAGAGCCAGGAGGATGGTGATCAAGATGACGAACACCCGTTGCCTCAGCGAGAAATGGACAAGTTTTTGTATCATTCCCTCAACTCTTAAGGTTTAAAAAATCAATGCACATGGGAGTGCCCGAACGTTGACTTTGATAGCTCTGCTTTGAGATAAAAAGCGCCCTTAGTGACTATTTTCTCTCCTTCCTTCAAGCCTTGGGCGATGATCCTTTTTTCGCCGGCCTTGTCTCCCAGCTGAACGTGACGAATGACAAAAACATCTTCTTCTTCGGGGATAAAGACTATTTTTTCTCCGTTCAAGCTTTGAATCGCCTCTTCAGGAATGACCAAGCTATTTTTTTGCTCCAGTCGACTCTCGATAGTCCCCAGGATGTACATATTGGGTTTGAGCAGCCGGTCGCTGTTATCGACTTCGACCCGGATCTTTATCGTCCGAAGTGTTTCGTCGATGAGATCGCTGATATAATCGATTTTTCCTCTGAAATATCTCCCGGAATAAACGGATGACGTGATTTTGACCTGACTCTCTTTTTGGATGAAAGGGATGTCCTTTTCGTGGGCGTCCAGAAGAGCCCAGAGGTTGTCGAGGTCGGAGACAGTGAAGAGGATTTTTTGAGGATCTACATGCTCCCCCTTTATCACATCCCGAAAAATCACCGATCCGGCTATCGGGGAAAGGAGGGGGAGGTTTGGCTCGGCGAGCTCGCATTTGTATTCTTGGTCTTCAACGGCCTGGCATTTTTTGATAAGCTCGTCGATCTGATCATGAGTGATCCCGTAGGAATGAAGCGCAGATCCCAGCACCCCGTATTCGGTAGCCAGCTTTTCGTATTCGGCCTCGCGCCTTAAATATTCCTTTTCTTCGATGGCCTTTTCAGCCCACAGCATCTTGGCCCGTTCGTACTCCTTCTGACTGAGGATATATTTGGCACGGGCCTGTAAAAAGTCTGCCTGAGCTTGGGCGAATTCAGGTGAATTTATGGTGACCAGGGGCTGTCCCTTTTTCACCCGATCGCCCAGGTCTACCGAATAGGAAACGACCTTTCCCTGGACGAAGGAGGAAATCTGGGCAGTCCTGTTTTGGTTGACGGTCAAGACTCCGGGAAGCTCGATAGCCGTAGGAATATCCTCACTGGCTGCGATCCCTACGACGATTCCCCATTCCTTCTGCTTGGCGAGAGACACTCGAAGCTCAGTATGCTGGTGTTGTTCCGCCTCCGGGGAACCTTCTGCGTATTCATTCTCCATCTGCCTCTGTTGTGCCTGTAGCTCGGGGCCGGGAGGGATGTCTTTGTCCCCTTGCCCGCAAAAGGCGAGAAGAAGGATGGAAAATATAAGAATGTTTTTTTTCATTTTATGTCTTCTCCGACAGCCGCTTCCAAGGCGGCCTTATCCATATTCCATCTATAAAGCGAATCCTGGTAATCATTCAGAATACTGAAGTAGGTTCTCTGGGAATCTAGATATTCGATAAGGGAGATTTCTCCTTGGGTGTAGCTGACTTCCGAAATTTTAAGGCTTTGCTCTGCCTGTTGAAGCAGTCCCTGATGAAAAATCTGGAGGTTTTGTTCCGAAAGCTTCAATTGGTTGATCTTGGATTTGATCTGAGCGGACATCTCCAACTGCAGAGCTCTCAGTTTCTCTTCCTCCATCAGCACCAAATTTTCGGCTTCCTGGATTTCCCTCGACTTGAAGTTCCAGAGGGGGATGTCCACGGAGATGCCGACTCCTCTATTTTGGCCGTCCAGTTCTTTGCGGCTGAAACCGGAGAGCCGGAAATCTGGGAATCGCTGCCATCTAACATAGTTCTCATTACTTTTGGCCTGCTCCAATCGAGCCTCCCTTTCTTTAGTCAAGGGGTGATTGAGGAGGGCTTTTTGCAGGAGGATGTCTTCTTCGATTTTGGTCTTGGCGTAGGACAATTCTCCGATAAGCTCGAAATCAGAAGGCAGCATCTTCCCCAGGAGCTGATTCAGATTTTCCTGAGCCCTCGTCAGTTCGGTCTTTACCCTGTTTCGTTCATTTTGGGCTTTCAAGAATTCTACATAGAGCTTGATGGCCTCCAGCTCTTTGATTTCTCCCAATTCGACCCGCTTATCGATCAACGTGTGGATTTTCTGGATGGAATCCAGATTGTGACTGGCTAAGTCCTCCTTGGCTTTGTAGAGAAGAATCTCATAAAAAAGCTTTTTCACCTCGAAAACGATCTCGAGTGTCTGAGTGTCATAAGCGAAGGAGACGGCTCTCCAGTCGTTTTCAAACACCTGGATGCGGTAGTGCCGCTTGAAAGGATTTTCAATGTACTGAGAAAGAGAAATCTCCTCGGTTGTCCTTTCTCTCGTTTGATCCCATGACTTTGCTCTTCCTCTCTGGTATTCGAGTTCTGGATTGATGAGGCGTTTTGAGGCCTCGAAGGACGCCTCCATGGCTTGGACTTCCTTTTGTTTGGCCTGAAGGATAGGGCTGTTTTCCAGAGCGAGGTTGATGATTTCGGAGAGATTGAAATTCTTTTTAGCCGAGGATTGGCCAGATACAGGGATGATGAAACAAAAAAACAGAAAACATATTGATATTTTTTTCATGCTCATCCTCTATTCTAGCGCATTTGGGGATCGATGATAAACCACCTATTCCACGGCTCGCTCTAGTCTCCGGGAAACCCGTGCCCCATCGCCTCGAAAGGCTTCCGCCTCAACTGGATTGACATTTCTTATGACGACCGCGGAATTGGAAGTTCTTTTCTCGACTCGGGAAGCATTGTTAGAGGGCAGCCACTAGATTCGCCACCAATAGGAGAACTTGACGAAGAAAAAACGCCCTCCGATCTTATAGATTCCTGTCTCGTCCTGTTCTTGGTTGTCGTCGATACCGACATAAAAAACCGTTCCCGGTCTTAGCTCGTAGCTCAAAAGAAGGCTGGTGTAGATGGATTTGTAGTAATCGTTGTAATCCGTTATCAGACGTAGGGTTAGGGTGCGGGATAACTGGTAGGAGATTCTCTGGCTGATGATGTTTATGGTGTAGACTTTATCTCCGCCTTTGTTTTGGTAGAAATTATCGTTCTGCAGGTTATAAAAAAGACGGAGGTTGGTGAGAGGTTTTAAGGTAAACCTTAGTTCCCAGGAAACTTTGTAGCCCAAATAGGGATTTTCATCATAGTAGATCGAATCTCCGAAGTTGAAGTTGAAGCTTCCGTTGATCCAGGAGAAGGGGTCGGAACTGATTCTGACCCGGAAAGACTTCTTGTAAAAATCGATCCCCTCGTATCTCTCCAGTTCGGTGGTGAATCCTCCCCAGATATGGGAACCTCTCCAGCCGCTAATAAAAAATCCCAGCCGGAGTTCCTCGTCGGTTAAGATGTCGTCAAAATCATAGATCCTCCGGTACTCGATAGAGGGACGGATATCCACGATAAGGTCATTCATGGGCAAAAAGGCGTAGCTGAGGCGGGAGTTGAAGGACCGGATGTCCTTCCGGCGGAAGAAGCCGAGAGAGGCTTCGAATTCCTCTGGGATTTGGTTGTAGTCGACAGAAAATGTCAGATGTCGGGCTTGTCGGCTGAAATTGAAAGACATGGCCGGAACGAATCCGGTTTTATCGTTTTTCCATTTGGTCTGAGAGCCCACGAGTTGAAAGGAGAATCGATAATTGTTTAAGAACTTGAAATGACCATCGACTCCGCCCGCCCGGTTGAAATTATCGGTGATATTGCTCCAGGAGAGCCCCATTTCCTTATCCGTAAAGATAAAACCGATATGGGACTCGGGATAAAGGTCCCGCTTGAGACGGAATACATTCACCAGGGCCTTATAACCGGTAAGGTCGGGTTCGTCTTCCCAGGGATTGTCAATCTCGGCCGGAGTTTCATCGTAGGCGCTCATGAAACCAATAGTGATTTTTCCCACTTTGCCGGTCAGCCTCGTTCCCCAGAAAGGGTTGACGATGTTTCGTGTATAAGCCATTTCGAATGGTGTGTCGAAAAAGTCTTTCCCTTCCAGGAAAAAGGGACGGGTTTCCGGATAGTAGAGAGCGTACCTCTGGTTGACATCGATTTGGGGCATATCGGCTTCGACCTGGCTGAAGTCGGGATTGAGGGTGAAATCTGCGGTAAGATCAGAAGTGATGCCGTATTTGAAGTTCAACCCTGGTTCGGGATCGAATTTGGTGTCCATCGCTTTGAGGCCAGTGAGGACGGGCATGACCTCGAAATTTTTTCCTTTTGCGATCTGTTCCTCCAGAACGAGGGTGCCGGCCTGGATAAGAAAACCGTTCACATCGCGCGATCGGGGATGCCAGTAGATCTCTTCGTTTTTTCTTCGGATATTCCGCATGATCTGGAGCCCCCAGACCTGATTTTTCGTGTTCGGAAAACGAAGACTCTTGAAGGGGATGGCCATTTCCACGGTGTAGCCTTCTTCGTCTATACTGGCGTTGCTGAGGAAAAAAGTGTCGAAGTTGCGGTCGAACCCGAAAAATCCCCCTCCCCTTCCACGGCGTCTTTCCTCGGTGTAGATGCCATCGACCTGAACCCCACAGGGGTTGACCTGGAAGACAAAGGCCCGTTTTTTGTCGTTGAAGGTGTCGAGATAGACGGTTATTCCATCATCTCCCGTGACCTTATCCCGCTGAGCCAAGCAGGCCCGGACAGCGTTGGGATTGGAATCATAAGCCTTTACGGCTATGTACAGATTTTTATCGTCGTAGCCGATGTAGGCCACGGTCTTTTCCGTAGGGATTGCCCCCTCCTGGGGTTCATATTGGGTGAAAGAGTCGAGGACAACTCCCTGTTTCCAAATAGGATTATCAATGGCCCCGTCTATTTTGGGCGGAGATGAAAATCTGCTTGCCAGGATGTTGTAATCTTCTTCTTTATCTTCAGCCTGAGAAAAAACACTGCAAAGAGACAAAAGGGTGATGATGACGGAAAGATAGATAAACCTTCTTTTTTGCATCACGATTATTCAATCAAAGGCTGAGGGGCCAGCCCGGAAATTTAAAGTATATTATAAATGAATCCAGAATTTATGTCTTGTGTTTCGTTGTTTTCATAGAAATCTTTTCTTCCGGGATAAAAGGACGTTCTGGGTTGGATGATGGGCTAACGATGGCTATGATAGCATGACCAGAAGATCCGATGGCAGCGAAATCATTCCTAAAACTCTTTAGAGAGTCCTTCGAGATAAAGCGGAAAAAAGATATTTCCTAAGGTTTTCTGTTGTACACATCCACCATGGAGATGTTTTTCTCCTGAAGGCTGGTGCCCATGGCCCGGCTCAAGTTCGCTAGAGAAAGATTGTAATCGATGACGGCCTGGAGTTCCGTGGTCTGGGCGGTGGCCAGGTCCCTCTGGTACTGAAGGACAAAGTAAGGGGTGGTCAGCCCCACCTTGAGTTTCTCCTCCTCGGCGGCTAGCTGCTGTTGCCGGAGCTCCCTGGCTACTTTGTAGGCCTCCACCCGCTGGTAATTCGTTTCGACGGCCCTGACGGCCTGTTTGATTTCCAAATAGATGTTCTGCTCCTGCTGTTGAAGCCTCAGCTGGGCCTGTTGCAGGTCGACCCGCGCTTGAGCCAGATTTGCCCGGGAAATGAAAGAGTTTAGAGGGATGTCCAGCGTAAGCCTGACAGACCAGTTCTTGTATCTGAATCCGAACACGTCTTTGAATGAATCACCAACACCACCAGGGACCTCTCCTACCTTTACCCCTAAGGGAAACTCCGGGGTGCGTTCATACAAGATTTGTGTTCCGGATACTCCCGGGCTCCAGTAGGAGGCAGAGAGATTGAGGGCCGGAAGCTGTTGGTTTTTGGCAAAATCGAGGCTGATTTCACTGTTTTTGATCCCTATTCGGGTTGCTTCCAGGTCGGGTCTGTTTTGCAGGGCTGAAGCAAAAGCTTCATCCAGGCTTATTTCCTTTTCTTTGAATTCGGGCATCTCCTGAGGGACTATGCTGTAGAATTCCGACTTCGGGTCTTCGGCCATCAGGTTGAGGATAACCTTTAAGCGGTCTTCGCTGTTTTTGACGTCGGCCTGGGCTGCAAGGATGTCTGCTTCGCGGGTAGCGACCTCTGATCGGGCGGAAAGGATTTCGATCGGGGCCTCGGTTCCGACCTCCACTGCCCTTCTCTGTCTTTCCAGAAAATCCTGGGCCAGCTTCAGTGACTGCTGTCTCACCTTGAGGTTTTCGATGCTGGCCACCAATCCCCAATAGGCTTCCTCCACGCTGTAGATGGTATCCTGAAGGGATCTCTGCAGGTCTTTTTCGGATATATCCAGGTTATTCTGGGCCACGATGATTTCTCTTCGGGAAATCTTGTACCCGAAATTCCGGAGCAGGGGTTGGGTGAAGTCGAGTCTTAATGTGGCCCGGTAGCTGGGATTGATAGTGGTTCCGGTCCGGGTGGTATCGTACCTGCTCGTATCTAAGGTTAAGTTGAGATTCCCACCATAAGGAATTTCTTGTGAGATATCTAGGGCATACTGATTTTGCTTGGTTGAGAGAAGCTCTGCGGCTTCGAGAAAGGAGTATGACGCTTGCTCCGAGTCGGACGCATATAAGCTCAAGCTGAACGACGGCAGGAATTTTTCCTTGGCCGCTCCAAGAGCGTGTATCCTGTTTTCCGGAGTCAAGACCTCGATCTTTACCCCGAGGTTGTTTTTCATGGCCTTCACGATGCAATCCTCTAGAGAGAGATTAAGGGTGGGTTCCTGCTGTTGGGCCTGAGAAAATGCGGCGGTCGCGAGAATCAATAGAATACCGAACGCTTTTTTCCACATTTTGTACCTCCTTGTTTTAGCTACGGTAATTAATACGGAAAAGATACATGAATCGTTTCACTCTCGTATCTTTCGCTTGCCTCTCCAAATTTTTTTCTCAATTGGGGCATTTTTTATCGACGATCCTGGTTGATTATTCATATCTCAAGGCTTCTATGGGGTCCAATTTCGAGGCTTTTCGGGCCGGGTAAAAGCCGAAGAATATCCCGACCGAACCCGCGAATATAAAAGCAAGAAATATGGATCCCAGAGAGACCACGGTCTTCATCTGACTGAAGTGGGTGATCAAACGGGAGCTGCCGATGCCCAGCAGGATTCCCAGGATCCCTCCCAATACGCTCAAGACGATGGCCTCGGTGAGGAATTGGAGCAGGATATCCCTTTCCTTGGCGCCGACAGACATGCGGATGCCTATCTCCCGGATGCGCTCGGTCACCGAAACCAGCATGATGTTCATGATGCCAATCCCGCCCACGAGAAGAGATATTGAGGCAATCCCGCCCAGCAGAATGGTCAGGATCTTGGTGGCCTCGGAGGCGCTTTCGGCGATGTCCGACATGTCTCGAATGTTGAAGTCGTCCTCTGCTCCGGGAGCGATCTTGTGCCGGATCCTCAACAGTTCTTCGATCTGAGCCTGGGCCTCATGGGTGCGGGAGGAAGATACGGCGGACACATCGATGGACTGAATATAGTCGACCCCGAGGAGCCTTTTTTGGGCGGTCGCGTAGGGAATAGCGATCATATCGTCCCGGTTGAAAAATCCACCGCTTTCTCCTTTTGATTCCAGCACCCCGATCACGCGGAAGGGGATCCTGTTGACTCGTATGACCTGGCCTATGGGGTCTGCGCCTTCAAATAGATTTTGACTGACCTCGCTTCCGAGCACAGCCACTTTTTGAGCGGACCGGACCTGACTCTCGCTGAAGAAGATCCCCTCTTCCACAGGCCAATTCCGGATTTCGGGGTATTTATCGCCCACTCCGTAAATGGAGGTGTTCCAGTTTTTATTTTGGTAAACAACCTGGGCCCGGCCGTTGACGTTGGGGGAAATATACTGTACGGCGTTGCAGTTTTCCAGAATCGCTTGGGCATCGGCCTCTTTAAGGTTGGTGTAGGTGCTTCCTCCCCTTCTGCCCTGGTAGGATCGGCTTCCCGGATACACGAAGAGCAGGTTGGTGCCCATGGATTCGAAGCGTTGTTCGACTTCCACTTTTGCACCCTGGCCGATGCTGACCATAGCGATCACCGCTCCCACGCCGATGATGATCCCCAAAGCGGTCAGGAACGAACGCATTTTATTCCGGTTCAAGGCCTTTAAGGCGACTTTAGATGTTTTGACGACATTCATCGGATCACTCCCCGTTGACCTTAATTTTTTCGATCAGTCCGTCGCGGAGAAAGATCGTTTTATGGGCGACAACAGCTACCTCCGGATCGTGGGTGACCAGTATGATGGTTATGTTTTTTTCCTTGTTCAGTTTTTTGAAGATCTCCATGATTTCGTTTCCTGTCTTCGTGTCCAGGTTCCCGGTCGGCTCATCGGCCAGAAGAAGAGAGGGCGAGTTGACCAGTGCCCTGGCAATGGCCACCCTCTGCATTTCTCCCCCGGAGAGCTGGTTGGTCTTGTGGAGTTCACGGCCCTCGAGGCCTACCTGGGTTAAGGCCTTTAGCGCCAGCCCCCGGATCTTTTTGCTCGGTACATCAGAGTACAAGAGGGGGAGTTCGGTGTTTTCCAGGGCTGTTGTCCGTGAGAGCAGGTTGAAATTCTGGAAAACGAACCCGATCTTTTTATTCCGGATAGTGGCCAGCTGGTTCTTGTTCATTTTTGAAACTTCTTGTCCTTCGAATATGTAGTTACCGGTCGTTGGCTTGTCCAGGCATCCGATGATGTTCATTAACGTGGATTTTCCAGAGCCAGAAGGACCCATGATGGCCAGTAGATCTGCTTTATGGATGGATTGGGAGAATTCTTTCAAAGCCCGGACTTGGGTTTCGCCGACCTTGTAGGTTCGGCTGATATGTTCCATCTGGATAACGATATTGTTTTCCATGGCTTAAATCCTTTGGGAATGTTTCAGGGCAGAGCGCTTAACGCCTCATGAACATCATGCCTCGTCTCAGGTCCTGCGAATTTCGGTTTGAAGATTGTCCGTTAGAACTCTCCCCTGTGATGACTTCCTGTCCTTCTTTCAGATCGCCTCCTGTAACTTGGGTGTAGACATTGTCCGTTACGCCGGTCTGAATAAAGACCATGCGCAGTTTACCACTCTCATCCTCTATCCAGACCCGGCTCGCGTTTCTCATTTGGCCGCGCATCCCGCCAGCGCCCATCTGGAAGCCGGCCTGGGAATTAGCCTGGGGCTTTCGTTGAGGACTACTGCCTTGAGACTGGCCTGCCGGCGATGAGGAATTTCCTCCGTCCGCCTGTCTTTTCTGCCGCATTTCTTGGAATAGAGCCTGCAGCACTTCTTGAGGCGGTTGGAAGCGGAGGGCAGTGTTTAGAACACGGAGTGTATTTTGAGCCTCGCCCACAACGATAGAGACGGTTGCCGTCATCCCTGGCCTGAGCTTCATTTCGGGATTGTCCACATCCACAATGGTGGTGTAGGTGACCACATTTTGGATGACCTCTGGGGAATAGCGGACCTGTCTGACCATTCCGTTGAAGTTGTCAGTGGGGAAGGCATCGACCGTAAAGCGGACCTTTTGCCCTTCCTTGACTTTTCCTATATCGGCCTCATCCACACTGCATTCGACCTGCATTTTGGTGAGATCGTTGGCGATCTGGAACAAAACCGGAGCCTGGAAGCTTGCGGCAACGGTCTGTCCCTCGTTGACGTTCCGGTTGATCACTACCCCGTCTATAGGGGATTTGATGATGGTGTATTCGAGGTCGACCCGGCTGGCGTCCAATTGGGCCTTTGCCTGTTCCAGCCGCGCTTCGTTCGATTGAAGATCAGCCTTGGCTCCGAAGTATTGGGTTTCGACGTTTTCGAATTCCTCATAAGAAATCAATTCCTTTTCAAAAAGGCTCTTGGAACGCTCGTATTGCTTTTCAGAATTATCTAGCGTGACTTTTGACTTTTCGAGGCTCGCCTGGGCGCTCAGAAAGTTGGCTTCGTTTTGCTGGACTTTGGTCATAAAGGGCGACTGATCGATTTCGGCAATGATCTGTCCCTGTTTGACTTGGGAATTGAAATCCACATAAATTTTCAGGATCTTTCCTGAAACCTGACTGCCGACATCCACGATGGTCACCGGATTCAGGGTGCCGGTGGTATCGACCAGG
The DNA here is from genome assembly GCA_964400735.1 of uncultured Eubacteriales bacterium. Lineage (GTDB taxonomy): Bacteria > Acidobacteriota > Aminicenantia > Aminicenantales > Aminicenantaceae > CAYNVQ01. Next base: position 121,743 of record CAYNVQ010000002.1, on the reverse strand, counting down.
GCTGTAATGTTTCCCCTGTCTATGGCTTCCTTCTCATATTTCAGTTCGTTTTTGCCGTTCCGGTTGAACAGGGTCAGTCCGAAAACGATCCCTGCAATCACGACAAGAACGATTATTCCGAGAATGATTTTCTTCCTCATCTTTTTTCTCCTTTATCAGTATGACCATCTTGTGGAGGTCTTCTATTCCTTTTTTCCATTTCTTTTTTTCTTTCTGCCAGATATTTCTCGATCATAGCCTCGAATTTCACTTGCTGCTCGTCTGTAAAAACCCGGTCCATTTCCTCTTTGAGTTGAGCCCTTAAGGCGGCATACTGTTCGTGGATTTGACTTCTCAATGTATTTAATCTTTCTTCATTATTTTTGAAAATCTCTCGCAGTTTTTCCTGTTGATCTGAGGATAGGCCTAGCTCTTCGGCCATCATCTCCAAAGTGGGGAACCGGACAGAGCTTCTCCTCTCCCCTTCCCTTCTGGGTTTTTTATCGAAAAAATTGTTCTCGAATAAAATTCCGCCGGCCACACCAACGGCAAAAACGGCGATAAAGGATAAAACGATCCAAAATTTATAGTTATTTTTCATGGAATATATCTCCCGCTGTCCTTTTTCTCTTCCATGGCCATGAAGATGAGCTGTATGCTTTTATTTTGGTTGTCTTCCTCTTCCAATAGATTTATGGGTTCGGGGAGGGAAAGGCTGTTACGAAGAAGAAGATCCCCGGTTTGGCTCAATTCATCTGTCGGCTGGGGCGAGAAAAAGGTCAATCCGAAGGTAAGAGCCGCTACGGCGATAATGGAGAGAGGAACGGCCCGGATACTCCATTTCTTCCAGAGAGGCCAAAAATAGAATGCTCTCTGCTCTTTCAAGCGAGGCTTCAGACGCTCCCAAAAATACGGCTTTTCCTCGGGAAATCCTGGATCTCTCAAAGTTTCCAGCATGAAAGCGTATTCCTTACTGATCCTCTGGCAAGCAGGGCAATCTTGGAGATGATTTTCGAGTGCGCTTTTTTCCGAGTCGGATAGGAGACCATCCAAAGATTTGGAGATCAACTTTTCGACCTTAGTGCATTTCATGATAGCCTCCTTCCTGGGCTAAAAAAGGTGCGATCTTTTCTCTAAGCATCTTTCTCGCCCGGTGCAAACGGGAGTCCACGGTTCCCGGCGAAAGATTCAGTATGCTGGCGATTTCTTCGTAGGAATGCCCTTGGATATCTCTCAAAGTGAGAATAACCCGGTGTTTTTGAGGAAGGCGTTGTAAGCCCTGGTGGATGAGCCTGATCCTCCTCTCTTTTTCCCGGGCGTCCTCTCTTCGATCAGCCGCATCTTGGGATAGCCTGGATTCCTGGTGCACATCGTCGAAGGAAATGTGTTTCTCCTTCTTTTGTTTGCGCAGATGATCTTTTATGTGGTTGACGGCTATCCGGTAGAGCCAGGTCCCGAAACCAGCCTTGAACTGGAATTTGCCCAGCGCATAGTAGGCCTTTATAAAAATTTCTTGAGCGAGGTCGTCAGCCGCCTCTCGATCTCTAGTGAAACCATATGCCATATTGAACACCTTTGTTTTATACTTTTTTACCAGAGCGCCGAAGGCCTCTTGGTCGCCCTCTATGCTCCGTCGGACCAGCTTGTTCTCTTCCATAAAACTTCAACTCTTCATGTCCTCCTGCACTCTTTAGACGGAGGACCGAAAAAAATCTTCCTTTATCCTTAAAACCAAGTTGACGTTTGACTCGGTTCCTATTTTATGCGATAGAAATCCTTTTGGAAACGGATAATATTTTTTGATGTTTTTTCCGCGTCACTTCGGGACAACTTCTTTTTTTAGGATGTAAAGGAAGATACAGAAAAAAGCGGCCTCTAAATTGAAGAATTTTTTGTGTTTATGGAAAAGCGATGCAGAAAAGTCCCTTTTAAAAAAGGAGATTTGCAGCCTTTTGCGAACGCTGAGGCTATTTTCTTTTGGCCGTCCAATCTCTCGCGCCGCGGTCCCCCATCTCGACAGTACCGGTCATGGTGTCGCCTTCCACGGTGCCCTTGTAGGTCAACGTGAATTCGCCTCCTGACGGAGTGCTCATCGTCACGGTCCATGCGACGTTGTTGCCCTGAACGGTTCCTTCGCCGGTCATTTCGGCTCCTCTGAAGCCTTCCATGGTGACCTTGATTTTTTCTCCATCCTGGTCGAAGTGAAGGGCACTTGTCCTCTCCCCGCCGCGGGGTGACTGCGAGGTCATTTCCCAGTCTCCGGCGATATTGGCGGCCTGGGCATAAAGAAAGGGAATGAGCAAGAAAGAAAGGATCGTTAGCATGGCATAGATTTTTTTCATAGTCTCCTCCTTTTTTAGTGTCAATAAACCAACACTGTTTAGACGTTGACTCATTTTTTCTCTTCCCTTCGAGCAGAATTTTTTTTCTTTTTTACTGGACAGATGAAAGAGTCAAATCGTTTCATTTTTATTGAAGTTCTTTTAGAACCAGTGATTTCCTCGGAGCTCTTATTTGATTAAAAAGGTTTGCCTATTTCTTCTAGACTGAAAGACCTGGGTAGGCCGAACCGGATAAAAATTATGAGTTTTCCTGGAATTTCAAAGAGGATATCTCTTCCGGGGGCGTTTTTTAAAAGCCGGATGACATGGTTGGAAAGCCATTCGAGGCGAGCAGGCATGGGAAGCAAGCTTCACTGGCATGCCTATATTATTGTTTCCCCTCCAAGGGATCGATGGGGAAGATACACGGGTCATCGAGTCGGCTTGGCTAGTTGTTTCTTAGCAAGCTCGAAAGGATGTTTCCGATGCTTATGAAATCCTTGACATAGCGGCCAGACTTTAATTTAATATATCCTCCAAAAAAGGAGAACCTTCCATGTTTGTTTGGGTTTTTCATCGAGTTTCCGGGCTAATGCTCATCTTTCTTTTAGGTGTCAAGTTTTTGACCTCCTTTTTCCTGATGACCAAGGATCAGAAGCCCGACTGGGCTCTTGTCCTGCACACCAATCCGTTTGTCGATACCATCCTGATTGTATTCGTTGTCTTCCATGCCTTATATGGATTGAGAACGGTTATCATGGACCTGGGGGCGAGAAAAGAAAAACTGCTTTTTTGGGTTTTTACCTTGCTCGGCGCGCTGTTCAGCGCTGCCTTGCTCCTCATTTACTTCACCAGGAATTACTGAATGATTCGTCATGACATCCTTGTCGTCGGGGGTGGATTGGCCGGATTGGCCGCTGCCCTGAACATTGACCCCCAGCTCTCAGTGGCCGTGGTGTCCAAAGTTCATCCCCTCCGCTCCCATTCTGTCGCGGCACAGGGAGGGATCAATGCGGCATTGGGGAATAACCCCAACGGCAAGGACGATACCTGGGAAGGGCATGCCTTCGATACCATCAAGGGCAGCGATTATCTTGCCGACCAGAGTTCTGCCGAGTTGATGTGTGAAAAAGCCATCTCAACCATTTACGGACTCGATGCTCTGGGGGTTCCCTTCAGCCGGTTTCCGGGAGGGGTTATCGCCCAGAGACCATTCGGTGGGGCGGGATTCCCCCGTACCTGTTATGCCACAGACCGGACCGGGTTGGTCATCCTCCATACCCTTTACGAGCAATCGGTCAAGAAAGATGTCCATTTCTACAATGAATGGTTGGTGACAAGACTTGTGGTTTCGGAGGGGAAATGCTGTGGGGTAGTCGTGTACGATTTGGCCTCCGGGGAAATCTTCCCTGTTCAGGCCCGGACGGTTATATTTGCCACCGGGGGTTATGGGAGGGTTTACCTCAAAACGACCAACGCTTTCATCAACCATGGAAGCGGCATCGGGATCGCTTATCAAGCTGGCGTTCCTCTCAAAGATATGGAATTCGTCCAGTTCCATCCGACCTCCCTGTTCGGAAAAAACATCTTGATTACCGAAGGGGCACGGGGAGAGGGAGGATACCTGGTCAATAACCAGGGAAAGAGATTTATGGAAGATTATGCCCCTTCGGCTATGGAACTGGCGCCGCGCGACATCGTGGCCCGTGCCATACAGACAGAGGTGGATAAGGGGAATGGGTTCGAGAAGGAATATGTCCATCTCGATCTGAGGCACTTGGGGGCCGAAAAGATAAAAAAAAGACTACCCGGTATTCGGGAGATCTGCATCAATTTTGCCTCTCTTGATCCCATCGACACCCCTATTCCAATTCAGCCGGCCCAGCATTACTCTATGGGGGGAATCGATGTGGACGAGAGCGGTTCTTCTTGTGTGGAGGGTTTTTTTGCCGCGGGAGAGTGTGCCTGTGTGAGCGTACACGGGGCGAATCGCCTGGGAGGAAATTCGCTTTTAGAAACAGTAGTGTTCGGCAAAATCGCTGGAGAGGAAGCATCCCGGCGGGTTAATCATTTGCGTTCGGTTGCCAAAGCCGAAAAAATTCTCCTGGATGAGGCACTGGAATTGAAAGGCAAGATAGAAGCCTGGCGGAAAAAGGATTCAGGGATAAAAGTCCATCGTCTTCTGGATCGATTGAAAAACATCATGAGCGATAGAGTCGGCGTCTTCCGGAACAAAAATGATCTTTCCGAAGCAATGGAAGAAATTTCCATGGCAAGAGATGATTACAAAAAAGTCTTCATCTCGGGAAATTGCCTTCGCTACAGCCAGGAACTGGTGAATATCATCGAATTTCAGTCCATGCTGGACTTGGCCGAGACGATCACCCTGGGGGCCCTTAACAGGGAGGAGACCCGGGGGTCCCATTTCCGGATCGATTTTCCCAAGAGGAACGATAAAGACTGGCTCAAGCATACCCTGATGACTTTGAAAGACCATAAGCCCCATATCGGTTATAAAGAGGTTAAGCTGGGCAAATACGAGCCCAAAGAAAGAAAATATTGAGGGAGATGGAAAAAGAATATATTTTTCGGATTTTGAGATTCGATCCCTTGAAAGATGGAAAACCCTCCTTCCAGGACTTCATTTACCAATCCGAAGAGAAAAAATCGGTCCTGGAAGCCTTGATGGATATACGCAACGAGCAGGACTGTTCCCTTTCCTTCCGTTACAGCTGCCGGGAGGCTATCTGCGGTTCCTGTGCTATGGTGATCAACGGGAATTTCGATCTGGCCTGCCGGAGAGACCTCGAGTCGATTCGCTCCTCTTCAATCGTCATCGAGCCTCTGCCCAACCTGGAAATCCAGAAGGACCTGGTGGTGAATATGGACCCCTTCTGGGAAGCCCTTCTCAAAATCGAACCCTATCTACAACCCATGGAAGAGGCTCCCGATAAAGGATATAGGATCGAGGACCGGGAGATGGACAGGATCTTTCAGTTCATCAATTGTGTGTTGTGCGGCTGCTGTTATGCGGCCTGTCCCGTTGCTTCCCGGGACGAGCGATACTTGGGGCCTGCAGCCTTGGCCAAGCTCTACAGGTTCGTCAGGGATCCGAGAGATAAAAGGCCGTTCTCAAACTGGTCCAGAGTGAACACCGAGTCTGGAATATGGGGATGTGACACGGTGTTCAAGTGCAATGAGGTTTGCCCCAAGGATGTGCGCCCGGCGGATGGGATCGAGGCCTTAAGGAGAAAAATGGTGGTGGAGAAGATCAAACAGATTTTTCGGAAGAGACAATGAAACTCAAACATTCGCTTTTCTCCCGACGTCAGTTCCTGAATGGGATTCTGGGAGGATGGACGGGTGCCTTTTTAGCTTCCTTTCTGTACCCCGTCGTGAAGTTTATTTTCCCCCCTTACCGGGAACCTGACGAGGTGATACTGCCTTTTGCCGATTTCGAGGGAATGCCGGCGAATTCGGTGAAAAATTTTTCCTGGGGAAGCAAGCTGGGCTTGGTGAAAAAAAATGACGATGGGAGATACTGGGCCTTTGTCGGTGTTTGCACCCATCTGGATTGTAACGTGACCTATCTTCCCGAGCAAAAGAAATTTTTTTGTGCCTGCCATGACGGGTGGTATGATGAAAAGGGCACAAATATCGGCGGACCTCCTCCCCATCCGCTTCGAAGGTTGACCCTCATCATCGAAGGAGATGACCTGGTCATCAGGAAGGAAAGCCCAGAGGAAAACTCATGAAGAACGGTTGGAGATCCTGGCTGGACGAAAGATTTGGGCTCTCGGGGATCACCGGTTTTCTAACCAAAAAAGTAGTGCCAATTCACCGCCACACAATCTGGTACTATACTGGAAGCGCCATCCTTTTGTTTTTTGCCATCCAGGTTATCACGGGATTCATGCTCATCCTGTACTATAAACCGACGCTGGAGATGGCCAATCAGAGTGTTGCCCGCATCATGACCGAAGTCCCGCTCGGGTGGATCATTCGGTCCGTCCACAGCTGGGCGGCTTCCTTTATGATCGCCTTTGTCTTCATCCATCTATTGAGCATATGGATCACCAAGGCCTACCGCTCGCCGAGGGAATTGACCTGGGTGAGTGGGGTTTTCCTGCTCCTGATTTCTCTGTTCTTCGGATTCACGGGGTATCTTCTTCCCTGGGATGACCTATCCTTTTCCGCTACCAAAGTGGGGACGGACATTCCCCGAGCTATACCTGTGGTGGGGGGATGGGTGACCAAATTGTTGAGGGGCGGCGAGGATGTGACCGGGGATACCCTCACCCGGTTTTTCGGTATCCATGTCTGCATGCTCCCCATTTTCCTGTTCATTCTTCTTGCTGTTCACATCTATCTGGTCCAGAAACAGGGAATGAGCCTTCCTCTGGAGGTTGAGGACAAGGGAGAGAACGCAAAGGAAATTCCCTTCTGGCCCAATTTTGTTTACAGGGAAGCGGTGGTCTGGCTCTTGCTGGCCGGTATCCTGTTCACCGCGGCTATTTTCTTCCCTCCATCGCTGGAAAAGGCCGCCGACTTGATGGCCCCTGCGCCTGAAGGAATAAGACCCGAATGGTATTTTCTCTTTCTGTTTCAGACGCTGAAGATTTTTCCAGCCAAAATGCTTTTTCTCAGCGGCGAAACCGTGGCTGTCCTGCTGATGGCCGCTGGGGCGGTGTTGTTTTTTCTCCTCCCTTTCATCGATAATAAGCCGACGCAGATAAAGGGAAAAACCATCACCCTGATGGCCTATGTTTTTATTCTCTATGCCCTTATCATGTCTGTCTGGAGTTTGTTATGAAAGGCGCCAAAAAAACCGTACTCCTCTTCGGTCTCCTGTCGCTTTACTTGTTTATGTGGGTTTTCGTTCCGCCATCTTTGGCCCAGGAAGAGGAAGGAGTAAAAAAAGAAGATAAAGAAGAAATCCAAGCAACCCAGGAGCCCGAAAAGGTCGTCGCTGCACCCTTGGATATAAAAGAGTCGATCGGGCTTTGGGTTTTTGTGGTTTGGATGTGGATTTCTATCGCTGTTCTTGTTTATTTCTTGCGGTTGAAAATAAAAGAGACAGATAGGCTCTATTTCCTCGAGTTTTTTTCGTCCGATAAGAAATAGTTTACGGCTATTTTCCACCTGGATTGACTTACCTTTGCGAACCTGCGCGACCAGATTCGCCATCCTTATCTGCAAGAACAATTCATTTTATTTAATTCTTGGATCATCTTTTATGTGAAACTTTTCGAATTTATTTCGTCCTGTCTATTGGAATGCGAGAGACCAGCGGAGAGGAAGTCAAACGTGCCTATGAACGAAACGATGGGCATAGGAGAAGGTTGCGACAAAGGTTTCTCAGAGGAGGGCTTCAAGGATTTTTGGATCATGAGATCGTCGAGCTTCTGCTGACTTTGGGAACTCCCCGGAAGGATTGTAAAAGGCCGGCCAAGAAGGCCATGCAAAGGTTCAAGATGTTGAGGTGTGTGCTCGAGGCCAGCGAGGGCGAGCTTCAAGAAATCGAGGGCATCGGTCCCCAGAACATATTCGGCATCAAGCTGGTCCAGGAAGTCGCAAGGCGCTTTCTTCGGGAGCGCATGATGAGCCGGCCGGTATGCCATTCATCCCGGGAAGTCTTTGACTACTTGTATCACACTCTGCGGGATGCCAAGAAAGAAAAATTCAAAGCTATCTTTTTAAATGCCAAGAATCAGATCATCGAAGAAGAAACATTTTTTGAAGGAACCGTGGATACAAGTGCTGTGTATCCTAGGGAAATCTTAAAAAACGCTTTGCGTCACGATGCATCTGCTGTCATATTCGTCCATAATCATCCCTCGGGTGATCCCGAGCCATCGGAATGCGACAGGGAGATCACCAAAGAGCTGGTTTTCGCTTCCAGCACCATGCAGATGAAGGTGCTGGATCATATCATCATCGGGAACAACCGCTATTACAGCTTCGCCGATCACGGCCTCATCGAGGACTATGAGTTCCTGTTTCAGGATTTGAAAAGAAGGATACAGAGCTAGATCCTCCTGGAATCTAGGATAATTGCGTGGAGGGAGGAAACCTCCTTATTTCTGCAAAAAAGGAACAGGCAGACAGGCTGGTTCCTCAGCCCGCTGATCTTCCCCATCGACACCTTGGAGGGGGAACGATAATATATGCCTGCCAGTAAAGCTTTTTTCCATGCCCTCTCGCCTCCGGGTGGCTTCCTAGCCAGCATGCCTGACTACAAAGAAAGTCACGGAAATAAAAGCGCTTCTGCGGAGAATAAATAAATTGTCAAATCGGCAGCCTATAGGTAAACTCATAAGGAGGAGGTTCACATGTTAGACGACAGAGAAATTGCAGAAAAAGTCAGGATGAAGCCGATCGAAGAGATAGCGCAAAAATTAGGAGTAGATCCTGGACTCCTGGAAAGATACGGAAAGTTCAAGGCGAAGATTTCGTCGGAGGCTGTCGAACAGAAAAGCGCGAGAGGAGGCCGATTGATCATGGTCACGGCGATGAGTCCCACGCCTGCCGGTGAGGGGAAGACTACGACGTCTATCGGGCTGGCGGATGCGCTGAATCGGTTGGGGAAAAAGACGGCCGTTGCCCTGAGAGAACCTTCGCTCGGCCCTGTCTTCGGAATGAAGGGGGGGGCCACGGGAGGGGGATACGCCCAGGTGATGCCCGCCGACGAGATAAATCTCCACTTCACAGGAGACATCCATGCCGTGACAGCGGCCCATAACCTTCTGGCGGCCATGGTGGACAACCGCCTGCATTTCGACGGCTCCTGCGGGCTTCTGGATTGCCGGCGGGTGACCTGGAAAAGGGTCATGGATATGGATGACCGCGTTCTTCGGGAAGTGGTGGTGGGCATAGGCGGGCCCCTGAGGGGAATAGCCAGGGAGACGGGTTTCGATATTACCGCTGCCTCCGAGATAATGGCTATTCTTTGTCTTTCGGAAGGATTGGAGGACCTCAAGAAGAGGCTGGGGAATATCTTGATCGGGTATTCTCCCGACCGTCAGCCTGTGTTTTCCCGCGCCGTCAAAGCCGAGGGAGCTATGGCTGCTCTTCTGAAAGATGCCCTCAAGCCAAACCTTGTACAGACCCTGGAGGGAACACCGGCCCTGATTCATGGGGGGCCTTTTGCCAATATAGCCCACGGCACCAACTCGGTCATCGCCACACGACTGGCTTTGAGCCATTCCGATTATGTGGTGACCGAATCGGGGTTCGGTTCAGACCTCGGAGCCGAGAAATTTTTTGATGTCGTTGTCCGGACAGGACACATCCCAGCACCCAGTGCCTGTGTGCTGGTCGCCACTATCCGAGCCCTGAAATTCCACGGGGGTGTCAAATTGGAAGAAGTGGACAAGGAAAACGTCGGGGCCGTGGAAAAGGGATTTGTAAACCTGAAAAAACACATGGAAAATATGAGGACTTTTGGCGTCCCCTTTGTGGTGGCCTTGAACCGGTTTCCCTCTGATACCCCGGATGAGATGGAAAAGGTCAGGAAGCTTTGCCTCGAAGAAAAGGCCAGGGTGGCCGTATCAGAGGTTTTTGCCAGAGGAGGGGAAGGGGGAGAAGAGTTGGCAGAGCAGGTCCTCCTGACCATCGAAGAAGAGGAAAGTCACTTTCATTATCTGTACGAGTTGGAGATGCCCCTTCTCGAGAAAATCGAGGCCATCGCCCAGAAGATTTACGGAGCGGCCTCGGTGGCCATGGAGGGCAAAACCAGAAGGGAAATCCGGCGCATCGAAAAGATGGGTTTCGGGAACCTCCCTGTTTGTATTGCCAAGACCCAATATTCTCTTTCCGGAGATGATGAGGCTTTGGGACGGCCGCGTGATTTTGCCCTCATCGTAACCGATGCTTCCTTGAGTTCAGGCGCCGGCTTCGTGGTCGTCTACTGCGGGGATATCATGACTATGCCTGGCTTGCCCAAAATACCGTCTGCAGAAAGAATCGATATTACGGAGGATGGGAAGATAACTGGGCTTTCCTAAAAAATCTTCTCCATCATCGATGTTGCAGCGGGTTGGCGTGAACTGTGGATAATTGAGTGAAAAGAGTGCAGAAGTAGGTCTTTTATTCCAATTTTTTAGCTGTTCCGGAAAGGGCTTAGGGCAGAGAGAAAAAAGGAAATTTTCATCTCGAGAGAACGATAAGTTAAGAAAAAATGTGATGGGATCTTCGTCCCAGCTGGAGGCATCACCAAACCGTGATAGGATTGGAGCAATGAGGGATGTTATCGTTCCAGTCGGATTTTATACGCCATTCCTTCATCAACCTTGTCGGCGGTTGCGTAACTCGCCTGTTTGATCTGAATCCAAGGAATGATTTGTGTTAGTAAGTCTCATCTCTCAAAGTCTATACTTGCTCAATACATACTCACCGTCCGACTCCATCGGATTCCCTCCAAGCTTGACTCAGTAAGGCTAAATCCTCCGATGTCGCTCCAACTATCCCCCATTGCTCTCTTAGGGTTCGAGTTCATAAATCATCACGGAAATAAGGATGCTAACGTCCCAGCTGGTGGGTTTACAGTGGTACCCAATTGTGGTAAATAAGGGGAGTCTTGATACCAATTTAACAGGAGAGGAATAATACATGTGTGAGCTACGAGATGTATTCATTATCGGGGGAGCCCGGACTCCTATAGGCACTTTTCTGGGAACGATCAAGGACTTCAAGGCCCCGGAATTAGGGGGCATAGCCATCAAGGAGGCCCTGAAAAGATCGGGAGTGAAGGGGGAAGATATCGATGAAGTCATCATGGGAAATGTTGTCTCTGCCGGCGTTGGTCAGGCCCCTGCCAAACAGGCCTCGATGAAGGGGGGCATTCCGGCTACGGTTAACAGCTTTGCGGTGAACAAGGTTTGCGGCTCCGGGCTTAAAGCGGTTCATCTGGCTGCCCAGTCCATTTGGCTGGAGGAGAACGAAATCGTTATGGCCGGTGGGATGGAGAGCATGAGCCAGGCACCTCACCTGGTATGGGGAGTGCGCAGCGGAGTCAAATTCGGGGATATCCAGATGAAGGATGCCATGATCTTTGATGGACTTTGGTGCGCCTTCGACAACCAGCATATGGGGATGACAGGCGAGGTCGTGGCGGAAAAGTTCGGTGCGACCAGGGAAGAACAGGATGCCTATGCGGTGAGCAGTCACCAGAGGGCCATACACGCTACCGAAAAAGGATACTTTGAAGAGGAGATCATCCCTGTGGAAGTTCCCCAGAGAAAAGGGGATCCCCTGATGTTTTCCCAGGACGAGGGGCCCCGTAAGGATGCGACCCTTGAAAAGTTGGCCAAACTTCGGCCGGTTTTTAAAAAAGATGGGACAGTTACGGCCGGAAATGCGTCTAGTTTAAATGACGGGGCAGCCGCGGTGGTCGTGGCCTCGGCGGACGCGGTCAAGGAAAAAGGATTGACGCCCATGGTGCGGATTCTGGCTGTTACGAGTAATGCTCTCGAGCCCAAGATGGTTATGTATGCTCCAAAGGGGGCTATAGAGAAGCTTCTGGCCAATGTGGGCTGGACGATTGCCGATGTCGACCTTTTCGAGATCAACGAGGCTTTTTCGTCCCAACTGGTGGTCCTGCTCAGGGAACTCGGTTTGGACCGGGAAAGGGTGAACGTGCACGGGGGGGCGGTGGCCTTAGGTCACCCCATCGGGGCTTCGGGCACACGGATTCTTGTCACTCTGATCTATGCTCTGAAGCATCGAGGACTGAAGCGAGGCATAGCGTCTCTGTGTCTTGGTGGAGGAGACGCCATTGCCATGGCCGTGGAAATGGTCTAAAGGAGAGACACTATGGATATTAAGAAAATAGGGGTCGTCGGTGCAGGAACCATGGGAAGCGGGATTGCCCAAGTGGCAGCTACCTCCGGTTTTGGAGTCCTCCTCCATGATGTGGGCGAGACTCTTTTGGAAAAATCCCTTGCCAGGATAGAGAAAAGCGTTTCCAAGCTGATAGAGAAGGGAAAGGCGAAAGGAGAAACAAGCGATATTATGGGCCGGATCCAGACGACTTCCAGCCTGCCCTCGTTGAAGGATGTGGACTTTGCCGTAGAAGCGGTGTTCGAGGATTATGAGGTGAAAAAAAGGGTTTTGCTGGAGCTGGATAAAATCCTGGCCCCTTGTGTCGTTCTGACTTCCAATACCTCCTCCATTTCCATTACCCGCCTGGCGGCCTTGACCAGCCGTCCCTCGCAATTCATGGGCATGCATTTCATGAATCCGGTTCCGATGATGGCCCTGGTGGAGCTGATCAAGGGAATGGCCACCAGCACAGAAACGTTCGAACAGGTGAAATCCCTGGCCGAGGCCATGGGAAAAGTTCCGGTGGAGGCCAATGACTACCCGGGATTTATCGCCAACCGCATCCTCCTGCCCATGATCAATGAAGCCGCCTTTGCCCTGATGGAAGGCGTCGGAAGCGCGGAGGCGATCGATACGGTGATGAAATTGGGCATGAACCACCCGATGGGGCCTCTGGCCCTAGCCGACCTGATAGGTCTGGATGTATGTCTCCATATCATGGAGGTGCTTTACGAGGGATTCAAGGATTCCAAGTACAGACCCTGTCCCCTTCTGCGCAAGATGGTGGATGCCGGGTATCTAGGGCGAAAATCGGGGAAGGGGTTCTACGATTACAGTGCTTAGGTAGAGAAATAAGGCGAAGGATGTCTGTTTTTATTCAGGCATTTGGAGCATAATAGTGAGAGGGCTCTTTTTCGGAAGGCCCAGGAGGACAGGATGAAACAAGATGAACGCGAAGACAAACGGGAATCGAGAAATAGAGCGATCGAAGCGGCCGTCCTGCAGATAGAAAAGCAGTTCGGCAAGGGATCGGTGATGAAGCTCGGCCAGAAGGAGGCTGCCATGAAGGTGCCGGCCATTCCCACTGGTTCGATTGCTTTTGATCTGAGCTTGGGGATAGGAGGGTTCCCTCGCGGACGGGTGGTCGAAGTCTTCGGCCCTGAGGCCACGGGTAAATCCACCCTTGCTTTGCATGTTATCGCCGAAGCCCAAAAACAGGGGGGACAGGCAGCCTTTATCGATGCCGAGCACGCCCTTGATCCTACCTATGCAGCCAGTGTTGGGGTGGATGTGGACAATCTTCTGATTTCCCAGCCGGATTACGGAGAGCAAGCCTTGGAGATTGCCGAGGTCCTGGTGCGGAGCGGTGCCGTGGATGTGGTGGTGGTTGATTCTGTGGCCGCCCTGGTTCCCAAGGCCGAACTGGAAGGGGAGATGGGAGATGCCCATATGGGGCTCCAAGCCCGATTGATGTCCCAGGCATTGAGAAAGCTCACGGCGATCGTCAGCCGGTCCAAGACCTGCTTCATCTTCGTCAACCAGATCCGGGCAAAAATCGGGTTTTTTCTGGGCAGTCCGGAGACCACAACCGGAGGAAGGGCTTTGAAGTTTTACTCCTCAATGAGGATCGATGTCCGGCGGATTGCGGCTCTCAAGGATGGAGACCAGATCATAGGGAACCGGGTCAAAGTGAAGATCGTCAAGAACAAAATGGCCCCTCCCTTCAGGGAAGCCCAGTTCGACATCATCTACGGAGAGGGCATATCCTTGGAAGGAGACTTGGTGGACTGTGGGGTCGACACAGGCCTGGTGGAAAAGACCGGAACCTGGTATTCCTACAAGGGGGAGCGATTGGGACAGGGCAGAGAAAACGTCAAGAAGCTTCTCAAGGAGAACCGCGAATTAGCCGGGCAATTGGAGACCGAGATCAGAAAAAATGTCGGGCTTATTCCTGCGGAAAAAGACGAAGCGAAGGCCGAAGAGAAGACCGAGGAAAAGAGAAGCGCCAGCTCATCCAGCGGAAAATAAATCCAAAATTACTCCACCCTTTCGCCTGCGTTCTTCACGTATTGAGCGATACCTCCATGTGTGGCGAACCAGACATTTTCGTGGCTTTGAATATACTGGATGAGGGTTTCCAGCATGGAGATACGGCTGCGGTGGCCGATGTACTTGGGATGCATGGTCAGGACGAACAACGTTCCTTCCTCATAGGCCTTCTCGAACTCCTCCGCCCAAATCGAGAAGACATCCATGGGCTGAATATGAGGCCGGATACCGGCGTATCGGGAAAAACCGAAGTAAGGATAATCGTCGAGGAGCCATTCCACGGGAATTTCGACGATCCCTGTGGGCTTTCCATCCTGAAGCAGCTCGTACGGCCGGTCGTCGGCCATCAGGCTGCTGTCATAGAGGAGCCCCATCTCCTGAATGATTCCGAGCGTGTAAAGGCTGAAATCCCAGGAAGGGGTGCGGATTCCTCTAGGAGCCTTGCCTGTTAGTTCTTGGAACGTGCCGAAGGATCGACGCATCAGCTCTCTCTCCTCTCCCTCGTTCAAGAGGGAGTTCCGCTCGTGGATCCATCCGTGCAGGCCGATTTCGTGACGTCCTTTGGACACGATGGCCTTAATGGCCTCCGGGTGCAAAATAGCGCTGACCGCAGGAACGAAAAAAGAGGCGGGAATGTCGTATCGATCCAGAAGGCCCAGGATTCGGGGGACAGATACCCGGGCTGAATACTCGCCCTGGGAGAACAGCCCCGGAGACAAATTCATATCCCTCAGGTCATTGGTTTCTGCATCGAAGTCGAAGGATAGCGCCACGGCAACCGTTGCCTCCCCCGGCCAAATTTCAGGGGTGAGATCCTTACCTGCCCGGACATTATCGACCGTGGACCGGATTTTATCCAGGCTCCATTCCCAGGGTTTCTCTTCTTGTACCGTCGTCCTGGCACAGCAGAGAGTAAAGATAGAAAGAATAAAAAGACCCATGCTGGTCCGAAAATGATTTCTCATTTATCCTCCTTCACGAAAAAATCATCGGGGATGTCCGACAACGCTCATGTAGAGCACGCTCTCTTCCCTTCCATTCACCCCGAGAAGGGAGTTGACTTCTTCATCATAAAGGGCGGCGATCTGGCAGGTGCCCAGGTCGAGACCGACCGCTGCCAGAGCCAGATTCTGTGCGATGTGGCCGGCATCCAAATAGACATACCTGAAGGCCCTTTGGGCGTATTTCCATTTCGACCTTTCGAATACAGCCGTCCACACAAAGACTACGTTAGCGGAGAAGGCCATGTCCTGGTCGAGGGCAGCCTGAGAGATTTTCAGACGAAAATCCCCTCTTTGAAGCTGCTCCAGTTCGTGCGTTCGAACGCTGTAATGATAGATGCCGGGTTCGACATCCTCCACATCGTGGAGGAAAAGGTAGGTCTCCACAGGATAGAGGGCTCCGGCCGAAGGGGCAATCCTGAATTCAAAACCCATCTCCCTTCTCGTGATACCCTGGGTGGCCCAGAGCAGTTGGGAGAGATATTTTTTTTTGAGGGAAAGGTCCTTGAAATTCCGGATACTCCGTCTTTGCCCGATGGCATTCCAAAGAGGCTTGCCCCCTTCCATCAAAGGCTTTTCCAGCTCGATTTTTTGGGCTTCGGGATAGGTTTTATAGGTTTTGGGTTTGGCCTGCCATATCAGAGGGCCGCCTGAGAGCTTTCCCCTGAAATATTTCGTTTCCATTTGGAAGATGTCCCCGATACCTTCTTTCATGCCATTCCCCTTCCCAAGAGTGGTTTCTCGCTCACCCGTCCGGCTGCCATTTCCTCTCTTTTTCGAGAAGTTCTATCCGTTCTCGAATATCCTTAAGACCGGGATTGAGCTTCAAAGCTTTTCTGTAATGCTGGATAGCCTGTTCTTTTTCCCCGAGATTGAAGAACATATCGCCGAGGCCCTGAAGGATTTTCCAGGATCGGGGGTAAAGTTCGTTCACGATTTCAGCCAGCCCAGGCAATATTTCTGTTTTTCGGGCCTGAATGAGGCTGCGGGCTAGGCTTTGGAATTGATCGACGCTCACAGCCGGATGGTTGGGATCGCTCGAGTAGGCTTTTTTAAACAGGCGTTCGGCTTCCCGTACATTCCCGGTCCAGAGATGGAGTGAGGCGAGGGAGGTCATAGAAGCAATTCGGTTGGGGTAGAGTTCTTCGGCTAGAGTGAGGAAAGGGAAGGCCCTTTTGGTGTCGTCTTGCTTGAGGTAGTACTGGGCGATGCGTATCAGGTCCTGATGAAAATCCGGATACAAAGAGGTTTGGGAAAAGGTCTGGCCTAGTTTTTGGCGGAGATCCTCAGGATCGGTATCAAAAGAGAAAGGGAGGAGCCGTGTTTCGTTAGTGCAGGCCCGGGCCCAGTCATTTGTCCATCTCGAAAGCAATTCTGTAAAACGGACCGAAAACGTGAAGTCCTTCAAGGTAGTATGCCTGGCTTGGAGAAGATCGCTATAATCGCTGAAAAAAGCCAGCGGACCTTCTTTGAGGTAACCCCGAAGCTTCTCCCTTCCGTAGGCCCTCTCCAGCTCTGAGGCCATGAACGATCCGACTTTGGTGAAGGCCTGTCCGGCAGCCGGATGGATACCGGCCAGCAGGTTGTTCCTCGTTGCCTCCGGATTTCTCCTGAGGGCTGCGGGATCGGCATTTTGGTTGAAGAAGAAAAAAGCCTCTTCGAGGTCCCTTTCGCTTCGGGCGAGAGG
This sequence comes from uncultured Eubacteriales bacterium, assembly GCA_964400735.1. Classification (GTDB taxonomy): domain Bacteria; phylum Acidobacteriota; class Aminicenantia; order Aminicenantales; family Aminicenantaceae; genus CAYNVQ01. The sequence goes on along the minus strand of CAYNVQ010000002.1, from coordinate 104,884 downwards.
TCTTCTTTGCCATTCGTACTGGCTCAGCCCGTAAGAGAAGACCTGCTCGCAGGCTGAATACATGAGCTGTTCGTGTGCGTCTGAACAATAAACAGGCGTGTTGACATCCTCTCCGAGGACGCACTCGGCCAGCTTGTAAGCGTAAAGCTCCCGGTCGAAGTTCTCGAAGTTCGAGGCGATGGCGATAGCCATATTCTCCAGAGGAAGGATCATCAGAAAGGTTCTTGTTTCCGCCTGGCCCCCCCCATGATAGATCTGGAAATGACCCCGCAAGGGACGGACATTCCAACCCATTCCCTTTCCGGTAAGCCATCCGGCCTTGGTGGCCATGGGTTCCAGCATCTGGCGCCATGTTTCTGCTCCAACCAGCTTTTTCTGGATGATTCCTCTGGCGTATTTCAGGAGATCGACGATTGTAGAGCGGGTGCCTCCGGAGGCAAACCGGCTGGAGTTGTCCATGAATTCGGAATGGACGATTCTTCCGTTCAGGAGGCGGTATCCCTTTACCCTGTTGGGGATGATAGCCAGAGAATCGTCCATTCTGGAGGCGGTCATTCCCAGGGGGTCGAAGATATGCTCCTTGATATAGTCACCGTAGGATTGGCCGGACGTGCCTTCGATGGCCGCCCCGAGGAGGTTGTACCCGTAACTGGAATATTGGTATTTGGTGCCGGGCTCGGCGATGAGCTCGTAATCCTGAAAAATAGCCAGGGCCTCCCTGGTGTTTTTAGGCACTTTGATATGAAGTTCCTTATCCAGGTCCACGTAATGAGGAATTCCTCCCAGATGCCCGAGCAAATGCCTGACCGTGACCGGCCACTTTTTGCGGGGAAAATACGGGACATAAGCCTGAATTTCGGCATCCAGGTCAATTTTTCCCTTCTCTACCAGCTGGAGGACGGCGAAGGCCGTAAAAGTCTTGGTGATGGAGGCCATCCGGTAGGAACTTTCGGGTCTGGCCGGGACTCTGTTTTCCAGGTCGGCGAAGCCGAAGGCCGAGGTCCAGCTGATATCGTCTTTGAAGAAGCCGACGGAAAGTCCCGGCGTCTGGTCGAAACCCATCTGTTCTTCGACGAATCGTTCGAATTTTTTCAGGGCTTCGGAATAGGGATAGAAAGCAGGAGTTTTTTCTTGAGCCACAAACGAAACGGAAGAACCCCAAAAAACCAGGATAAGGAGGAAAAGAAAATATTTGAGGCGAAATTTCATCCGATCCTTACTCCTGTAAGGAGACAAATGGTCTCCTTCTGTGCAGGAATGGCTTAGGTATTATTCAAGACAAAGCATACCCAAAAATGACGAAAAACAAAAGAGAGACTCCAGCCGCGATCAGGGCATAAGGGAGCTGGGTCCGGACGTGATCGATATGATCGGCGGCCGAGGCCATGGAGGAGATGATGGTGGTATCGGATATGGGAGAGCAGTGGTCGCCGAACACGCCTCCTCCCAGCACGGCAGCGAGGACCAGGCCTGGATGGAGCCCGATTATCCGGATGATCGGCACGGCGATGGGGATCATGATGGCAAATGTTCCCCAGGATGTGCCGGTGGAAAAGGCGATAAAACAGGATATGAGGAAAATAACGGCCGGGATGACCCCAGGGTTGAGGGCGGCTTTGGCTGCCTGAGCGACAAAGGGTCCTGTTCCCAGCACGTCGCAGGTGTCCCCGATGGCAAAAGCCAGGATCATCAGGCTGGCCAGCGGAACGAGCCCCCCGACGCCTTTCATGAAGATGTCGGTTATCTCCCTGGTGCGCATGATACCCTGCGCCCGGTAAGCGATGGCACCTGCCAGGAGACCGAGAATTACCGACCAGAGGACGGATGTCGAACCCGATCCCTCCATCAAGTTTCCTTTTCCGGTGATGATGAGCACGACGGGCATGGCGGCGACCATGACCCCTACCGGGATAATCATATTCAGGGCCCGGGGTCTGACTCCGGTCTTTTCCTCCATCATCACCACATCGTCCGAGATCAGCGGTTCGGCCCCATCTCGCAAAAGCTTGTTTTCCTCCCTTACCCGTTTTTCAGCCTTTCCCATCGGGCCGATGTCCTTTCCCGAAATCACGACAAAAAGGACCAGAAGGAGGGCGAAAATGGCGTAAAAATTGAAGGGCATGGAGGAGACGATGGTTCGGACAGGATTTTCCATACCTTGGGTGGCAAGAAGGCCGATCACAAATGCCCCCCAGGCGTTAAGGGGAATGAGCACGCACTTGGGGGCTGAGGTGGAGTCGAGAATGTAGCTCAATTTTTCCCGGGAGATTTTCAGTTTGTCGAAAATGGGCCGGGAGACGGCGCCCGAGACAAGCACGCAGATGCTGGACTCAATGAAGATGACGAATCCCAGAAACCAGGCGAGTAGGCCGGCGGACCGGCGGGTACGGACAAGTCCTTTACCCACTACCCAGTTCACGAAACCCTTCATTCCGCCTGAGTACTGAGTGAAGGTGATGATGGCTCCGATCAAGGCGCTGAAAAGCACCACCCGGGTGTTATCCCCATCCTTGAACACGTCCACCAGGGCGCTGACGGTGTGGATGATTCCGGCCAGAGGATTCCAACCGTGGATGATGGTCCAGCCGAGCCAGATACCTAAGACCAGAGAGATGTATACATGTTTTGTTTTGATGGCCAGAAAGATGGCCAAAAGGGGAGGGAGGATGGATATCCAGCCATATGTGTCCATATCTGATTCTTATCCAGAGACATATACCACTGCTTCCCACCCATGTCAACGTGTCAACTTGACACTTTTTTAGGTCTTTTATATAATTTTTTTCCCAATCAATGTGAAACTAGAGTCAAAAATCCCTATGCTCCAAGCACTGCCGAAATACAAATTTTTCTTTCTTATAATACCAGTTCTTTTTTTTCTTACCCTAAACCTCTCGTGCCAGAATGAAAATGTGATCAGCTCTAAAACCCTTGAGGCGCGACTTTTACATGATGAAGAAGAGATACAGGTCTACCTGGAAGAATTTCCAAGAGAAAAATACGAAGTCTACCGAATTCCTAGCATTGGACTTTTTTATTTAGATGATATTAAGGACGTCATCAAAAACGTGCTGCGCAGTGGTAAAGTTTGGGAGGAAAGTGTAGTCGATGCAATAAAAGAATACGTGAAACAGGACTCAACTGTCATCGATGCAGGGGCCTACATCGGAACGCATACAGTGTTAATGTCCAGATGCGTCGGAAGAGGAGGTCGCGTGTATGCCTTCGAACCACAACGAAAGATTTACAGGGAGCTCGTTCATAATATGGAGCTTAACAAGATTAAAAATGTGGTTCCACTCCGATTTGCGCTGGGATCCAGTTCAAAAATTGTTGAGATGTCTCCAACGCAGCAGGGAAACGAGGGCGGAACTTGGGTAGGAAAGGGTGGGGACAAAGTAGAGCTTCGTTCAATTGACAGCTTTGGATTTCGAAACGTATCCCTCATCAAAATCGATGTGGAGGGGTTTGAAAGATACGTAATCGACGGGGCCCGAAGGACAATTAAAAAATATCATCCGGTTCTGATCATGGAAATAGGAGGGGGCGTTATTTACGAAAAGGCACGGCCAGCAATCAAAGCGCGCATTGACCGAGTTAAAAACGAAATCATCAAATTGGGTTATTTTCTCATAAAGCTAGACAAGCACAATTACTTGGCCGAGCCGCTGAATCAAGGTAGATCGTAATAATCAATACTGCAAAAAAATCAATCTAAATTCACAATGCGCATATTTTTAACCATAGCGCCCAATTCCCGACGGTCCTTGCTTCCATAGAAAAATTCTGATGGGATCCAGAACACATCGGATTCAAAAGTGATCTGGCATCCAAATTGATTTATATCCTTTATATAATAATCGATTTTCTTCCAATCTCCGTGATCAAGCTCATGTTTTTCTACATGCAATCCTTGTTGGATTGATAAAGAAATCTTATCAAGTTGAGGATGGGTGTTTCTGGCCTCCAGCTTCAATACTCCCTTGCTTTCTTTTATCTCCAAGATCGCCCTTTTGCCCATCCAGCGAAAATATTCGTCCCTTTCTTTTTCCAGCGGATACCATCCGCAAATAAGAAAATAATCCTCAATCCGACCGGTTTCAAACTGTTTTTGATAATCGTCTTCAACCAGGATGGATTTACACACCCGACAGGTTGGAGTTGGCAGTATTCCCTTCGCTCCGGTTTCCTGGATTGTTTTCATTTCCCTTGAGAGCCAAATATTTTCAAGGGTGTCCTTATTAACATTTCCGACAGCAATCTTGCCGTCATAATCCACACAACAGGGTGTACACGTTCCATCCGCCAGGACCGCCAACTGTTCCTGGAAAGAGCGGCATTCTGCTTTAAATCTTTCTACATATCTAACATCTTTTTGCAGATAATCCGAAAATGAGCTGATATCTTTGAAACTAAAGATTACAGCAGGAAGAACTTCACAATGATTTCCCTTCAGACAATCTAGTGGATTATCCTTATAAACTCCCTGAAGACACTCTAAATCTTTTGGTTCAAAATGCAAGTCATACTTTTTTGATATTTGCTGGCCGAAGTTTTTCCATTCATCCAAAACAGTAAAAGCCTTTTGATTATTATCAACTAAAGGAATAATCGCGTGCTGATAATTTTTTTCTCGACGCGCGGCATTAAATGATTTTGTGTTCAGGTATTGAATATATATTTGTATGGATGAATTAAATCGAAATTTATCCTCTATACAATTTTGAATCCGCCCCATATATTCATTATAATCGAGCTTTCCTTTGCGATGATCATGATAAAGCTGTGGGGTAAAGGTATGAATTCCGATAACAAGTTCTTCAATGTGCGCTTTAAAGATTCTATTTCGCCTTCTCTTATCAAGTAGAGCGCCGTTTGTAAATAGCCTCACAGGTAAGCCTTTATCATGCATGTAATCGATTATATCGAATATTTTAGGATGAAGAAGAGGCTCCCCCATTAGGTGCAACTGAATGGGTTCATCAGTCAATCCTTTGTTTGCGATCTCACTTAAGAGTTTGAATGCAAGTGAAACACTCATAAACTGCCTTTTTCTAGTCATAATTCCATCTGGGCAAAATGTACAGCTGAAATTGCAATGGTTTGTCAGCTCAAGAAAAATGTATTTAATCATGATCTATAACCGATATTATACCAGCTTTAGATTTTGAGTTGGATATTCAATACGCCACTTTTCTTTCACCAAAGCAAATAATTGACCTGGAAGGCAGAGTGATGTTGTGATGTATCTTATCTGGGCATATGTTATGCAGCCAGAGAAACCATCAAATTTAACTAATCCTCACTATAGATTTAGGATAGTTTGTGCTTAAAAAAACTCGCTATCATTGGATAGGGATTTGATGAATCGCTTTTCTAAGCGAGGTGTTTGCGGAGGAAACGGGCGGTGTGGGATTGCTTGGATCGGAGAATCTGATCCGGAGTGCCTTTGACGACCACTCGACCTCCCTGTTCCCCTCCTTCGGGGCCCAGGTCGATGATGTGGTCGGCGCATTTGATCACATCCAGGTTGTGTTCGATAACGACGACAGTGTGTCCGTAGTCCACGAGCTTCTGGAAGGTGTCCAGAAGAGTAGAGATATCGTCGGGGTGAAGCCCTATGGTGGGCTCATCGAAGAGATAAAGGATTCTTTTTTCTTTCTGGTGGACCAGATTAAAGGCCAGCTTGATCCGCTGGAGCTCTCCCCCTGAAAGGGTCGTGGTGGGTTGTCCCAGCTTGAGATAGCCCAACCCCACTTCAATAAGGGGTGTCAGCCTCTTGACGATTTTCGGTCGCTCGGTAAAAAAAACACAGGCATCGGCCACGCTCATTCCCAAAACGTCGCTGATATTTTTACCCTTGTATTTGACCTCCAGGATTTCATCCTTGAACCTTCTCCCCTTACACGCCTCGCAGGTGAGGACGATATCCGAGAGAAACTGCATTTCCACGATTTGCTGACCCGCTCCCTTGCATTCTTCGCACCTGCCTCCGGGCGTGTTAAAAGAAAAGTCGCCCGGCTTGAACCTCATGGCTTTGGCTTCTCTTGTCTGGCTGAACACTGCCCGGATTTCGTCCATGGCCTTGGTATAGGTGGCAGGAATGGAGCGGGGAGATGTACTGAGAGGCGATTGATCGACCATCAGCACCTTGTCCAGCCTTTCTTGTCCTGAGATTCCTTTGAACCCGTCGCTGGACTCTTCCCGGCAGCCCAAGTACAAAACATCATAGAGCAGGGTGCTTTTCCCCGACCCGGAAACACCCGTGACACAGGTGAAGACATTCAAAGGGATTTGGATGTCCAGGTTTTTCAGATTGTGTTTATAGGCGTCCCGGATAGTGATGAAAGATCGAGGGGAGCGTCTCCTCTTAGGAGATTTTATGACCTTATCCCCTCTCAAATAATCGGCGGTCAGAGAAGGGGAAAATTCCTCGAATCTTCTGAAGGGACCGGCGTAAACGATCTCTCCTCCTGCTTCGCCAGCCGCTGGTCCGAGGTCGACGATGTATTCGGCGGAGCGGATGATATCCGGGTCGTGCTCGACGACCAGGACCGTGTTGCCGATGTCCTTCAAAGATTTCAGGATCTCGACCAAACGCTGATTATCCCTGGCATGAAGACCGATGCTCGGCTCGTCCAAGACAAAAAGGGTTCCCACCAGGGACGCGCTCAGAGCGGCTGCCAGATTGATCCGCTGGGCCTCCCCGCCGCTCAGTGTAAAGGTCATCCTGTCCAGCGTGATGTAGTCCAGGCCGACCTCCAGAAGGAATTTGAGCCTGTTCCGGATTTCAATGACCAGTTTTTCGGCCACCTGTCTTTCGAACGCAGAAAGGCTCAACTCCTGAAAGAAAGCCGAGGATTTCCGGACCGTCATCCGGACAACTTCTCCGATGTTGAGACCGGCGATCTTTACGCACAAGGCCTGTGGATTGAGCCGCGTCTGGAGACAATCGGGGCAAGGAACGTATTTCCTGTAGCGGCTGAGCATGACCCTGACCTGCACCTTGTACTTTTTTGTCTGGAGCCAGTCGAAAAAGCCTTTCAGTCCGTAATAGCCGTCGCCTCCCTCGAGGATGAACTGTTTCCATTCTTTTTTCAGGTTTTTGAAGGGGACTTGAATGGGGATGCCTCTTTTGCGGGCCTCCCTGAGCAGTTCCCGCATCAGGCCCCTGTGTCCCGGTTTGGTCCAGGGTTCAATAGCCCCTTCTTCCAGAGATAGATTTTTATCGGGGATGATCTTGTCCTCATCCAGAACCGCCATGTCGCCGAATCCATGGCAGGTGGGACAGGCGCCATGAGGGCTGTTGAAAGAGAAAAGATTGGGGAAGGGGTCCTCATAAACGATCTGGCATCTCTTGCACTCCAGTTTGTCCGAGAAAAGGAAAGTCCGTCCCCCTTCAGTCCGGACCTTGACTTTTCCCCTTCCCTTTTTCATCCCCAATTCAAGAGAGTCCACCAGACGGTCTCTTTCCTCCTCCTCCAGGCTCAGACGATCCACCAGAACATCCAGGTTTTTGGCCCTTCTTTGCCGGGCTTTATCTATCGGGACGATCTCGTCGCCTACGATGAGGCGATGAAACCCATCCTTGCGCAATGCGGACAAACCCTTTTCCCGCGGCCAGGAAAAGGAAATCCAGAGCCTCGTTCCTGGCGGACGGGATTGGATTTTTTCGACCATGGCATCAATCGTGTCTCGGGTCACAGCCTGGCCGCATTTCTGGCAGTGCACCACCCCGATCCGGGCATAAAGTACGCGCAGAAAATCATAGATTTCGGTCACGGTAGCCACGGTGGAGCGAGGATTTTTGGTCACCGCTTTTTGCTGGATGGCGATCGCCGGCGGGATGCCTTCGATAAGTTCAGCCTCCGGTTTCTCCATCCTTTCCAGGAATTGACGGGCATAGGCTGAGAGGGACTCGATGTAACGGCGCTGGCCTTCGGCATAGAGCGTGTCGAACGCCAACGAGGATTTTCCCGATCCTGAGACTCCGGTGACGACGATGAGCTTGTCCAGCGGAAGATCCAGATCGATATTCTTCAGGTTGTGAACCCTGACACCTCTAAGCGTAATGGTCTGTTTCATGTTTTTTTTCAATTTTTTCCAATTCGAAATACCCATTATACAATGGATTCGGCGTTGTGAAAATTATTGGAAATGAACGGAAGCATTCCTATAACCATGATAAAAGGTCCAAAGCATTAAGAAGCGCTTTCTCTCCGGTCGGATTTTATACGCCATTCCCTCACCATCTTGGAGGGGGAACTGACTTCCCCCTTCCAACGCTCATCCTCCGGACTCGCTGCCTCCCCTTCTCGGGCTTCGCCCTCCGACCAAGGGGTCATCCCCCCTTGGATCCCCCAACAGCGTTTCTCCAAACGCTGTCGCTCTTTTCGGCGGCTGTGGAACTCCGCATAATCAATCTTAACCACTGAAACTTTAGCCATGTTAATCCTGATCCCACCACTTTTACATTATCGTGCTCAATACATCCTCGCCGTCTGACTGCGTGAGATTCCCTTTAAGATCGGTGAAGGAAGGTTAAATCATCCGATGTCGCTCAATCCCTTCCTAATGCTTTGTTCAGGTTGAACCTAGTATATCTTACGCGGTTTTGGATATACTTGCCGGATTATTCCTGAGCTTGATTTTTTATGGGGGAAAGTGGTATGGATGAGGGGATTGCCAAAAACTGGAGGAAGAAACATGAGCAATAAGAAGATGTGTCGGATCGTAGGCCTTTTGTTTATCCTGGCCGTTTCCTGGCTGTATGTTTTGGGGATCGATACTCAAGATACAAAAATGTTGAGTCAGCCAGCTATCTCTTCCTCGCACATCGCCTTCGTTTATGCCAATGACCTGTGGGTGACTGACCTTGAGGGAAAGAATGTCAGGCGGCTGACCACCCATCAGGGAGAGGAGTCCGATCCGGCCTTTTCCCCCGACGGCAAATGGGTAGCCTTCAGCGGCCAGTACGATGGGAATACCGACGTCTATATCGTTTCCTCGGAGGGGGGTATTCCCAAAAGGCTGACCTGGCATCCGGCCACCGATTCTGTCCGCTGCTTCACGCCCGACGGTTCTGCCGTCCTCTTCAACTCCTCCCGGGACGTGGCCAACCGCAGCCGGAATAGGCTCTACACCGTTTCTCTGGAGGGAGGCATGCCCCAGCCCCTCGAAGTTCCCTATGCCGACGATGCCGTTTTCTCTCCGGACGGAAGCCGGCTGGCTTACACTCCCTTTGGCGAAGCCTTCCGCCAGTGGAAACACTACAGAGGAGGCACTTTTTCGAGAATATGGATTTTCCGCTTCAGCGACAACTCCGTCGAAAAAATTCCCCAGCCCGAAGGCCGGTGCAACGATACCTGTCCCATGTGGGTCGGCGAGAAAATTTATTTTCTCTCCGACAGAAACGGAGAATTCAACCTTTTTTCCTACGACACGAGAACGAAGGACGTTCGACAGCTCACCCGGTACCAGGATTTTCCCATCCTGAGTGCATCGGCGGGAGACGGGACCGTCATTTTCGAACAGGCCGGGTATCTCCACCTTTTCGCCCCTTCTTCCGAACAGAGCCAGAAACTCACCATCGGGGTGGCTGCCGATCTCCTCGAGCTCAGGCCGCGCTACGTCAAGGGAGAGCGCTATATCCGCCATGGAGAGATCTCTCCCTCCGGTGTGCGGGCCATTTTTGAATTCCGGGGTGAGGTCGTCACCGTCCCTGCCGAAAAAGGAGATTTCCGCAATCTTACCCAGACCCCTGGCATTCACGAGCGCGAGCCTGTCTGGTCTCCGGATGGAGAGAAAATCGCCTATTTCTCCGACCAGTCGGGAGAATATGCCCTTCATATTCTCCATAGAGAGACAGAGGCAGTTAAACGCTATTCCCTGAACGGAGCCGGATTCTATGACCGGATCGAATGGTCACCGGACAGCAAAAAAATTGCCTTCACCGACAATTCATGGAGTCTGTACTGGGTCGACCTTGAATCGGGAAAGGTTACCAAGATTGTCCAGGAGTACCTCTATGGCATACAAAAGTCCGTTCGCGGCTTGTGGTCTCCCGATTCCCGCTGGATTGCCTATACCGTGAATACCAAGGCTTACTTCCAACAGGTCTATCTTTATTCGCTGGAAGAGGATAAATCATACCCCATAACCGACGGCCTCAGCGAAGTCAGCGATGCCGTTTTCGACCCCAGCGGAAAATATCTCTATTTTTTCTCTTCCACAGATGCCGGCCCGGTCAAGCACTGGTTTGCCATGTCCAGCGCCGACATGGAGATGACCCGGGCGATTTATCTCGCTGTGCTTCAGAAAGGAGTGGTATCCCCTCTGGTGAAGGAGAGCGATGAGGAAAAGGTGGAGGAGAAGGGAGGCGACAAGGAAGAAAAAAAGGAAGAGGTCAAGAAAGAAACCACCGTCAGGATCGATTTCGACGGGTTGAACGAGCGGATCATCTCTCTTCCTATTCCGGTGAGCAATTATTACGACCTCAAAATCGGAGATGAAGGCCAGGTCTATTACCTGGAAGCCCCGCCAACCAGCAGCGGTCCCTATTCCCCGGAAACGAAACTTCACCGGTTCGATATGAAAAAGCGCAAGGATGACGTATTGGTTTCCGGTGTCAGCGGCTATGAGATATCTGCCGACCATAAGAAACTGCTCTATGTTTCCAGGAACATGTGGGGGGTTGTGGATGCGGGAAAACCTACAAAGCCAGGGGAGGGGAAACTCGACGTGGAAGCGATCGAGGTACAGATCGATCCTGTGGCCGAATGGAAACAGATTTTTCATGAAGCCTGGCGTATCAACAGGGATTATTTTTATGACCCCCATATGCACGGGGTGGACTGGAGAGGGATGCTTGCCAAATATGAAGTCTTCCTTCCTCATCTGGCCTGCAGGGATGACCTGAACAGGCTCATCCAGTGGATGTGCAGCGAGCTGGGTGTCGGACACCATAGAGTCCGCGGCGGCGATACCCTGGTCCGGGCCGAACGGATTCCCGTAGGGCTGCTGGGCGCGGATTTTGCTGTGGAGAACGGGCGGTACCGTTTCAAAAAGGTTCTGGGTGGGCTCAACTGGAACCCGGAGCTGCGCTCTCCGTTGACCGAGCCAGGAGTGGATGTAATGGCTGGAGAGTACCTGTTGGGAGTGAACGGGAAAGAGCTGCGGCCTCCTGTCAATCTTTACAGGTACTTCGAGAACACTGCCGGCAAATTGATCGAACTCAAGGTAGGATCCGATCCTGAAGGAAAGAACTCGCGCACCGTACAAGTGGTTCCCATAGCCAGCGATTTCGCTCTTCGCAACAGGGATTGGGTGGAGGGCAATCTTCGCAAGGTGGAGGAAGCTACTGACGGCCGGGTGGCCTATGTGTATGTTCCCAACACTGCCGGCATGGGACATATCTATTTCAAACGGTATTTCTTTCCCCAATCCGACAAAGACGCCATCATTGTCGACGAACGGTTCAACGGCGGCGGCTTGGTCGCCGATTACTACATCGATATCCTGAAACGGGAATATGTCTGCATGTGGCACATGCGTTATGGTGCGGACCTCAAGACTCCCAGCGCTTCCATCCAGGGCCCAAAAGTCATGCTGATCAATGAATCGGCCGGCTCAGGAGGCGACCTTCTTCCCTGGATGTTCAGGAAGTTCAAGTTGGGGAAACTGATCGGAACTAGGACCTGGGGAGGCTTGGTCGGAACCCTGGGATTTCCCATCCTGATGGATGGCGGATATGTCACGGCTCCTAACCTAGCCATATGGACCGATGAGGGATGGGTGGTGGAAAGCATCGGGATCCCTCCGGATATCGAGGTAGAGCAGGTTCCCGCTGAAATGATAGAAGGTCACGATCCGCAGCTCGAGAAAGCCATCCAGGTGATCCTGGAAGAACTGGAAAAGAATCCGCCCCGCAAACCACAACGGCCGCCATACAAGAAAATCAAGGGAAAGTAAGAAAACGATAAAAGACGTACCGGGCTGATAGCCTCATTCCCTGCAGACGGGTTCATCCTACCCTTACATTTTGACCGCCTCCAGGTCAGGAAAAAAATCATTCGGAGGGAACTTCTGATTTCTGGTTTACGTATTCCCATAAAAAGGATTCCTGTTGAGGAGGTCTGGATGCTAAAGAACTATTTAAAAAGCGCTTTCAGAAATATCAAGAGACATAAGGGTTATGCTTTCATCAACATCATCGGTCTGGCCATAGGTATGGCCTGCTGCATCCTGATTGTGATGTACATCGTGACCGAGCTTAGCTATGATAGATATCACGAAAAGGCTGATCGAATCTTTCGTTTGGGGCTCGATGCCGACTTGGGAGGAAGTAGAGTCGTCACGCCAATCAGCAATATTCCCTCAGCTCCAACCCTTATCCAAGATTATCCGGAAGTCCTCGATGCCGTCAGGATCCGGACAGTATCCCGAACATCCGTGGAGTATGAAGACAAGCAATTTTATGAAAACGGCATTTTATATGCAGACAATTCCATTTTTTCGGTTTTCACTTTTCCGATGATCATAGGCGAGCCCGAAACAGCCCTCGGGAGGGCCTATTCGGCGGTCCTTACGGAAGATACGGCCAAAAGATATTTTGGCGACCAGAATCCTGTGGGAAAGACGTTGACCCTCAACGGCGGATCGGATTTCGTCATCACCGGAGTGATGAGAAATATCCCTCCGAATTCCCATTTTACCTTCGATATCCTCTGTTCGTATGAAACGCTCTATGACCGCAACAGAGAGATTATGGAAGAATGGTTCAATTTCAGAGATTATACCTACCTTCTTCTCGCACAAGGATTCGATTACAGAGAACTGGAAAGAAAATTTCCTGCCCTCATCGAGAAACACATGGGAAGTACTTTGCAGGCTCTCGGAGGAGAAATCAATTTTTTTCTCCAGCCGCTGACGAGCATCCATCTTCATTCGAATCTTGAAAACGAGATTTCACCCAACAGCAGCGTGGCATATATTTATATATTTGCCGCTGTCGCCTTATTCATTCTGGGCATAGCCTGCATCAATTTTATGAATCTTGCCACGGCCCGCTCTTCCACCCGGGCGAAGGAGGTCGGACTGAGGAAAGTTGTGGGTGCCGAAAGAAAGGAACTGATCCGCCAATTTTTAGGAGAAAGCCTCCTCCATAGCTGCTTGGCTCTGTCGATCGCTCTGCTTGTCTCCTGGTTGGCTCTTCCCTTCGTGAGCTCGCTATCCGGTCGAAACTTAAGCCTCAACCCGGGGAGAATGCCCTGGCTCATCCCTGGCCTGGCAGGATTGACTTTGTTAGTAGGGCTTCTTGCCGGAAGTTATCCGGCACTATTCCTTTCGTCATTTCGGCCTTCTCAGGTTCTCAAAGGGAACCTGAGGGCGGGATCTGCCCATTCCAGGATGCGCAGCATGCTGGTTATCTCCCAATTCATTATTTCCATTTGCCTTATGATCGGCACCGGGATTATCTTGAGCCAGGTCAAATTCATGAAGAACAAAAGTCTGGGTTTCGACAAAAAGAATGTCCTCGTGGTGGAGATCAGGGACAGGAATATGAGGCGAGCTCTTGACTCCATAAAGGCAGAAATTCAGAAAGTCCCGGGCGTCCTCAGTGTCTCATCGACATCGTCTGTTCCCGGGCAGGAACCTTCTGTGCAGCCGTTTATTCCCGAAGGGTACACCGAAAAGCAGGCACAGCTTATGGAAATTTTCTGGGTAGACCACGATTTTTTCCCCACCCTTGGCATGGAAATAGTCCAAGGAAGAAATTTCTCTCCAGAATTCGGGACAGACAGCAGCAGTGCCGTGATCATCAATGAGACGGCGGCCCGTCGATTTGGATGGGAAAATCCGGTGGGAAAGACCATTCGTGCCCCGGGCGATGAGATCATGAAGTGGGACACCTATACTGTCGTAGGCGTGGTAAGGGATTTTCACCGGGCATCGCTGCGCAGCGTTATCGCTCCCCAACTGATAGGGAATTATTCAGGCAGTTTCGATGAGCTGGCCATAAAAATCGCTCCTGAAAATCCGGACAATACCTTGAATCTGCTAAGGGAAAAATGGAAGGAAATCGATCCTCAGCGCCCGTTCGACTTTTTCTTTTTGGATACGATGCTCGAGAGTCAATACGGGGAAGAGGAGAGGTTGAGCGATATCCTGTCTTCCTTCTCGGTTTTTGCGATATTTATTTCCTGTCTGGGGCTGTTTGGGATGGCATCCTTTGCGGCCGAACAAAGGACCAGGGAAATCGGAATCCGCAAGGTGCTGGGCGCTTCAGTACCCGGAGTGGTGGCCCTGCTTTCCAGAGATTTCCTGAAGCTCATCGCAGTGGCCAATCTCATCGCCTGGCCTCTTGCCTATTTCGGTATGCGCAAGTGGCTTCAGAATTTCGCCTACAAGACGGGGATAGATATCTGGATTTTTGTGTTCACGGGAGTCTTGGCCATGGGAATCGCCTTGGCCACTGTCAGCTATCAGTCCATCAAGGCGGCGCTCTTGGACCCGGTCGAGGCGATCAAATATGAGTGACAACTGGAGAGATGTTCCTTAAGGCCTGTCTGATGCATAAAAATAGCAAGCGCAGTAGGAATGATATTGTATAAGTAAAATAGACAACACGATCAGGAGTTCCAAATTTATCTTCCTTTTTGTGATTGCCAAAGAATATAGACAAGGCCATCGGCAGAAATCATCCGAGAACGGAGGGAAAAGCTGACTCTCGTTGCCGGTTATGATATGTTTAATTCTGTGTTGCCTCTATTTGGCCGTCGCTGATGGAGAGATTTACCAAGTTGAGGTCATCTATAGGGTCTACGCAGAAAGCTTTGGGGATAGAAATAGGGAGTCTGAGGATTAGAGCGCTCCCTTATAATGGATAGATGGCTGAGCGTGAGCGAGACCCGAAAAATTGTACTTTGCCTGAAGCGCTGCATAAAAAGGGGATGAATCGAATGAAAAAAATATGCCTCTTCGTTCTCATGATTTTTATCTACTTTGGATCGATCATTCCAAGGGATCCATCCGCCGGCGAAAAAGGCTCGATCACCACGCTGTTTCTGATCCGGCACGCCGAAAAAGTCAACGATGGATCGGCAGACCCGCCCCTGACTCCTGCCGGAGCCGCCCGGGCCGATGAGTTGGCTTACATGCTGAAACATATTAGGCTGGATGCGATCTATTCCACTCCTTACGTCAGGACCAAACAGACTGTCCTACCGACAGCTGAAGAAAAGGGGCTTGAAGTGAAGCTATATAAACCGGGTGAAAAAGACTTCCTCGGTAAAGTCCTTCGGAGGTTCTCCGGCGGGACGGTACTTATCGTCGGCCATTCCAACACCATCCCCAAGTTGGTCAACGAGCTGGCGGGCCAATCCGATTTCAGTGATTTGGATAACGGCATTTACGACAATCTATTTATCGCCTGTGTGCCGGCTGAGGGGAAGGCCATTATCCTCAGGATGCGCTTCGGAGGCCGCACACCGGAGAGATAAAAAACCATCGCCCGGGTGTTCAAAGCAAGGATCGAGGACATCTTCGAGTACGTCGAGTGAAGGAAATCCTTCTGTCGGTTTGAGTCGAGGCGGAGTAAGTCCCCGCCGAAATAATCGAAGGCCACGACCGTAGCTGGAGAAAGACATCCATGTGGTCTTGGAGGAGCTGGGGAAGAATACCCTGCAGAAGCCCCAGTGCCCCCCATTCAAGAAATTCTAAACGTTCGCGGACAGGTGAGCTGTTGGTCTTCAATCGGAATCTTGGGAGATATTGAACAGGGATGTATAATAAAAAAAGAGGTGCAAATGAAATGAGAGCTTTCCGTGTTGGCTTGGTGTTCCTTTGGACAATGGTCACATTGGGTTTTACGGTCGCTCAGACGCAGAAACCGGGCGGCTATCACCTGCTCAAGAAGCATGTGCTAGGCGGTGAGGGCGGATGGGATTACATGGCGCTGGATGGTCAGACCCACCTCCTCTACGTGACACATGGCAGCGCCGTCGAGATCCTGAATATCGACACCGGCGTTAAGGATGAGCCTATCACTGGTCTCAAGGGTGCCCACGGAGTGGCCTTCGCTCCAGAAAGAAACCGGGGATATATATCCAACGGACGCGACAATTCCGTTTCTGTCTTTGACCTCAAGACTCACCAGGTCCTCGAGAAAGTTCCATCCTCGGGCGAGAATCCCGATGCCATCATGTACGATTCTTTCTCAGGCCGGATCTTCACCTTTAACGGCCGGACAGCGAACGCGACGGCCATCGATGCCGCTACGAACAAGGTTGTCGGAACGGTTGATATTGGCGGTAAGCCTGAATTCGCGGTCACGGACGGCAGGGGTACGATCTTTGTGAACAACGAAGACAAAAGCGAAATCGTCGCTTTTGACGCCAAGTCTCTTGAGGTCAAGAAACGATGGTCGATCGCTCCCGGCGAAGGCCCGAGCGGCCTGGCCATCGACCTCAAGGGTAAGCGCCTGTTCAGCGTTTGCGACGGGGTCATGGTCGTGTCAGATTTCGTCACTGGAAAAGTTGTGACGACGGTCCCGATCGGCCACGGCCCAGACGCCGTCCGTTACGATCCGGGGACCGGATTGGTCTTCGCTTCGAATGGCGAGGGAACCCTGACCGTGGTCAAGCAGGAATCGCCGGACAAGTACACGGTTGTCGAAACAGTCCCGACTGCCCGGGGCGCCCGAACGATGGAGCTTGACTCCCAGACGCACCATGTCTTTGTTGTGACGGCGGAATTCGGTCCGGCACCGGCACCCAACAAGGAGCGGCCGCGGCCAAGATCCCCGGTCATTCCGGGCACGTTCATGGTGCTCGAATTCGGGAAATAAATCGCAATGTCGGAATAGGTGGAGCGGGCTCTCTCCTCTGAAAGACGGGTTTCACCGTCTATTGGCGTGTGATCCCCAAGAGATAGGAAATTGTTGCGGCACTTTGTTGTTTAGTTGTGTGCCAGATGAGAATCGTTTCTCTCATAATGCCCAACAGGAATTCCTGATGGAAGAAATGGACCGGCAAATGTATAAGACACGTTCCAGGTATCAACCTTTTGTTTTCCCGAATAGGTGCAAGAGAAGGAAATAAACAGCTGGTGTGGCTAAGAGGGAGAGGAAGACCGATATGAAGAGAGCTCCGATGACAGCGATAGCTAGAGGTTTCAGCATATCTGCCCCAGAGCCTATACCGTAGGCCAGCGGTAACATTCCGATGACAGTCGTCATGGACGTCATCAAAACAGGGCGCAATCGGCGTCGGCCCGATTGCACCAGCGCTTCCTCCAATGAAAATTCTCCGGCACGTAAGACCTTAACGAAATCAAGCATCAAAATTCCATTCTTGGCCACAATCCCGACACCGATGATCGCTCCGAGGAAAGAGACCACATTGAGGGATGTCCCAGTGAGCCGCAGAGCAAGGATTGTCCCGAACATAGCCAGTATCGCACCGAATATGATGGATACGGGTTCGTAAAAGGAACCGAATTCGAGCAGCAACACCGTAAAGACCAAAAAGATCGCCATAAGCAGCACAATCAAGAGGTTCCGGAAAGATTCCTGTTGCTGCTCGAAAAGTCCGCCGTATTCGATTGTTCCTGGGGGGATGGATCTATCTTTGCTCAGTATGTCGCTGATCTCGTGCATAGCGCTTCCCATATCTCGGCCTTCGAGACGCGCCGTTATGGCGACGTCCTGCCGTTGGTCTTCACGCCTGAGTTCGAGCTTTCCTGCTTCCTCGATAACATCCGCCACTTGAGACAACTTGATGATCAAGCCATCCGGGGTCTGCAGAGGCAGTTCCCTGAGGCTGGCCAGTCGATTGAGTCTTCCGGGGTCAACCTTCACCCTGATATCCACCACTCGATCTCCTTCAAGCACCCAGGAAGCCGTCTGTCCCAGCATGGCTGTGTTGAGAGCCTGGGCAATGTCATCGGCCGTTAGTCCGAATCGTTGCGCATCTACTGGGCGCACGTGGAAGCTTATGGTCGGTCCGGTATAAACCAGTCCGTTAAACGTGTCCACAACGCCTTGGGTTTTTTTCAACTGCGCTTCAACCTCCGGCGCTTTTTTCTTGAGCCATTCTGTGTCGGTCGAAAACAGCTTTACTTCGATGGGCTGAGGAGCCCACATCAGGTCTCCGATCAGGTCGCTTAGAATCCCGGGGAATTCCCAATTCAAGCCGGGCAGTTCCCTGTTGAATCTCCTCCGTAATTCGGATATCACATCCTCGGTTTTGCGTTTACGCCTTGTTTTCAGCTTGACAAGAAAATCGCCGGTGTTCGGTTCGGCGATGGCTAGGGCAAGCCTTGCTCCTGTGCGGCGGGAATAGCTTTCGACTTCTGGGATCGATCTCAAAATCTTCTCCGCCTGCAAGAGTTGGTAATTCGTTTCTGAGAGACTTGTCCCCGGCGGAGTGAAATAATCGATCACGAAGCCGCCTTCGTCCATCGGAGGAAGAAATTCGCTGTCAAGCCGGCTATAGATCAAAATGCCGGTTAGAAACACAAGGCCGCAAACGCCCAGCGTGAGCCAGCGATGGCGGAGTGCAGGGCGAACAGCCATTTCATAAATCCGGATCAAACGACGGAGCAAAAATCCGCCTTGTTCGGCGAATGGCTTAGGCTTGGCGCCTTTGCGGGGACGAATGAACCAGGCTGCGAGCGATGGCGTCAAGGTGACTGCCAGGATGAGTGACGTCAGCAGAGATACGACCATGGTTAAGGCAAGGGCGCGGAAGAATACGCCGGTGATTCCAAGAAGGAATGCCAAGGGAATAAAGACAACGACCGGCGTAAGGGTCGAGCCGATCAGCGGCCGGAAGATCTCGCTAATCCCCTTGCGGATAGCCTCGAGCCGGCTTAAGCCCGATATAAACTTGGTGTGGATTGCTTCCACCACTACGATCGCATCGTCGATGACGATGCCGATGGCCGCTGCAATGCCTCCCAGCGTCATAAGGTTGAATGTTAACCCCGTCATTTTCATGGACACGAGAGTGATCAACACGGTTACCGGAATCACAATGGCTGCAACGAGCGTCGCGCCCCAATTTTTTAAAAAAGAAAAAAGAACGAACACGGATAGAAAAAGGCCGAAAATGATGGCTTCCCAGACTCCTTCGACAGAAGTTTTGACAATTTCAGACTGGTCGTAAAAAAAAGCAAGTTTCAAATCTGGAGCCAGCTCATTCCTCAATTCTTTGATCTGTTTTTTGAGCGCGGAAGCAATGTCCAGCGTGCTGCCATCGGGCTGGCTGCGGATATTGAGCAGAACAGCATCCTCTCCGTCAGCGGTGACGATATTGAAAACAGGTTCGGGACCGCGTATGACTTTAGCTATGTCCCTGATTCGAAAAGGATGTCCGTCTTCTGTTTTTACGACGAAGTTTTCAATGTCCTGGATTGAATGCACTCTCCCATCGACGACAGTTAAGTAGAGGGTGTGGTTTTCTTCATGCATGCCGGCCGAAGCCACAAAATTGTTAGCGATCAAGGCATCTGTTATCTGGGAGAGCGAAAGATGGGCTGCGTTCAAAAATAGGGGATCTACAACGATGTGGTATTCGGGCGTACGGCCGCCGACCAGGTCGACGCGGGCAACGCCAGGAATGCGAAGGAAGCGGAGCTTGAGATTGTACCGAGCTATCTCCCACAGCTCTGTGATGCTGCGCTTATTGCTGGTGAGACTGACGCCTACGATGGGAAAAGCTGAGAACGTCAAGCGGAAGACAGTCGTCGTAGATGTCACCGGAAGCGTACCGCGGATTTGGGACAGGCGGCTGAGCACGAAGAGTTCGGATTCGATCATATCCACCTTCCAGGTGAAAAACACACTGATCTCGGACGAACCGCGCCCGGTAGCCGATCGGATGGTTGCGACGCCCCGAATATCTTTCATAGCTTCTTCGATGGGCCGTGTGATTGTGGCCATCATTTCGGCGGCGGGCATGACACCGTTGTCAACGAGGATGACGACACGAGGAAAATTTGTTTGGGGAAAAACAGATGATGGGATGTTGAATGCCGAATAAACACCAGCCAGGCATAACGCGATACAGACAAAGGCGATGAAAAGAGCATGGCGTGTAGCGAAGGTGCCAAAAACGTGATTTTTATTCATTTTATCTGTCTATGATGTGGATCTTTGTCACGGAAGGAAGGCTGTAGGCTTCCTCTGTGACGATAATCATTCCCTCAGTCAATCCTTCTCCTTCGACTTCGACGAGGCCGTGTTCGCGGAAGCCATCCTGCACAGGGATCCGGACAGCCTCATCCCCTTGAACGCTCATTATCCAGCTGCCTTCCTCTTCGCTGCTTATGAGGCTTTCTTCTGGGACAGCCAGGCAGTCGCTGTGTTCGGCACAGATGATCCTGATATTAAGAAAATGACCCGGATAAAATTCGATTGCTGACGGAATGGAGGCCCGGATCGATACGGTATCTGTATTAGGATCAATATCTTTGCTGATGAATACCAGAGTGCCTTTGGCGGTTGCCTCCGAACCCAGTTCAACAGGTTGGCCCAACTTCAATAAGGAGGCTTCTCGGCTAGGAATGTCGGCAGCCACCACCAGGCGGCCAAGGTCGATGATCTCAGCCAAGGTCGCGTTCGATTCGACAGATTGACCGAGTTCAGCGTTAAGCTTGACCAGCGTCCCCGTCAGGGGAGCCTCGATCTGAAGAAGAGAGAGCTGAGTTTGAGCCGCAGACAGCTCGCTCTTGGCAATGTTGAATTGACTTTCTGCCCCTTGAAATGCTTTTAGGGATGTTCCCTCGCCTTCAAGAAGTTTTTTCTGACGCTCATATGTCTGTTTGGCAAACTCCAGTTTTTTTTGGGCTTCGTGGAGGGCGACCTCGGCTACGCGGCTGTCCAAGCGGAATAATATGTCCCCTTTTGAAACTTTCCGGCCTTCGACGCAATTAATCTGGACAAGGATTCCGCTTAGAGGGGAACCGATGAATGCTGCGGCGGGCGGTTTGTTATCCGAGGCAGGCTCAGGTTCCACTCTCCCATAGGCCATAACATAACGGTGGAGCGTTGCGCGAATGATCTTGCCGACATGGACCGCAACGTCCGTGCCCATCTCTGCATCTTCCTCCGCTGGTTTAGATTTTATGATCGCTACGAAAATGATGACAGCCAGCGCAACCACGACTGTTATCAAGCCTACTAACATTCGTTGTTTCCTCATCCTTTTGCTCCTTTGCCAATGCGGAAGTATATTCCGATGTTTCGCGAACCTATATCATGATTGAGCGCGCATTGACGGACATGTCCCAGGTGACCTCCCTTTGATTTTATACTTGTCCCAGCGAAAAACCTTCAGATCTTCTAAATCCAGTCTTTTGGCCAAAACGTCATCTCTGTTCATGGGCGATGAAAGAAGCCGTTTGCTTTCAAAAACCCGATCAATCATAAGCATAATGGTTTCAACCAGCGACCTTCCCAGGAGGGCTGCTTAAAAATACGGCCTTTTAGAAAATTTGTGGAGGGGTTGTCTGCAATAGCCGTGTTCTTCACTTCCCTTCGGATAGAGTCTTCAGAATTTTATATTCTATATGACGAGGCTTATGCTGTCTATAAGTTTGATTTTTTTAAGCTTGCTTTATGCTGTTTTTGTTTAATCGACTTTTTTTCGCTCTCTAAAGGCTTGCCGCATACTGATTTTGCTGAAGTGGAGAAAGAATCCGAGCATTATACAGGCTGAAGGATAAAAAAATCAGAAAATAAAACCATAAACAGACGCAGCAGGATTTTTTTGATATAATGGCCAATCTTAAGGAGGTCGGGATGCAGAAAGGGACACGCATCGCTTTGATTCTGGGGGCCATCCCCTTCATTACCATGGTTTTTGCCCTGCCGCTTGTCAACCGCATAGAGCCCATCATCCTGGGGCTGCCGTTTTTGTTGTTCTGGCTTCTGGCCTGGGTGGTGATGACGCCGCTTATCCTGTTCGGTGCCTATTTAGCGGAGAAAAAATACAACAAGCCCGAAGAAGGAGATGACGAATGAACGCGGCTTTGATCATCATCCTGGGCACTATCGTCTTCTCCTCCCTGCTGGGAATCTATGCCGGACGGCGGGTCAAAATGAACCTGGAAAATTGGACGGTGGGAGGACGGCGGTTCGGTATCATCATCATCTGGCTTTTGATGGCCGGTGAGATCTACACCACCTTCACCTTTCTCGGGGCCAGCGGGTGGGCCTACTCCAAGGGTGCCCCTACCTTTTATATCCTGGTCTACGGAGCCTTGGCCTACACCCTCTCCTTCTTCATCCTGCCGGCCCTCTGGAAAGAGGGAAAGCGTCACGGTCTGCATACCCAGCCGGATTTTTTCATCAAGAGATATGACAGCCGGCCCCTGGGGATACTCGTGGCCCTGATCGGAGTGTTTTCCATCATCCCTTACCTTCAGCTCCAGCTTACAGGTCTGGGATTGATCGTGGAGGTAGCCAGCAATAGAGCCGTCTCTTCCCAGCTGGCCATCGCCATATCTTTCGTGCTGACCTGTGTGTTTGTGTATACCAGCGGAATAAGGGGAACGGCGTGGGTCTCGATCGTCAAGGATATCATGATGATCGTGGCGGTACTGGTGGTCGGGATCGGAGTGCCGGCTATTTATTTCGGCGGATTAGGCAACATGTTCCGTACCCTTATCGAGCAAAAGCCTCAGTACCTGGTGTTGCCGGGAGCCACCTCCCACATGGGAGTGATTTGGGTCATGTCGACCCTGATTCTGACCGGATTGGGATTTTACATGTGGCCCCATGTTTTCGGTTCTGTTTTTTCGGCCAAAAGCGCTAGGATCATCAAAAGGAATGCCATCATCATGCCTCTTTACCAGATACCGATCCTTCTGGTCTTCATGGTGGGATTCACGGCCCTTCTGGTCATTCCAGACCTAGCCAACGGGGATATGGCTTTCCTGGAGCTGGTCAACCGGACCTACCCCTCCTGGTTTATGGGATTCGTGGGAGCGGCCGGGGCGGTGACCGCTATGGTCCCTTCCTCCATCCTGGTGCTGTTTGCCTCCACTCTTTTGGCCAAAAACGTCTACAAAGCGGGGTTCAATCCCCGGGCCAGCGAGGAGACAGTGATGAGGCTTTCCCGGTTTCTCGTGCTGGTCATCACCAGCCTCGCCCTGGTCTTAGCCATGTTTTTTCCGAATGAATTGGTTAATCTGCTAATCATCGGCTATGACGGAGTCACCCAGTTCTTTCCCGGCGTGGTTCTGGGTTTATTCTGGAAGAGGGTCACTAAAACCGCCATATTGAGCGGACTCATCGCCGGGATCGGTGTGGTGGCCGTGCTTATATACTCCGGTCACGATCCTTTCTTGGGGATGAACGCAGGATTTGTCGGGTTGGCCGTTAACAGCATCATCACCTTGGCCATCTGTTTTCGGACAAAGCCAGTCGGCCCTGATGTCGAAAAAATCTAGGCGTCGAGATACAGTCTCGATTCTGGGAGTTGAATGAGACAGTCTCTCGGTGTGGAATTTCCGATCATAGAAGTCTTGGGATGCGTTGCCGGTTTCGAAGAATCGAACCATTTTGCCGATTTCCCAGGGCAGAGAAGCTTTTGGGATCGAAACATGGGTGTTTACGAATTCATCATTCGTGAATACCTAGCCATGAACAATAAAATTGAGATGGCTTTGCCATGGCTAAAAATGACATTTGGCGTTCTTTAGGCAATAATCGAGGTATATGAGCTTTCAGATAAAACGGAGGAAAAAGATGATAGAGGAATTGAAAACGCAGGTAGAAAACCTGACGGATCAGATCATCGCCTGGCGCCGGGATTTTCACCGCCATCCTGAAACAGCCTTCGAAGAACACCGGACATCTTCTATGCTGCGGAAATTCATGGAAGAACTCGACATTCCCGTTCAAGTCATAGCGAAGACCGGGCTCAGAGGTGTATTGCAGGGATACCCCGGTGGGAAAACAGTGGCCTTGCGGGCGGATATCGATGCGCTTCCCCTGAAAGAAGAGGGGGACAAGGAATACATTTCCCAGAATCCCATGGCCACCCATGCCTGCGGTCACGACGGTCATATGGCGATCTTGATGGGGGTGATCCGGCTTCTTTCCGAAAGGAAGCATTCCCTCAAAGGAAAGGTGGTGTTCCTTTTCCAGCCCTCGGAAGAACGGATTCCAGGAGGCGCCAAGCAGATGATAGACGAAGGGGCTTTGGAGGATGTGGATGCCATCTTCGGGCTTCATCTGTGGCAAAGTCTTCCCACAGGCGTTGTAGGCCTGGTCAAGGGAGCTATGATGGCCCAGCCTGACCAATTCACCGTCCAGGTTCTGGGCAAAGGGGGGCATGGCTCCATGCCTCAGCAGACCGTAGACCCCATCCTGGTGGCTGCACACCTGGTGGTCGACATCCAGAGCATCGCCAGCCGGAATGTGGATCCCTTGAAGCCTGTCGTGGTCTCCTTCGGGACCGTCAGCGGCGGGACGATCTACAATATCATCCCGGGAAAGGTGGAATTGACCGGTACGGTTCGGAGTTTTGAGCCGGAAGTGCAGGAGCTGGCCGAACGGCGGCTGAGGGAGATAGCCGACATGACCTGCAGGACATTCGGGGCCAAGGCGGAAGTTCAGTACGAGAAGGGCTATCCTCCGGTCATAAACGATGAGGGCATGGTGGATTTTGTGGAGAAGACAGCGAAGGAGACCTTGGGAAAAGACAGGGTGCGGTTCATCGATCCGGTCATGGGCGGTGAGGATTTTGCCTATTTTCTCCAAAAAGTCCCAGGGGCGTTTTTCTTTTTCGGCATGGGGGATGGCACGGAGTTTCCCCATCACCATGCGGCCTTTGATATCGATGAAAAAGCCTTGCCCCAGGCTACACTTCTGATGACACGGTTGACCCTCGAGTATCTGGAAGAGCGTTCCGGATGAATTTTTTATTGGTCCTTCCGGTGGCTTTTGCCTTAGCCATGGACGCATTTGCAGTGGCTGTCGGCCTTAGTGTCGTGCCGCAAGGGTTGAACAGAACACAAGCTTATCGGCTTTCCTTATTCTTCGGTGCTTTCCAGTTCATGATGTCGCTGATCGGTTGGCTGGCCGGCCAGGGCTTTTTGCGCTACATACGGGAAGTAGACCATTGGGTAGCCTTTGGGTTGCTCCTTTTTATCGGGGGGAAGATGGTGCTGGCATCCTTTCAAGATGAAAAGATTAAGAAGGAGGCTTCTAGTGATCCGACCAAAGGCTTGAACCTGATCGTGTTGTCGATAGCCACCAGCATCGATGCCTTTGCCGTCGGATTGAGTTTTGCCGCCCTGGAGGAGGGCATCCTTTATCCTTCCCTCATCATAGGCGGTGTCGCTTTTTTTCTCACCCTTGGGGGGACACGGTTAGGGCCTTTAATAGGAAAGTTGGCAGGTAAAGGAGCGGAATTTTTGGGTGGGCTGATCCTGATTTTTATCGGAATAAAAATTTTGGCCGAGCATCTGTGACCCTGGCGAATCATGTGACCAGCAGTAAAGAAGTAACGGATATAGAAGGTTGATAGAATTTTGGCATATTCTCCTCCCCGTCGATTGTGATTTCAATGGGCCAAAAGAAAAGTGAAAAAGAAACCTGAATGGTCCCGTATGATCCAAAGAGAGTATTTTTTCGTATAGTTAAAGAGGGAGATAGCGAGACCAGGAAGAGGAGAAAAGATTTGGACGAATTCTTTCCCTTCTCCCAAAAAGTGGGAGGGCTCGGGGAAAATATCCAGAGATACAAAGAAAAGTATCTCCGCTTATGGCAAGAGGCGTCCTCAGGATTTCCCGATATGGGAAAAGCCTACCCGGAGAAACAGCAAAAAACCATCGAAAGAGAGCTTTTCCGCTTCATCGATCAGGCCGCAGAGAAAATCGACGAATATCCAGTAGATAAGGCAGAAGGAGAAGCCTGGTTGGAAGATTTCTTCGTCGAGGTCAAAGACTTTAGCCGGCGTTTTTTAGCCCTGTCCGAGTTGGCTCTGGACACCGTGCTGCAGGAGGACTATGTCCGTGTGACCCAGATGTTTGTGGAAAAAGCCAAAGGTTTTGATCCTGAATTGGCCATTGAAAATGTGTATCAAGCGCTGAGGAATGCCTGGATCATGAATTCCCTTCAAATGTACCTAGGATTGCAGGTGAAGTTTTTGGATTCCATCTTTGCCTATAGCATGATCTATCCCTATATGGATAATTACCTGGATGACGCCTCGTTATCTTTGGAAAATAAGCTAGAGATGATCGGCCGTCTGAGAAGCTGGCTGGAAGGAGAGGCTGTCTTTCCTGAAAACATAAACGAAGAGAAAATATCGAGACTGATCAAGATGATAGAGGCCGAGTACAAAAGGGAAAGTTTTCCCGGTGTCTACCAGAGCATGCTTTCCATATTCAACGCCCAGATTAAAAGCCTCTTCCAGCAAAAAGGGAATGCCCTTCCTTTGGAGATCGATATCCTCGACTTGAGTTTCGAAAAAGGGGGAACTTCGGTGCTGGCCGACGGTTTTCTGGTCAGCGGCATGTTAGGCGAGAAAGAGGCGGATTTTTGTTTCGGATTCGGTGCCTACCTCCAGCTGGCCGATGATATTCAGGATTTCGTCGTGGACCGAGAGAACAGGCACCACACGATCTTTTCGCTCGCCGCTGGAAAGGATAGCCTTGATCATCTGGCCAATAAACTGCTGAATTTCATATCCATCTGTGTGGATGCCGAGCTGGATGGAGGGAATCAAAACGAGCGAGCTCTGAAAGATCTTATTCTGAAAAACTGTTCTCTTCTTATTCTGGAAGCGATAGGAAGAAACGGTGCCTATTACAGCAAGGGATACGCGCGGCAGATGGAGAGGTATTTTCCGATCCGCTTCTCCAGGCTCCAGGAGTTGAGAAAGAGGATGCAGAAAAAATTTCTGCAGGATAACAGGCGGGTTGTCGACCTAAACCTGGCCTCTGCCTTTCTATTGACCGCCACCTCGAGAATTGTCTCCACCAGATAATCTATCTCGAAAGAGAAACCCGTATGTCGTTCTCGCTTTTTTCCCAAAAGCGAGCGGAAAAGAGCTGTCCCCTCTCTATGGAATAGAGCCATGTTTTGATTTTGCCTCTAGGCCAGCTTGGCTTTTCGTCTCTCTTCGATGCGTCCCAGGAATTCGTACATGACCGGGACGACGATCAACCGGAGCATGATAGCGAAAAAGAATCCACCGATATAGACGACGGCCAGGGGCCGGTGAAGTTCTGCTCCGGTCGAGACGACCAGGGCCAGAGGGAGCACTCCCACGATCATGACCATGTCGGTCATCAGAATGGGACGGAATTTGGTCAGAGCTCCCTCCACGACGGCCTGATGCAACGAGAGTCCTTGTTTTCGGTAGTCATTGATCTTGGCCACCAGAATGACATCGTTCTGCACACATATACCGAAGAGGGCGATAAGGCCGATGGTGGAAGAGACGTTGAGCGTTTGTCCGGCGATCAGGAGCCCCAGGATTCCTCCGATGAGGGTGGTGGGAATGTTCATGATAATGAGCAGGGCTTGCCAGATAGATCCGAAAGAAGAGAAAAGAATCACGAAGATGATCAAGATGACGATGAGCATGAGTGTAGTGAGGTGGTGCAGGGCTCTCTGCTGGCTCTCGAATTGGCCGCCGAAAGTCACAAAGTAGCCAGCCGGAAGGGAGACTTCCTCTTCGATCTTTTGCTGGGCCTCCTTCACGAAGCCGTTTATATCGCGGTCGACGATGTTGCACAGGATGATCTTGCGGCGCAACAGGTTTTCTCTGAATATGGTCTGAGGACCTTCGCTCCTTCTGATCTCTGCCAACTCCGAGAGGGGGATCCTCTCTCCGTTGGGGGCATCCACCAGCAGGTTTTTGACGGCTTCTTCGTCGTTCCGGTATCGATCGGGCAGACGGATGAGCACGGACGTGATCCTGTCCGGCTCATAGACGTCGGTGGCTTCTATCCCGTTGAGCGCCGTTTCGATGATATCGGCCACATCTGCGACCGAGATCCCGAATCGGGCGAGCCTTGTCCTGTCGAGTCTTATGACCAATTGAGGGATCCCGGTTGTCTGCTCGATCTGGAGGTCGGCCACGCCCTCGATCTCGGCCATGACGTTTCGTATTTCCTCGATTTTGTCGTTCAGCAGGGACAGGTCCTGCCCGAAGAGCTTCACGGAAAGCTGGCCCTCTGTTCCGGTGAGCATTTCGGCCAGCTTGTTGGCGATGGGCTGTTCGAAGATGTAGGCCACTCCCGGCAGCTTGTCCAGCTCCTCCCGCATGGCCTGGGTAATTTCCTCGAATCCCCTTTTGCGCTCCTCCCTGGGCACCAGTTCGATACAGTAGTGGCTGTGGTTGACGGGGTGAAGATGTTCGGATGCCTCGGCCGTGCCGGTAGTCCGGGAAACGGAGATGACCTCGGGAAAAGAAAGGAAAATCTTCTCGATGCGGGTTCCCATCTCCATGGATTCCTCAAGCGATGTTTCTGGAAGCATGACCGTTGAGGCCAAGATTGAGCCTTCATCCAGCGGAGGGACGAACTCTTTGCCTAGAAAGGTGAATGAAATTGCCGCTCCTATGATCAACGCCAAAAAAGCGGTCAGGATGGCCTTTTTATGATGGAGGGCGCCGGCCAGAATAGACCGGTATTTTTTATTCAGGAATTCGGTGACGGGGTTTTTTCTAGCCTTCAGATGCTTCTCGGTCAAGAAAACGGACGTTAAAACCGGCTTTAGTGTGAGGTTCAGGAGGAGGGATCCGAACAGGGCGGCCGCCACGGCAAAAGCCGTGGGCTTGAACATGGCGCCTTCGATTTCCCGGAGTGTCAAAAGGGGAAGAAAGACCAAAATGATGATGATGTTGGCAGAGAAAAGATACTTGCCCACATCCTTTGCTGCTTCGGCCGTAAGGGCCAGCGTTGAAGCCTGCCCCTTTTTCTCCTGGAGCACCCGGTAGATGTTCTCCACCATGATGATGGACCCGTTGGCGACTTTACCTATACCGATAGCCAAGCCACCGATGGACATGACCGTGAGGTCGACCCCGAAGATAGCCATGAAGACGAGCGCGATCAACAGAGAAAAGGGGATGGTCAATGAGGCGATCAAAGAACTGCGCAGGTTCCACATGAAGAAGATCATGACCAAAACGATGAGGATGGCCCCTTCCAGGATGGAGATTTCCACATGATGGATGGACTTCAGGATCAATTTCGATTGGTCGTAGAAAGGCTTGATTTTGATCCGCTCGGGAAGGTCTCTAGCGATCTGGGCCAGAGCATTCTTGATATTGTGGATCGCCGCCAGCGTATCTCCCCCGTACTGTTTTTCGACGGTCACATACACCGATTCTTGAGCATCATGGCTTCCGGATTCTCTCCGGAATTTGGGACCGATTTTGACTTCCGCCACATCCCTGACGTAAATAGGCACGTTGTCGCGGGAAGTGATCACCGTGCTTTTGATATTTTCGAGGGTTTCGATCCGGCCCATTCCCTTGATCAGCATTTCTTGCGGCCCTTTCAAGATGATTCCTCCGGAGAAATTACGGTTGCTGTTTTCGATGGCCTCCTTGACTTCGTTGATCGTTATGTCGTAATGCTTGAGCATTTCGGGTTTGAGGTAGACCTGGAACTGTTTGACGAAGCCCCCCAGATTGATCACGAAGGAAACCCCTGCTACGCCCTGTAGCCTGTAGCGGATCGTCCAGTCTGCGATGGACCGGAGCTCCATGGGATCGACACCTTCGCCGACGACGGCGAACTCGAATATCTCCCCCATACGGGAAGAGACCGGCCCCAGGATGGGCGTCGTTGTCCCGATAGGAAGCCTTCCCGCGATGAGTTCCAGCTTGCTCGAAACGATCTGGCGGGCCCGGTAAATATCCGTGCCCCAGTCGAATTCCACGGTGACCACCGAGTCGCCCGTCGTGGATTCGGACCTGACCCGGGTCACTTCTGGGGCCCCGTTAAGCAAGCTCTCCAGAGGAAAGGAGATCAATCTTTCCACATCCTCGGCCGCCATCCCTGGATTTTCGGTGATGATCTTGACCAGAGGGGCATTGAGGTCCGGATAGATATCCTTGGGCATTTTGACATAGGCGATGATTCCCCAAATGGAAACGATGAGAATCAAAAGAATGGTGAGAAGCCGGTGTTTTAAAGCATAGTCGATGATTTTATCTATCATTCATTTATCTCCATTGAGTGATTATCCTCGGAATATTGGATTTTGCTTTTTCGAATGGACACACATCAGTGGATGCCGGCTTTTTTCAGGATCTCATCGTAGAGCTTGGACTTGAGCTGGAAATTGCCTTTGGTCACCACCTCGTCTCCTTCTGCAACGCCTTCCAGGATTTCCACAAAATTTGCGTTGCGGACACCGGCCTTTATGATCCGGGGGAAGTATTTTCCGTCGATTTTGAGAAACACGATGCTTTCGTCCTTCTCGTCCAGGACAGCTTCCTTAGGTAGGACGAGGCTGTTGCTCTGGTGGTTGAGTAAGATCTTGATGTCGGCGAACATTCCAGGTTTGAGCTTATACTCCTGGTTTTCGACCTCGGAGCGGACAGTGATGGTCCGTGTTTCCTCATTCAAAACATCGCTGATGAAGCTGATTTTCCCTTTGAAGGTTTCTCCCGGATAGGCCGGAACCGTGGCCTCCACCTCCTGTCCGATCCTGACTTTGGCGATATCCCGTTCATAGATTTCGGCGTGGATGCAGAGCACGGAAGGATCCATGATAGTCAATATTTCAGTTTCCTGGTCCACCATGGCGCCGAGGATGGCGTTGTGTTCGATGATTTTCCCACTGATCGGGGCATAAAGGGAAATAACCGGGTTGATCTGATGGGTTTCGGCGATCGACTTGACTTGGTCTTCGGAGAATCCCAGCACATGCAGCTTTTTCTCGGCGGCATTCAAGTTGGCTTCCGCGACCTTGTATTCGGCTTCGCTGGAAAGATAATCTTTTTGGGCTCCTACCCCCCGGTCAAAAAGCCTTTTCTGTCTTTCATGGTTCACCTTAGCCAGTTCGAAATCGGCCATGGCCTTGTAGAATTCGGATTTGGCCGCTCCCACCTCCTCGCTTTGAAGGGTGAGAAGTTTCTGGCCGGGATTGACCCAATCTCCCAGGATGACATGAACTTCGGCGATCCGGGCAGAAAAGGGGTAGCTCACGATAGCTTTTCTTTGCGGATGGGCAAAGACCTTCCCTAAGGCTAGGAGTTCAGACCTAAGGGGTTTGTAGGATGCGTGCACCGTCTCGATGATGATGGAATTTTCTTCCTCTTCGGATAATTCCACCACGGTGTCCGGGCCCCAGGTTATTCGGGTATTTCCTTCTGAGCCCCGCTTGGCGAATCCCCGTCCCACGGCCTGCCTGTTCTGCTGTCCCCTTCGTTTGCCCCCAGGAGTCGAAGGCAGGCTGGATTCAGGCTTTGGGGCCTGTGATATTTTCGCGCTCGAACTTTCATTCTGCTGTTTGTCCCCTCGGCAGGATACACCGAAGGCGATCAATGTTAATATCAAGAAAAAGCTGATGCTATACTTTCTCATTCTCCGTCTCCTTCCAGTTTTTGTCCGATGGATTTCTCGAGAGCAGATAAGGCTGCGCTGTAGTTATACAGGGCATCGGCGTAGGATGTTCGAGCCTCGAGCAGGCTACGGCGGGCTTCGATCAACTCGATACCTCCGATTTCGCCTTCCTGGTAGCTGAACAAAAACATGTTGTAGACTTCCTCAGCCTGAGCGAGTATTTCCTCCTCGAAGAGGCGGATCTGGTTATGGGCCATTTCGGCATTCATGTAGGCTTCTTCTACCTCGAGGGTGATCGAGTTTTGAAGATGCTGGGTCGCTTTGGCCAAGGAAGAGATGTTGGCTTCGGCCTCGGCGATCTCCCCTTTTTTGGGCTGCCAGAAAAACAGAGGGATGGGAAAGGAAAGAGTGACATCCCACCAGGAACCTTCCCCTACGATCCGGTGCTTGGAAACGCCCAGCTCAAAGTCCGGCAGGTAATTCATATAGGCCTGTTTTTTGGAAAGTTTTTCTCTCTCCAGTGCGATACGGATTCCTCTCATCTCGGGACGAAAGGACAAGGCTCTCTCTATAAGCGCGTCTACGTCTAGGCTTATCGGCACTCTTTTGAGATTGCCTTGGATCTCGAGAGGAGCATACTTTTTCCGGGCCAAAAGATAATTCAACATGGCCTTGGCTAACCGCACCTCGGTGGTGGTGGCGCGCACTTCGTTGGCGGCTTTCGATGCCTCCACGCTGGCTCTTAAAACCTCTACCTTGGCCACATCTCCTGCGTCAAATTTCACCTCCGCCTTTCTCAAAAAGTCCTGAGCCAGCTCCAGATTCTGCTGGGAATATTTGAGCTTTTCCTGAGAGAGAAGAAGACTGAAAAATGCCTGCTTTACCTGGAAAACGATGTCCAGTTTGAGTAGTTCGATCTCCTGCAAAAATTGATCGGATTCTTTGGAGGCAATTTTCCCCCGGATGTACCTTTTTCCCGGAAATTCGATGGACTGGCTGAGCCCGAAATAAGTTTCTCCAGAGTCCCTGAAATTGAAAAAATTGGGCTGAAGGTCCGAGTCATAATCCAAGGATGGCTGAGGCAAGGCTTTGGCTTGATTGACCCGGGCAAGAGATGCTTTGTACTGATCCATCGAGGAGAGCACGAGTGGATTCTGTTCGATCGCTATGGCTATGCATTTCTCCAGGGAGAGAATTTCCTCCTCGGCTTTTTGGGCCATGATGAAAAGGGGGAGGCATAGGATTATCATAGATAAAACCACTATTTTTTTTGTCATTCGACCTCCTTGCTGCTCGAAATAAAGATGTCAGAAGCGTAAATTTATCTGCTGTCCAAGAAAGGAAGGTCAAATTTGAGGAGGGGAACGGGAGGACGGGGAGACGAAAAATAGCTGATGAATGGATGAGGATTCGAATATCCTGAGAATCCTAAGAATGTTTAGCTGGGGGAGGTGAAAGAACGGAATGGTGGCCGTTGTAAGGGTCGAATTCTGGAATTGACATGCCGGGCAAAAATTGCAGCGTTTTATATCATGCTCTGTGTGGAAAAAATTAATGGATAGGGTAAGAAGAAAGAAGATAAAGAGGAAAACGGAGTTGAAGTATTTTCTGGATCGTTGGGTCATCGAATCCCTAGATGGAATAATATAAAGGAAATAAAGAGTGGATGTCAAATCCTATCGAGGCCCCATTTCTCTTCGCACTCCAGGTTTTCTCTGGCAGTTTATTTTTATCATGAAAAGAGGGGCCTTAATAGAATGGGAATATTCTCGGAGCCAATTTGGGGATAAGTTCCGGTTGTATCCATAGAGAGGAAGAAGAAAGAAAGGCTTCAAGGCAAAAAATAAGGGCGGTTTAAAACTCGATCTCGAATCCTCCGTAAGCGGAAAAGCCTGGGGTTCCATATCCTCTGATGAGTTCGTAATCTGTATTCAGAAGATTATCCAGGCGCAGGAAAAGCTGGATATTGGGCAGGATGTCGTAGGTTGCCGCGGCGTCTAGCAGGGTAAAAGGGGCCATCTGGACATTTGTGGAAATCCAGTCAATCCATTCCTTATCCCCCCTGGTCCCAAGATAGGTCAGAGAGAAGAAAAGATTGGCTTTTTTCAAGAAGCGGCAGGTCATTGCGGCCGTGAATTTGTCCCTGGGCCTTCTCAGGAGTGGCTCGCCTGTATTTATATCTTTGGCCAAGGTATACGTATAGGAGGTGGAGAGAAGAAAATTTTCCGAGGGGGTGAATTCTGCCAGCAACTCGACACCTCTGGAAGTAGCTCTGGCTATGTTGATGTATCCCAGAGTGTAGTCGTAATCGATCAGATTTTCGAAATCGCTGGAAAAATAAGTCCCGGCGAAGAATATCTTTCCTTCACAAAGGGTCTGTTCGATTCCTGCATCCCAACCTGTCGTCTCTTCGGGCTTGAGATTTTCGTTTCCTATGGGGCCCCATAAGTTGTCAGGAGCATAGAGTTGGTAGAGGGAGGGGGATTTAAAACCCGTGCCATAGGTTGCCTTGAGTTTGGTGTTTGTCTTTTGGATGAGAAGAGCGGGGGCGATGCGGTATGTGAGGGAAAGGCCAGATTGGCTGTGGCTATCCAGCCGGATACCCGCGGTCAGAAAAATGAACCCGGCCATCTTCAGCCGGTCTTGAATGTAGGCTCCTGTGTTGTAGGCCTTTTTTTGGGGAAAGAAGCTCTGGGAGGGGCCCCACAGGCTATCGGAATAATAGGCGGACTCTCCCCATTCTTGCTGGTATTCTGCTCCGATGGTTAAGGTGTTTGTTCGGTGCAAAAAGATGTTGTTTTGCCAATCCAGCTTGAATAGTCGGCTTTTATAACGGGAGTTGTCCGAGTCATAAGGGTGCTGTTCATCTATAGGATTTTTCGTCTCTCTTTTCGTGTCGACATGAGAAAGAGTTAGCTTTTGTTCCCATCTGTTTTTGAGGAAAAGGCCTCGAACACAACTCTTCAGGAAAAGCGAGTCGTATTTTTGGACATTGTTCGGGTCGTCGCCAAAGGCACCGCCATAATTGTCGATATCGGATTTGGCCGAGTTGAATCTTGCCAAAAAATCCATCTCCATAGTGTCAGAAGCTTTGTAACCTATCCTGGCCGAGAGAGACAGACTTTTGTCCCCATCGGCTTCTGTGTTTCCCTCCAGCCGAGAATTAGCAGCCGAGAATCCCTTTGAGGTGAGGGATGAAGTCCAAACAGAATAATGGAATTCCTCCATGGACCCGGCTAGTCCGGCTGTTCCGGAAAATGTTCCGTAAGACCCCCCCAGGGAAGAGAGATGGAATCGTGGTTTTCCTTCCCCTTTCCTGGTGATGATATTGATCACTCCCGCCATCGCATCGGAGCCGTACAACGGGCTCTGAGGGCCGCGGAGGATTTCGATACGTTCGATACTTTCCACCCGAAGATGCGAAAAATCAAAGGTGCGAGAAGGCGTAATAGGATCGTTGATTTCGACACCGTCAATCATCACCAGTGTATGTTCAGAATTGGCGCCGCGAAGCATGACAGATGCCGATCCGCCCAGCGGACCCGACCGGATAACGGATACCCCCAGGATATTCTGAAGCGCATCGATGACGAATGTTTTCTTCGATTTCTCCAAATCTTGCCGAGTGATCACGGTCACGGAACTGGCGAGTTCTTGGACCTGTGTTTCGAGACGAGTGGCTGTGACAACGATCTCATGGTGAAGAGCGCTTTTTTGGGGTTCTTCCTCTGCCCAAAGAACGGAAAGGAACACGATGGATGCGAAAAGGAGACATAATGTTTTTTCCCTCATGAGAGGACCTCCTCAGAATCTGCGCCTAGGTTCATGCGACTCTTAAATAAAAGCAACGGTATCCCACCCCATTCTTGAGGAAGCGAAGGCAAAAAAAATCAACCCAACCTTCCTCCCGAAGATGGGCCTTAGCGGTTTGAGGGAGGTCTCCTGACTCTCGGATCAACCTCTTTCCAGGCCTTCCCATCCCTTCGAAAAGGAACAGTGGCTTGATCTGGAATTCGTTCCCGATTACAGTAGCGGGGGCTGTGTCCGCATCTCACGGACTTCCCTGCCCTCCAAACCGTTAGGATTCAATTGTCAAAGGAATGTCAGCATATCACATTTATCCTGAATAAAAAAGGGGGCGGTTCAATTTTATGTTTTCATATTCTTCTGTGCGATGAAACCCTGTAAATTATAAGTGAAAAAAATGGCCAGAATAGAGAGAGGCTGCCTTCTACCTTTCGGTGGATTCGGCAGCCTTTGAGGGGATGGATTAAGAGGTTAAGGGATCTATGTGAAATCCTTTGCTAAAAGGAGGGTAAAAAAGGAGGGAGTTTCTTGATGCGTTTCCTTTTTTTTCTCTCATTTTTGTCATTCCATATATATATACGCCCTTTTTGGTCAAAAAGTTGCTGAAATTGAAAAAAAATTGGAGCCGTTTTGAGTTTTTGAAGGATAAGGAAGAAAAAACAGAGAAATAAGGAGGCATGAGATCCTATTTTGTCAGGAAATCGGAACCGGGATGAAAGAAACAGGTTAGACTTTTTTCACGTAAGGAGTTCAAAAGAAAAAAAATAGAAAGAAAAAAGCTTTTTTCGACTTCTTTTATTCCCCTTTTTGATGACCTTTCTATTATTATACCACAGAAAAAAATAAAAATTCAAGGTTTTTTTTATTTTTTTTTAAAAGATGAATATATAAAGGAATTTTACGCTTTTTTTCCCTATAAATCACCGTTTTTTTCTTCTTTTTTTACATAATCAATAATCCGAATTGTTTTCATACGCTGCGGAAGCGAGAATATATGACCCTAAACATCGGGAAATATGCGAGGAAATGGGGGCTTATGGTTGTTGAGAAGGTAACTTTGACTAAATGGATAACATTTTTTAGAATGGACAATTGGAGCGAAGAGGAGGCCGGTTATGGACAAAGAATCTTTTCGGAAACATGGTTATCGATTTGTGGATTGGGTGGCGGATTATTTCGCCAACATCGAACAGCTTCCTGTCATGTCTCGGGTTAAACCCGGGGATATTCGACAGAAGCTTCCTGAAAAACCACCGGTACATGGTGAATCCATGGACCTCATCTTTCGAGATTTTACAGAGATCATCCTGCCCGGAATGACCCACTGGCAGCATCCATCCTGGTTCGCTTATTTTCCAGCCAACAACAGCCCCGCCTCGATTTTGGCTGAACTGATCACAGCCGGGATGGGCGCCCAGTGCATGGTCTGGCAGACTTCTCCCGCCGCCTCCGAACTGGAGGAGGTCGTCCTGGAGTGGCTGCGCCAGATGCTTGGGCTACCCGAGGGTATGGCGGGGGTCATCCAGGATACTGCCTCTACCGCTACGCTGGTTGCCCTGCTCTCGGCGAGAGAACGGGCCACGGGTTTCGAAGCGAACCTGAAGGGCATCCAGAAGCCTCTGGTGGTCTATGCCTCGGACCAGACACACTCCAGCATCGAGAAGGGAGTGAAAATGGCAGGTTATGGCTGGGAAAACCTCCGCTTTATTCCCACGGATGAAAGCTTCGCCATGATACCTGAAAAGCTGGAGGAAGCCATAATCCGGGACAAAAACAGCGGATTTCTTCCGGCATGTGTCGTGGCCACTGTGGGAACCACTTCTTCCACAGCGGTGGATCCCCTGAAGCCGATAGGGGAGATATGCCGGCGGCATGGTGTATGGTTCCACGTGGATGCTGCCTTTTCCGGGACGGCTGCCCTTCTTCCCGAGAAAAGGTGGATGCTCGATGGTGTTGAAGAGGTTGATTCTTTTGTCTTCAATCCCCATAAGTGGATGCTGACCAATTTCGATTGCTCCGCCTATTTTGTGAAGGATCCTGGAACCTTGATTCGCACTTTCGAGATCCATCCGGAATATCTGAAAACCGGTGTGGATGCCCAAGTGAAAAATTTCCGCGACTGGGGAATCCAGCTGGGGCGTCGTTTCCGGGCCCTTAAGCTGTGGTTTGTGATACGTTCCTACGGGGTGGAGGGGCTTCAGGATATGGTCCGTGAACATATACGGCTGGCCGAAATGTTCAGGACCTGGATCCAAGAACACGATCACTTCGAGCTCATGGCTCCCGTACCGGTTAGTCTGGTCTGTTTCCGCCTGAACGACGGCCGTGGCGAGGATAAGCTCAACGAGCTGAATCGGGCCTTGCTCGAAAGATTGAACGCCACCGGCAAGGTGTTCTTGACCCACACCTCTCTCAAAGGAAAATATGTACTGAGGCTCTCCGTCGCGGCCAGGTTGACTAAGGAGAAGCATGTCCGGAATGCCTGGGAATTAATCGAGTCTGAAGCCCGAAAATTGTTGGAATGAAACTAAGGATTTACCCAGAGATACTTGAGGCTTTTCCTGGCCTTCACCTGGGAGTTGTGGTAGCCGAAGGCATCGAAAACAGAGGAGAATCTCATGAAATCGGAGAACTGATCCATGAGAGACAGAATGAGATAAGGGATCAGTTCAACCTGGAGGAACTGCCGGAATTTCCCAGAATCCAGTGCTGGCGGAAGGCATATACTTCATTTGGAGCCAAGCCGAAAAAACACCTCAGCTCGGTGGAGAACCTTTTTCGTAGAACTCTGGAAGGAAAGAACCTTCGTCCGATCAACAAAGTGGTGGACATCTACAATTACATCTCCCTCTTGCACGTGGTTCCGGTGGGTGGGGATGATTTGGCGCGTGTAGAAGGAGATATCGTTCTCCGGTTGGCGAAAGGGGATGAATCTTTCAGGCCTTTGGGCCTGGAGGAGATGCAAACGGCGCGGCGGGGAGAGGTAATCTACGCTGATAATAGGGAGGTCCTTTGCCGCAGGTGGAACTGGCGGGAGAGCGAGAAGACCAAGATGACCGCAGAGAGCCGGGATGTGATCCTGGTTTCCGAAGGGCTTCCTCCGGTTACGGCCGAAGAGATGCAGGGCAGCGTCGAAGACTTAGCCCTTATGGTGGAGAAATATTGCGGGGGAAGAACAAAGCTGGAAGTTCTAAGTGCAGAAAGGAGCGAATGGGAATTTTGATTCACTGTTACCGGCAGTTTCCACCGGGAATCCGGAAAAGGAGAGGGGAGTGATGCCGAAACATAATGAAGCTTCCAGACTCGACCGCCGTCGATTCCTCAAGACTATCGGGTTGGGAGCGGCGGCGCTGGCTTCTTTCGGTCCTCAGATACGCTGCCAGAAAAACGGGCTCTCCCAGGATAGGCAGCCCAACCTGATCTATGTGTTCGCCGACCAGCTCCGCTATAGATCGCTCGGCTATGCCGGAGACGAAAAGGCCCGAACTTCGAATATCGACAAACTTGCAGGGCAGGGAGTTAGCTTCTGCAATGCTGTATCCACCATGCCGGTTTGTGCCGCACACCGGGCTTCGCTTTTTACGGGCAAATATCCGAGCACTACAGGAATGGTTATCAATGAACTGCGGATGAATCCTGACCACCGCTGTTTCGGTCACGTGCTGACCGAATCCGGCTACGAGACTGGCTATATCGGCAAGTGGCACCTTTGGGCCAATCAAGCCGGCCACCACGATGAGGCAAAAAACTCGTATATCCCGCCCGATATGCGGCGGTATCGCCTCGGGTTCGATGGCTATTGGGCCGCTTACAATTTCAACCATCAATATTACAAAGCGTTTTACTTCGGGGATACACCAAAACGCATCTGGGTTGACGGATATGAGCCCGATGTTCAAACGGATATGGCCATTTCCTTTCTTCAGGAAAAAGCCCGGTCCGGCAGGCCGTTCGCCCTGTTCCTTTCCTACGGGACGCCGCATGATCCTTGGGGAAGGGATAATGTCCCCGAATCCTACTACGGAATGTTCGAAAAAACGGAGTTTTCCCTGCCCCAAACCTGGTCCGACACGCCCGATCCCTATATGGACCGCTTCACCGATCCTGTGCGCTGGCTCGAGTACTACAAAAAGAATACCCCTGAATTGCTGCATGTATATTATGCTATGGTGGCCAATCTGGACTGGAACATCGGGCGGCTTTTGGGTGCCATAGAAAAAGCAGGAATCGCGGACAATACCCTCTTCGTTTTCAGTTCCGACCATGGCGAAATGTTCGGTGCCCAGGGTCGGGTCCAAAAATTGACCTTTTACGAAGAGGCGGTTCGGGTGCCCTTCCTGATCCGATGGCCGGAGCATATCCCTCCTGGCTCGGTTTCCGTAGCATGCCTGGGAACGCCGGATATCATGCCCACCATCCTTGGGTTGATGGGTCTGTCCTTTCCGGAAGAAGTCGAAGGGATGGATTTGAGTCATCTGGCCCTGGGGAAGAAAGGGCTGGAGCCGGATGCCGCTCTGCTCCAAGGCATGGGGCACACCTATCTCTGGGAAGATGGATTCGAATGGCGCGGGCTGAGGGATAAACGCTACACCTATGCTATCTACAGGCGAGATAGGTCGGAGCTTCTGTTCGACAATCAGGATGATCCCCTACAGATGAAGAATCTGATCGCAGCTACCGGATACAAAAATATCGCGGAGGACTTCCGGCTCAAACTCAGAAAAAAGATGGAAGAGCTCGGCGATAGCTTCGAAAAGTGCACTTGGTACAGGGATCACTGGACGGACGGCCAGAGGAATATCCTGAGGGGCGCCAAAGGATGAAGAGGTTATGTAGGGTCTCAGTTCGGGGCAAGGAATAGAGCCTTAATCTGCGGTTTGAAAAATCTTTATCCGTGATATCTCTTCAACACCCTCAAGGCGTTAAGCGTGACCCATTTGCTGGGTTTTCCTTTCTTTTCGATGTCGACCTGGAAGCGGCCGTTGTAGGTCATCTCCAGGTTCCACTTTCCCTGATCGGTTTGTTTGGAGAGAACAAGATCCATAGCATCCTGCATCCTTTCCTCTTTATACCCCAGCCCGGTCAGGATGAGCAGAAGTTCCAGGGCGTCGATGTCCCACATCCAGGGAAACCAGAGCTTGGTCCATTTAGGCTTAGCCGCCTGTGATGAATCATGGCTTTTTTTGTACAGACGATGCTTGAGGATGAATTCCGCCGCATTCTGGATAAAGGCGTCGATATCTTTATC
Organism: uncultured Eubacteriales bacterium; assembly: GCA_964400735.1. Taxonomy (GTDB): domain Bacteria; phylum Acidobacteriota; class Aminicenantia; order Aminicenantales; family Aminicenantaceae; genus CAYNVQ01. Next base: position 64,287 of record CAYNVQ010000002.1, on the reverse strand, counting down.
TCTTTTTCGGGGTGGGATTTCGGCCAGAGCCTTGAGCCCCTTCACGACCCCCATCATACAGGTGTGTTTCCCCCAGCAGGGCTCGCGCCCCTCATAGGGCCAGCCTGTCGGAGGCTTTCCCCTCCTATCGTCGAACCGTCCGTGGGTAGTGATCCAATCGACGGCCCGTTGCAGGCGTGGGTCGTCTAAGTATCCAAACCGGATCAGGCTCCAGGTCATGTTGCCTGTTAGGCAGGGGATAACCCCGCTGTGCTGTCCCCCCCGGTCTTTGCTCCCCCGGTAGGAGAATCCGCCGCTTTCCCGGTCTTGGGACCAGGTCAGGATAAACTCGCAGGTTTTTTTAATCCGTGGATCGTTCCGGTCAGCCCAAAGCTCGGCCAGGATGATGAGCTGCCAGACAGTGCCCTTGTATTTGGTCCGGATGTAAAAGTCTTCTTCTTTTTCCCAGTAACCCCCGGACGTCTGTTTGACCAGTATTTTGGGGATAACCCCGGTTTCCATAATGTTCCTTCTGGCCGATTTAACCTCGGAGGCAGATTCGGGTTTTTCCAGGATTTCCCTCAAAGTCAAATATTTTACCGAGGGATTCTCATCTTCCAGAAGCCAATCCGTCGGGTCGGCTTTAAGGAATGATCTCCAGGTTGTCACCGCCTTTCGGTGCTCCAGCGGATTTGGCCTTCGGGGTCCACGAAGCGCACATAATAACCCCAGCCTCCGCCTCCCTGAAGGACCTTGATCAACAGTTTGTTCCAGCCCTCATTCAAGGTGACAGAAATCCGGTCCTGGTCAGGATAGGCTCCCCGGTAGGCAGGATTGGTGTGCACCTGCGTGTCGTTGAGCCAGACACGCACCCCATCGTCGCTGCCCACGAGCATCAGGGATTTCCTTTTGTCCGAGGAGTATACATACACAAGTCCGTACACGATCCCTCTTTCGCTGGGTGTGATGCGGTTCTCGAGCCTCATGAATCCCGAGGGCTCGGCCTTCATTTTTTTCCACCCCACCCGGTTCCCGCCTTTTCCTTCATAGGCCCGGCTCATATCGATTTCCTCCTCCGGAGGATAAGCTGTCTGGAGGTAGCTCATGTCCGGAGCATCGAAGGGGCCGATCAGGTTCCACTCGGTGATAAATCGTCTGTCCGAAGGCGAAAGTCCCATGCTGACCAAGGAGAGATCCGAGCCCCGGGCCTTGGAGGCTTTCCCGGTTACTCGGAGCACCAGGGTGTTTGTTCCCTCGTCCAGCCGGATGTTATGGAGGGTCAGCTTATCGATCTTTCTCTCGGAGGAATACCCGTCGAAGGTCCCGGCTTGCAGCTTTGTAGCCCCTCTGTCGCTGCGGATTTCTGTGGCCTTGACTTGGCCCATATCCGGGCCTTTCATGAAATAAAGGTCAATGTCGTAAAGTTCTCCTGTTTCGGCCAGGAAGGAAAGCTCGGCCGTTGTTTCCAGCCCTGCGTTCTCCGTGGTGAGCAGCGGGTATCTATCTCCTGCTTGGTCGTAGAAGGACGAGAAGGAGAGGGAAAGGCCGGGGGCGCGGAAGGCCATCCCGGAATTTATATCCCGATAGCCCAGAACTCCTGTTTCTTCGATCCGTTCCCACTCCGGAAAGATGAAATCTCCTGAGGATTCCTGAGCATAGGGAAGCCTTTCTGCCGCCGAAGGCAAAGCAGGAAAAGATCTGTGGGGTTCGCTCTGGTACCAGTAAGCCACCGACGAATAGAAGTCCGAGCGGTCGTTGTCATGCCCGTGCTCGATGGTCATCCGGATGGATTTTTTGAAGGGGATCGGATCGGGAATGTGGAAACGATAGACCGTCGCTTTTGAGCCTACCTGGAAATCCGGCTCCTGGAGGGGGCATCCGTAGAAAAGGTTTTCGTCCTCCCTCATGCCCCAGGCATCGGAGAAATAGTCTTCTGATCCTGTCCCGTGAAGCGAGGGAAACTCCTCGCCGTCCACGTAGATCATGTCGTCGCCCTCTCCCCACCAGCCCATGGCGCGCTGCAGGATGCTGAGGTTGCATCCCACGAAGTGCCCGCGGCCCGAGGCGTCGAGGATAAGGTAATTTTTTCCGGCAAGGCAGGGCATTTCCTGTCGGTACTGGGCATGGAAGTATGGAATGTCTTCTGAGAGTTCGGAAAGCTCCCGGTAATCGATGTAGTAGTAGAAGGCTCCTACAGGATGTGAGCCCTCGTTGGTGGCTGTTATCCGGGCGGACCGCATGAAGGGCATAAACCAGTAGCAGTTTCTGGCCCTTCCTTCGGAGGAACAACTGATCGGGAGAGAACTGAGGTTCCGGTTGAGGCCGTGACCCATTCCGAAGAAGTCTCCAATCGGGACCTCGACGGATGGAGATCGCTCTCCGTCCCAGTACATCCTCAAGACGATTTTCCTTCCGTAAAATGCCTCTGCCGAAATGGTCACCCAGATGTGGTGGATAGCGGCCGGGCCTTGAATTTCGGCCAGGACCGCCGTCTCTCCGGGTGGGATGCTTAGCCGGTCATTGTTGCCGCCCGTCCGGTCGAATGAAGAAATACGCTTGCTGGTGTAATCTTGTTGCCGGCCGAGGTTTTGGAGCAGGTCCTGTTGTCCGGACAAAATGGCGGTCGGGGCCGATAGAAAAAAGACCGCAGTAGCCACGAAACCGATCTTTACCATCGTTCTTTTTTTATCATGGTGCATACGGTTCCTCCTTGGTTTATGGATCTTTCGTCCACTTTGTGTAGTCAAGAGTTTTCTTGTATATGTATTCATCATGCACTCAATAGGTGCTCCCTGCCTTGATTTCCTCGCCAAACTGCTCGTCCATTTTGCCGAACAGGGTTTTTTCCAGGAAGTTGAGCAGGTTTGTTTTCAAGCGGATGAAGTCTTCTCCGCGAAAGCTATCCTCCTTTTGATAGAAATTTTCTGCTGAATTCCCATGGTAAGAGCAATCGGAATATATCAAAAACGTTTCTTGAAAACAAGCGGCAAGAGTGATTTCTGATACAAGCGTTAAAAATAGAACAATGTACACCTCGGCAGGCCTATCTGCTCTTCCGCAGAGAATTTAAAGAGCGACAGAAATGATTCGAGACGGTTATCAGCACATTGACTTTGGTCTTCCTCTTGGTATACATTTTTTAAACACGATCACCGGGAAGATATCTTAATAAAATGAATCTGCACGATCAGGATTTAGCCTATTCCCAGGAGATAACGACACTGGCGCGAGGGGCTGGTTTGGTATTCATCGGGACGATCTGCGGGCTTATGCTGAAATATTTGTTCCAATTGATGGTTGCTCGTCATCTGGGACCCCAGCTTTTCGGAACTTTTTTTCTGGGAGTGACCGTGTTCAGCGTTCTCGAGCGGATTTCTGGGCTGGGATTGCCCCACGGAGTGTTGAGGTATGTTTCGATCTTTCGGGCTAAAAGAGACCCTGAACGGATTAAAGGGACGATCCTCACGGGGCTGAGGTTTGTTTCCAGCGCTGGACTTTTTCTGCTCGGGGCCGCCATGTTATTTTCATCATTCCTTGGCATACGTTTTTTCCACGATGCGAATCTGGTGTGGGTAGTGCGTATCCTGGCAGTCGGAGGCGTCTTTTCCGGATTGACCGACGTTTTGATTCTGGCGACTCAGGCTTTTCAGGTAATGCAGTACAAGGTCATAGTGAGGTTTTTTTTTGAACCGGTCTTCAGAATCGTTTTTGTGTGGGTCGGATTCTGGCTGGGCTGGAGGCTCTTCGGAGCCTCCCTTGCGTTTGCCCTTGCCAGTGTATTGGGCACAGTCCTAGCCTTTTCCTTCATGAAGAAGGTCTTTCCTCCATTCAGGGATGAAAAAGTCACTCCTCGCTTTGAAACCAGAAAAATCATCCGTTTCTCCTGGCCATTGTTTTTTGTCGGCTCGCTGAATCTGGCCTTGGCCTACACCTCTACCTTGATGCTGGGATTTTTCCGATCCACAGAGGAGGTTGGAATTTTCGGGGCTTCCTTCAAGACGGCGATGCTCATGGCCTTTATCCTGGATTCCTTTAATTCCATTTTTCCGGCAGTGATCGCCGATTTGTTCGGCAAAGAAGAGTCAAAAAAGATAGCGGAGCTCTACAAGATGGTTGCCAAGTGGATTTTTACGCTTGCTCTCCCTGTCTTTCTGGTCCTCGTCCTTTTTCCGGAAATGATCCTGGATCAATGGGGTGAAGGATTCAGTTCTGGGGCGATTTGTCTGGTTTTGATGGCCTGTGCCCAAATGATCAACTGTGCTGTCGGCTCTTCCGGGTACATGCTGATGATGACAGGATACACACGGATAATTTTGATCAATGCCTCGACGATGTTTGCTATGACCTTCGGATTGGGTATATGGCTGATCCCGAAGTACGGCCTTGTGGGAGCAGCGGTGAGTTATGCCATACCCATAGGTTTGATCAATATCTTGCGGCTTGGGGAAGTATTTTTTTTCCTCCGGATGCATCCCTACCGCAGAGATTTTCTAAAGCCTTTGGCCGCAGGTTTGGGTGCTGCATCTATAGCATGGTTCCTGAAAAATTTTATTTTGTTCAGCCCTCCGTTACTTTCTCTCGTTGTGGGGATGGCCGTAGTAGGGTCGGCGTATTTTCTTATCGTCATATTTCTGAAAATTCCTCGGGAAGACAAGATCGTTCTGGACAAAATTAGAGAAAAATTGTTTTCAAAGTCCTGAGGAGGATTTTTGTTTTAAAAATTTGCGAATCTGTCCGATATTGATAAGTATCTGCCTCAGATAGATCAAAAAGGGAACGACCGTTAAAATCGAGATGAGGCCTATCCCAATTTTTTTCCTACGTCGGACAAGAAGAGGAAAAGGCTTTGTCTTTAGATAAAGAACGAGAAGGAAAATCCCCCAACTAAGCAAAAGTATAAATCCGGAAATTTCGATTGGGCTGATGAGGAAGAGAAGGAGAAAGAGAAAAAGTAAAGACCAAAGAGGAAAAAAGGGCTGGAGGACGAGATTGATCAAGGAGGGTTTCGTCAAATTATACTTTGTCACTCCCACTCCAAAGTTCCAGCGGATATAATCCCAGAGATTGCCTCTAGGTTTGTGATAGAAGTTCAGCCCTGGGAGGTACTCCAGGTAATATCCCTTTTGCCTAAGGCGTCGCGAGATATCGACATCTTCCCCCCCATCGTCGAAATCCAGGCTAAATCCTCCGACATCAGAAAGGGCTTCTCTTCTAAAGGCACAATTACATCCGGCGACGAACTCGATGTCTTTCTCCGATCTCGTTACATTGGCGTCGAAACCTATGGCGCCTCCTGCTGGATGGCCGATACAGGCTGCACACAAGCCAAAATACCCTGTTTCCCGGGGAGGGAAGCCGTTCCCGCCAATGGCATCTATCCTTGGATTTTGAAAGGCCTCATTCACGATTTTGAGCCAGTCTTCGGGGACAAAACCGTCTGCATCCACAAAAGCCAGGATATTATACTTTGCCTCTTTGATCCCTGCGTTTCGTTGACGGCTGAATCCTTTTTTCGAACGGATAAGTCTGATCCTGTCGTATTCGCCTGCAAGGTCTGGAGTGGAATCTGTGGATGCGTCGATAACCAGTATTTCGAATCGATCATGGGGGTAGTCGAGAGCCAATAGGGAATCCAGATTCTCTATGATATTTTTTTCTTCGTTATAGGAGATAATGATCACAGATATGGGGAGATATAACGGAGTCCTCTCCTCAGGGAAGGAGTCTTCAGGCATCCTTGAGGTACTCCCAGTCGATCACACAGCCGTCGATCAATTTGTAGTCGAACACGCAATCTCTGCAGAAGCCGAACCCGTCACGATCCTTCTGGAACTGTTTTCGAAATCGCTGGATTTCCCTACCAAACCAAATATCTTTGAAGCTCTGGGTGTTTATGTTCCCGAAGGGATGATCGTACTTGAAGTCGAACTCGCAGGAAATGATCGTGCCATCGGGGAAGAGGGTAGGTTTGGTCCAGGGAAAGCGGCAGTTGTATTTTTTTTGCTTCTTGTCAGGCGCATAATCCGGATGGTACCTGTACCAACGGTATTTCTTTGTCTCTGGAGCAAATCGGCGGTCCAACTGCGGATCACAATACCCCATTTGCCTGGTGGAGAAGGCTTTGAGGCTGACCATGTCGACTCCCAGCTCTTTGGCCAGCGCCCAGAATTCCTCCACCTGTGTCTCGTTCTCCTTGGAAACCACCATGCGCAGGTTGATGAAGGGTTTCTCGGCACCGGCTTTATGCCTGGTTTCTACGAGCATTTTTGTGTTTTCGATGGCTTTTTCCAAGTTTCCGCCTTTCCTCATCTGGGAGTACGTCTCTTCGGTCGTCCCGTCTATGGCAACGATCAAGCCATCCAAGCCTGATTGAATGAGTCTCTTTGCTTCCTCTGGGCTGAATTTGTTCATGTTGCTGCTGGTCACGGAAAGGATCCCTTTTTCTCCGGCATAGCGGATCATTTTGTGTATTTCTGGATTGAGAAGCGGTTCTCCCCATGACCAGAGGATGACGTAGAGGAGATAGTCTCCGGTTTCATCGATGAATTTTTTATATGTGTCAAAAGGAAGCAGCCCTTTCCCCTCTAGTCGGGGATCATTTATCGGACAAAGTGCGCAGTTCAAATTGCAAATTCCCGCCGGAGAGATCTGAGCCATGTAGGGATATCCCAGAATTATTGATACGGGAAAAATCCTGTTGATCCCGATTCGAAAAAGGTTGACGATTTTTTGTCGGGATAAATTTGCTGCCCGAAAAGGCATGCGTTCGAATTGGAACTTCAGTTCTTTTTTGAACATCAGGTTGAAGGCATTTTTGAGTATAAATCGTGTATCCATGTTCAAGATGATTTACGTGCCCCTGAGTTCCAGAGCAGGCTGTCAAGATATAGGCTCAGCGAGTTCGAGTTGGGTTTTATCCGTCTATGATCGAACACTCCCAACAGAGAATGGTAGTTGGCCACGGTTTCCAGTAATGTATGGCCATCGTAGGCAACCAGCGCTTTTTTGTGTTTATCCATGACGCGGCAGAAATCGAGTTGGTGATCATCCACATGCTCCTGATATCTAGGGTCACGGGGAAAAAGGATAGGGATTTTACCCTGGTTGAGACAAAGGACGATCGTCCCCACCCCTCCATGTGAGATGATAATATCGGAATATTTGACCTCCTGGATCATATCTTCGAATTCCAGGAAGTGGCGGTAGCGACAATTTTTTGGCGTATACTGTGAATACCCGGCTTGAATGAAGGTACTCCAAGGGAGCTTCCCTTCCATTATCCCTTGATCTATTATCTTGACCAGCCGGTCGAAAGGCTTTCGTTCAAATCCGACAGTCACGAATATTTTCATAAAATTTGCCCCCCAAATCGTGTGCGTGGATATTTTGCGGCCAATTCTTCCCATTGAACGATGAATTCTGACGTGATCGGATAGACAAGCTTACCTGAAAGGGATAGCTCCGAAACACGCGATAAGGATTCGATATAAATGGTTCTTTTCCTCAATAATCTACCCAGGTAGAAAAAAGGTACGCTGACCGCCGCTCCGGTGGAGATGATGATGTCGGGTTTTTCTTTTAAGAGGACGCGGAATGCGAGAAAAAGATTGCGGACGAAATTCAATATGTTTCGGTTGGTGGGATAAAAGGCTTTGTAATACTTTTCATCCTTCAAAAGATATTTTGTATCCCTGAAATCGAAGGTAACCCAGAAACGCTCGTGCTGGCTCCAGACGCGTTTGAGCTGGTAGAGCTCTTGGAGATGCCCTCCGGCGGAGCAGATGAGACAGAGTTTTATGTTTTTTTTCGCCATCGAGACAAATCCCTGTCCAAGATTTTTTCCAGTTGTTGGATATCTGTTTCGTAGAGATCCATCAGTTCCAGGCGAAGTCGTTCAGTCAGGGCTTCTTTATGGAATAATCTATCGGGAATTCTGAGCTTTATCTCCTTGCGCACTTGGGCGGGAAGGATGAATTTGAATCTGTCTTTGAATTTATTCGGTTTGAAAACAAGTTTATCCACGAATTCAGCCACTTTATTCTTGGGGATTCCGGATGCATTATAGGTTTTAATAGAGCCATTCTTCCAGGTGTTTTCAATTGCCAAGAACTCTGAGAGCTCCGACATTGTGATTTTGGGGTCTTGAATGAAATCCTCGAAAAATAGAATTTTGGTTTGGGGAAAACTCTCTTTGTAGGCTTTGACCTGGTTGGAATACATCCCCATCCCTATATAATCATAGCTCGGCACCATCTGTTCTTTATGCCTTATTCGAATCGTGTCAGGCCTTATGACGTCATGGAATTCCAGCGGTTCTTCTCCGTCCAATTTTTTCTGACAGTAGTGAGACCAGGCCCTTTCGGTGGGATTTCGGAGAAGTGCGATGATTTTGATATCGCGGGCTCTCGAACCGTATATTTTAACGATGTTCGCAATAGAGTCTTTATGAAGATAGAGGTACCACGTGGAAGCTTCTCCTATAGTCTGGTTTTTTTCAGCTTCAAGGAACAGGTGGATATAATCATTCAAGTCGCGGATGATATGGTCCGCACCTACTTTGGTTTTTTGATAGCGGTACAGAGATTTTCTTCCCCACTGGGGGAAGAACGTGGGCTCTTTTTCAAAAGGCATGAAAATGCGGGGATGTCTGGAAAGAAGGGCATACAGAGTGGTAGTTCCAGACCGGGGAGCTCCGACTATGAGAAAGTCGGGCAGTTTGATAGGAGCCCCTCGGTAGTGAATATACATTTTATGTTTTTGTCTTTCGTCGTCGCCTTACGATCCGTCAAATAAACAGTTTATTTATATTAGCAAAATTTTGGGATGGATTGAACCGGTGACCATTAAAATACATTCGGAGATCTTTCCATTTTTTGATCCAGGGGCAAGAGGAGACAATTGCTTGATTTTATGACAGGAAAGCAGCACGTATGGGAAAAACAATGATGCAGACACAGGCGGGAGCCCAAATGCCCAAAATTTGCGAAAGAAGAGTAGGATAGGCGTGGTTGAATTTGGACAAGTATAAACGTTGGTTTTCGAATGTATCCCTGATATTGCAGGCAGATTTTTGCATTGTAATAAACAAATTGGGATAGCTGTAAAAATTGCTCTAGAGGAAAGGAAAAATGAAAAAGGCAATCATCATGCTCAAGACCTTTGATCACGAGTTTGGAAATGTCGTGCCTGCTGAGCTGCTGCTTTAAAATGCCTTCTGATGGGTGTAAAATAAAAAACTACGATTTTTCAAGAAAGATTGAAAGAGATGAGCAAGAAGAAACGTTTGGATATCGGCGAGGTCGCGGCTCTTTTACAGATTCCCACAGAAAAAATTCAGAGATGGGTTCAGCAGGGACAGATTCCCTGCAAATTCAAGGAGGATGAATGCTATTTCAAGGAAAAGGATATTCACAACTGGGCCAAATCCCATGATTTAATGGTCTTCGATACCAGGGATGAAACCGAATCTCAGGAGGAAAAGCCTCTCAGCCTGAAAGCGGCCATCAAGCGCGGGGGCGTCTATTTCGGTCTGAAGGAAGATGGCATCCCGGCCATCCTCAGAAATGCAGTGGAGATGATTTCGTTCCCTTCAAGCATAGACAAACAGAGTGTCGTAGATGCCCTGATCAGCCGGGAAGAGATAGCCTCCACTGGGATAGGAAGGGGAGTGGCCATCCCTCATCCGCGCCAGCCCATCTCCCTCTCCCATCCTGTGATCTCTGTCTTTTTCCTGGAAAAAAGCACGGATTTCAATTCCATCGATGGCCAACCGGTCTTCGTGCTGTTTTTCATGTTCAGCCCTTCCACCCAAGTTCACCTGAAGCTTCTCTCCAAGCTCAGCTTTTTGCTGAGAGAAACTTCCTTTTTAAAGGGTTTGAAATCCTGCCATACTCCGGAGGGTTTGCTCGACCTGATGGAGAGGCATGAATCTGGACTGAAGAAGCCTAAGGCATCATGAACCGTGTTCGATTTTCTCCCCACACTTTTCTCATCAATCTCGACAGCCGGGCCCAGTTGGCGATTATCGGGATTATCGTGGGAGTGTTAGGCGGATTTGCCGCTCTGGGTTTGAACTTATGTCTGGAGAGATTGGCCTTTCTGCTGGAGCCGTACAAGAAAGATGTGCACATCCTTGTTTTGCCGGCCATAGGGATTTTGCTTACGGCCCTGTTCCTCAGGTATGTGATCAAGGATTTCGGGGGACATGGGGTACCGGAGGTCATCTATAGTGTCAGTCTCAGGGGAGGATTTCTCAGGCTGCGGTCCTCTATCAGTAAGCTGATCGGCGGCCTTCTGACGCTTTCAGCAGGGGGATCGGCCGGGCCGGAAGCCCCTGTTGCCATCAGCGGGGCTGCCATCGGATCGAACATCGCCACCTGGTTCCGGACGAATGAAAGAGTCAGGATTGCGGCCACAGGATCAGGAGCAGCGGCAGCCATTGCCTCCATTTTTAACGCGCCTATCGCAGGGTTTATCTTCTCCATGGAAGTGATCCTTGGCGAATGGTCATCCGTCAACATGCTTCCTGTAGCCCTGGCATCGGTCACGGGGACCGTAATCAGCCGTCTTTTCAGCGGAAACCAGATCCCTTTCGAACACCGAATGATCGAGGTCGGCCTGAGAGATATTCTAGCGACCATGGTCTTTGCGGGATTCATGGCCTGCGTCGCTGTTCTCTTCATTAAAACCATGCGCATCGCCCAGCACAGGCTCCAAAGGATTTTGAAATCTCTCGTGCTGCGTGCACTGATTGGGGGGCTCCTCGTGGGGCTGATCATCGCCTTTTTTCCCCAGGTAAGAGGAGATGGCTACGGCGTGGTCCGGAATCTGCTGGGAGGAAGAGTCGCCCTGGGCTTGCTGATGATTCTTGTTATCATTTTTATGAAGATAGTGGCCACCGCTCTCACCTTGAACAGCGGGGGGGCCGGCGGAGTGTTCGCCCCATCTCTGGTCATCGGAAGCTTCGCGGGATATTTCTTCTACCAGCTCCTCACTATGATCTTTCCAGGGACATCCTTTTCCAGCTTTGAGATATTCGTGCTTTGTGGTATGGCGGCCATGCTGAGCGGCACGCTGCATGCCCCGCTGACAGGCATCTTCCTGATCGTCGAGATTACGGGAGGGTACGACGTGATTCTCCCGCTCCTGATCGCTTCTTTCGTGACCGTGACGGTCGTCAGGCTGATCGAGAAAAATTCCATCTATTTTCATGAGCTTGTCGAGGAAGGCCTTCTGCGTAGACCCCGGACCGATGCCCGCATCCTCACCGATTTGAGCACGGAAGAACTGCTGGAGAAGGATTTGATTTCCGTAAATCCGGAAACCCGTCTTAACGACCTCGTTCCCCTCATAATCGAATCCAAGAGGAATCTTTTTCCGGTCATCGATAAGAATAAAGGGGGCTACCTGGGTATGCTCGACTGGAGCGACATCAAGCCCTTTATTTTCGACCAGGACCTCAGGCAATCCCTCATCGTGGAAGAAGTGATGAGAAAGGATCTGCCCACTGTTTCCGTCAGCGACACCATGATCGATATTCTCAAAAAGCTGGAAACCTCGCGGGCCTGGAGCCTTCCGGTCATAGAGAACGGGAAATTTGTGGGCCTGGTGTCCAAATCCAGCGTTCTGGATCATTACAGGAAGGAGCTGAAGGCCCAGACAGAGGACTGAATCAAGGTTCTCCCCCTCGATTTTTTGCACTTCGCGTCATGCCCAAAGGGGATATTGTCAGGTATGATAGAGTCTATTTATCCTGTTGGCCCTGTCCTGAAAGGACGGGAAAGAAGATGGGGGAAAGATAGGGGAAAAAGCCAAATTTTCAAATAGCGGAATACTCGGGCAAGTGATCCTTTATCTATTTTCCTGAAGGCCTTTGAGCTTGATGAGAAGTCGTTTGGCCGAGACGGGCTGGGCAGTCTTGAGCTCCGGTGCGAACATCGACACCTTGAATTCCTCTACCATCCATTGAAACTCGTCTATCTCGGCCTTCCTCTCTAGGGATGGCTCTCTGTCGGATTCTTCCTTGATCCGTTGAAGAGCCCGGATAAATGGGATGACCTGCTCGGCTTTGGCCCGGTCTTTGGCCGGATCATACCTGCCCCTTTCCACCCTTAAATGAAGGGCATCCAGGTAGCGGGGAAGGTGTTCGAGCCGGGAGAAGGGATAAACGGATAGAAAATTCTTGGGGATCAGATTGTCCAACTCCTTTCGGATTTCTTCCAGAAGGTTTTTGACCGCTTTGTTATCCTTCAGGGTACCATCGGACGTATCCCTTATGACCATTCGGACCTTATGGTAGGCGGCTATGATCTTCTGTGTGGCCTCGGTCAGAGCATGGCTGATGGCGAAGAGTTCACGGGTCAGGTTTTTGGCATAGGCTTCGAACTCTTCCTTGCTCCGGATGTCCTTCTCGAAGGCTTTTTTCTGGAGAGCTTCCATCAGGTGCCTTTCCACCGCTTCCTGGCCCCCAAAGTACAGGGCCAGGTTCCGGGTCTCTGCCGGTAAAACCAGATATCGTTTAATAAAATCAAGATCCTTCTTGAAACGAATAAAAAGGAGACTCCGTACGCCCAAACGGTGGGATTTTCGGGCTTCCTCCTTTGAGGCGAACAGGATGAGTTTCGTTCCGACGGCAGTTGGCTCCAGGGCAGGGTAGGCAGTGACATAGGGACCGACCGGGATCTCTTCGGGCAGATTTCCCATATCCCAAGAGGTGATAGCTTCCCTTTCCCAACGTTTCCGGGCCCGGTTCCATTGCGTCGACGATGGAGGTTCTTCGAGGGTCAACTTTTTCTTTTTTAGGGATTTCAAGTCGCGGCTGGCTTCAATCTCCTTTCCCTCAGGCCCTATAACGGCTACCCGCATCCTCAGATGGGGAGGGATATCGGATTGTTCCCAGGCCGAGGCCGGGATGTCCGCCTGGAAACGGTTCCGCACGAAATCCGATAGGGCATGATACAGCGATTCCTCCCTTCGCTCCATATCCTCCACGATGGTGTCCACCTTTTCCGAGACCGGGACCAGAAGCTTCCGATAGCGCTTGGGAAGGCCCTTGACCAGGGCCGCGACCTTTTCTCTGAATTGACCGGGGATACCCCATTCCAGGGCGTTTTCCGGGATGCCGACGATCTGCGAAAGAGGGACTTTCAGGGTTGTCCCATCCTCGGAGCTTCCGATCGAAAACCGGTAGGACAAAGGGAGCTTGTGCTCCCCGAGCTGGAGGTAGTCGGGGTAACCGGACAGCTCCTCCTCGTCCGGAAAAAGCTGAAGGAGGTCTGTTTCTTCCATGCTGAGGAAGCTATCGCCCCCCCGGTCTTTGATATATTTCCTTAAGGACCGTTCATCGGTTATTCCCGGCAGACGCCGGAAATAGAACTCGGCCAGGGCCTCTTCCCCGACCAGAAAGCCGCGTCTTCGCAGTTTATCTTCGATAGTGGAGAGACGCCGGATGAGGTCTTGGTTGTGCCGAAGAAACGCCGGTGGGTCGTCGAGCTTTCCCTCCACGAGGGCTGACTGGATGAAAATACGGCGGGCTTTTTCGGGCTGGATGCGGCCGAAGGAAACGGGCCGGTTGGAGACGATCTCCAAACCGTACAGAGTAACCCTCTCCAGGGCGACCACCTCTCCCCGTTCTATGTCCCAGTGCTCTCCGGAATAGGAGTACTGGCAGAGGTCACGGCCGAGGGACTCGAGCCAGGCCGCATCGATCCGGGCTGCCGTGCGGGCAAACAGCCGTGACGTTCGCACCATCTCGGCCGCCACGATCCAGGGCCGGGATTTGCCGAAAAGAGTCGACCCCGGAAAGACCATGACTTCCCGATTTTTGGCCGCTGTGTAGATGTTTCTCTCCTTGAGAACGCCGATATTGGAGAGAAAGCCGCTCAAGATGGATCGGTGGATTCCGGCATACAGGGGTGGCGTTACCTCCGGGCGTTCTTTTCGTCCCGGAGGGATTTTTTGCTCTTCGCAGATGGCCAGGATCTGGTCGTGGACGTGTCCCCATTCCCGCATCCGGGGATAGGAAAGGAAGTGCTCCCGGCAGAAACGGCGCAGCCCACTTTTTGAAAATTTTTTTTGAAGACCGTGGAATCGATCCCAGATGTTGAGAAAAGTCAGGAAGTCGGAATCCGGATGTCGAAAGGAAGCCTGGGCGGCATCGGCCTGATCGGCCTTATCCGGAGGCCGTTCCCGGGGATCGCGAATGCTCAGCGCCGCAGCGATGATGGCCACCTCCTGCAGGCATCCCTCCTCCGTCGCCTCCAGGAGCATGCGGGAGATCTTGGGGTCCAGCGGCATACGGGCCATGATCCGGCCCTTTTCCGTCAGGAGGTATTCTTGGCCCTTTCGATCGATGGCTCCCAGCTCGAGGAGGGTGTCGTAGCCGTCCTTGATGTGGCGGGGGTTGGGCCGGTCCACGAACGGGAAGTCGGCAGGATGTCCCAGCCTGAGGTCGATCATCCGGAGGATGACCTCGGCCAGGTTGGAGCGCATGATCTCGGGAGGGGTGAAGGCCGGGCGGGCGAGGTAGTCCTCTTCGCTGTAGAGACGTATGCAGACACCGTGTTCGACCCGTCCGCATCGGCCTTTTCTTTGATCGGCGCTGCTCTGGGAGATGGGGCTTATAGGAAGACTTTGGATTCGGGTTCCAGGCTGATACTGGGAGATGCGGGCCAGCCCCGTATCGACTACATACCGGATGCCCGGAATGGTCAGCGATGTCTCGGCCACGTTAGTGGCCACCACGATTTTGGGGCCCTTGACATTGTACACCCTTCCCTGCTGAGTTCCGGGCAGACGCGCATATAGGGGGAGCACGGTCGTTCCGGCGTATCTCCTGGCCTCCATGCGCTCACAGGTATCCAGGATATCCTGTTCGGTGGGCATAAAGACCAGGATGTCGCCGGGCCTTTTTTTCTTCAGGTAATGAACGGCTTCCACCGCCAGGTCCACGTAATCCAGCTCCTCGGGTTTAACGGAAAAGAACTCTGCAGGACGGTATTCCACGTCCACCGGATACTGCCGCCCGCCCACCTCGATCACCGGGGCACCGGGAAAGGCCTGGGTAAATTTTTCCACATCCAGGGTGGCCGAGGTTATGATGAGCTTCAACTCAGGGCGGGTTTCCAGCAGGGTGCGGGCGATGCCCAGCAGGAAGTCGATGTTCAGGCTGCGTTCATGGGCCTCGTCGATGATCAGGGTGTCGTAGGCATAGAGACGGGGATCGGATTGGGTTTCGGCCAGAAGCATGCCGTCGGTCAATATTTTGATGAAGGCTTCCGGAGATGTCCTATCCCGGAACCGGATCTTGTAGCCGACGGACCGGCCCAGGTTCTCGCCGAGCTCGAAGGCGATGCGGTGGGCGATGGTGATGGCCGCGATGCGCCGGGGCTGGGTGCAGGCGATCATACCCGCCACTCCTCGGCCTGCTTGAAGGCACATCTTGGGGATCTGGGTACTCTTGCCGCAGCCTGTCTCTCCGGACAGGATCACCACCTGATTCTCTTGGATGGCTTTGATGATATCCCTTGAGCGGGAGGTGATAGGGAGCTGCTGGGGAAAGGAGGTATGGGGAATGCGTTGGGAGCGGGATTCTCTTTCTGCGGCCGAAGCGGCCAGCCTTTTTTCGAGCCTGACCAGCTCCTTCAAAATATCTCTTTTATCTCTATGACGTCCGGGCTTTTGAAGCCGGTAGAGCTGGCGTTGAACAAAAGAGCGGTCCTTGAGCCTGGCTTTGCGCATTTGGCAACGGATCTGGCTTATTAATTCCTTGACCGCTTCCGGAGAATATCGTTTATCCATTGAAAGCCATTTTACATTGCTCTTTTCTCAATAGGTCCGGTTATTCTCCTTATTATCATAGCCCATTCCTTTCCAGAGTCAAACGTCAAAGCCGGCGACTCGACAGAGGACGACGGATGAATCCAGAAGGCCTCTACCAATTAAAAGATGAAGTTGTCCCTAAGTGACGATAATGAAGTATCGATATAGGTACAGAGAAATGTCCTCGCTTTAGTTCAGATTTTAAACGCCATTCCTTCGCCGTCCTTCTTGGCGCCTGGGAAATGCGCTTGTTAACTCCTTTCACGGGCCTCTATATATGTTGATCCTTATCTCCTATCTTTTGTCTGCTCGTGCTCAATACATCCTCGGCGACAATATGGGGACGTCCCATTTGGGGACACCCTATATTTCAATCTTGGATTTTTATCAATGATAAATTATAGAGTGTCCCTGAATGGAACGTCCCCTTTTGTTCCCTCACAGGACGGTTTAGTAAGGCTAAATCTTCAATGCCGCTCCGGCATTTCTATACACCTTTATGTGCGTTTAATTTCCAGTCAGGTTGGGACAAAGCCTAAAAGATAATAGCTGAGGATTTGAAATACATGGGAACCTGGGCCCATAAGAGAAGAAAGTCATATTTCGAATTTTCAGAAGATTCCGTGCTATTCAAAACAGGAAAGATAAATTGCGCTCCTCGAACCTTACTTTTGGGATTTGGGAATGAATTCTTCCAGCCAGCCGAACTTGGCGTCTGTTTTCAAGTCTCGGGGTGTATAGGGCTTGATATCCAAGATAGGAGTACCCTCGATCATATCCACCCCCCGCACTTTCAGGACATTTCCCTCCCGTTGCACCAGCTTGAGGACAGTCGCACCGAGGGGGTTGGGCCGGTGAGGGCTCCGTGTGGAGAGGACTCCTCTTTTCCGGCCATCATAAAGGGGATGAGCGGTTAATGAGCGTATTTCGGATTTATGAAAGGCGAAAAGAAGGATGATATGGGAAAAGCCGTCGACATCCTGTAGGCCATCCTCGAATTCTTTGAAGATTTCCAGCTCTCCTTCAACGTCGTTGTATCCTTGTGGCTCGAAACAACGGTTTCTGGGCACATCTTCCCTGGTTTTAAAGGGAGAATGGAAAAGGCCGATAGGCCTAAAAAGTATCTCCATGGAATGATACCTTATGAAAACCCATTTTTCGCAAAAGGAGTCTCACCTCTCTTTTCGATGAGGAAACGGGTAAGAGATGTCCGGGACAATGGCAATCGGATGAACCGAATCCCCTGTGAACAGAGGGAGAAGCCGGCAGGAACTGGCGTATCGTCGAGGCGGTCTGGCACTCGCCGAAGTAATTTTGCCTGGTCCATACTTCTCTGATCTTCGCTTTGTGCAGAAGGTAGTCGATATGCCAAAAGGATTTTTTCTCTTTCCGTATATGACGCCGGATTCTGGCCTTAAGGCCTCTCTTGGCTCGTCCGACATAGATGTAAATTCCTTTTTTAAAATCCGCCTCTTCCAGCTTTCCTGGCTTGACCTTTTGATATTTTTCCAGTTCTAGGAGCAGAAGGTAGGTCCCTCCGTCGTTTTCGAAAGAATTTAATCCTTTTCTGTTGTGTAAGCCATGCCTCCCGTATTCCTTTTTAGGCGAACCAGCCGTATTACCCATCATACACGTAGGTCAACCAGTGTTCGTAATTTTTGTTCTTCCCGGAGACAATTTCCTGAAAAATCTTTTTCATTTCCAGTGTGACCCCGCCGGATTTCCCCGTGCCTATCTGGTATTCCCGAGGGGGAACGTTCGGATCGGATCCGTCGGTGACGCGGGTGATGGGGGCGATTTCGACGGCTGTCCCGGAGAAGAAAATTTCATCCGCTTCGAGAAATTCCTGTTTGGGTATTGCTCCGATGGACGTCCGCATTCCCCTATCCTCCGAGATTTTGAGGATGCTGGTCCGGGTTATGCCTTCCAGGACCGATTCGGACACATCGTTTGTTTTCAGCGCGCCGTCTTTGACGATCAAGATGTTTTCTCCAGGCCCCTCTGCCACGTTTCCTTCGAGATTGAGAAAAATGGCCTCATCGAATCCTTTTTCCCGGGCCATAGTCCCATAAATGGTCGACAGAATGTACAGGCCGCCGAGTTTGGCTTTCATGTCGAATTGGCTGTGGTGGATGCGCCTCCAGGGAAGCAGGTATGCGTGGATTCCTTTTTGTGCCTCCTTTCCCAGGTAAGCTCCCCACTCCCAGGCTGCGATCATAAGTTCGACAGGAGATACCCTGGGAACCAGGCCCAGGTTTCCGTAGGAATAGAACAGGAGGGGACGGATGTAGGCCGAATCCAGTTGATTCTCCCTGATCACCAGCTTAATCGTCTCCTTTATTTCCTGCTGGCTGTAAGGCACGTCCATTTTCAGGAGGGAGGCCGAATAAAAAAAGCGATCGATGTGGTCCTGGAGTCGGAAAACGGCCGGTCCCTTGGGTGTTTTATAGGCCCGGATGCCTTCGAACACAGAGGTTCCGTAATGGAGGGCGTGGCTCATGGCATGGATGTTGGCTTCTGCCCAATCATAGAATTTTCCCATATACCAGTACTTCTTTGCCCTGGGGAAGTGAGAATTGTCAAACATCATAGCTCCTTTTGAGAAATTCCGGATGTATATATTTGCTCAAAATTTTTGCGTTTTCCGAGAAACAAAGCGGAAGATACACGTGAGAAAAGAGGAAGATTTGTTTTTTCACCGTTTTTACAAGTCCTTTCGTTCAGACTCGGTGAGCAAGAGAACTGCAAATGAAGCCTAACGGTAACATAAAAGAACAATAAAAAAAAGGTCACAAAATTATCCTTTGACGAGATAAGCAATCGGATAACTCCAGATTGGTTAACGGGTGCCGAAAGTAGCTTTTGCAAAGAGAAAAGCCTTTATGATCGATTTTGGTTTGGGTCTGGAAAGATAGAAATAAATCAGCCATGTTTGCACAATTTGCAAAATCAGGGTTTGATGGTGAATTCCCAAGCGCACCAAACATCGGGCGGATGGGGATCAGGGGGACACACTAGGCACCGGGTTTGAATCCGGGGGTCGATAGTTTCGGCAAATTTGCCGTATTCGACGATTCCGACGGATTTACAGGGGAAATCCGGAAGGCCCTGTCTTTTTCTCGCCTCTTGAACCCGGCAGCGGTTCATCCTGAAGACGCATCGGGTCTCGCTCTCCTCCAGGACTTCCTGAACGTTGATATAGGCATAAAGCCGGAATTTGAGGGCCTGGATGAGGGCCGGGATTCCCCGGCCTGGTTCGATTTCCAGTCTTTTCATGATCCTTTGGGCTTCGATCACCGTGAATCTCTCCCATGCTTTTCGGTCCATGTCCATGGCGGCCTCGATCCCGAATCTATCCTCGACGGCCCGGAACCAAAGGCCATCATGGGCGAGCCAATTCTTGGAGGCATCGGTCAGGAGCTTGATGAGTTCTTTTTTGGATAGGTCTTCGATTTCTTTCATCTCGAATTCTTCAATGTGACCGAATCATTCAATTGAATCCAGCTTTGGAATGCTTCTCTTCTCTTTACGGTTTTTTTCTTTTTGGGGTTCATAATATTTTTTTCCCTGGTGGATGACGTGTGTAATCTTGTTTTTTTCGAGGAGAAGATCGATATATTTTATCAACTCGTTTTTGTGCTTCCCCAGGGAAACCGACATGTCCTCGAGGGTGACGGGCCTACGCCTCACCATGGAGAGGATGGCGTCTTGGAGATCGAGGGCTGAAGGCAGATGCTGGATTTTATCGAATTCCGCGATAACTTCAGCCTTTTTTCCCAGAAATTTTCTGATTTTTTCCAATTCACGAGGACTTAACGGAAGCGATGACTCTTCGGCCGGAGGCCGGATGACCGTGTTGAGCTGAATCCTTTCGGGATTTATCTCCTGGATGGCCTGTTTGAGTTTCTGAAGATGGGCAGGGCTGTCGTTGATGCCTTTGACCAGCAGGACTTCCAGCCAGATTTCTCCCTTGAATTCCCGCCGGAATTTTTTCAGCCCCTCGATTATCCGCCGGATTTTTAGGGAAGGATGGGGGCGGTTCACCCGGCCGAAGACTTTCTGGGTGGCGGCGTCCAGGGAAGGGACCACCAGGTCTGCCGGGGACAAAGCCTCTCGAACGGTCCTATGGGTGAGAAGGGTACTGTTGGTAAGAACAGCCACAGGAACGGAGGTGATTTTCTTTATCTCCCTGATGAGATTTCCCATGGAAACGTTCAGTGTCGGTTCCCCGGAGCCGGAGAAAGTGATGATGTCGATCTGTTGACCGGAATAGATGGCCTTTTTGACCTGTCGAAGCACCGTTTTCTCTGGATAAAATTTTTGGCGGCGGACCGTTTTTTTTGTGGTATTCCCCAGTTGACAATAAATGCAGTCGAGGGAGCAGGTTTTGAAGGGAAGAATATCGACTCCCAGAGAAAATCCCAATCGTCTGGAGGGAACAGGGCCGTAGATGTGGAGAACTCGATTTTTTCCGTTCTTTTTTTTCACCCGTTTTTACAGCCTGTCTTTATAGATTTCGATAAAGCGGCGCAGGGACCGGTCGTATGTTTTTTCCACCTCATCAGGGAAAAGACAGGCTGGAAGTTCTTTCATGCGCCAGTGGTACTGAATGCACTCGCAGCAGATCCCTTTTCGGCTGCAGGATTCCCAGGTGCAATTGCATTTTTGGAGATTGATGGCTTCCTGGCATTCTTTCATGGATCGCTCCGTCGATGGTTTATGGGTGAAGACTTATGTGCTTCGATAGTGCTTTTTCCAAGGAGATCGCTTTTGATAGAGATAATCGGCCAGGGCTCGCCGGAGTGTCTCTGCCGCCAGTTGGGCACAATGCACATCTTCTTCCGGCAATCCTCCCAGTTTTTTCAGGATCTCGCCTGCTGAAACGTTAGCCAGGGCTTGGGTGAATGTTTTTCCTTTGGCGATTTCGGTAGCCACACTCCCGCAAGCGATGGTGGTTCCGCAGCCGTCTGTCTGGAAGGTACATTCCTGAATAAGGTCGTCTTTTATTTTCAGGAACATCTCCATGGTATCGCCGCAGGAACCCTTTGCCTGGGCGCAGCCATCCGGTTTCTGCATCTTACGAAAATTTTTGGGATTCTGCCAATTGTCGATCACAGCCTGGGAATATCTTTTCTTTATCTGTTCCAGGATTTGTTCTTGGAGCTCTTTGGCAAATTTTTCAAGGTCTTCTTTATCGTTCATGGCCTAACTCGAGTTGTGGGATTTCCTCTCCACTAAAATTTTCGGGCAGAAGCAACTATTATATCAAAATCGAAACCGATTTAAATCATTTTATCGCCATCATAAGCATCCTTTTTTCCGTGACTGTTTCTTTGTCATGGAAATGAGTATGTTTCCGTCGCCAACAATAACGTCTTCCAATGCTTTCCTTATGTTATTGGCTCGGGGGCACTAAGACTCAGGAGCGTCTTCGTTCGACCTCGCGGAAATCATCAGGCCCGGAAATGATCCAGGACATCCTGAAGGTGTTGGCCGAGCCTTTTGATGTTTTTCTGGGGCATACCGGCATAGCCGAACCTGAGGCATCCTGGAGCGCCGAAAACCGAGGCCGGAACAGCGCTGAATTTCTCGAGCTCCAGGGCCTTTTGAACAAAAGCTTTATCATCCACTTCGAGCCAATCGGGAAGTCTGACGAGTACGCTGATGGCCCCAGAGGGAAAATCGGAATCCCTTCCGGCAAGGGAGAATCCCTTTTCCCTGAGAACGGTGAGGATGAGTTCGCAGCGGGACTTGAGCTCCTTTTTTATTTCTGTGATCAGCCTTGGTTGGCGTCCGTTTTCGAAATCCTCGACCTCTCCTCTCAGAAGACCGACCAAGAGCTGTTGTCCGAGGACATTGGGTGAGGAGGAAAAGGAACGGATCATTTTCGGCATCCAATCGTTCGAAAACTTTTCATCGGCTGCGATGACGTAACCGACTCTTGCTCCGGGTATCAGGTATTCTTTGGAAGCGGAGCTGACCACAACGGTTCTCTCTGGAGCGAAAGCGAGCATAGACTGAGGGATTCCCTTGTAGCGGATGAAATTATAGACCTCATCCGAGATGATGAGGAGATCTTTTTCTCTGGCCATTTCGGTCAGTTTTGTCAATTCTTCTTCGGTCAGGACATCGCCAGAGGGATTGTTGGGAAAGTTGATGAGAAGGGAGGTAATGTTCTCTTCTTCGATGGAGCGTCGAAGACGGGCAATGTCGAGATCATAGTTTTCGTCGAAGAATCTGAGGACGATTGGATGACCTCCGGCATTCCGGATGACACCCTTGTAGTTGCTCCAATAAAGAGGTGTGAGGCCCACATTCTGCCGGTAAGCCAGAAGATGCATCGCGATGGAAAGGCCCTCGGTCGCTCCCGAAACGATCGCCACATTCTTTTTGTCCAAGCCCTCCGGCGGGATTCCCTGTTTTCCTATCAGTTGATAGGCGTAGGTCCAGAACCGGCCCACAAGGTCCCTTAGTTCTTCCAAACCTGCTGAGGGACCGTAATAGACTTCCTTTTCTGGGAAAACGCCTATGATCTGTCCCTGGTCGCTCCGGATGAAATCGGGATTTCCCTGGGCGATTTTCTTGGCCTTGGCAGCTATGGCCGGAATGATGGGTTCCGAAGAGAGGGTTTGACGTATCCCTTCGGGCAAAATGTCCCATGCGCGTTTCACAAGAGACGAATTGTTCATTTCTGTCGTATTCATTTTTTTACCTTTTTTTCATCAGAGAAGCCACAGCATCCCTTAAATCGACGATGGTAAAGCCGTATCTTCTTCTGAGCCGTCCGATATTTTCATGAAGAGATACGTTTCTAGGGAGGTTCAATTTTTTGATGATATTCTGGGCAGAAACCCCTGTTTGCTTTTCGATTTGGGATAAGCTCATCTGTCCGGTGATCAAGATGCCGGATTGGTCGTCCGCCATCCTACCCTGGGTCAGTCTTTGTTCCTCTGTTGGCGGTTCCTCCGTTTCATGTTGGATAAGGATTTCCCGAGCTGTTATTCCTTTCTTTTCGAGAAGATAGTTGATGGCATCTCTCACATCCTCCACGGAAAAGGAGTAGGCTCTCCTGAGTTTTCCCAAGCTTTCCCCGAGAGAAACATCTGATGGAAGATCCAACTCATCCGCGATTTGGCGGGCCGAAATCCCCGTCATTGCTTGGATATCGGAAAGGCTCATCTGTCCGGTGATCAAAATGCCGTTCTCTTGTTCCTCCAGCCTCCCATGGACGGGCTTTTCTTCCTCTTCATCTTGGGTTTCGATGATATGTGTTTCGGGCCCCGATTTTTCCGTTTCCTCATTCATCAATCGGGTGAGAACATCCCGCGCTTCCACTAAAGAAAATCCGTATTTTTTTCTCAGGCGCCCGAGGGTTTCCTTTTTGGAAGAATTGGAAGGAAGTCCCAATGCTTCGATTATCCGAGAGACAGGAACGCCGGATATTTCTTCCAAATCCTGTAACGTCATCTGTCCGGTAACGGTGAGGGCTTCCTGTTCTTGAGCTCCTGAATTCGGTTCTCTTTCGTGAAGGGCGCTCGGGAGGAGATTCTCTGTGGCCTGCCTTCCTCTTCCCAAGCCATACTCTTCATAAGTTCCGGGTTCCTTGGGATAGACAATCCAGATGATAAAGAGGATCAACAGAGAAAGCAAAAATGTGGAACCGAGCGCCATCTTCCACCTTCCTTTGAAGATATGGAAGGCGCGGGTTTTTATCCACTTCCAATCCAGAATGAGGTGAATGATCAGCAGCAGGACAAAGGTGATGGAAAGGTAAAGATGAATATTGCCCCACTGGTGGCGGTGCAGGTTCAAGAAATATTTAGAGCTCTCCGGAGATGAAGGCCCCTGGGGAATAAAAAAAGCGAGCAGGAGTCCGATAATCGCGATTCCCACCATGCATATAAACATGATTGTATCCACCAGGAATTGCCAGTTGACCTTTTTCATGACACGTTCCTTTCAAAGAGAGAATGATCGATATTTCCCCAAATCTTTTTGATGGCGTTTGATGTGGAATTGTTGGTATATTCTGTAAAGGGAATTCCTTGCATCAGGGATTGGATCACCGACTCATCGTAGGGAATTTTTCCCATAACCTGGACAGAGTTTTTATCGCACCATTCCTGGATTCGAGCGGATTTTTGGGCGTTCAAATCAAATTTATTGATGCAGCAGGCGGCCCGAATGCCGAAATGACGGGCAACCTGTATCACACGTTCCATGTCGTGAAAGCCGGAGGGAGTCGGCTCGGTGACCACCAAAGCCAGGTCAGCCCCGGTAAGGGAGGCCAGTACAGGACACCCGATCCCGGGCGGGCCGTCCACAATAACCAGGCCCCTGTTATTTTTTTCGGCCAGCTCTTTAGCTTTTTTCCGAACCTCCGTCACCAGTTTACCCGAGTTTTCCTCGCCTGCTCCAAGCTTGGCGTGAACAAATTGGCCATAGGCCGTATTCGACACATACAGCTCTCCTGATTTGTTCTCTTCCATAAAAATCGCGTCCACCGGACAGATCAAGGAGCAGACAGCACATCCTTCGCAGGAAATATCGTCCACGCGGAAAGCCCCTTCTGGAGATTCCAGGATGGCCTCGAAGCGGCAAGCTTCGGCGCATTCGCCGCAGGAAGTGCATCGATTCGGGTCTATCCTGGCTTTTTTCAGGCCGTAAAAGGGATGCGTTTCCTTTCTTTCAGGACGCAGAAGAAGATAGAGATTGGCGGCATCCACATCGCAGTCCGCCATGACTTTATTTTCGGCCAGGACGGCAAAACAGGCCGATAGAACGGTTTTTCCTGTTCCTCCTTTTCCGCTGATAATAACGATCTGTTTCATCGTCCCCAATTTTTTATTTTTTCGGATAGATCGAGAAATTTATCTTTATAGGAAGGTTGGGCTTCGATGATGGTTTGCCCTTCAGAATAAGCCTCGGCGATTGTCCGATCCAGGGGAATGGTCAGCAAAACAGGGATGTTTTTTTCTCGGCAATAATCGCGAATCAGTCGGTCTTTTCCATCGGAACGATTCACGATTATGGCAAGAGGGATTTTTAATTCTTTCAGGGTTTCCACGGTGAGCTGGAGATCGTTCAATCCAAAAGGCGTGGGTTCTGTAACCAGGAGGGATACATCGCTTCCCTTGACCGATTCCACGACGGGGCAGGATGTACCGGCCGGTGAGTCGATGATGACGGTTTTGCCGGCTTTCATGTGTTTTTTAAGGGCTCGGATAAGCGGCGGGGACATGGCTTGGCCTATGTCCAGTTTACCGTGAGCGAAGGAGATAGAATCGGCCGTTCCGGACTCGATGATTCCTATTCTGTGACCCCTTTCTTGGATGGCTCTTTCCGGGCATAAGAGGGTGCATCCTCCGCACCCATGGCACAGTTCTGGAAAAACAAGAACGGTGTCTTTCAAGACAGCCAAAGCGTTATAGACGCAGATCTCAGCGCATTTCCTGCAATAAGTGCATTTTTCTTCCATGATATCGGGAACGGATAAATATACCGTCTGGTTTTGCTCGATTTGAGGGCGGAGAAAAAAATGGGCGTTGGGTTCTTCCACATCGCAATCCAGAAATTGAACGGGCGTGGTTTCTCTGAGAGCGAGGGCCAGGCTGACCGCAACCGTCGTCTTGCCGGTGCCACCTTTGCCGCTGGCTATGGAAATGATCATAAAAGAAGCCTGTTTTGGCTCACCCGAGTGCGAAAATGGGCATGAAGGGCTTCATTCCCGGATCATGTTTTTGCCACACTTGGGACATGACATCGTGTTACACGGGGTCCCTCTCTGGTGAGGGACACGGTGGCCGCAGGATGGACAGATGCAGTATCCTCCTGGCCCTGCGCCGCCCCCGCCCATGCGGCCTCGGCCTCCTTCTCTTCCTTGTCCGGATCCTCCTCCTTGCATTCTATTCTCCTTATTTAGTCTGAATGATTCAGATTAGTTATAGGATTTCATGATTTCTGGGTCTTCCCGCATCAAATCACCTGCTAATTCTTCCATATCCATCTTGTCCCAGAAGGGCAATTGGCGGTGGGCCTCCAGGTATTTGAGCGGGATGGGGTGGGTGCCAACCACCACGGAAAGCCCGAATTGTTTTTCGATGAATTCTTTGAACTGACGGATGTAAGGACAGGGAGGATAGCCCACCACGAATCCTGTCGCGAGATGAATGACTTCGGCGCCGTTCTTTTTCATCTCTTCAGGGACATACTCGATATTTCCTCCCGGACAGCCACCGCAGGTGGAATAGCCCATGACTTCAACCTGTTCTTCCTGTGAATAGGAAGAAAAGCCCCCCACCCTTTCTCTCAAGGAACGGAAACATTTTCCGCCTCCGCAGTCTCGGTACCGGGCGCATATGATGATTCCGATTTTTTTCATGAATGACTCCTCATCAAGCTGGGGAATTGTTTTTTAGGATGTTTTGGACAACTTCCATGAAAGCCAGGCTCGCCTTTGATTGGGGGTCGATGTCGATAAAGGCTTTGCCTTCATCTCCCAGGGTGACGATCTGGGGGTCAAGCGGAATACTCCCCAGGAAAGGGACACCCAGCTCTTGGGCGGCCCGTTGTCCTCCCCCTGTCTTGAAAAGGTCTATCCTTTTTCCGCAGTGGGGGCAGACCATCCCACTCATATTCTCCACGATTCCCAGGATTTTAAGGTTGAGCTTTCGGGCGAAGGCCACGGCTTTTCTCGAATCCATCAAAGAGACTTCTTGAGGAGTGGTGACCACGACGGCCCCTGTGGCTGGAATGAGCTGGGCCACGGAAAGGGGCTCGTCCCCTGTCCCCGGAGGAGAGTCGATAACCAGCCAGTCCAGGTCTCCCCACTTGACGTCGCCCAAAAACTGCTGGATAGCTTTCATCTTCATCGGTCCGCGCCAGATAACAGGGAGATCGGGATCCTGGAGGAGAAAAGACATGGAAACCAATTTGAGCTTATCGTTTACCTCCACGGGCTTGATTCCTGCTTCTGAGATATCAAGCTGCTTTTTTTCGACTCCGAGCATCTTGGCGAGATTCGGGCCATGGATGTCGACATCCAGCAGGCCGACCTTCATCCCCTTGCGGGCGAGGACCAGGGCGAGATTGGCCGCCACCGTGCTTTTTCCTACTCCTCCCTTACCGCTGAACACGAGCAGCCGGTTTTTCATCTTGGACAGAGCTATGGAAACTTTGATGTCTTCTTCTCCAGGTCCTTTGTTCTCATTGGCGGCCATCATTCCACCTCGTCTTTGATTTTTTCGAAAATGTCTTCGATTTTCCCGCTGACTCCTTCGATGACCCTTATGCCCGAAGAATCGAGGACTTGGCGGGCGTTGGGACCGCAGTGGCCGGTAACCACCGCGCCGACGTCCTTGCTCGCTATCATTTGGGCGGTTTGGATACCCGCCCCCTGCACGGATTCTCTGTTCGGGTTTTCCAGGACCTCCAGTTGGAGTGTTTCTGGGTCTAGGATGAGGAAGTACCTTGCCCGGCCGAATTTGGGATCCAATTCTGCACTCAAATCCTCTCCTGTTGAGCTAAAGCCAATTTTTCTTTTGGACAACGAGGAAGAATGATGAGACTGAAAATTTCTTTGTCCGTGCTCAAGATGATGGGCATGATGTTCGCTTTGATGTCCGATTCCGTGTCTGTGATCACAGAGGTCTTCGCCGGACTCCAGTTCTTGGTTGATATATTTGTTGATGACTTCCTCAATCGGACCCTGTATGCCTATGATAGTCTGTATGTTTTTTTGGGAAAAAAGGCCCTGTGCCCTTGGTCCCATACCTCCGGCAATGATGCAATCAACTCCCTTTTGGGACAAAAATTGAGGCAGGAACCCGGGCTGGTGCCCCGGATTGGGGATTTCTTCCCGGTTTAGTATCTGGCCCTCTTGGATATCGACTATCGTATACGAAGGGCACCGACCGAAGTGGGCGGATACATATCCCTGATCTGTGGATATAGCAATTTTCATTTGAGACTCCTTGTGCTGATTAAATTTCTGACTTGGCGCCAAGCTTTCTTTTTATCCAGATCCTCGATCGTTTCGAAGCTTCATGCGGTCATTTCTTTTCTTTTTCCTGTCCTTTCAATTCTTTAAGCCGCTTGTTGATTTCGGCGAGTTCTTCTTGTAGAAAACCCATTTGCTCTTCGAGGTATTTTTTTTCCTCTTTGGGGTCGACATTTGCCGGTCCTGAAGGGTAATCTCCCCAGTATTCCGGTCCATAATCCGGCATAGGAGGATAACCCCAAAAGGGAGCATGGCCTCCTCTTCTCCATCCGCGACCTCTGCCCAAGCCCATGCCCCAGCCATATCCTCTCCCGAGTCCCCAAGCTCTGCCGAATCCCCTTCCAAGTCTCATTCCGGGGCCAGGATACATGAATCCCGGATTGGAGTATCCGGCACAGTATCCGCGCGCTCTGCCTGTCATGGGGCCTGCGCCCCAAGGTCCTGTTCTGTCACCTCTAGGCATCTTTTTTACCTCCTTCCTTTCTTGTGGATTCAAAATGCCGCGATAATCGCTGTGTCGAAGAAAGATGCAAAGCCGCTTATCTGCATTTTTCGCAAAGTCCATAAAATTCGATGTTGTGGCCAAGCACCTTGAAATGGTATTTCCTGGAAAGGTGCTTTTCGGTTTTGTTCACCAGCTCCAGCTCCTCCTCGAGAAAATCGTTATAGTCAATGATGTTTCCGCACTTGGAACAGATGATATGATGGTGATGTCCTTTTTTATCCTCCGATCTGAACTCGAACCGGTTCTGCCCGTCGCCGATGCTGATTTTGTTGATGATCCCCATCTGGACTAGAAGGTCGAGTGTGCGGTACACAGTGGTCAGTCCGATGCCGGGATACATCTTGTACAAGGCCGCATAGATTTCTTTGGCGCTCGAGTGTTTTTTGGTCCGGCTCATTAGTTCGAGAATGGCTTCACGCGGAGCTGTCCAACGGGTGAAGTGCCCTCGACATCTTTGCCGCCATTTACCAGGTCCGGGCATTTTTTGAATCCTTAATAATAATGAAAATCATTTTCAATAATAATATAGTCCGATGGCCTATGTTTGTCAAGCCGACTTTTAAAAAAAATTTTTGGCCCTATCAGAATCTATATTTAAAAGGCAATCATAGATATAGATGGGCATTTATGACGAATGACTCTTGCTCGATGATGCAGGACGTTTCGATTGCTCTTATCATGGAGATGTTTTATACTGGAAAAAATGGCCAGGAAAAAAGAGAGAGATAATAGTCAGTATGGATATTCCGACAAAGAGGCCACGGCCGGTCTGAAGGATCGACTGCCGGCGATTGAGACCTTTTCCAATCAGTTCCCCGAGTATGAGATAACCATCGAGGTTCCCGAATTTACATCTGTCTGTCCCAAAACGGGACTTCCCGATTTCGGTGTGCTCGAGATTCGTTATATCCCCGACAGGCTCTGTCTCGAGTTGAAGTCCTTGAAAATGTATCTGCTGGGCTATAGGAATCTCGGCATATTTTATGAAAATGCCGTGAACCGCATTATGGATGATATCGTCAAGGCCTGTCAGCCGGTGAGGGCGTCCGTTATCGGCGAGTTCAATCCCAGAGGAGGATTGTTATCCACGGTTGAAGTCCGATATCCCCGAAGCAAGGGGAAGGCCAAGAAGGCCTGAAAAGAGACTGAAAAGGGACTGCCCCATAAAACTGTCGACACAACTTCCTGCGAAGTGATTCCCTCCCTAAAATTCTAAGATAAAAAAATAATCGGCGCGGCTTGACAAAATGGTTTTTTAGGCATATATTAACTAGATAGTTAAACTAACTAATTGGTTAAATTTGCCGGAATAATGGCCAAAGAAAAGAGCGCTAAACAAAAGATACTGGATGCAGGCCTTAAAGAGTTTGCTGCCTATGGATTCGAAGGTGCTCGGGTGGATCGGATAGCCCAGAAGGCCCGCATCAACAAGGCCATGATCTTCTATTATTTCTCTTCCAAACGGAATCTCTACCATACGGTCATCAGGGAAGTTCTCCTCGACTTCATTCCCAGGGTTCAACAGGTCGTCGCAGAAGCCGAGACCCCCAGTCGTCTCTTCGAGGTTCTCCCGTCTCTATACATCCGTTATTTTTCCAAAAAAAAAGATGTCATCAAAATGATCGGCCGCGAAATGATTCACGCCCCTCACAACATCACGCCCCTGATTCGAGATATCTTCGCCGGATTTCCGGATGCGCCCTCGAAAATGATGCCGAGAACCATCGGCAATTGGCACAGCAAAGGCCTGATAACCGAATCCGATCCTGTGCAGTTTATCTTCAATATCATTCCTCTCTGTTTTTTTCCATTTATCGCCCAGCCAATGGTTGAGGCGATTTTGGATGTCCGTATTTCAGATGATAAAGATTTTCTCGAGAAACGCATCCAAAGTATCACCCATCTTTTAAAAAGGGGATTGTTGCCATGAGAACGAAATGCTTATTCGGATTTGTTTATTTTTTGATTTTTCTTCTTGTCGGTTATTTTATTTTTTCCCAGCCAACTGGAGAAAAAATTCCCATGGACAAAGCCATCGAGGAGGGGTTGAACAAGGATTTTGAATACCTCAATTCCCTGCTCGAAGAGCAAAGGGCGGCCCAACAGTATAGAATCTCCACCAAAGACAGACTTTTCCGGATCGATTTCGACGCCAACTATCTCTACAGATCGAAGACTTTAGCCATAAATTTTCCCGAAGTTCCGATTCCGGGGGGCTACGTGATTCCCGGAAGGGAGATCGAAGCAGGCCTTCACCACAATTTCGACCTCAATATGCGTTTGACACAGCCTCTTTTCACCGGCGGTGTTCTCTCCAATTCCATCCAGCTCAACGAAGTGCGTCAGGCTATTGAGGTCAACCAAAAGTTCCTTAAGGTGAACGAAATCGTCGGTTTGATCAAATCCTCTTATTTCCAGTTCCACCTGCTTTCCCAACAAAAGCAATCCCTTCAAATCCTCGAAAAGAATCTGAATCTCCATAGCCAGAGAATCGAAAACCTGTGGAGCGAAGGGCTGGCCCGAAAATCCGATCTTCTGGAAACCCTCTCCAAGATCGAGGAAATCAAGGCCAATAGGAGCGATATCGAGCAGGCCATCGAGGCCGAAAGGCTCCATTTTCATCGACTCTGCGGGTATTATCCTGAGGAGATCGTTGCCACCTATGAGGAGAAATCCATGAACAAGGACGCAGCCCTATCCTATTTCAAAGAGAATCATCCCGTGCTGAAAACCCTCCAGAATGAGGCCGAGATCATTGCCCTCCAAAGGAAAATCAACTCTGGAAAGTATCTTCCCAAAATCAGCGGGTTTGCCGAACTGCACTACGGAAAGCCCGGTATTGATTTTTTCAAGAAAAAATGGTCCCTCTACTTTCAGGGAGGAATTGTCCTTTCGCTGCAGGTATTCGACTGGAATCGACTCAGTGAGGAAAAAATCCTGCTCGACTACCAAGAACAAAAGATTTCGAACCAGAGAAATAAGCTTATCCGGGATGTCGCCTCCTCTCTCGATACCATGTTCGCCTCCCTCCAAAAGCTGGAGGAGAAAAAGATCCACATTTCTCGGTTGCTCGAGTACTCCGAGGAGGATGCGAACCTGAAGGAAGCCCTTTACGTGGAAAGGGAGATTCCCAATGTCGATTATCTGGAGGCGATCCTTACTCGGGAAAAAAATGCCCTTCTCCTTCGAGAAATCGACATCCAGGTCGAAAGAATCAAAGTCGATATCAACAGACTTATCGGGAAGGGCAAGGAGGATGTGCATGTGTAAAAAAATAGGGAGCGTAGTCATCGTTTTAATAGTCCTGGCTGCCTGCTCAGGGGAAACGCCAGAATTCATTGTGGCTTCCGGAGTGGTGGATGGTGAGGTGATTACGGTAAAAGCTGCTGTGTCCGGTACAATCGAGACCTCCAGCATAAAAGAAGGGACGGAAGTGGAAAGAGACAGTGTCCTGGCGACGGTCGATTCGAACAAAATCGTGAACCAAATCCAAGGGCTGGAAATAGAAGAGCAAGGGATTTCCGTGAAGCGCAAGAAAATCGACCGCCGAATCCAGCTCCTCAATGCCAATCTGAAGTATTGGAACGAGCAGGTGGAAAGTTTTGAACGGCTGGAGAAAAAAGAGTCCATAGCCGGTGACCAACTGGAACAGGCCCGCCTGAAGCTGGATGAAGTGGAAGCTTCCCTTTTCGATGCCAGACAAACGTTACGCGAGCTCTCCATCCAGTCCGCAAATATAAAAAATAAGAAGGAATATTTGAACCTTCTTCAGGAAGACCACATCATAACCTCTCCGGTCTCCGGCGTTGTCTTGGAGAAGTTCATCTCTGTCGGCGAGACTGTTTTTCCCGGAACCCCGGTGGGCGATATTCTGGATTGGTCCAGCCTGTATGTAGAGACGTTTCTCGAGGAAAGGGAGCTTTCCCACCTAGAACTTGGCCAGAGCATCGATATACTGGTGGATGGGCTGGAGGGCCGGGTTTTTTCGGGAAAGATCATCACCTTCGGCCAAAAGGCCGAATTCTCACCCAAGTATATCATCTCGGAGAAGGAAAGGCAGTCCCTGCTTTACAGGATAAAGGTCAAATTGGAACAAGACCTGAAGGTCTTCAAACTGGGAATGCCGGTCACCGTAAGAATCGCCCGTGTTTTGAATAACGCAGAGACTGGAGAGCCAAGAACATAGAAGGTGTGAGCATGCTTAGGATCGAACAGATTTCTAAATCCTTCGGTGCGATCAAGGCTGTAGACAGAGTGTCCTTTACGCTCGACCCCAGTACGATAACCATTATGGCCGGTGCCGACGGCGCCGGCAAATCCACCATCCTGAAGATGATTCTAGGCCTGGTCAGGAAGGACTCGGGCGAAATCTACCTCGGCAGACAGCCGGTCGGAAAAAGGTTTGACCGCATCACAGAAATCACCGGCTACATGCCGGAGAGGTTTTCTCTCTATTCCGACCTCAGCGTGGAAGAAAATTTGAATTTCTATGCCGATATCCATCAGGTTCCCTTCCAGCGTCGTGAGGAGATGAAACAGAGGCTTTTGAAAAGGACCGGGATGCTCCCTTTCAAGAAGAGAAGGGCGGGCGCCCTTTCCGGAGGGATGAAACAGAAGCTGGCTCTATCCTCCATCCTTCTCTCATTTCCCCAGATCATCATCCTCGATGAACCGACAACGGGCGTAGACCCCCTCTCACGGATCGAGTTCTTCAGCATCATAAAGGAACTGAAAGAAGAGGGGAAAACCATCGTTATGGCTACGCCCTATTTGGATGAGGCAGAAAAAGGAGACGAGGTCATTTTTTTAAAGGACGGGAAAGTCCTTCGTAGGGGTTCCATCGAATCCCTCAAGAAATCTTTCCCTGCCAAGCTTTTCCGCATCCTTCCTGAGGGAAACATCCTGGAGGTCATGGAGAGGCTTCAGGAAAATCCGGATATCAAGGATGATATCTTCGTTCGCGGCCGATATATCAAATATCTGCACAGGAGAGGAAAATCCCTCCTCGAACAAATTCCGGCCCGGGAAATTCATGAGGAGTCCGCCACCTTGGAGGATATCTATATTTATTACGAAAGGACCGGTCATGCCGTCACCTGAACAGAAGAGTCGTAAAATAGGGATTGGGTCAGCGGAATCTGTGATAAGAATCCGTGGCCTGACCAAAAAATTCGGGAAATTCACGGCTGTCGACCGCATCAGTTTTGATATTGCCAGGGGAGAGATTCTGGGATTTTTAGGTCCGAACGGAGCCGGCAAGACAACCACTATCAAGATGATTCTCGGGTTGCTCCGTATCACTTCTGGCGAGGTGACGGTTAAAAATTTGGACGTCAAAAAAGATCTGAAGAAGATCAAGGCCTTCATCGGATACATGTCACAAAAATTTTCTCTTTATCCTTTGTTGAATTCTTACCAAAACATGGAATTCTTCGGGGGAGTGTCCGGTCTACCCCGTTCGCAGATACGCGATTGCCAAGAAAAGATTGCCCGGGAGATCCCCGAAAGGATCCTCCGCCAGAAGGTGATGGATATCCCTCCCGGGATCAAGCAAAAAGTCTCGCTTTTTACCTGTCTGATGCCTGACCCGGAGATTGTGCTGCTGGACGAACCCACCTCAGGGGTCGATCCTGAGAACCGCCGGGATTTCTGGATGCAGATCTATAGCTTGAAAAAAGCGGGAAAGACTGTCCTGGTCACCACACACAATCTGGATGAAGCCGAATACGCCGACAGAATCATTGTTATCCATAGAGGAAATATCATTCTGGAGGGAGAGCCCTTTGTCCTCTTGGACAGGGAAGGCATCGATTCTATGGAGACTCTTTTCAAGCAAGCCATACAAAGCCATGAAGCGCATTAAA
Organism: uncultured Eubacteriales bacterium; assembly: GCA_964400735.1. Lineage (GTDB taxonomy): Bacteria > Acidobacteriota > Aminicenantia > Aminicenantales > Aminicenantaceae > CAYNVQ01. The sequence continues at coordinate 30,122 of CAYNVQ010000002.1, read as the reverse complement.
GCGGTCATAGCCAAGGAATTTTTTCACATCCTACGGGATCCCCGGAGTCTGATAATTATTTTTGCCCTTCCGCTTCTTCAGATTCTTATTTTCGGTTTTGCCCTTTCCTTCGATGTAAAAAATATTGAAACGGCTGTGATCGACGACTCCCACAGCGAATTGTCAAAGAATCTCATCCGGGCTTTTGCCAATAATTCCTATTATGTTTTGGTCCCGCTGGAGGAAGGGAAAGCGCCAGGGGCTGGCACTGTAGACCGTGCCGAGGAAATGCTCCGTGCAGGATCGATCAAACAATATCTCCACATTCCGCAGGACTTCTCTGCCGACCTACGAAAGGACCGCCCAGCCCGGGTCGGAACGGTCATCGACGGCAGCGATTCCAATGTTGCCAATATCGTCCATCAGTACAACGAGATGGTCATCCTCGAGTTCCTCACCAAAAATTATGGCCTGAAGGGCCTTCTGCAAATCGACACCAAAATGTATTTCAACCCGGAAGTCAAAAGCTCCTTTTTTATCGTTCCCGGTATTGTGGCAGTGATCATAATCATGGTGACCGCCTTGCTGACTTCTTTGAGCGTTGCTAGAGAGAAGGAGTCGGGCTCGATCGAGCTTCTTTTTATTTCTCCCTTGAGATCTCGTGAGATCATCGTTGGTAAAACCATCCCCTATGTCGCGCTGGCGCTTTTTGAAGGTGCCGTCATCATGCTAGTGGCCCGGTTCGGATTCGGCGTCCCAGTGAGGGGGAATCTATTGATACTGCTGTTGTTTTCCCTCGTTTACATCGTCACGGGGCTTTCACTCGGGATTACTATCTCCACAGTAGCGGGTTCTCAGAAGGTGGCCATGATCGCCACCCTGCTGATCACATTGCTTCCTTCGATTCTTCTTTCCGGGTTCATCTTTCCTCTGGATTCTCTGGGTTCAGTGTTGAGGTGCTTTTCCTATGTCGTTCCGGCGACCTATTTTCTCCGTATCATCCGGGGGATTGTCCTGAAGGGCGCTTCGCTCAAACATTATATCCGGGAAGGGCTGATTCTGTTCGGCTTCAGCTTGCTCCTTATCCAAGTGGCGTCCGCCAAATTTTCAAGGGAGAGGAAGGCCCGCTGATGAGAATTCTTTATCTTTTGCGCAAGGAACTGATCGAGATATTCCGGCAGAAAGAAATGCTGTTTATCATATTCCTGGCTCCAGTGATACAGGTCATCATTCTGGGCTATGTGGTCACCACCGATGTCAAGAACATTCCTGTCCAGGTGGTCAACCTTTCCAAAAACGAGATTGCCCAAAGGCTGGTCACGCGGATAGAGAGCTCGTCCCTTTTCGATGTCAAGCAGGTTGTCTACTGGCCCGGGGATTACAGGGAAGAATTCAAAAAGGGGAATGTCCGTTCCATCATCGTGCTGAGAGACAGCTACGAGTCCCGTTTGGGGAGACCTCATTACCCGGAAGTCCAGATCTTGATGGACGGTGTGGATTCCAACACGGCCCTAGTCGCAGCGGGCTATTTCAACGGAGTCATCAAAAAATATATCATGGACGATATAAGCAAAAAAGGCCTGGAATTCCCGCTGGAGAGCCGCTCCCTTATCCGTTTCAATCCCAGCTTGAAAAGCATCAACTACATGGGGCCGGGTATTGTGGCGCTTTTGCTGACCATCACGGCTATGTTTCTGACCTCCATAGGACTGGTCCGCGAGAGGGAACAGCAGACCATGGACACCCTGCTGATCAGCCGCCTGAGGCCTATCGAAATCTATATCGGAAAGGCTCTCCCGATGGCCCTGTTGGGATTGGTCGAAATGGGAATAGGAATCATAGTGGTGATACTGGTCTTCGGCATTCCTCTTCGGGGAGGCCTGTTTCATCTCGTGGCAGCCGCATTGATTTTCCTTTTCGCCATCCTGTCCTATGCGCTGTTGATTTCCACAATTTCTTCCAGCCAGCAGCAGGCTTTGTTCTTCAGCTGGTTTTCCATGGTCACCTTCCTTATGCTGTCAGGCCTTTTCACTCCCCTTGAAAATATCCCGCCTGCTTTCCGTTGGCTGGCCGATATCAATCCGCTGCGCTACCTCATTAAAATCATCCGTGAAATCTTTCTCAAGGGAAACGGGATCGCTTATTTCAGCCGCGATATGCTGATCATGGGAGTGATATCAGTCATTGTCCTCTCCTTGTCCCTCCTCAACTTCCGCCGCCTTATTTCTAAATAGGAGGATCTTTTTCTTGCCTTCTTGATTTTATTATTTGAAAAGAGATCCTTAGGTTTATCTGTATACAAACTTTTTTTTAGAGGAAATCTGTCTCTTCGGTAAAAAAAATAGAAGGTCTTTTAAAGGCAGCGTTTGCTATTCGTATCTCAACGAGGTTGCGGGATTGGCCAACGCGGCTTTGATGGACTGGTAGCTTACGGTCAACAGGGCTATTGTTAAAGAAAGCGTGGCGGCAGCCACGAAGACCCAGATGGAAAGAGATGTCCGATAGGCGAAATTATCCAGCCAGCTCTTCATCAACAGAAAGGCAGTCGGCCAGGCGATGAGGTTTCCGATAGCGACAAGAAATACGTACTCTTTGGACAGCATGCGGACAATAACGCCCGCGGAAGCGCCGAGGACTTTGCGGATCCCAATCTCTTTGGTGCGCTGCTCGGTGCTGTAGGAGGCCATCCCGAACAGACCCAGGCAGCCGATGAATACGGCCAGCACGCTGAATCTCAGAATGAGGTTTCCCATCCGTTCCTCGGCCCGGTATTGGCTGTCGAAGGATTCGTCAAGAAAGAAGTAGTCGAAAGGCCTTTGAGGGAGAAGTTCCTTCCATTTGTTCCGCACAAGGTTTAGAGTTTTTTGGATGTTTGATGGAGCGACGCGGATAGCGAGCGTTGTGTATTGGGTAGGATCGTCAAATAGGATCATCGGTTCTATTTTTTCCCTGAGGGATGTGCTGTGATAATCGTTGACCACTCCGATTACATTGATTCTCGCCTCCCCTTCTTGACCGGTCTGATCCGAGTTGAGGATGAATTGTTTTCCGATAGGATCGCTCCAGCCGAATTTTTCAGCCGCGGTTTTGTTGATGAGGGCCGATTCGGTCTGATCCGTCGAGAGGTCCTCGGAGAAATTTCTGCCGACCATGATCTTGATCCCCAAAGTGGGAAGGTAGCCGGGATCGATGCTTCTGTAATCCATGGGCTGGGATTGATCCTGAGCAAATCCTTCGGGCTGGAAAAGAGATTTGGTGATGCCTCGGCCCGGTACCATGGATGAGGCCCCGACGTTTATCACCCCTGAGATGTTCTTGAATTCATCCTTTAAAGTCTGATAAGAGTCTGGCATGACATCACGCAGCCCCGGCAGAACGACAACATGTTCCTTCTCGAATCCCAGATCTGTGGATTTCATGTAGGTGAGCTGTCTGTATATCACCATCGTTCCAATGATCAAGGCGATGGAAATAGCAAACTGGGAGATGACAAGGAGGCGACGAAAGATAATGTTCTTTGTGCCGGCTTTTAGACGGCCTCTCAGCACTCGCACAGGATGGAAGGCAGAAAGGAAAAAAGCAGGATAGCTGCCAGCGATGATACCCACGAGAAGCGCCAGCAAGATAAATCCGGGGATGAGCCAGGGCACCTGGAGGATGTTCAGGCTCAGGCTGCGGCCGATGATGGTATTGAACCAGGGCATGGCCGCCAGGATAAGAACGATTGACAGGAGAAGTGAAAGGAGGCTGTAAACGATGGATTCCCCGAGAAACTGCCCCACCAGTCTTTGTCTTACGGCACCTAACGCCTTTCTCATCCCCACTTCTTTGGCCCGTGTGGCGGAGCGGGCTGTGGAGAGATTGACGAAGTTGATGCAGGCGATGATCAGCACGAACAGGGCGATACCCGAGAAAAGATAGACATACATGATGTTTCCCTGAGCTCCGATATCTCCGGGAAAATCTGAGTGAAGGTGGATCCTTTTCAAAGGCTGAAGATGAAGGACGAGCGATGCGCCGTAGGATTTGAGGATGGCGCCCAAGTGCTTTTCGACAAGGGCAGGAAGTTTTTCCTCCAGAGCTTCGGCGTCAGCGCCTTCATCCAGAAGGACATAGGTGTACTGGGAAATGGCAAACCAGTTTTCCATCAGTTGTCTGTTTTCGGCATTCTGGGTTTCCATGGAGCGGAGGATGTTGAATGTGAAGTGGGAATTTTCGGGCACATTTTGAACGACCCCCGTGATGGCATACTTCTGGTCACCCTCGAATCTGATCATTTTCCCGATGGGATCATCATCGCCGAAATACTTTCTGGCGGTTTTCTCCGTGATGACGGCCGAATAGGCTGTGGTGAGGGCTGTTGTCGGATCCCCTTCGAGAAAGGGAAAACTGAATACTTCGAAGATGGAATTGTCGGCGAAAGCCACATTCTCTTCGAAGTATTCCATATCGTCCACGATGACAGGAGACCTATTAGGACGGGTGAGACGTGCAGCCTGAAGCACTTCTGGATATTCCTGTACCATGGCCGGCCCGGCTGGCGTGGGGGATACGGGTGCTTTCATCTGGGCCCCAAGGTTGGCGTCGACCGTCAGCCGGTAGATGCGTTTTGCATTCTCGTGGTAAGAGTCGAAATTCAGTTCATCGTGAACCCAGAGTAGGATCATGATGCAGGCGGCCATTCCGATAGCCAGCCCGGAGATGTTGATAAAGGCATATCCCCTCTGTCTTTTTATGTTGCGGAAGGCAACTTTGAGATAATTCTTGAGCATGATTATCCTCCAAATCAAAAGATCTCTAAGGAAAACCGGAAATGTCCGGAGACATTGCCGCCAAAACCAGAGTCGTGCGCGTGAGCGTCCCTTGGATTCTTGAATTTCGGAGTACTCTTCACAGACGTCTCCGTATGCGGCGAAGCCATCCTCATACCAGGCGGAAAGCCTGATCAGCCAACCCGGTATTTTGGGGGGAGTGTTTTTCATTTTTATTTCTTTTGTTCCAGGGCATAGGTTGAGATTCCGGACCAGATTTTTTCATTCATGGTCTTTGCCTCTTTCAAGGCCTCGATACCCTGGGGTGTGATGGAATAATAGAGACGGGGTCTGCCCATCCTTTGTTTCGAGGCTTTTCCTCTAAATTTGGTTACCATTTTTTTGGATACCAATTGATGGAGGGTGCTGTAGAGATGGCCGTAAGTCAGCTCCTTTCCTATGATGGCCGACACATATTGTTTGATCTTTACGCCATATGCCTTTTCCTCCAGATGCCAGATGGCGACCAAAAGTATTTCTTCGATCTTGGTCAATTCTTTCATAATCCTGTCCGGTCCTACTTTTACTGGATTACAGTATTATATACGACGCTTTTGTATAAAGAGTTTCAAAAGAAACGAAAATATCCGAGAAATCGTGGCTGTTTTCCGGCGAAATAAGCACCAACCCACAAGTCTTGACCCTACCCGCTTATGGTGACAGAACTTTCGGACGACTTGAACTTTTCAAACGTTAGGATATACTGAGCGTTCGAATGACTATGGAAGACCAGGAAAAGCTAGGCCCTACGGACCTCTATATGCTTTTGACCATATTGGTCTGGGCCGTTAATTTTCCTCTCATTAAAATCGCTCTGAGGGAATTCAGCCCTCTCTCTTTTAACGGCATCCGCTTAGCCTTTGCTTCGTTGACCCTGCTCTTTTTTCTCTTTCTATCCCGCCAAGGATTCAGGGTTCAGAAGAGAGACATCTTCAAACTTATCGCACTGGGCATCATTGGGAATACAATCTACCAACTGCTTTTCATTAAGGGGATCAATCTGACAACGGCCTCCAGCACGGCCATCATCATGGCCATGACCCCTGTCTCAGTCGCTTTGCTGAGTTCATTGCTCAAACAAGAAAAGGTCCATTGGGCCGCCTGGGTCGGGATCTTGCTTTCCTTTGTTGGCTTTTATCTAGTAATAACCGAGCGGCCGGGATCGTTCCTCTTTTCCTGGGAGAACCTGAAGGGCGATTTGATGATATTCCTGGGCAATATCGTCTGGGCCGTTTATACTGTTTTTTCCAAGCCGTTTCTCGCCAGGATATCGCCCCTGAAATGGTCCACTCTCTCTCTGGCTGCAGGAACCCTATTCTATCTTCCCTTTTGTATACCGGCATTCTCTAGTCAGGATTATAATCAGGTTTCCATCCGTTCCTGGGCTATCCTTGCCTTCTCGGGAATTTTCGCCCTGGCTGTTAGCTATGTTGTTTGGTATTTATCCGTCAGACGGGTGGGGAACAGCAAAACAGCCATATATGGGAATATCACGCCCATTTTTACGGTTATTTTTGCCTTTGTCCTGATCGGCGAGCGAATAAGTCTCTGGCAGGGACTGGGGACTTTGATCCTTTTGAGCGGAGTCTACCTGACCCGGTCGGGATACCGTTTTTTTAAACAGAAAAAGCAGGCGCAAGAGAAATCCCTCTAGCGCCACTTGAAAACTCTATGGATCTGTGCCGTTACCCGGATGTTTTTCAATTCGTCGGTCAAAGCCTGGCGAAGAAGTTTTGAGGCCAGCTTTGCGCTCCACTGGGCATTGGATTGCACTTGGAGCAGGAGGGGGATTTTTTCTGGAAATTCCTTTCTGAGCTTTCGCAGGATGTCCAGATCCAACCCCTTTGTGACCACAAGCTTGACTTCTCTCGCTTTTTTTTTGTAAGCGGGTTGAAATGAATAGTCCGGGGGCTTGGGGGAAACGGTGTACCAATCCACGTCGAGCCGGCGGAATAAGGTCGCGTTGGTTTCTATCTGAATTTTCAACCCTTCAGTTTTCATGCGCTGTACCAGTGTTTTTATCCCCTGAAGAAGAGGTTCCCCTCCTGTAAGACAGACCCATTCGGCAGGGAAGTTATAGCGGATTCTTTTCAGCCGGTTCATGATCTGGGGAACGGTCATTTCTTTGCCCGTTTTCCAGGCAAATTTCGTATCGCAGAAGGCACATCTGAGGTTACACCCCGATAGGCGAACGAACAGAGTCGGTTCTCCTTGCCGAAGACCTTCCCCCTGGATAGAAGGAAATATTTCAGATATCTTCAGAGTAGGTGGCTGATGCATCCTCGGATTCCCAAACCGTGACGGCCTTCAGGGGAAAAATTTTTTTCAGTTCCTGATAGAAATGCCGGGAGAGATTTTCCGCCGATGGATTGAAGCTGTACACTTCATTGAGAAGCCTGTGATCAGGGAGAATGCTTGAAAGTTTCTCCTTGATTTCGGTAAAATCGATGCCGATTCCCGTGCTGTTCAACTCGGTCGCTTCGACCTCGACCTCCACATGAAAAGTGTGGCCATGAATCTGTTCGCACTTGCCCTTGTAGTTCTTTAAAAAATGTGCCGCCTGGAATCTATCCATCACTTTCAGTGTCCAGCTCATAGCTTGCCCTCCTTGGCCAATCTTGATAGAAGAGGGTCAATCATCCCGACTTCTTCCCATGCTTTCTGACGGAGCAGGCAAGAGGAACACTTTAGGCAGGGAACTTCCGAGCCGCCGTAACAGGAGATGGAATAGGAGTAATCGGCCCCGTAAGAAAGGCCCCTTCGAATGATTTCAGCCTTGCTCAGCTTCAGGAACGGGGCCAGGATACGGATTTTGTTTTTCCCGAAAACGGCACCTGTCCCGGAGTGAATGGCCTTCTCCATGGCTCGAACGAACGGTTCCCGGGTATCCGGATAGTGGGGAGAATCGAGCACATGAAACCCACAGACGATCTCTTGTGTGTTGTTTGTTTCCGCCCAGGCTGCGGCCAGAGCGAGAAATATACCGTTTCGGAAGGGGACATATGTGGCAGGAAGACCTTCTTCGATTTGGGCCGCCGCCTCATATTGAGGGAGGGGAAAGGATGGGTCGGTCAAAGAGGAGCCTCCGATCTGGCTGAGGTCGACCTGAATGGTCTTATGGTCGATGTCGAATTTGACCGTCAGTCTTCGGGCCAGCTCGACTTCTATCAGGTGGCGCTGTCCGTACTCGAACGTGAGCGCCGTAACCCGTTTTCCCCGTTTTAGGGCCCAATAGAGGGCCGTGGTGGAGTCGATTCCTCCCGAAAAGAGAACGATGCTTTTTTCCATTTTAAAAGGCCCTTAGTGATGATAAGAGATGATTCTTTTTTTTGCAAGGAGCTTTACTTGTCTTCCTTTTTTTGCCATACTAAGGGACTCTCATTTTAACCAGAATGATGTGGCTGAATAATGAAGAGGAATGCATTCTATTCAGCCCGAATAAGCTGGACTATTTATAATGATGACGGAATGATGTGCGTATCGCTTTTGAGTGGATAGAGGGTGGATGGATAACATTAGACAGGAACGAAAAGAGAATTTGGAGCAAGAAAAAAAACCAGACCTCTTCGCTCTTCTACAGAAAAAGCAGGATATCACCATCCGCGATGATCACTTCGATTTTGAGACCACACTGGATGCCGTTCGTCGGTTCCAAGATCCTAGATACCGTTTCCGGTTGATCGATACCGGAATTTTTGACGCCTTCGAGCTGGAATGGATCACGAGTCAGGGAGCCGACCTCTATACCTCTGACAAAATTCGTACCGACATCCACGAATTAGAACTCATCAATTCCTCAGCGGGAAAAGGAAATGCCATTGTGGCCTTTCTGGTGAACGGCCATCTGGCGGACGATGAAGGAGATGAATCGTTTTCCTTTTTCGATTTCATGAATGTCGGGAGATCCGGTGTGTTCATTCACCTCACCAACAGGAAAAAAGCACATGACACTGCGCGTATAGCACAACTGGCTTATGATTGCAAAAAGGGGGGAAGTTGGCTGGTCTACTATCACCATGGTCCCCTGTCGGAACGGCTGGTCGAGGTGGGAAGCAACGGGGCGTGGATTCATATTTCCGGTCAAGACCTTGAAGAGGAAGATAACCGTTCCCTGCTCAGAGATATCATCCTTTCCACTCGATCCTCAGGATCGAACGTGATTCTCCATTGGGGGAAAAGAATCCGCTATTCTCTGTTCGAGGATGCAGTCGAGTCCGGTGCTGTGGTGCTTTTTAAATCCGCGCTGTTGGATTACAAATCGCCGATCAAGGTTTTGGCAAAAGGGATGAGAAGACAAAGGCTCGATTTCAAGTCCTATTATCTCTATCCCACGGTCCTGCCTTAGGATTTTAGATAAAGAAAGGTTCTGGCCATGGTAAAAGAACTCCCTGATAAGGAAGCTGTAAAAGCTCTCCAGGAAATCAAACAAGCCGAGGATAAAGCGCGGCAAATAGTCGATGAAGCCCGGGAGAAAAAATCCTTCCAGATTATCCAGGAGGCATCAGAAGAAGCCGAAAAGGTCATCAAAAAAATAATGGACGAAGCCAGAGAAAAGGCGAGTAAGAGAAAAGAGGAAATCATGGAAAGGGCGAGGAAAGAAAGCAAGCGGATCCAGGCCAAGTCCGAAGAAGAGGCCTCCCTGCTCCGCCGAAAAGCCGAGGCGGCCATGCCCGAAGCCGTTGAAGGGATATACGGGAAAGTGAAACACTTCATCGAGGAGGGAGACCTGTAACCAATGGCTGTCGCGGGAATCCAGAAGGTCCACATCATCGCCCACTCAGGCATTATGCAGAGCCTTCTCTCATCCCTTCAGAGGATGGGACTCATTCAGATTGAAAAGGCCGATTTGGAGAATTTGGGGCTCAGCTCGCCCTTGACAGATACCACCCGCGTAGAACATGTCCTTCATCGATTGACCCGTGCATTGGATTATCTGTCCCAGTGGGAAGAAAAAGGATTGGCCAAAAAGATGCTGGCCTCCAAACCCCAGATTTCCTTTTCAGAGAGAGAGGATATCCTGAACCAGGATTATACCTCTATTTTGGAAGAGGTCGAGGAACTCGATAAGGAAAGAAGCGATCTTCAATCGCATATCAGGTTTTTAGAAAAGGAAGTTGATTTTTTGCATCCGCTCCAGAGCCTGGCTTTACCCCTGAAATCCGTTTCGGATACCGAATCGACCGAAGTGATTTTGGGCATGATGCCTTTGGCCTCATTCAGAGAGCTGGAGGAAGAGGCAAAAGACAAGGCCTTGTGGGTGCACGTCGTTTCCCAGGGAAAAAGGAACGTCTATGTCCTCTTGGTTTATTCGGCCAGTCAAAAGGAGGACTTTCAGCAGTTTCTCAAACAGATGGCGTTTAATCCTCTCTATTTTTCGGAAACCATGCTGCACAGAGCCGGCGAAACAGGCACAGTCACGGACGTGTTAGTGAAGTTGAGAGAAGAAAGGATTCAATGCGAAAAGAAGCTGGTGTCTCTGGAATCCAAAGGAAAGGAACTTTTACGTTCCCGGGAACAATTGATGCGGGTTCATGATGTCTTGTTTAACGAGCGGGAAAAATGGCTTTCCGCAAGAAATCTTGGAGAGACAGGCCAGATTTTTTTTCTCGAAGGCTGGATAAAGACGGCGGATATTCCGTCCCTGGAGACCGAGCTGGAACCTTTTTCCGAACTTGTCCAGTGTTATTTTCGGCCCCCCTTCCCTGAGGAAGACCCGCCTGTCATTTTGGAGAATCCCCGCATCGGAAAGCCGTTCGAGCTGATCACCAAACTCTATGGACTTCCTCAGAGAAATACGATGGATCCCACTCTTGCCCTTGCTCCTTTCTTTTTTCTGTTCGTCGGATTGACCGTCAGCGAAGCCGGATATGGCCTTTTGGTGGCCCTTTTGAGCTTTTTGTATCTCCGGCTGGCCAAACCGAAAGGAGGCTTTCGGCAGTTCCTGACCCTTATGGCCATTTTAGGTGTATCCACGGTCATACTAGGGACCCTGGTGGGCGGCTGGTTCGGGTTTCCCATCAGGAAGCTGATGGTGTTGGACCCTCTTCAGGATCCGGTATCTTTTCTTATTCTGTCTCTTTCCCTCGGGTTTATCCAGGTCTGGTTCGGAACCCTCTTGAGTGTGATTTCAGGGATCAAAAACAAGGATTATTTGCGGGCCATCTTCGTCCAAGGCGGGTGGCTGATCCTTCTTCCCTCTTTGGTTTTGTACGCCTTGTTGAAGCTGAATTTTTTCGGGGTTCTCACTCTGGTCGGAGCCGCCGGAATCGTTCTGTTCGCTTCCCCCAGCCGGAACCCCCTGGCACGATTTTTCGGGGGATTGTACAGCCTGTATGATATCTCGCGTTATTTGGCGGATATTCTTTCCTATTCCCGCCTTCTTGCCCTGGGGTTGGCTACCAGTGTCATCGCCATGGTGGTGAACACGCTCTGTCAGACCGCCCTGGGTATTCCTTGGGTAGGGTGGCTGCTGGCGGCACTGATTTTTGCAGGAGGGCATCTTTTCAATCTAGGAATCAGCTTTTTAGGAGGGTTTGTTCATTCCATGCGTCTTCAGTTCGTGGAATTTTTTAGCAAATTCTTCCAATCCGGTGGAAAGCCTTTCAAACCGTTCGAATTGGAAAGTGAGTATGTCGAATTTATATAGAAAAAAAGTATTTCAGCTTTCGAAGCAAGCAAGGAGGTCATAAAAATGGCGCTAGGTTTGACGTTGGCTATTCTGGGAGGAGCCCTGGCGGTCATTCTCGGAGGGATAGGCTCAGCCATTGGAGTCGGGATTGCTGGACAGGCTTCCAGTGGAGTTATGAGCGAGGACCCTGAAAAATTCGGGAGTCTGCTTTTGTTGGTTGCCCTTCCGGGCACGCAAGGGATCTATGGTTTTTTAAGCGCTTTTCTGGTCATATTGAAACTGGGTCTGACCGGGGGGGAATTGGCCTCTCCGACGGTCTTTCAGGGATGGCAGATCTTGATAGCCGCTCTACCTGTAGCCTTTACCGGTCTTGTTTCCGGAATTCATCAAGGCAAGGTGTGCGCTTCCGGTGTGTACATGGTCGCCAAACAGCCCAAAGATTTGATGAAACCTGTGATCATGGCTGCCCTGGTGGAAACCTATGCTGTCCTGGGCCTGCTTATCACTATTCTTCTGCTCAACGGAATCTCATTGTAGTTTTCCCTTCGCAGCTTAGCCATGAGTTTAGAAAAAATTGTCGAAAAGATCCTGCAGGATGCCCAAATCGAAGCCGATAGGATCATCCAAGAGAGCCTTCAGAAGGCCGAGGAGATAAAAGAGAAAGCTCGAACAGAGGGAGAAGAACGGGCCCGCGCCCTCCTCGAGGAGGTGGAACGCCAGGCCAAGCACGATGCCAGTCGGCTAGTCACCCAGGCCCGTCTAGAGGAAAGGATCAAATTACTTTCTTGTAAGAAAATCCTAATCGACGAGACCCTGGATAAAGTGTTTCAAAAACAGGACCTGAAAAAAGATAAGTTGAGGCGAACAGTCGTCATGAAAGACGGAGAGAAAGAGGAATCGCTCGATCTGGACGAGTTGAAGCACCAGCTTCGACCAAGATTGGAAAAGGAAATCGCTGAGGTTTTGACAATATGAGAAGGCCTGCCCGTCTGGACTACGCTTACTCCGTGGGGCGCGTAAGGGCCCTGGAGTGCCAGCTCGTTTCCAAGCCCGTTTTTATGGAGGCTGCAGAAGAGAAGGAATTTGTCTCGGCTCTTAAAGTCATATTCGAGGCTGGGCAGTTCAAGGAAGAAAAAATAGAAATTCACAATTCAGAGCAACTGGATGAATTTTTAGAAAAAGAGCAGCAGGTCTTGGATAGGTTTACATCAGAAATCCTTCTCGAGGACGAGATAAGAAAGATCGCTGCCGAAGAAAGGGCCTTGGAAGAGATGCTTACCCTTTCTGAAACCCTGAACTATCCTTTTATTACGGATTATCTCCGCCACAGGATCGACCTGGGCAACCTGAAGGTTTTATGCCGGATAAAATATCTGGGTCTTCCTCAAAACAGGCTCGAGATGATTCTTATGCAAGGGGGTTTTCTGGAAGCCAGCTTTTTTCTCGATGTCTTCGACCTTTCCTTCGGCGAAGTAGGCGACAGGCTTAAGGCTTCCTCCTACCAGGCTGTTTGGGATCGTGCCACGGACGAATTGCTGGATCGGGAAACGTTTGTCGTTCTTGAACGGGAACAGGAGAATTTCTTGATGCGTTACCTCAAAAAAGCGAAATATATCGTTTTCGGCCCTGAGCCCGTTTTTGCCTATATTCTGGCTAAAAAAAGAGAGCTCCAGCTTATCAGGTTCCTGGGCGTAGGAAAGCTCAACCAAGTCCCGGCGGAGATTATAAGAGAAAGGATCAGCGAAACCTATGTTTGAAGGTTTTGAGAAGATTGCGGTGATCGGAGAAGGGGACATGATTTATGCTTTTCGTGCGTTGGGAATCGAAACGTATGCTCCCCGGGATATGTATGAAGCGAAACGGATTTTGGAAAGCCTGGAGAAAGAAAAGATCGCCCTCTGTTTTCTCCATCAGAGCTTTCTCGTTCCACTGAGTGAAGAAAGAGAAGCCTTAGAAAAGAAATTCGTCCCCGTGGTCATCGGATTTTCCGATTATCGAAAGATAACTGACTATCTGGAAAACATGATGAGGGATATGGCTATCAAAGCCACTGGTTCAGATTCATTGGTGAAGAGAAGAGGAAATCATGGAACAAGGTAAGATCATACGCGTGGCCGGGCCTCTGGTCGTCGCCTCCGGATGTCTTGGTGCCAAGATGTACGACATGGTCAAGATCGGGGCGCTGGGATTGATCGGAGAGATCATCGAACTCAAAGAAGACCAGGCCTTCATTCAGGTTTACGAGGATACGACGGGAATCGGTCCGGATGAACCTGTTTTTTTGACCGGTAGACCGCTCAGTGTCGAGTTGGGCCCCGGACTGGTCAGTTCCATCTATGATGGTATCCAGCGGCCCCTTGATATAATTAGGGATAAGGAAGGGGATTTCGTGACGCGGGGGATTGAGGTCCCGCCTCTCGACCGGAAGAAAAAATGGGAGTTTCTTCCCCAGGTCCAGAAAGGGCAACAGGTGCAGGCCGGGGATTTTTTGGGCGAGATTGAGGAAACGCCCCTGATCAAACACAGGATAATGGCTCCTCTCGGCGCTTCTGGTAAAATCGAAGAAATCAAGCGCGGGAAATTCGCTGTGGAAGAGGTGGTGGCCAGGATTCGGGTCGAAGGACAGCTCAGAGACGTCAAAATGTTCCAGGCCTGGTCCATCAGAAAAAACAGGGAAGTTCGGGAAAGACTGATGCCGATTGAACCCCTGTCCACGGGACAGAGGGTCTTAGATACCCTCTTTCCCTTGACAAAAGGGGGGACGGCCTGTGTTCCCGGTCCCTTCGGAAGCGGGAAGACCGTGGTGCAACACCAGTTGGCCAAATGGTCGGATGCCCAAATCATTGTTTTTGTCGCCTGCGGGGAAAGAGGAAATGAGGTGGCTGACCTGCTGTTGAGTTTTCCGGAATTAATAGATCCCCATACCGGCCGGCCCCTCCTGGAGCGCACGATCATCATCGCCAACACCTCCAATATGCCGGTCGCAGCCCGGGAGGCCTCGATCTACACCGGAATGACCATTGCCGAATATTTTCGTGATATGGGTTATTCTGTGGCTTTGATGGCCGATTCCTCCAGCCGTTGGGCCGAGGCGCTCCGGGAAATCTCAGGCCGCATGGAGGAAATGCCCGGAGAAGAGGGATATCCAGCGTATCTGGCCAGCCGAATCGCGGAGTTTTATGAGAGGGCGGGCAAGGTCGTCTGCCTGGGATCAGAAGAAAGGCAGGGCGCTCTGAGCGTCATCGGAGCCGTCTCTCCTCCGGGAGGAGACCTTTCCGACCCGGTGGTCCAGTCCACCTTGAAGGTGGTGAAGGTCTTTTGGGCCCTGGATGACCGGCTGGCCAACATGCGGCATTTTCCCGCCATAAACTGGCTTCTCAGCTATTCCCTATATACCGAAAATATAAAGGATTATTGGAAGGATAAGGTGGCGGAAGACTTTGCCGAACTCAGGCAAATGGCCATGCAGCTTCTTGAGGAGGAATCGGAGTTGCAGGAAATAGCCAGGCTGGTAGGGGTGGAATCCCTTTCCGCCAGGGAGAGGCTCGTCCTCGAGTCAGCCCGCTCCATCCGTGAAGATTTCCTCCACCAAAATGCCTTCCATCCCCAGGACACTTACACCTCATTGAGAAAGCAGTATCTGATGCTTCGCGCCATCATTCATTTTCACAACCAGTCCGTCAAAGCGCTGGAGGAAGAAGGGAACCTCGAGGGAATTCTGGTTCTTAAAGTCAGAGAGAAAATATCGAAAATGAAATACCTCCCCGAAGAGGACGAAGGACTCCTCGGAGTCTATTTAGAGATCGATCAAGCCTTCAAGGAATTTGCGAAGGCCAAAGAATGAGGAAACAAATGGTTAAAGAGTATATGACTGTTTCCAACATCGTAGGCCCTCTGGTAATAGTGGAGAAGATTCGGGATGTAAAGTACGGAGAATTGGTGGAGATCGAGACGGGGGAAGGCCTCCGGCGGCGCGGCACGGTTTTGGACATATCCACCGAAAGAGCCATCGTGCAGGTTTTCGAAGGAACGGTTGGCCTGGATGTCGATAAATCCAGGGTGAAATTCCTCGGACGGTCCCAGCAGCTTGGCGTTTCAGAAGAAATCATCGGCCGTGTGTTCGATGGATCGGGAAGGCCCAAGGATAGAGGCCCCCAAATCATAGCCGATAAGATGCTCGACATCAGCGGAAATCCGATCAATCCTCAAGCCCGAGACTACCCTTCGGAATTCATCCAGACGGGAATTTCCTCCATCGACGGCATGAATCCCCTGGTCAGAGGGCAGAAGCTCCCGCTTTTTTCCGGAAGCGGACTCCCCCATCCCCGAATTGCCGCCCAAATCGCCCGCCAGGCCAAAGTTCTGGGAAAGGAAGAGCGGTTTGCCGTTGTCTTTGCAGCTATGGGGATTACTTTCGAAGAAGCCAATTTTTTCATCGAAGATTTCCGGAACACGGGCGCCCTGGAGCGGGCCGTCCTCTTTCTCAATCTGGCCAACGAACCCCCCATCGAAAGGATCGCCACACCGAGGCTGGCCCTGACCTGTGCGGAATATCTGGCCTTCGATTTGGACATGCATGTTCTGGTGATCCTGGTCGATATGACCTTCTATGCCGAGGCGCTTCGCGAGATATCCGCCGCCCGCAAAGAGATTCCGGGAAGAAGGGGATATCCCGGTTATCTCTATACCGACCTGGCTTCGATGTATGAGAGGGCGGGGCGGATAAAAGAGAAAACGGGTTCCATCACTATGATCCCCATTTTGACCATGCCCGAAGACGACAAGACCCACCCGATCGCTGACTTGACCGGTTACATCACCGAAGGACAGATCATGCTCAGCCGGGAAATTCACCGCAAAGGGATTTATCCGCCCATCGATGTTCTTCCCAGCCTCTCCCGGCTTAAAGACAAGGGGATAGGCGAAGGAAAAACGAGGCTGGATCATGCCGATGTGCTCAACCAGCTTTTTGCCTGCTACGCGCGGGGAAAAGAGGCTAGAGAGCTGGCCCTTATTCTCGGGGAGGCCGCCTTGACGGATATCGACAAGCTTTACTTGGAGTTTGCCGACCTTTTTGAGGACGAGTTCGTCCGGCAGGACGAGTTTCAAGCGCGCTCCATTACGGAGACCCTCGATCTGGGATGGAAGCTGCTGCGAACCATCCCGAGGGCAGAACTCAAAAGGATACGACCCGAATACCTGGAGAAATTCTATCCTGAAGAAAAATGAGGTTAAACGTCAATCCCAACAGGATGGAGCTTTTGCGGCTCCGGCGGCGCCTTGTTCTGGCCGAGCGGGGACACAAACTCCTCAAGGATAAGCTCGAAGAAATCATGCGCCGTTTTTTGGAGATCATGCGCCGACTTTATGACCTCCAGGGCGGCATGAGCGCCAAGTGGAACAAGGCCCTCCTCTCTTTTGTTCTGGCCCGAGGCCGTTCTTCCCGAAAGGAACTCGATCGTCTCCTTCCCAAAGGCGAGTTTTTTCTGGATATAAAAAAAGAGAAGGTCTTCAACCTATCCATACCACGGTTCGAGATTCAGGAATGGAAGATATCCGAATACGATCTTTTGAACACTGAAGCCGAGCTGGACATCGGAGTGAAGAAGATACAGGAAATGATGGAAGATTTGATGGAGATGGCTCGCCTCTGGAAAGCGGTGGAACTTCTGAGCCGAGAGATCGAGGTTACCCGAAGAAGGGTCAATGCCCTGGAGCATATTCTGATTCCCAGCATCAAGGAGACCATCCGTTATATTTCCGGCAGGCTGGAGGAGATGGAGCGTTCCTATCAGGTCCAGCTCATGCGGGTCAAGGAGATCGTCCGCAGTCACTAGTCATGAAATAGATACTTTTTGCGGCGAGCGAGAAAGTCCTTTTCGTCTTCGGCTATATAAAAATAGGAAATTCGTTTTTTTGCTTGAGGCAAATATTTAAAAATTTCTCTCAATATCCACCTTCTGACATCCAAAATTAACAGTATCACACCAAAAAAAGCAAGGTCAAAACACAAAAAGCAGCACAATTCACCCAATACTTCCAAATCAGTAGGTTTAAAATTGACTCGGCCCTCGAATCGGCAAAAGAGCAGAGACAGAGGCCCAAAAAATATGCCCCCATCTCCTCGGCTACCGTAAGGAGTTCCTTCCGCATCCACTCTCCTCATTCCTCTCTTCTCTTGGTATGACATGATGGACAAAATCCGCGTGTCTTGCAGGAAAACATCAACAGCCGCTCTTCCCCACGGTCAGGACACCGGATGCGAGCAAAGCCAAACATGTGATTGCCGCAGTCGAGGTACTTCTCAACAACATCTTGGAGTACCGGACGGAACTACCCGTACTCCTTCTCGAAACGATTATCATCTTCACCAAGGAACCGTTCGAAATTATAAAAGAATACTCGGTAAAACACTGTGTGTTCCGGTTGACGCTGACGGTTGATCCCTGCCATGGCAAGGGGGATGATTCAAAAAACACAATGAATGACGATGTAACCAATTAACAATATCTTGTGTTTTATATATCGTGAAAAACAAAATAACTATCCCTGTTGTTATTGGAAGCATCGCAGCTACATTCTTTTTGTCGAGTCAAGCCGGAGTCATCTCCCCTTTTTTGCAAATACCCTTTGAGTTAAAATCCGGTTATTTAATTTTTTCTGTGCCGATCGAATCTTCTGGTTCCATAACTTTGCTGTTTGATACAGGTTGTCAAACGATGAATATCAGCAAGGATGTCTTGGAACGCATTAATAACGAACAATCTATCACTCTTGTTCTGGGGGCACGAAAACTTACGATCGACAGCTATCGCATAAGCCAAGATGGGGCTCTATCCAAAGCTCTTGATATGAAAATCGATGGAGTTATTGGCAATGATATTCTGTGCCGATACCAGGTGAAAATCGATTATAAGAAAAGGGTATTTTCCCTTTTCGACAGTGAAGAATTCGTTGTATTGACGGATGGTGATGATATAGCCATCAGAGTGAATTCTTTGGTCTCGAGTGTTCCGTTGACGATAAGGTTTTCAGGAGGTAAACGGATCGAAGGGGAATTCGTGATCGACACAGGAGCGCCGATCAATGTGATCATCAATTCTCCTTTTGCAGAGAAAAACGGACTTTTCACGATATTGGAAGAGACCAAAGAAAAGGAATTTAAGACCCAAGCCGATGTCCAAACCGCGGCTGCTGCTTTGGCCGAGTCCGTATGGATAGGAAGATTCGAATGTGTCGATATGGAAGTATTCATCTCGACTTCGGCAAAAGGTTTGTTTGCAGGATCGAGATATGCGGGAATAGTCGGAAATAAATTCTTTCAGAATTTCAATGTCATTTTCGATTATCAGAGAAAAAGACTCCATATCGAAAAACACTAGCTTGACCTCTCTTTTTTTAACAGAAATGAAAGGTTTTTGATATCTGGTGGACCTATGTTTTCATCCGTCTAGTTTCATAAAAGATCTCGATAGTTTTTAAGAAGAACAATTCCGTTTGGAAGGGATCTGCCAAAAAGTTTTATGAGACCTTAAACAGCACAATTCACCCGATATCTCCAAATCAGTAGGTTCAAGATAGACTCGGCCCTTAAATCGACAAAAGAGCAGAGAAAAAGGCTGGGCTGCATCTTTTGCTGGGCCAGAGATCCATTCCTCTCGCGAGTTTTGCCAGATCTCAATCGGCATGGCGGGCAGCCTGATCAGCCGCCTCCGGCCTATCGCATCCAGGATCAACCCTCTCAGCGTATCGTTGGATTGAAAATAGGCAGCGCTTTGCGTTTCCTATTCCGGGCCGTGCGTACAAAGGCAACAGGCAACCTTTTTAGCATGGTCGAAAATGGGATGCTAGTTCGTTTTGGAATGCTCACAAATGGCATATAGTGTTTCGGGATGGATGAGGTTCGACGCCTTTCCTTTCTCTTCTGCAATGATCATCAGTACGGATTCGTTGATGGATCGGGACCTTTTTTTGTAACCGATGAGGGCCACGATCTGCTTATCTTCCAGTATGATGGGGATATGTTCGGTTCTTCCGATCTCAGCTTACATGGGTCACAGAGTGGTCGATTTTTTTTCTTTTTCCAGCAAAGCGATCTTTTTTTTTATCGAAGGCTGGGCAGGATCGACCTCCAGTGATTTTTTCCAGGCATTCAGGGCTTCTTCCTTTTTACCCCAAGCCCGGTAGCTTTCCCCCAGAGAATTAAGGAGCTGGGAGTTTATCCCGAAGTGAGATATTGCATTGTCGAGAACGGAAACGGCTCGGTCGTATTCCTTGAGGTTGTGAAAGGCCTGCCCGAGTAGCAGGCTGAGGTTATAGTTAGGTTCTGCGCTTTGAGAAAAGGGGAGCAGGATAGTCTTAGCACGGCCGGATTCGTTTTGTTTCAAATAAAGGAGGACCGGATTGACAATCGGCTGAAATTTCTATATCAAAGTAGGGAGAACAAATGAAAATCGACAGAAAATTTTTCATATTTCTCACGATTTTTGTACTCCTCATAACGGCGGTCTCTTTTTTTGTAATCATCAAACCGCGTTTAAAAAAAGATCCATTTATCGAGAGCTTCGAAACATATAAAGCGCTGATGAAACCCGATCCTGTCGAAGATTTTAATATCGTTGTTTTCACCATCGACACATTGAGGGCGGACCACCTGCCTTGCTATGGATATCAGGGATTGTACACACCCAATATCGACAGGCTTGCTGAAGAAGGGATCCTCTTCAAATTCACGACAGCTCAAACGCCGCTGACGCTTCCTTCCCATTCCTCGATTTTTACGGGAACATACCCCCTCTATCACGGTGTCCGGGATAATGGAGGCTTTTATCTCGACGACAAGCATGACACCCTTGCCGAAGTTCTGAAAAGCAGCGGCTTTGCCACGTCTGCTTTCGTTGCGGCCTTTGTCCTCGATTCCCGCTGGGGGCTCAATCAGGGTTTCGATCATTATTACGACAATTTCGATCTCACCAAGTATAAGACTGTTAGCCTGGATTCCGTGCAGAGGAGGGGAGATGAGGTCCTGGTCGAAGCTATGCGGTGGATCGATGAAAACCGGGATTCCAAATTTTTTAGCTGGATCCACCTTTACGATCCCCATATGCCCTATGATCCTCCAGAACCCTACAAATCCCAGTACGGTGGACGGCGGTTCGGCCTTTACGACGGGGAAATCGCCTATGTGGACCAGCTTATCGGAGAATTTCGCGGTTTTCTGGAAGAAAAAGGTCTTCAGGATAAGACGATAATCGTATTCACAGGGGACCACGGCGAGAGCCTAGGGGAGCATAAGGAAAGTGCACACGGTTTTTTTATCTATGATGCGGCCATCAGAGTTCCCCTCATCATCAGATTCCCTTCAGCAAAGCTGGCAGGCGCCGTCATCGAGGCACAAGTCAGAAGCGTCGATATCATGCCGACAATTCTCCATATGGTGGGGGCCGATATCCCGGAAACCGTGCAGGGAGAGAGCCTGCTCTCTCTGATCCTGGGTAATCGCGAAGAGGATGAACGTGAGGCCTACAGCGAGACCTATTGGCCAAGATACCATTATGGCTGGAGCGAGCTGAGATCTATACGTCGAGGCCGATACAAATTTATCGATGCTCCCAACCCTGAACTATATGATACATCCGTGGATCCCGGAGAGACAGAGAACATCATAGGCAAAAGGGCGACTCTAGCTAACGATATGAAAAGGCAGATCGATGCATTGATCCAAAAGTACTCATCTGGGGGGATTGAAGAGGCAGGCCCGAAAAGAATAGACAGCGATTCTCTGGAAAAGCTTCAAGCTCTGGGGTACATAGGTTCTTTCCGGACATCGAGTAAAGGGACAGGCCAAGCATTAGCCGATCCCAAAGACAAGATCGAACTATACAACGAGATCAAGCTCGCCCAGTTTCTGGTGACAGAAGAGAAAACGGAATTGGCTATCGATAAAATAACAGATGTCCTCGAAAAAGATCCTTCGATCCTCGAAGCCCGTTACATTTTAGGCAACATCTATTCCAAGCAAGATCGTTTCGAAAAAGCCATAGAGGAGTATAAAAAGGCCCTTGAGGTCGATCCCGATTATTACGATGCCATATTTGGACTGGCCATCGTCTACAAAAACTCGGGACAGCTGGATGAGGCGATAGTCGGTTTCAAAAGGCTTATCGCTTTCGACCAGCGAGACACCAAGCCTTATCTACACCTGGGTGGCATTTATGAATCGAAAGGGGAGCTGGATGAGGCCCAAAAATATCTGGAATCCGGTGTCAGGATGGATCCTGAGTCTCCTGTTTTCCATAACAATTTAGGAGCCGTTTACCTCAAAAAGAACATGCTGGACGATGCGGAAAGGGAGATCAAGGCTGCCCTCAATATCCAAAGGCATATCCCCCTTCGCAATGCCCATTTCAACCTGGCGCTTCTTCACGAGGCCCGAGGAGAGATCGACCTTGCCATATCGGAATATAAAAAGGAGCAGGAGACCGTCATCTTCAACTATAAGCCGGATTATAATCTTGGTCTTCTTTATGCCAAGAGTAAAGAGTTGGACAAAGCCATAACGGAATTTCAAAGCTGTATCCAAAAAAAAGAAAACTTCGCCGAAGCCTATGTCTTCCTAGCCAAAGCTTACATGGACAAGGGAGAAAATTATTCCGAAGCCGTCACCCTCGGGGAAAAAGCCCTCAAGTTGAAATCGGAGCCTTCGGTGACTATTCTTGCGCACTTCGTTTTGGCGGACCTGTATAACCGCCTCGGGGAATACGATAAATCCCGCCACCATGTCGCATTGGGACGGGAAATGCAGGAAGCCCTCTCTCGAGGAAAGAGGGCTCCCTGAAATAACTAGAAGGATAGTCGAATGCCCAACTGGATCCGTCTCAGAAAAAAGATCTCGTCGGGAACAAGGCAATTCGATGACCAGTAGTCGAATCCGCTGTGGATGTACCAGAAACTGTAGGATAGCTGGCTGTTGCATCGGCGTTGAGAAGGTTGAACACATCCAGCATGAAGTGGAACTGAACGGTCTAATACAAGGCAAAGCTTTTCTGAAGCCGGGAATCCCGGATTTCGACCAGATTCGCCTCTACCAGGGCTTCCATAAATTCTTCCACCATCTCGGGTGTGATTTCCGCCAAGTCTATGAACTGGGCATCCAGCGCCTGCGCAATATCCCAGATGCTGCGTTTTCCATCGATAAGATTGAATGCTTCGTAGAGGGCGTTGTAAATTTTGTGAATTCGCAATCCCTCTCCCGCTTCGAAAATGGGCGGCCAGAGCTTTTTGTTGACCACGACAGGGTAGCGTTCTGAAAGCTTCGTTTCATTCACTGTCGGTGGGGTTTCAGCGGGTTCGATCCCTCTCATCTCGCAGAGAAGCCTAAAGTGTCTGCGAAACTCGGCCAAGGATTTTTCTTCTTCGGCAAGAATGCGGCTTTTAAGCCTGCCGACGGCGTCTGTTACGGTCGGGCTATTTTTTGCCAGCGATGCGCAGCTGGCGAGTCCCTGGATCTCCACCCGGTAATTATGTGCAATCAGATTTTCACACCTCTTGTAAGTCCTAACTAAATCGGCCGTCGAGCTGATGCTTATGAAGTTGTATGCTTTCCTCATACAGAGAGAAAGCCGGGAACGGATGCGGCTGGCCGAGTCTGCGACGATATTCAGTGCATCCTCGTCGCCGGCGAAGGCGATAGCATAGGTGATGGTAGTTCCCATAAAACCCGCCCTTTTAAGCTGGGTCGCATCGCTGTTTTTGGGAAGGTCTTCACTGCTGTGGTAGAAATCGTCGGTCCAGTTGCAGAAAAAAACCATAGGGACCTGCACCTGACGGTTATTGAACACATCGCTGTCGCTCTCGGAATCGAATTCTTCCATCCAGCACATGAAATTCTGACGGGTACCACTGGGGGCCACAACGGTATCGGCGGGTTTCCCTGCAATGGATACGCGGTTGGTATTGACGGTGAAATCCAGGATATTCTCTGCGACATAGTTTATGTATCCGGGGAGGCTGTGGGGAGAGCGATAGACGTGGAAGGGAGAATTGTTTGCATACAGGTTGCATCCGACCATGTCCATATTGATGCCGCAGATCATGTTTTTAGTAATCTCAGGGTGCGTTTCCAAAAATTTGATGGTGCCGCTGTATTCCGGAACCCAGAGAAATCGGATCGTCCGTCTCGGCGCGTCTATTTTCCCTTCCTCGATCAGCTTAGCAAGGCAACGTCCCACTTCCAGGATGCAGGCACAGCCGCTGTTGTTATCGTTCCCCCCTTGTTTGCTGATGCCTTCGAAAAGATGAGCGACAAGGACGAATTCCTCTTCCTTCAGGTCTCGGCCGGGAAGGATAGCCGTGACGACCTCATCCCTACCGGGATAGGTCCGGGTTTTGATTCTAGCCCGTACCGAGACCTTATCGCCGTCCAACAGCGATCGTTTCAAATCTTCGGCAAGGCGTCGGGAGATGGAAAAGCCGAAAAAAGGCGTTTTGTCCGTCCCCGCTTCTGCCGCTTCCATGCCCCACTGCCAGCCCACTGTATGAACGAGCCGGGATGGAGTATAGGAAGCATATGAAATGACTCCTGCCGCCTGCTTCTCTTTGACGCCGATATTCTGAGCATCCTCTGCCGCATCAGCCGTAAGTATGATCTTGCCAGCCACATCTATGCCTTCGTAATCGGAAGCTCTGCTCGCCCGTTCCAGATAAATCAGCTCCGCGGTGATGTCGGTGCTCTGGCTTCCGATGACCAGGGATGCGGCGATATCCCGAACGTCGGCAATCTTCCTCATCTCGGGCTCCATAAGCCATAGTTCTCCCACCTCTGCCTGCCAAAGCATTTCATCGGAGGCGAACGTTTCACAATGAACGTCCTGAAGCCCGTATTCGACAGCCTTTTCCAGTATATATTCCGTCTCATGGAAACGGGTGGTGAATTCATCTTCATCCCTGATCCTCTCGAAGGGCGCCAGCATAGTTTCGTTCTGGAGGGCGATCTCTCCCGAGACTTCATCGATAATGGCCTGTATGATATCCTGAGGAAGCAGACACACTTCCTTTGTTCGGGGAAAAGGTAAACAGGTTAGAACCAATACAAAGATCAAGCCTGCTGCTAGTCTTTTTAATAAATTAATAAATCTCATCGATTCCTCCTTCCCATAATTGAAATTCACTCGCGTTATTATTTTTTACAATCTTTTCCAAAAGACCTGTCTTTGTTTTTTTTGAATGACTCGAGAATCTTTCCCGGTTCCGCATCCGGACCGGGGCTTAGGGAATCGGGCCGATGTTTTTCCAGGATCTGTCTTGCTTTTTTCTCGGTCCAGTCGCGGGAGTCATCACGCTTACTCAACCATTCGGAATAAGGTCGGCGGTCCATCAGGCTGGGATTAAAGCAAAAATAGGAATTTCGTTTTTTTGCTTGTGGCAAATCTCTAAAAACTTCCCTCAATATCCACCTACTGACATCCAAAAATAACAGTATCACGCCGAAACCAGCGAGGTCAAAGACATAAAAAGTAGAAGAATTCACCCGATACCTCCAAATCAGTAGGTTCAAGATAGATACGGCCCTCGAATCGTTCCCCAATCTCCTCGGCCGCCATCAGGAGCTCCTGCTGGACCCTCGATGTTTATATCACCACCATTAAAATGATAGAGGTAAAGTGGCGAGCCAAAATGATCGCTCTCGAGAATGGTGTTTGTTGGATCTACCTTACGCCCATTATAATCTGGTGTGAGGCCACCCAATATGGTTATATTGAAGCCTTGATCGAATTGTAACGGAAGGTTCCATGGCAGATTCCTTGGACAAGCTTTATGGCGTCATGCTCTCCATTCAGTCGTGTTGTATTCAAGGCGTCCTAAAGTTCTTTCGCATTGCTTACACAAAATTCTTCCCCGGATAGGCTGACCGAAAAAAGTGTTATAGAAATGAAAACCAAGATGATTGTTATGAAAAGATTTTCATAGCCCACCTTCCTTTAGAGAAATATTGGCTAGATGCTAATATCTCTCCCTCATCATTCTTATCTTATGAATAACAGCCTAAAGGAGGCGCGTCAATGGGAGGAGATTTGAAATTTATCGCACTAAAGGAGTGTCACCTAGCATCCCCCACAGATAGTTTCCGATGCCCTTGATGTACCAGCATCCGTTGGATGGTCTCCATACGGCAATATCTGTAATCCCATCTCCGTTATAATCGCCGGGCGCTGGGATGTCTCCTGCTGTTCCCCAGAATGAGCCTGCCATGCCGAGGATGTACCACCTTCCTTTCGAAGGCCGCCATACCGCAAGGTCCGTTATACTATCACCATTGTAATCTGCTGGGACAGGTATATCACCAACGACTCCCCAGACATACACTCCAATTCCTCTGATGTACCAGCGTCCGTTGGAAGGCCGCCACACAGCGATATCCGTTATCCCGTCTCCGTTGTAGTCGCCGGGAACTGGAATATCTCCTAAGATGCCCCAGGTATAGCTTCCAATACTGTTGATGTACCATTTTCCATTGGAAGGCCGCCATACAGCTATGTCCGTCGTTCCATTGGGATCTCCATTGTAATTGCCAGGGACAGGGATGTCACCCGATATCCCCCAACTTGTACTTCCCATTCCTTTTGGATACCACTTACCATTGGAAGGCCGCCACACAGCGATATCCGTTTTTCCATCCCCATCGTAGTCTCCATTCACGGGGATATCACTTGAGATTCCCCAAGCATAACTTCCACCATTTTTGATGTACCATCTTCCGGTTAGGGGGCGCCATACCGATATATCTGATGTGCCGTTGGCGTCAAAATCGTGGCCGTCAAATATAGGGAATTTTGCTAAACCATATTCATAAACTCCCATATCCGCTGTGGCAATTCCATCATTGTCACCATCCAAAACCCGAAAATTTCCTTCAAGATCAATTGCTGGCAGATGAGGGGCTGTGTTTATTCCTTTATCTATGCAAGGGGACGCAGACAGCAAATGGAAGTCACCGCTTCCGACAAAGAGAGGATTAATATGGATGTTATTTCCAAAAATTGTCCAGGTGCCTACCATTTGGGAATAGTCGTTGTTATATCCGATAAAAGCACCAGGGCCCCAAAGCTCGATATCTCCTCCTGAAGGGGCGGAGTTTCCCCATATGATGTTGTTGGTGACATTGATAAGGTCACCTCTCAACGAAATCCCCCCGCCCACATCACCTGAGTTGTTGTATGCAATTGTATTGTTAGTGATGATAACAATCCCTCCAGCCCCTGAAGCGCTAGCAAATACACCTCCGCCGGGATCGATTGTACAGCTGTTCCCTACTATGAGGTTATTAACGATGATGACCTTGCCTCCGGTCCCTGCAAATGAACCAGAATAGGCATCTATCCCACCTCCCCAAAAGTCGCAGGAATTTCCCCTGATGACGTTATGGGTAATAATGACGTCGCCTGTAGAAGAGTTGGCCTTTATCCCTCCGGCTTCATCCCAGGCCTCATTGTCTTCGACAATGTTGTGGGCGATAAGAATATTGCCAGGAGTCCCTGAAGATGAGGAAGAACACGCATATAGACCACCAGTTGTTTTTGTTGGAGCTCCATTGCGTATTGTAAAGCCCTCTATAGATATATTCCCTCCATCCGTATTGTCGAGAGAAAGAACTCGATCGCTCCTATTTCCGTCGAGGATCGTTTTTGATGGGTTAACCTCCCTCCTCAAAAAGAAGTTTTTGTAGCCACCAAGAAGGGTAATACTAGCGCTCTCACTCGAATTATAGACAAAATTACCATAATATGTACCCTGTGCTACTTTAATTACATCATCCTCTCCATTTTTTTGAGCCCGAGTCAAAGCATCTTGTAGCTCAGTTGCTGTGCTTACTCGAAACTCAGCGCCCCATGATCCAATCACCAAAAAAGCCAAAAAAACAATTACTAGAATAATTGAAAAAAAAGCTCTCACCATGATTTCACCCCAGTTATTTATTTGTTCAACAGAAAAATCTCAATTTGATAAATCTGAATGTTCTCAGTATAAAATTTAACAGAAGGGAAGCATCATCATGTGATTTGGAACGCCCAATAATCGCAACTTTCCCCAAATGATTCCTCTCTGACTCAAAAAAGTATAGCAATAGGCTTCAGGGATGTCAAATTGAATTGTACTGAATTGAACTGAATGTCAATGCCAGCCGCCAATCCTAGCAGGGAATAAAAAGTTAGCTTGTTCTTCTCGTTTCCTCAGACGACTTCAACTCGAAGTGAATATTTGGTTTGAAATTTATCGCACTAACGGAATATCCCCCCATTCCTTTCTTCTCTTTGCATGACATGATGGTCAAAATCCGCGTGTCTTGCAGGAAAATATCAACAGCCGCTCTTCCCCACAGTCAGAACACCGGATGCGGGCAAACCCGCACATCGGATTACCACAATCGAGGTACCTCTCAACAACGTTTTGGATGACAGGACGGAAGTACCCGTACTCCTTCTCGAGCCGATGCTTATATTCACGAAAGAACCGCTCGAAATTATAAAAGAATACTCGGTAAAACACTGTGTGTTCCAGTTGACGCTGACGGTAGATCCCTGCCATGGCAGGGGGGATGATTCACGGATTGGCCAGATGCAAAAAATATCCTCAAAGACCCGATACTCCTGACGTGATTAATCCTTGATCCACACTATGGTGGCATATTTTTCCTGTGGCGGCTGAGGATTTCCATCTGCATCAGGTGAAAGATTGACGAGCTCAATGCGTATTTGAGCGATAGCCACTTCTGGTGTGACAATATCCTGTGTCTTCTAGGATATTCATTTACGTCATCTTAGCGGCCAAAACTGAAGTTACCAAGAGCATTCCACCCAAATCAATAGTCGCGGGTATTCCTCATCTGGACATCCAGGATTGGCGAAAGGCTTGGATATCCATTCCTCAGCTTTATAACATCTTGAAAGAGATAAAAAAGCTTAAATAAAAGATTGAAATTCTTGAAAAAACACAAAAATAAGCCAATACGCCCCGCTCCAACATCAAGGTAGCAGGAGGCTGCGGTCCATGTAGTTGTATTTGAAGGCTACAACAAAGTCCATCCATCTCTTTTGAACATTCTAGGATTATTTTGAAAATGTTTTCGAAACTCTGAATCGCTTTCGACCTGGATAGCCGCGCCTGAATTCATATGAACTATACCTTTTTCTTTTTGGGTATTCTAGTTTATAATGACAATCCGCAACAGATAAAGGAAATCGCTTATGCTCAAGAATATCCTGAGACAACTCGCACATTGGCTCATGAAGATCTCAAAAATTCCAGCCGCTAGAGACTCTTCAGATGAAGAGTTTTTAGACGAGGTATATCAAAAATTCCTTAAGAGAGAAATAGATGCAGTTGGAAGAGATAATTATCTGAAACATCTTGAAGCCGGACGAACAAGAATTGATATAATCCGGGACATAGTGAATTCTGAAGAATTCGTAAACAAGATAATAAGAGATCATATTCGCCTTCCTTCCATCAAAGTAGAGAAGCCAGATCAATACCAGTTGGCTCATGATATCTATGCAAATCAAGATATATGGGTTTTTAAAGTAAAGGAAATGGAGGACTTCGATTGGCTTGAGAAGAAAATTAGAGAAAATGGATACTATGAGCAGCCTG
Source organism: uncultured Eubacteriales bacterium (assembly GCA_964400735.1). Classification (GTDB taxonomy): domain Bacteria; phylum Acidobacteriota; class Aminicenantia; order Aminicenantales; family Aminicenantaceae; genus CAYNVQ01. The sequence continues at coordinate 1,055 of CAYNVQ010000002.1, read as the reverse complement.
GAGTCTGGAGCCTCCAAATCAATGAGGACAAACAGTTACTGGCTGATTTCATCTCCATCTTCCGCCCGGAAAAAACCCTGGAAATTGGCTGTGCAAACGGTCCACTGATGAAATGCCTCAAGGATAGAGGGCTCTACAGTGAAGGGATTGATATCAGTAAATCTGCGATAGCCAAAGCTTATCCGGAAATAAGAGAGAATATTCACTTGGGAGACCTCCTGGAGATCAGTCTACCAAGCAGCTATGACATGGTTTTGGGCATGGATATCTTTGAGCATTATAATCCCAATAAACTCAAGGATTATATTTCTGAAACATACAACTTGCTAGATGATGGCGGATACCTCTTTTGCAATATTCCTGCCTTTGAAAAGGATCCGGTTTTTGGTGAAGTTTTCAAAAAATACATCAAAGAATGGGAAGAAGATTCCCTTAAAAATAGATGTTTCAGAACTGTCCACGTGGATGATGAGGGATACCCGAAAAATGGGCACCTCATAGGGGCAAGTTCAACCTGGTGGGTGGAACAGTTTGAAAGCGCAGGATTCAAAAGGGAAATAGAGATTGAAATAATAGCGCATAAAAAATATGACGAAGCCATGAAGAGAATTTTGATTGCGCGAACGACTTTTTACATTTTTTCAAAAAATCCTCACCCAGGGAAAAATTCCGAAATTATCGAAGAATTTGAAAGACGATAGAATTTGAATTTTCAGGGTATTAGAAAAACCATGGGGAAAGCACTATTTCACGAATTATCCAGGTATTCGGTTATCGTTATGGCCGCAGCCACGTCAGTTCCCAAAGCTGTTGACATTTGTTCGGAACAAGCATCTGTCACATCCCCTGCCGCCTAAAGCCCCGGTTGACCTGTGGACATGTTTTTTACGACCTAATTGTAAGGATTTCCTATTTGCGCGCGCGGCAAATCCTTCGCAATTTTCCCCATATTCCACCCGCTTATTCACTAAAATAAGATTAACGCATCGAAGGCGAAAAGGGCTAGTGTACAATCTTGTTCGCAATTTTGATTTTTAGGAGGTAGCCATCGTAAA